>JBEAVE010000024.1:0-50705 GCA_041161065.1 Pseudomonadota bacterium | reverse complement strand
CCTGAACCCGTTGAGCCATTTTTCACTACTTTTAAACTGTTACAATAACGACATCTCATTTTCTTTCCTCTACTTTCCTCTAAATTCTTACATTATATCACTATTATATGCACCACTACCTTTTTTTTATATCCTCTGCTGAAGGTAAGAGTTCGGGTTTTATTCCTCTTTGATTTAATGAATTTCTGACTGCAAGGTTATTACTTTCATGCTCATGTGCAATGGCATATTCACCCCGCAGATTTTTTTCCTGAATATTAAAGTTGGTCATTTCTAACGCAAAATCTTTAGCTTTTATTGTAATTGTTGGGAGAAAGTCTGCTAAGGGTCTTCCTTGAGGAACAGATAGTTTTCGTTTCATATCTTCCGTTGTATAACCACCAAATAAAGCCCTATCACCTCGGCTTCTTATTCTGCCAAATCCTTTTTCATCAACACCACGTTGATAAATTAAACTAGAAAGGTATTTTTCGAGAATTGTTAGTTGTTCTCGTGCTTTAACTCTTTCATAGTCATTAATTCTTTCTTGGAGTACCTCAATCTTGCGAGTTTGTACTGCAAAATAGTTCATGGCAAAAGCAATTTCTTCCTTACGGGGATCACCATTTTGTGCAGTAAGATAACAAGCATAGCGAGTTAGCATAATGTCATCAATATGTTGTTCTATTCCATCATTAAGAATAGTTTTTTTAATATCAACAAAATGAGCATTTACATCATTACCAGAGTTTTTGCAAACCATTTTGGCTGTTTCAATCACAAGGTAAAACTTATGCCATTCATTGTATCCAAGCAAATCCTGTAAATCTCTAGCGTACATAAATTCTATATTTTCATAGGATTGCAAAGCAATATCAAAAGTATTTTTGATTTTTTGAATTTTATCTTCTTTCATTTTATGAGTTCCCTAACAAAAAGCGGTAATTGACTTATTACTGTAAGTTTATCTTAAACGTTGCTATTGATAAAGAGACGTGAAGAAGTATTTATAGTTTTAAACGTATAAAATATGGTTATAATTATACTGTGCTCTAAAAAGAAAAAGCCCACAAGTGTAAATTTGCGGGCTTTAATTATTTAGTAAAATCAAGTGGTTATTTTTAAGTGAGGATCAACGGCGGTATCGGCGAGGGTTTCGGGGAAAAAAGGTAAAACCCATGACGCGAGAAATGCTGCAATGAGAGCAATTCCAATGCCCGCAAATCCTAATAAAATCTCCCAAATCGTTGGTGCATACAGGTGGATTTTGTTTGCATCACCAAAAGAAGATTCTAAGACTTCTTTACCCGGGAAGATTTCTAAAGGAAAGGCTTGTCCACCAATGATAATCACATATAACAAACAAAACGCACCTAACATCACCAGAAATGCCGATAAAAGACTAAATTCAGGGGTGCGATCAAATTTTGGTAAATAAATCAATAACAAAGGCAATAATGTTCCCACAATGCCAAATCCAAACCATAACAACATCGGATAAGGATTTCCCGTGAATAAAATAAATGTTTCAAAAGCAGTTTCTTTCGCTAAATACGCATTGCTCAAATGATAAACCACCACGAAATAAAACGTGAGTGCAACAAAAACACCTAATAAACGACTTAAACGCCGAACAACTGCATCACCTAATTCACGGTTGCTTATTTTAGAAACCGCCATTAAAGTCATTAAAAAAACAGCCGTTCCTAACGATAAAGACAATGAAATAAATAATGGAGCTAAAATCGCCGTATCATAAGCGGCTCTTGAAACCAAGAAACCAAAGATTGAACCCGTACCAGTGGTTAAAACTAAACGCCAAATAAAAGCCGCAAAACCCGCATACGGATAATAAGCGTTCATTTTACGTTCCATCATAAACCACAAATACACAATGATTAGCGCGAGAAACCCATTATATAAAATGATATTCCAAGCAAAAATGGATTTGAAATTATAGGAAGTCATTGCAACGATTAAACGATCGGGACGACCTAAATCTAATACCAAAATGCTCAAACCACCAATCAATAATGTTGCCGCCATTAACGCTGAGAAACGTCCCATCGGTTTGTAAAGGGTTTTATTGAACACCGTCCCGACCGACGCAACGTTCAACGCGCCAGAAGCCGCGACAATCAACAAAATCGCAAAAATATGCGGCATTCCCCACACGATTTGGTTCGACATTCCCGTGACATGATGTCCGTGATGTTCCATGTAATACGCCGCGCCGAGTCCAACTGCGATCACCGCGCCGAGCACGCCGATCACAGTCCAAAACGCTAAATTACCGTCTAATTCACGATAAATGATTGATTTCTTAGAGGTTTTCATAACGTACCCCCGGATTTAAGCCCATATCTGCACGCAAGGCGGCTGAGCTAACCTTTTGTAATCGTTGAGAAATTTCACTGTTTGCATCTCTTAAATCACCGAATAAGATTGCGTTGTGCCCTGCGTTTTTGCAAGCCTCAACACAAGAAGGCAATTTTCCTTCGTCGACCCGTTTCACGCACAAATTACAGGCTTCGACCGTTCCCATACCGCGCGGAACGTGTGGTTTTTGGTTTTCGACTTTTTCGTGAATAAATGACCGCGCTTTGTAAGGGCATGCCATCATGCAATAGCGACAGCCGATGCACAAATGTTTATCAACTAAAACAATACCATCCGCACGTTTGAAGGATGCCGTTGTTGGGCACACGTCGACGCACGGAGGATTTTCGCAATGTTGGCACATCAAAGGCAATGACGTAACCTTTTGAGTTTGCTTATCTTTTACGGTGACTTTGCGAATCCATTGCGCATCGGTGGCGGGGCGATTGTGACCCGTAACCCCATTGTCGATGTGGCAAGCATTTACGCACGCATCGCAACCCGTTGAACATTTTGACGTATCGATCAATAAACCCCAACGTTTTTGAGAAGTTACGGGCTGATCGAGTGGTCTCGGAGGATTTGCGGCAACGGGAATGGTCAATAACATTAAACTCGACGATAAAGTCAAAAACTGTCGACGATTCAATTGGTTAGTCATTTTCATTTCCCTCCCACAATAACATCAGGTTTGCTCGCATGGCATTGAAAACAATCAATTTTTACCGCTGCGTATTGATGACAACCCGCGCAGAAATGGTCTTTGCTTTCAATGCTTGGGAAATCCCCGTTTGCGGTTTTGGTGACGTGGCAATTCACGCATTCGACAAGGCTGTTTTTACCGTCACGAATGCCTTGTCGCATGGTTTGATTGCGTTGATGCAGAATATGCTGCATGTGTTGTTTGCGCATAAGTTCAGGATTATCAACACATTGCGAACCCGCTTTGGCTTTTGGGAGATTGGGCGGCGAGAAAAGTCCTTCCGCGCTCGCCATGCTCCACAAACCCCAGCACATTGCAAGGATCAGAAAGCGTTTCATTCGCCCAATCCCATTTGAATGTAACCGGTCGGACAAACATCGGTACAAATGTGGCAACCAATACAACGGCTGTAATCTGTGTAGACGTAACGTCCTGTTGTAGCTTCTTTTTTATTGGTACGTTTGACGGCATCTTGCGGGCAATAAATCACGCAATTATCGCATTCAAAGCACATTCCACAACTCATGCAGCGTTTGGCTTCGTCGATTGCTTCTTGATCGGTTAAACCTTTCATGCGTTCGGAGAAATGTCCGATCACCTCTTCCGCAGAAATGTGGATTTCCTCACGTTTCTTTCGTTCAACAAAATTGAAATGACCTAAGAACAATTCGTCGGCGGGAATGATTTCTTGCGAAGAACGGTCTTCATAATTGTGAACGGCGAATTTAGCTTGAGATGTACCGTGCACGCTTTGATTGTTGTATTCGGTGGGAGATAAATTGGTTTCTTTTAATTTATCAAGCAAATCAAAATGATGCACATCGACTTTGGGACGTTTTCCGATTTCACCGCCTTTCAAAAAGGCATCGATACTTTCGGCGGCAATTGAACCGTGACCAATCGCCGTCGTTAATAAATGAGGACGAATAATATCTCCCGCCACGAAATGCTTTTCTTTACCTTTGACGCGATAGAACGGATCGGCATTAATGAAACCGCGTCCATTGTTGAGTTCTTCTAAACCCACGAAATCCCCAAACTGCCCAATCGCAGACACGATCAAATCGGCTTCAATGGTGTATTCCGTGCCTTCGATGGCGGTGGGAATGCCTTTTTTGTCGACGGTGCATTTGCACATTTTCAAGGCGGTCGCGCGCCCTTCGGCATTTTTGATGACTTCCAGCGGCATCACGCCCCCGTGAATATCGACCCCTTCGCGTTTGGCGTCATTGACTTCGTGTTCTGCGGCGGTCATTTTTTCTACGGGAAACAGCGAAGTCAGCGTGACTTTTGCGCCATCTCGAGCAACACTCGCCGCCACATCGTGCGCCACATAACCCATAATCACGTTTTCAGGGCGATCATTCGGGTTAATGTTCGTGATGTGACCCAACCGGCGCGCCACCGATGCCACGTCGATTGACGTATCGCCCCCGCCGATCACGACGACTTTTTCGCTGACCATTTTCAAACGACCTTCGTTGAACGCCGCTAAAAAATCTACACCCGTAATACAATTAGGGGTATTTGCCCAACTTGGAATCGGCAATCCGCGCCCCGCTTTACAACCCAAAGCCCAGACAATTGCGTCATATTCTTTTTCAAGATCAGCCATTTGCACGTCACGACCGACGCGAGTATTCATGCGGGTCTCAACGCCCATTTCCAAAATCCGCCCGATTTCACCATCGAGAACTGTGCGCGGCGTGCGATAACCCGGAATCCCGTAACGCATCATGCCACCCAATTCTGCGTGATCGTCAAAAATCGTGCAGCCGTGACCCTTGCGGCGCAAATGATACGCTGCGCTCAAACCTGCGGGACCGCCGCCAATAATTGCGACTTTTTTACCGCTTTCTTGCGCGGGTTTATTGAATTTAAAACCATTTGCCAAAGCGTGATCACCGATGAATTGCTCGACCGAATTAATCCCAACAAAATCTTCCACTTGATTTCTGTTGCAACCGTCTTGACAAGGGGCGGGGCACACACGACCCATCACGGCGGGGAAAGGGTTAGCATCGGTTGAACGGCGGAAGGCGTATTCCTGCCAAGTGACATCTTTGGGTGGTTTTTCCATTTGGCGGACGATGCCCAACCAACCGCGAATGTCTTCACCCGATGGGCAGCTTCCTTGACAAGGCGGCGTGCGATGCACATACGTTGGGCATTTGTGCGACCAACTGGCTTGAAAAATCCACTCATTCCATGCTTCGGGAGTGGTTTCACCTTCTTGATAGCGACGAAAGGTGAGTTTCATGTCTTCATTGCTGACTGCCATACAATAATCTCCTAATAATATTATGCTTCTTCGGTTTGACCGTCCAAAATAATCGCATTGCTCACTAATTGGTGAACGCTGACGACTTGATCCAATTTGAAACCATAATACGGCAACACTTTGGTAAATTGACTTTTACAAATTGCACAAATCGCCGCTAAATGGGTAACGCCTTTTTCTTCTACGACTTGTTTCAACGCCTGCATTCTGGGCAACGCGCCTTTGATCCGAATTTCCATTAAATCATCGGTGAGCAAACCGCCCCCGCCACCACAACAAAATGTTTTATCATGAATGGTTTCTGCGGACATATCATGGTAATGATTACAAACGGCTTTAATCACTTCACGAGGAATGGTAAATTGTCCGCCTTCAACATTTCCCATTCGGGTTGCACGAGCGACATTACAAGAATCGTGGAAAGTGATTTTAAGATGATCGTTTTTGGATTTGTCGAAGTTAAGTTTACCTGCTTTGATCAACTCATTGGTAAATTCGCAAATGTGTTGAGGAACAGGGTATTTCGGATCGAGGAAATCAAACGGTCCTGCCAACGTATTCAAAAAACTGTAAGCAACCCGCCAAGCATGACCACATTCACCGAAAACAATTCTTTTAACTTTCAAATCCAGCGCGGCTTTGCGAATCCGTAAAGAAATCTTCCGCATATTTTCGTAACTTCCAATGAACATTCCGAAGTTTCCTGCCTCAGAAGCATAAGAACTCATTGTCCAAGAAACGCCCGCTTGGTGAAACACTTTTGCATAACCGACTAATCCATCAACATGAGGTTCTGCAAAGAAATCCGCCGATGGGGTAACTAATAAAATATCCGCGCCTTCAACATCTAAAGGAAAACGCACTTTCACGCCAGTATTAAATTCAACGTCTTCTTCTAAGCCTTCAAGGGTATCTTGTAATGCAGGACCTGGTAAGCCTAAATTATTGCCAATTTTGAAAACTTTTCCAATAATTTCATTGCAATATTTCTGTCCAAGCCCGATTTCGTCCATGATTTCACGCGCCGCCATTGAGATTTCTGCGGTGTCAATGCCATAAGGACAAAAAACCGAGCAACGACGACATTGTGAGCATTGGTGAAAGTAATTGTACCAATCGTCCAAAACGTCTTTCGACATATCTTTTGCGCCGATGAGTTTCTTACCCCAATCCCAATTCAAAGCACCAAAGATTTTACCCGGTACGGTGAAATAACGACGATAGATTTGACGCAATAAATCTTGTCGAGCAACGGGCATATTTTTGGGGTCAGATGTGCCTAAGAAATAGTGGCATTTATCGGTGCACGCACCACATCTAACACAGGAATCTAAATAAACCCGTAAAGCGACGTTTTTTTCTAATAATTCGCCGAGCTTTTCAACCGCTTTTTGTTCCCAGTTTTCAACTAATTCGCCCGGGTAATTTAATGGTGTTTGATGTTCAGGTTTGGCGATGAAAGGACCATTGCTTTTCATTGCGTCGGGTTTTAGCATTGGAATAATAGGATATTCCTGCATTTCTGGAACGTCATATTTTGCTTTCGCTGCCATGAGAAAACTCCTTAATGATTACTTTCTAATTTGGCTGCCCAAGGCGCGAGATGACGTTTCTCACGGGCATTATCGATTTGATTGCGCGATGGACTAAAGAAAACACCCGGCGCGTGTAATAATTTGCTAAATGGAAAAACTATCATTAATACAAATACGGCGGTCAAATGAACAAATAAAATCGGATCGGAGGGTAAATCATATTGGAAATTGAAACTTAGCACGCCTAAGAAAAAGGCTTTTAATTGCACGATGTCGGTGTGTTTGACGAAGGTCATCATGCTGCCGCTTGCACCAATCATTAATAATAAAATCAGCATTAAATAGTCGGAGGGATTGCTGATGTAGCGGATTCTTTCAACCATAATTCTTCTTGCGAGTAATCCCACTAATCCCGCAACCATACCAAAAGCGGCGTATTTTCCAAAGGGTTGCAATAAATCGACCCATAACCAAACGGGATCGATGAAATAACGTAAATGTCTGAGTAAAACTAATAATAAACAAGCATGAAATAACCAGCCGAGAATCCAAATCCATTTATTGGAACGAAACAAAGATTTGAAGAACACGACTTCGGTGATTAAACGCCACGCTACGCCGTGAGAAGTTAAAGGCGCAGGCATGGTAGGCACTTTTAAGGGTGCGGGCGTGCGGGCGTATTCGTAGATTTTATAGCCCACGCCGACAAGAAATATTAATACTGCGACATAAAAAAACAGCGCGTAAAAACCCGTCAGAAACCCCATGGCTCTGATGCTCCTTTAACAATTTGAAATTGGAAGAAAGGGGGGATTTGCTCCCCTCTTTGAAATGGAATTTAGATACAGCCGGTTGGTTTGGGTAAGCCCGCGATTTTACAGGCTTGTTTGCCAGGACCTAAGGGGAAAAGACCGTACAAATATTTGCTGTTGCCTTTTTCTGCCCCCAATTTTTTACCGACGGCTTTTGTAAGCACACGAACAGCGGGTGCGATTTGATATTCCTCATAATATTCGCGGAGAAATTTAATGATGTCCCAATGTTCTTCGCTCAGCACAAGGTCTTCTGATTTTGATAAATGTTCAGCGATTTCTTCAGTCCAATCGCTCAGATTGACCAAATAACCTTCTTCATCTACTTCAACTTCTTTTCCGCCTACTTCAATGCTAGCCATGTTTATATCCTCAAATTAAACCAAAAGAATGTATTTTATCGCATACCCTTGCCAATGGGTTAAACCATTTACAAGGGTAAGGGTATTTATAACCACGCTTGAACGGTGGAATTTGCGGCAACTAAATCCACAAATCCGCCGTAATCAACCACTTGAATACCCGCCAGTACTTTATTTTCTGCGATGCCGCGCGCTGCCAAATCGGGTCCCAGCACATAAACTTTCACGTTCGCCAATGCCGCGCTCACTGTTGCAGAAACCTGCGTACCCGCCATCGCGCCGTACACGCCATCTTCGATCATCAGCACCGCACTACCTGCTTCCGCGTGACCCAAGCAACTATTTAACGCATTGCGTTCAAAGGGGGATTTGTTCACCGTGTGTAAAATCATTTCTTGTCACTCCCTAGAAACTTAATACAATGTCTTGGGTTTCCATCATCGCCGCCATTTCTGCGCGACTCACCAACCGGATAGATGGTTTCTCAGCGTAATCGTCGTTTTCATCTTCATAGATAACATTCATCAGATCGTCTAAGGTTAAACCCCGTTCATCTAACGATTCTTTTTCTACATAGAGTTTGGTAATGCCGTAATCGCCAAGCGCATTATAAACGGGAGAAAAGTTTTTCATTTCAACGGCTTTGGTATCCTGACCTTTTGCCAATTGATAAACACCATCATCGACAAACGCCAAACTCACATCTTGATCGAATGCCGCCGCGATTAAAACAACTTCAAGCGATTCAAGCGCATACACTGTTCCGTATGGGGCTTTGCGATTCAAATAGAGAAACTGTTTAATTTTGCCTTCAGACATCTTTTTTCTCCTTTAATCGCCAAAGACCACTAAACGGTCGGCTTGAATGCCCGCTTCAATCAATTGACCCAAGCCAGAAATCCGAAACCCTTCCGCCACATTTGACGCAGATTTACCATTTCTTTTCGCTTCGTTGTCATCGATAATCCCGCGACGTAAGGCTGCCGCCACGCACACCACCAAATCTAAATTGTACTGTTTGGCTAAGGCTGACCAACGCTGCGTGACATTGCGATCGTCTTGCGGTGGCGCGGTCAAACTCGAGGCGTTATTCACCCCGTCGTGATAAAAAAACACGCGGAAGATTTCATGACCTTTTTCCAACGCGGCTTTCGTAAATAAATACGCGGTATCTGCCGCTTGGTGTTGATAAGGTCCTTCGTTAATTTGAATAGCGAATTTCATGCGATTCAATCCTTAGAAACGAATGTGCGCAGAAGCATTCAAACTACGACGCGCGCCACGCCAGTTATCGATATGGAATTTGGTGAAGGGTAATTCGGTCAATTCAAAGAACCGCGCCCAACCAATCCGCTCAATCCAATCATTCATCCGTTCCCAATCTTTCGCGTCTTTTTTGTAGGTTGCGAGGATTTTTTTGATAACGGCGGCGGCTTCGGGCCAACGCGGGGGATTGTTCGGAATGCCTGCGGCGACTAATTTTTGGAAAGATGGTTTGCTGCGCGCGTTTGAGTGATTTCCACCCACCCACACTGCTAATTTGGAATGCTCTGGATCGTTGATTTGCATCGGCGGACACGGTGGGAAACACGCGCCACAACACACGCATTTTTTCTCGTCCACTTCCAAAGACGGTTTGCCATTGACCATTGCGGGACGAATCGCGGCGACAGGACAACGCGCCACTACGGTCGGGCGTTCGCATACGTTCGCAACCAAATTGTGGTTAATTTTGGGCGGTTTGGTGTGTTGAATGTTGATCGCAATATCACCTTGACCGCCGCAGTTAATTTGGCAGCACGAAGTCGTAATGTGAACGCGATTGGGCATATCTTCGCGGATAAATTCTTCGTGGAGTTCGTCCATCAACGCTTTCACCACGCCCGATGCGTCCGTGCCCGGAATGTCGCAGTGCAACCAACCTTGGGTGTGGGCGATCATGGTCACGGAATTACCTGTGCCGCCGACGGGGAAGCCTTCTTTGCCGAGAGCTTCAATTAAGGGAGCAACTTTGGCTTCGTCACTCAATAAAAATTCGATGTTGCTGCGAATGGTGAAACGGACAAAGCCATCGCCAAATTTGTCTGCAATATCACAGAGTTTGCGAATGGTGTACACGTCCATTTGGCGTTGTGTGCCGGCGCGAACCGTCCAGATTTGATCGCCAGATTTTGCAACGTGATGCAATACACCAGGGCGAGGACGATCGTGATATTTCCATTGTCCGAAGTTTTTTTGCATCGTGGGGTGCATATATTGGAACGGTTCGGGCACACCGCTTTCGATAGGCATTCTTGGTGCTGCTGACATTTGAAATAATCTCCTTTAAGTAATTACGCGGCTTGTTGTTTGCGTTCGAACCATTTGGCGGCTTCTTCGTCCCAGCCGTCCATGCGAACGTAGGAAGATTGGCGCGGTTCAGAAATCATATTCGGATCAACTTCTAAGCCGATGCCTTCTAAGAAATTCACTAACCCAATGCGTTCGATCATTTCACCGGTACGTTCGTGTTCTAAGGCATTTTCTGCAAAGAAATCAATCGCATTTTGAGCAACTTCAACCAAACTTTCGTAATCTTCGTCGGTTTCTAATTTTTTGAATGGAATCACGACCGTGCCCATCAAATCACCGATTTTCAATGTCCGTTTGCCGCCCATTAACACGGTCACGCCTTTGTCATCACCAGGAGATAAGGCTTTGGTCATCACGTTAATGCAGTGCATACAACGCACGCAATTGCGATTATCAACGGTTAAAGTGTCGTCATCATTCAACGATAACGCATTGGTGGGACAGCGCGTAATGACGTTGTCGATGATTTTCTTGCGACCCATACTTGCAACGTAGTTTTTAACCTCGGCTTGGTCGACTTTCATGTCGTCACGCCACGTTCCGATCACCGCCATGTCTGCGCGTTCGATGGCGTTCATGCAGTCATTTGGACAGCCAGACACTTTGAATTTGAATTTGTAAGGTAACGCGGGACGGTGCATATCATCTAAAAAGTTATTGACTAACATTCGATGGATTTTTTGTTCGTTTGCGCAAGATTGTTCGCAACGCGCCGCGCCCACGCAAGACATACCCGTTCTGACAGCGGGACCTGCGCCCCCTAAATCGAAGCCCATTTCATTGAATTCATCAAACGCGGGTTGAACGTTTTTGGAAGGTGCGCCTTGGAACATAATATCGCCCGATTGACCGTGAAACGCGATCAAACCCGAGCCGTATTTTTCCCAGACATCACACATTTTGCGTAATAAATCAGTGGTATAGTGCATACCAGCGGGGGGCATAATGCGAAGGGTGTGGAATTCAGCGGCGGCGGGGAATTTGGGTTTTTTGTTGTCATCGAGTAATTCGGTGAAACGGGGAATCACACCGCCACCATAACCGATCACGCCGACCGTGCCGCCTTTCCAATAGCCTTTGCGGGTTTCGTAAGAGGTTTCTAACTGACCGAGCAGGTCGATGACCATCTCTTGGTAAGGTTTGCCATCGTCATTGGCGAGGCGTTTTAAGCCAGTAATGAAGCTGGGCCAAGGACCGCTTTCCAATTGATCGATGCGGGGCGTGGGGTGCATGGGTTTAGCCATAATGAGGTCTCCTTTGTCAAAATGATCACGGACGTTGCACGTTAAGCAGCCATTTAATTATCCGCTTATATTAGATATGAAGTATATCCTACTTTAGTTACATTAACAATAGCTAATATACTCAAAATTATGATGCACCTAAAAAAATAATTAGTGCTCATTTTTTCGTTAATAATCAACCTATTAATCTATGTAGGTTCGACCAAATGCTCTAAAAAACGCGCCGCGATTGCGGTTATACCACTAAAAAATCTCTTCAACGCCCAAAACAAACAGTTATTTTGTGCATTGCAACATAAATAAGCGAGGTTTTCATTCACCAATTTCTGGATCGTTATACGCAAAATTGCTTTAAAAATCACGCTGCATCGCAACATTTCTGCTAAAAATGCCCTTTTTCCCAAAAAAATCCCTTTAAAGTCCCCAAAATAGCACTTTTGTTTTAAATCCCCCCGCCCAAACTCGCATTTTGCACTGTTATTGCATTAAAATAAATAGAATAAATTTAAATCGCGAGATGCCATTATTATGAACAAACGCCACCTTAAAAAACGCCTAAAAAAATCCTGTATTTCTTCTACTAATTTGCAACACGCTATATCTTGCCCACACATGAGAAAATTGCTCTCGCAAACGCATCAAAATTACCAAAACTTATTTAATGCGATTGATGAATATCTCTTTGTTTTAGATGAACAAGGTCGTATTATTTACACCAATGAGAAAGTAATTCGTGATTTGGGTTATTCAAAAGAAGAGCTATATAATAATTCTGTTCTAATTGTTCACCCATTTGAACGTCGTCCCGAAGCAGGTTTTATTGTAGGAGAAATGCTTGCAGGAAAAGCCGAAGTTTGCCCAATTCCTCTCATTTCTAAAAATGGTCAGATTATTCCCGTCGAAACTAGAGTGATGCGAGGTGTTTGGAATAATAAGCCCGCCATTTTTGGGATTAGTAAAGATATTTCTCGCATTAAACTTTCCGAAGAAAAATTCTCAAAAGCCTTTCATTCTAATTCTGTTCCAATGGCACTTTCTTATTTTGAAAGCAATGTCTTTCTTGATGTGAATGAAGCCTTTTTAGAAACATTAGGTTATACCCGAGAAGAAGTCATTGGAAAAACTGCCATTGAATTGCATATTTTTACCGATTACAGTGTGCGAGATGAAGTTATTAAAATGCTTCAACAAAATATTAAAGTACGTAACTTTGAAGCCATCATTAAAACAAAAGATGGTTCTCAACGTATTGGTTTATTTTCAGCAGATTTCATTTATTTAGGAAAAGATTTGTGTTTATTAACTACAATGAATGATATTACTGAACGTAGAAAAGCCCGTGAAGAAGAGCATCAAAAAACCGTTTTATTAAATAGTGTTATTAACGCCTTATCTGATCCTTTTTATGTCATTAATGCTGATGATTATAAAATTCAATTAGCCAATGAAAGCGCAGGGCAATGGTTAAAAGATCAAACAACTTGTTATCAATTAACTCATCGACAAAGTGAACCTTGTGATTCTTTAGCACATATTTGTCCTGTTAAAACAGTCAAACAAACAAAGAAACCTTTAGTCGTTGAGCATTTGCACTATGATGATAATCATGAACTTCATATTATGGAAGTCTTTGCCTATCCTATTTTTGATAATGAAGGAAATGTTAAGCAAATTATTGAATATGTGATCGATATTACTGAAAGAAAACAAACCGAAGAAAAACTTCGGCAATTATCACAAGCCGTTGAACAAGCTCCTGTTTCTATTGTGATTGCAAATACTAATGGCAATTTACAATATGTTAATCCCCGTTTTGCACAAGTAACAGGCTATAGCCGAGAAGAAGTTTTAGGAGAAAACCCGCGAATTTTAAAATCTGGGCAAACACCACCCGAGAAACATGTTGAACTATGGAATACCATTACTCAAGGAAAAATTTGGTGTGGTGAATTAATTAATAAGAGAAAAAATGGTGAAATTTATTATGAATCAGCAATCATTTCTCCGATTTGTGATGATCAAGGAAAAATTACCCATTATGTGGGTGTAAAAGAAGATATTACTGATCGCAAACGGGCAGAGAGAGCTTTATTAGAATCTAATTTGCAATTACAAGTTCAATTAAATGAAATCAAAAGACTCGAAAATGAATTGCGAGAACAAGCGAATCGTGATCCTTTAACGGGGCTTTACAATCGGCGTTATTTACATGAGAAACTTCCTCAAGAAATTGTTCGAGCAACACAACAAAATTATCCGATAAGTTTCATTATGATTGATCTTGATCATTTTAAAACAATTAATGATCAATTTGGTCATGATATGGGGGATTTAGTCTTGCAAACATTTGCTAAACAACTTTTGCAACAAATTCGATCAACAGATATTGTTTGTCGTTATGGAGGAGAAGAGTTTCTAGTTGTTTTGCCTAACACTTCTATTGAAGCGGCTTATCAGGCGGCAGAAAGATGGCGAGTTTCTTTAGAAAAACTTAAAATAACGGTTGAGGAACATCATAATATTTATGCAACACTATCTTCTGGTATTGCGTTTTTTCCACAGCATGGTGCAACGATTACAAAAGTGATTTCTGCGGCGGATAAAGCACTATTTCAAGCCAAAGAATACGGGCGCAATCGTGTAATCATTTCAGAGGATACTTAATTTAAGAAAGTCCTGCTATAATGCAAGAATTTATAACCTTTTATTAGTAGAAAATGAGTATTCCAGATATTACATTAGGATTAGCAGGCATTTTTCAAGCGGCTGAATTAGTTAAACAAATTGCACGGCAGGGGAGCGCGCAAGAAACGCCTCTGCAAGCTAGCGTGGCGAGCCTTTTTGTATTTGATGCGCAAACAACGGCGGCGGTTTTTGGTGGTGTGCAGGGCGTGCGGCTAGGTTTAGAAATGCTTTTAACGCAATTAGGCGCAAACAATCTCAAACGCGATGCAGAAAGCCTCCGTTACACAATGGGCATGATGGATTTGCAACGCCGTTTTATGCGTGATAAAAAACTTCCATCTCTCCTTCATGATGGATTGCAACAGATTGTTTTTAATGGAGAAACAATACAACCTGCGACGTTTTTAGAAATCGCTCACCTCTATACAAATACCCTCAGTACTTTACCTTTTCGCATTCAAGTTTTTGGTCGTCCAGATTATCTCCAAGATGAAGAAAAAGCTGCCAAAATTAGAGCATTATTATTAGCAGGTGTGCGGTCGGCAGTTCTTTGGGAACAAAAAGGCGGCGGACGTTGGCATTTGTTATGGAATAGAAATAAAATTCTCAAACAAGCCGAACTGTTTTTAAGGAGCATTTAAGTGTCTGATTTTGATGGTAGAATTGTAACATTGATCGATGGTGATCAGTTAAATTGGGTTTGTATTGTTAAAACCATTAAAAAGAAAGTTCAAGCCTTAAATGAGAAGAACCGCGATATTAGTTTCTCTGAAGATAAAATTTTTTGGAATACTACGTGGCGAGTTGGGTCGGCGGCGGATTGGCAGGAACGCTGCGCCAAAATTCATCATGTTATCAATACGTTAGCCGCCACCATCGATGTCGAATTGCTTTGGGAAACCGCACAGGAATTGGGTTCTTTTGAATTAAAAGATTTAGCGGAACTGTTCTTTAGCGGAGAAATCACGGTTGAACACCAAGCAGCATTGTGGCAAGCCTTTGTTCAAGATGGACTTTATTTCAAATTACGCGGCAAAAATTGGGAAGCTCGTTCTTTAAACCAAGTTGAAGAACTGAAATTACAACGCCAACGTGAATCAGAAAAGAAACAATTTGCTCAATTTGCAGAAACGTGGTTGAAACAGGCTATTGAAGCGGAAGTTATTGAAATTACAGAAGAAAATAGATATTTATTTGAGCGTTTAGAATGCTGGATGCGGGGTGATAAAGATAAAGAATTAGAACCTTTATTACAAACTCTCGCCGAAGCCGAAAACCAAGTTCCGCGAGGCTTAGTCTTTGATTTACTTCAAAAATCGGGGCGCATTTCTGCCGATGCGGATCGGGACGTAATCGTGGCGGGTTTGAAACCTGAATTTTCGCAGCCCATTCTCGAACTGGCGCGGTCGATTCAAGCGTGGCTGCCTGATTCTTCTAGGAAAATCCATGACTTAGCGTTCAGCATCGACGACGACGACACCCGCGAAGTCGACGACGCGCTCCACATCGACCGCGAAGAAGACGGCTGGCGCGTGTGGGTGGGCATCGCCGATCCCGCCGCCGTCATGCAACGGGGCGACGCGCTCGACCGTGAGGCAATGCGCCGTTCTACCACTGTTTATTTGCCCACTTGCACTGTTTTAATGCTCCCCGACTACATTTCTTGCGACATTTCTAGCTTAACCGCAGAAACCGTCCGCTCCTCTGTGTTATTACAAGCCAAAATTGATTTCTCAGGACATATTTTAGAAAGCAAAATTAGCCGTGAAGCGGTGCGTGTTCACAAACGTTTGAATTATAATGAAGCGGATCAACTTTTAGAAGAAAAACAAGGAGATACAGCACAACGTTTAGTCGAATTAAAGCAACTGGGTGATCTTCTTTTGAAACAACGCCTAGAAAATGGAGCATTACAGTTTAATCGCCCCGAATATAAAATCAAAGTTAGAAATCACGACATTAAGGTTGAAGTGCTCGACCGTAATTCGCCAAGCAGACAATTAGTCGCAGAAATGATGATTTTAGTGAATCATTTAGCCGCTAAATATGCCCAGAGAAATCAAGTTCCTCTCATTTTTAGAACCCAAGAAGCACCACTTGAAACGATTTCTCTAGAAATGATGCAAGACCCCCTGATTTTTCAAAAAGTGCGCAAATTTATCAAACCATCTTCTTTATCATTACAACCCGCTCAACATAGTGGTTTAGGTTTGTCAGTTTATACGCAATTTTCCTCACCTTTGCGGCGGTTTGCAGATTTGGTGATGCAACGCCAATTAGATGCGCATTTAAATGGAGAAACTTTGCCTTACGATCAACAAGAGTTGTTCCAAGTTTTAGCCACCGCAGAACAAGCCGCTCGTGAAGCCCGCAATTTAGAAAATGAGTCGAAAAAACGCTGGTTTATGCAATATTTGAAACAAGAATGGGAAGAGAAAACCATTCAAGTTCTTGTTGTTGAAGTCATGAAGGCAGGTTATAAAGTAGAAATGCAGCCTTGGGGAGTTGAAGCAATGCTTTATGGTCCTACCCATTTGAAAGCCGGACAAATGGTTAATGCAATCATTGATAAAATCCGTTTGAAATCCCCTTATCCTCGTTTGAAATATGCGGGCGTTCTATAACGTTTAATTAAAATGACAACTCTTTTTATTAAATCAAGCGGAGAGCCAACTAATCCCCCTGTTATTTTGTTGCATGGCTGGGGATTTCAACATCATATTTGGGACGATTTTGTTTCTTTGTTGGTCGAGGATTTCTCGGTTTTTCAAATCGATTTGTTTGGATATGGACAAAGCCCCATGCTTGAACCGTATTCACTTGAAAACATTGCCAAACATTTAATTTCACAATTACCTGAAAATGCTTTATGGATTGGGTGGTCGTTGGGTGGTTTGATGGCGCAATTTACAGCGTTTAATTATCCAAATAAAATCAAAGGGTTATTTTTAATCGGAAGTAGCCCTTGTTTTGTGCAAAAAGAACATTGGCAATGTGCAATGGCGGAAGCAACTTTAGACAAATTCGCATTTCAATTAGAGAAAGATTGGGCGGGAACATTGCAACGTTTTTTAGCATTACAATTACAAGGTGATGATCAAGCAAAATTTTGGTTGAAAAAATTGCGTCATCAATTACAAAATTCACCTGCGCCACATCCATTGGCATTGAATGCGGGCTTGCAATTATTGAAAAACGAAGATTTAAGAAATTTATGGGAAGAATCAATGCCTTGCCTGACCTTTTTATGTTTTGGACGACGTGACTCGCTCGTGCCCGCCAGTTTGAGCGACGCTTGGTGCAACTTGAATCCTGCGTTGCGGAGCGGCATTATTGAAGGCGCGGCACACACGCCGTTCCTCTCACACGCTTCCGACGTTTTAACCGCCCTACGCAGGTTTTGGAATGAAATTAGATAAAAAATGGCTCATCGATGCCTTTGATCACGCCGCACCCCGTTACGATGCCGCCGCCAAAGTTCAACAAGAAATCCGTTTTCGCTTATTAGAACGCTTAGAATTCCTTTTAATTCAACCACATATTATCGTCGATGTCGGTTGCGGAACGGGCACTTTAGGACGTGAATTACAATTTCGTTTTCCCGACGCACAAATGATCGGCATCGACATTTCCTCTGGTATGATTAAAGAAGCCCAGAAACACTCGCCAAATGCGCAGTTCTTTTGTGCCGATGCAATGCAAATTCCTCTGCCTGATAAAAGCGTTGATTTATTAGTTTCTAATCTAATGTTGCAATGGGTTGATGATTTCAATGCTGTATTTCAAGAATGGGCGCGGATTCTCAAACCAAATGGCACGTTATTATTTACGACTTTTGGTCCCGATACCTTATATGAATTGCAATCAAGTTGGGCGCAAGTCGATGGTTTTGATCATGTTAATCATTTCATAGACTTACATACATTGGGCGATGGTTTAGCGGCGGCAGGTTTTCGTCATCCAGTAATGGACGCGGATCGAATTACCCAAACTTTTCCTAACGTATTAAATATCATGAAACATTTGAAAACTATCGGCGCACACAATGTGAATCAAGGGCGTTCAAAAGGTTTATTAGGAAAACAAAAGTTTCAAGCAGTTCTCCGCGCTTATGAAACCTATCGACAAAACGATATTTTCCCAGCCACTTACGAAGTTGTTTATGGTTATGCGCAAGGTGTTTCTATCCAAGAACCTGGTACTTTTCCTCTCAAATTTCAGCCTCGATAATCAAAAAATTCTATTATAATTTACGACAAAGTTTTCTAAGGAGTATTTTTATGAAAAATATACCGATTTCCTCACCTGTTGATTTGCCAAATTTACCGACTTTTGATGTCCCAATGCCGCCGCCAATGCCACAATTTAGCGCGGATCAAAAAGAAAATTATTTTAATAAAATCAAAGTGTTATTAAAACAACATAATGCAGTATTAGTAGCGCATTATTACACTGATGCGGATTTGCAGGCTTTAGCAGAAGAAACGGGCGGCTGTGTTGCAGATTCATTAGAAATGGCGCGTTTTGGACGTGATCATTCTGCAACCACTTTGATTGTCGCGGGCGTGCGTTTTATGGGAGAAACTGCCAAGATTTTAAGCCCAGAAAAACGGGTTTTAATGCCGACTTTAAATGCTGAATGTTCTTTAGATTTAAGTTGCCCTGCGGATTTATTTACAAAGTATTGTGATGCTCACCCCGATCATACCGTTGTTGTGTATGCAAATACTTCTGCGGCGGTGAAAGCACGGGCGGATTGGGTGGTTACATCAAGCATTGCAATTGATATAGTGGAACATTTGACCGCACAGGGTAAGAAAGTGTTGTGGGCACCCGATAAATACTTAGGTAATTACGTAGAGAAAGTGACGGGTGCAGAAATGATTTGTTGGCAGGGTTCATGTATTGTGCATGAAGAGTTCAAAAGTAGTGCAATTGCGGATTTGAAAAAAGAGTTTCCAGAGGCTGGAATTTTAGTGCATCCAGAATCACCACCCGAGGTTATTGCAATGGCTGATGTAGTGGGTTCTACAAGTCAATTAATTCAAGCCGCGCATGATTTGCCAAATAAAACATTTATTGTTGCAACGGATCGAGGAATTTTCTATAAAATGCGGCAATTATCGCCAGAGAAAACGTTTATAGAAGCCCCGAATGGTGGAATTGGAGCAACTTGTCGGAGTTGTGCGCATTGTCCTTGGATGGCAATGAATACATTGGACAATTTGTTACAAACTTTAGAGAACGGGGCAAATGAAATTCACATTGATCCAGAAATCGGTAAAAAAGCCATGATTCCTTTGCAACGCATGCTCGATTTTGCTCAAGCGCGCAAAACAAAACTCAAAGGAAATGCTTAAATTTTGGGTAGTGATGCAGAGCAGTGTGAAATCCCGTTCTAACTTCTTGAAATACAAAGACTATCATTCACTAAATGCACCACCACCCAATTATAGAATAGATTTGAAGGGGTTGCTCTGTATTTCCTTAACCCGTATTACGCATTCCAGCGGCAATTGCATTAATCGTTCTTAACAACGGAGAAAGCCATTGTTCGGTTTCATTTTCGGGTAAGTTTCTCACCCGTTTTAAGAGCATGACTTGAATGTGATGCAAGGGTTCTAAATAGGGGTTTCTATGGGCTTGTGCTCTCGCCACGAAATAATTATCCGATAACAAATGTCGCTGCCCTGTAATGTTCACAATTTGAAGAATGCACCGTTGATATTCCGCGCTGATGATTTGAAATATCTTTTTACCTTCAGCGTGTTGCGATAATTCAGCGTAGTTTTTTGCAATCGTCATATCAGACTTAATTAACGCCGATTGAACATTATCTAATAAATTACGGAAAAACGACCATTCTTGATACATTTTTTGTAATCGCGCCAACCGTTCAGGTGCATTATCGCGCCATTTCTCCAACGCAAAACCCAATCCAAACCACGCGGGCATCATTTGTCGAGCTTGCGACCACGCAAACCCCCATGTAATCGCCCGAATTGAGCCTTTTCCTCGATCACCGCTTTTGCGATAACTCGGTCGAGAACCAATATTTAATTGCGCAATTTCATTAACGGGCGTGGCATCGTAGAAATAATCCATCATCCCGTTTGTTTCTTCAGTAAATTGCCGATAATATTCTTCTGAAAAACGCGCCAATGCGTCCATAATTCCAATAAAATCAAGGCGTTCCGCTTGAATGGGTTGCAATGTTGTTAAGGTTGCTTGAAATAAAGCAGTTACCCCTGTCGTTAATTCATAAACAGCGGTTTCGGGATAGCTATATTTGAAAGCCACGACTTCGCCTTGTTCGGTAATTTTGATTTCACCGGAAACGGTTTGTGGGGGTTGCGCCAAAATGGCTTGATGCGTGGGACCGCCGCCGCGCCCGACCGTGCCGCCGCGCCCGTGAAACAATCGCAACGTCACATCGCGCCCCGCCGCAATTTGATTTAAGCGTTTTTGCGCCTCGTATAATTGCCAATGCGCCGCTAAAATGCCGCCGTCTTTTGCCGAATCAGAATAACCCAACATGATTTCTTGAACATTTCTGCGTGTTTGCAAAATTGCTCGATACATGGGTTGATCAAATAACGTCGACATGACCTTTTCGCAATGTTTCAAATCCTCAACGGTTTCAAATAACGGTGCAATGCGTAAATGCTCAGTTAAACCCGCTTGATGTGCTAATACTAATACCTCTAAAACATGACTCGCCGAATGCGCCATTGAAATAATATAACTTCCTAACGCATTTTCACTAATTTCATGGCGAATTTTCGCAATCGCAAAAAACAATTCAACCACGTCTTTTTCTTTATCTTCAAATTGGCTTAAATCAATAGTAAAAGGTGGTTTTTCTAATAACTGAGAAAGCAAATTTAGTTTCATTTCTTCTTCTAAATGAGCATAATCATCAGTAACTTTATGTATTTTGAAAAGCTGATGAACAGCGAGAGTATGCCGCAAAGACTCTTGACGTAAATCGAGTTTAGCTAAATGAAAACCAAATGTCCCGACTAATCGCATTAAACTTTTCAAACGTCCATTAGCTGATTCAGGGTCGTTGTTTGCCATTAATGAATTATAAATCAGTTGTAAATCGGCATAAAATTCTTTGGATTTCTTATAAGCGGCACTCGGTAAATGGCAGGGCTGTTCTTGCAAAGCATTTTCAATCGATTCTTCACGCAATTTTAATCGCGCAATCATATAACGTAGTTTGTGGCGATAGGGTTCTTCTTCACGATGATAAGCAAAGCGTTTTCTTTGTTCTTCAGAGAAATCTTGTTCATCACTTTCTAAACTGCGGAGAAATGCCTCACTGAAATTACAAAAAGCCGTCGAATGGGTTAATAAACGCGACAAGTTTTCTAATCGTTCAATGTAGGTGCTGATAATGGCTTGATGTTGCAAACGTAACGCTAAAACCGTAACTTTTGAAGTGACATTCGGGTTGCCATCGCGGTCGCCGCCCATCCACGATCCAAAATGCAGCAAATGGGGTATTTCGAAGGGGGCATCGGGATAGATTTTTGCTAAAGCGGTTTCTGCATCGCGGTACAAACGCGGGACAGCTTGAAATAAACTTTCTTGAAAGAAACGCATACCATTTTTGATTTCATCTTCAGGGCGCAAACGGTTGCGGCGTAATTCATTGGTGAACCATAACAAACGGATATGACGCAGCAAGATTTTTTCTAATTCAACGGGCAATCCATTTTTCAAATGATCGCTGGTAACTTCATCAAGTTTTTCAAAGACATGGCTTAATATTTCTTGGATAGCGCGGCGACGGGATTCGGTTGGATGGGCGGTAAAAACGGGGGTATAAGAGCTTTTATTAAGTAAGTTTTGGAGGGTTTCTATATCAATGCCAGTTGATTTGAAATGGGCAAAGCAAGCCTCAAAAGATTCAGCCCATCGTTCGCGTTTGCGTAATTGGTAGAAAAATTGTTCTTCGACGACGTTAAATAAACTAAAATATAAATTAAACGCCCGAATGAGGTCTGTTAGGGTTTGTGCGTCCAAAAGTTCGATAGTTTTCAACAGCGTCATGCGGGTTTCCGCGTCTTTGTGGCGATGTAAATTGACAAATCCCGCGCGTAAAAATTCAACTAATTCATAAGTTTGAACACCTGATTGTTCTCGAATAACCTGTCCGAGCAATGTGCCGAGCAATTTCACCCGTCCACGCAATTCGCGTTCGTACATTTCTGACTGTATTTCTAACGATGTAGGCATTGTTTTTCCTCTTGTGAAGGGGGATTATCCCTTGTGGGGTTGTGGAATTTCGCCGCGTAGCGAAAAAAGCATTTGATGAACAGTTCTTCCATCTATTTTATTTCATTTGTTCAGGCGATTGAAAGAGGCTTGCAAACTAGATTCAGAGTCAATGAGAAACTGCCCAGAAACCACAATTTCCTCTCCTTCAGTTAAACCCTCTAAGATTTCAATTTCATGACTTTGTTGGATACCTGTTTTCACTTTGACGGGTTGAAAGCGTCCATTTCCTAACGATTTGATCACGGTTTCGCGCTCACCGGTACTAATTAGGGCTTCGCGGGGGATTTTTAAAAGGGCTTTGTGCGCACCACCCAAAATAGCGATTTGAGTCAATTGGTTAGGCTTTAACAACAGATCGGGGTTTGCCAACACCAAGCGGACTTTGAGGGTGCGGGTTTTGGGATCGAGCTCGGGGTAAATGTAATTGACTTCGGCTTCCCACTTTTTGTCGGGGTACGCGGCGATGCGGACTTCGGCGGCTTGACCTTTTTTGACCCACGCTTGTTGGGTTTCGAACACTTCCGCGATAATCCACATTTTTGATGGATCGGTAATGCTAAAAATCTCTGTGTCGGGCGTGACATACATACCTTCGCGGATCGTTAATTTGGTCACAACGCCGTTTTGGGGCGAAATCAGCGGAATCGTGTGTTGGGGCTCATTTTTGCGTCCGATCTGTGAAATAATGTTGTCGGGAATATCCAATAATTTCAAACGACTACGTGCTCGATGCAACCGATCTTTGGGCAATGCGTCGCCTTGTTTAATCGCCACTAAATAGTCAACTTGCGCACTCAACATATCGGGCGAATACAAATCCAGCAACACCTCGCCCTGTTTGACAGTATCTCCTTCGGCGCGCACCCGCAGCTTTTCAACCCACCCGCCCGCACGCGGATGAATATGCACGGTTTGGTGATCGTCGTAATTAACAATCCCCATTGTTTTGATGTATTTCCACAAAGTGCCGCGCTCAACTTTGGCAGTGCGCACGTTCATAATTTGCTGCGTGGCGGGGGAAATTTGGACAATCGGGGTGTCATCGCCCGCATTATCGACCTTTTTTTCGACCAATGTCATGCCACAAATCGGGCACGTTCCGGGGGCATCGCGTACAATTTGCGGGTGCATCGGACAAACGTACTTGGGATTATTGTGTTTATGGGCGTGTTCTAAGGGGGTATCTTGCTGAGCTTGTTCAAGACTTTCAGTGGGTTGCGCCGCCCCCGCATTCATCACCCATAATAAAATTAACCACCGCATCGACTCCTCCAACATCAACTGACAGATTTGGGATTATAATCGTATTTTGTCGCCACCAGTGATTTTTGAATGCGCCGCTCTTCTGAGCAACTCCCCCAAAACAAACACCGTTCAAATCCCGTTGCTTTCAAAACCATTGATGACGGCGAATTATTTTCTTATTTTTGTGTGAGAAAGTGACAAAACAACTAGGACATCTCAGATGTTAAAATATCTTAACCCTTATACCGATTTTGGTTTTAAAAAACTCTTTGGCGAAGAAGGGAGCAAAGAGTTATTGATTGACTTTCTAAATCAACTGCTGCCACCTCATCATCAAATCGCTGAATTACATTTCAAAAATACCGAACAACTTCCCGACATTTCTTTAGAACGCAAGGCTATTTTTGATATTTATTGTCTGAGCGTGACAGGTGAAAGATTTGTTGTTGAAATGCAAAAGGCAAAACTTAATTTTTTCAAAGATCGTTCTTTGTTTTATGTGACTTTTCCGATTCGTGAACAAACTGAAAAAGGTGATTGGAATTTTAAGCTATCTCCCATTTATTTTATTGCTATTTTGGATTTCATTTACGATGAAGAAACCGAAAAACAAAAATTTCTGCGAGATGTAAGTTTAAAGGATCAAGACGGGGATATTTTCTTTGATAAGTTGCATTTCAAATTTTTACAAATGCCGCTTTTCAAAAAACAGGCACATGAATTAGAAAATCATTTTGATAAATGGATATATTTTTTAAAGAACTTGGAAAGTTTTGATCACATTCCACACATTCTCAGTGAGCCTATTTTTGAGAAAGCCTTTAAAATTGCGGAATTGGCGAATTTAAGCCGTGAACAATCGGCAAATTACGAACAACAACGTCTGAATTATTTAACGTTGAAGGCGGCGATCGACACCGCGCATGAAGAAGGACGCGAAGAAGGGCGTGAGGAAGGGCGTGAGGAAGGGCGATTGGAAGAACGGTTTATGATTGCTAAAAAATTACGAGAACAAGGTTTTAATATAGAGCAAATTGCTCAAATCACCAATTTAACATTGCAACAGCTGACTGCTTTAATGAGGTAGTGGTATAAATTTGAGTGAAATCTTGAGCTAATCCATTGAAATATAAAATTAACCACTCAATCACTATACCACTACCGGTTGTTAGAAATGGGGTTTTTGAGGAACGGTTTGATAACGGGTGATTGCTCCTAAGATTTCTTGTTGCGCGGCTTCTAATCCTTCCCAGCCTTCAATTTTAACCCATTTATTATTTTCTAAGTCTTTGTAATGTTCAAAGAAATGCGCGATGCGTTTGCGTAATATTTCGGGTAAATCTTCTAATGTTTTAACATGACGATAATCGGTGCAGACTTTGTCGATGGGCACTGCCAGCACTTTTGCGTCCGCGCCCGATTCGTCGGTCATGCGCAACAATCCCAGCGGGCGACACCGAATCACCGCGCCGCTAATTACCGGAATGGGCGTGGGCACTAACACATCGACAGGATCGCCATCTTCCGACAACGTGTGCGGAACGTAGCCATAATTGCAAGGATAGTGCATTGCGGCGTTCATAAAACGATCAACAAACATTGCGCCCGTGTCGTGATCGACTTCGTATTTAACGGGATCGCTGTGCGCGGGGATTTCAATGATGACATTGATGTCATTGGGCACGTCGACACCCGATTTGACTCTGTCTAAATTCATGGGTTAATTCCCTTTTCGTGTGAATTCAAAATCAGTTATTATAACCGTTTTTTATTTCACGCCGCGCAATTTTTTATAATGAAGGAGCGCAATAATGAACAAAACTGATAATCTTGAAATGGAGTTGTACAGCGGGATTTCTGCCTTTGAAGGAAAGCATTTTGGACAAGCCTTGCAATTGCTTTCTCCGTTGGCAGAAATGGGGCACGCCGAAGCCCAATACCGAGTGGCGGTGATGTTACAAAACGGGTTGGGAACAGTGAAAAACCCGTCCGAAGCCGCGCGTTTTATGCAAAATGCCGCCAATCAAGGGCACGCCTTAGCACAACACGGCTTGGGTTTTATGTATTTAATGGGCGAATGCCTCGACCAAAACAGCGCGCAAGCCATGCAATGGTTTCAAAAAGCCGCCGAGCAGGGTATGTCGGGATCATTAGTCACTTTAGGAAGAATGTACGAAGAAGGCTTAGGTGTTGAAAAGAACCCCGCCGAAGCACAACGTCTTTACAAACTCGCAGGATTTTAAGAGCAACTGATATGAAAAAAACCTTTCTTGCAGTAAGCATGATTATTTCAATTCCACCCGCGCAAGCCCTAGAATACAGCACCACAGAATTGCAAGCATTACACGGTTGGAAATACAAACTCGGCAAAGAAGAACGCAGCTTAGCAACCATCGAACATTCAAGCGGCTGGGATTACGGTATGAACTTCGGTTTCCTCGATGCCACCGAACCTTTCAAACAAAAACCCGACCGTAATTATTATAGTGAACTTTATACTTGGTTAAGTTATAAGAAAACAACCCATCAAAAAGAGGCTAATTGGGGCGTATTTGACGACATATTATTTGGAGTGGGTTGGCAGGGCGATGATGCGGGCTTTCGCGCCTATTTAGCAGGACCTTCCATAACCTTTAATATCCCTAATTTTGAATATGTGATGCTTAATTTATTCGCTTATCAAGATCAAAAAAATAAAGATACGACTTATTCTCCGTCGATTGCATGGAGTTATCCTTTTAGCATTTCAAATGTGCCGCTAAAATTTAGAGGATTTTTTACTTTTACAGGTAAGAACGGTGATTACACTTGGCAGATTTCAACTCAACCGCAATTGCTTTGGGATATTGGCAAACAATTCTTTCACCAAGAAAACAAACTTATGACAGGCGTTGAATTGCAAATGTACCGTAACAAATACGGTAATAAAGATGAGAACGAATTTAATCCCCAGTTAATGGTTACTTACGTTTTCTAACCACGTCCGCGTCCTCAAAAACCTCGTTACAAAAATCATTTCAATAACGAGGTTTTCAAAGAAATTACGAGCGTCTTAAACCCCCACGTTTCACTAAATTCATACCGTCACTGTCGTAATGAGTTGAACCGTGTCCCGTCAAATCATAAACCTCGATATTATGATCGGCAATCGCTTGAATATGTTCAAGTTCTTGTTTCGCGCGCGTATCATCGACAAATAAATGTCTGAAACGTTGTTGGTGTTTCAAATATTCCGTGACAGGTAATGGATTTCTAATGGGCATGACACCGACTAATCCGCCGCGTTCTAATTCAATTAAAGGAAATAATCCCGTTTGAACGGCTAATCGTCCGATTTCTACGCTTTCTGATCCATCGTGTCCCCAACCTAATGGACAAGGACAATGAATTTGAAGAAAAGTCGGTCCGTCAATTGCCATTGCACGTCGAACTTTTTTACGAATATCAGAGGGATACGCCATCGAACTCGTTGCTGCATAAGGTATATGATGCGCCGCCACAATTGAAACAATATCTTTTTTCAAATGACGTTTACCCATTCGTTGCTTTCCAGGTGGAGAAGTGGTGGTCATCGCGGCGTGAGGCGTTGAACTCGAGCGTTGAATGCCCGTATTCATGTAGGCTTCGTTGTCAAAACAAACATATAGCACATTGTGCCCGCGCTCCAACATTCCCGACAACGCTTGAAACCCAATATCAAACGTTCCACCATCACCGCCAAATGCGAGCACTTTCGTAGATTTTCCCTGCATTTTGAGGGCAGCTTCCATGCCTGCCGCAACCGCGCCCGTATTTTCAAAAAGTGAATGAATCCAAGGCACTCGCCACGCTGATTCGGGCCAAGGGGTCGTAAAAATTTCCAAACACCCCGTCGCATTTGCCACCGCGACATCCGGTCCCGCCGCTTCCGTCACCAATCGCGCCGCCAACGCTTCACCGCAACCCAAACACGCTCGATGCCCTGAGGTTAATCCTCGAAAACGTGGTTGTGAACGCCGCAGTTCCTCTATTTTGATTGTCGTTGTTTCCATTGTTTCCTCCTTTGTGAAATATTGGGTAGTGGTATAAAGGTGGGTAAAATTTATAGTTAACTCATTGAAATATAATGCCAATTACTCAATCATACCATTACCCTCTTTTTTAGGTCAATCTTCGGGCTAAACGCATTGCGGGTTTCTCTATTGCATAATAACTTAAGGTGGTTATTAATAAAATCAAAGCAATTGCACCAAAGATGCTCGAAGGATTTTTCCAATTCAAATGGTGATAAGTGTAGAGCAATAGCGAAAAATGTAATAAATAAATTGAGTATGAAATATCCGCGATCCATTTCAAAAAAGGGACGTAAAGTGTTGGTGCTTGCAATGCCATAATTACGATTGCTGACAAACCAATACCAGAAATAAAATTGGGGTTTGTTAAAAGATGTACCGCCTCAAACCAACTACTCAAAATAATCACACCCATTAAAGCAAGCAAGAAAGGATTTTGTTTCATTAACCAATCTTGTTTGAAATAAATATACGCACCCATTACAAAAAAAACAACTTGCGCAGGAAAAGCATTGTTGAGAAATAAATAACGTTGTTCATCATTAGGAGATTGAAATATCCAATCTAATTGATGATGAGTGGCTAAATATGTCCACAGCGTAGAAATTCCAATGCTTGAAAGCAAGGCGGTTGTTGGAAAGCGTTTAATCGGTTTCACCAACAGAATTGCACAAACATACCAACAGATTTCAATTGTTAATGTCCAAGTGACGTTTAAAACATTAAAACTTGTTGTTGCAATGGGTGAGAAATGTTGAAGTAACACTAAATTCAACACAAAATCGATAGGTTGCTCTAAGATTTTTTGAAATGATAAAACTCCACCAAACCACCCTAACATTATATAGAAAATCAAATAAGCGGGAAAGATTCTTAATATACGATGAATGAAATAGTTTCTCGGGGAGTATTTATCGGCACTTTGAATAATCAGATAACCGCTTAATAAAAAGAACAATTGCACACCAAACCACCCGCCATGTTGATGAAAAAAGGGGACTTGAAAGTGATAAACGTGCGCTAAATGATGTGCAAAAACAGCCAAAATTGCAATCGCGCGTAATACATCGAGATTGTTCATTTTTATTAAATCAAACGAGAGCTTTTCCATGCCGTACAAAAGGCGTTCTCACGACTTGAGCAGCAAAGAGTTTCTCACGAATTTCAACTTGAACTTGTTCACCACAATCTGCTGGCACGCGCGCTAAAGCAATTGAACGCCCCAATGTGGGAGAAAAAGTTCCGCTGGTGATTTCTCCGTTGCCTTTCTCCGTTAAGACTTTTTGGTGATTTCTTAAAACCCCTCTTTCTAACAACAATAAACCCACTTGCACTAACTCGTTGCTCTCACATTTTTCTTTTAATGCTGCTCGCCCAATGAAATCCCGTTCTTCTGGTTGAAAAGCGACCGTCCATTTCAAACCTGCTTCACACGGAGAAATATTGTCGTCCATATCTGCGCCGTACAAACACATACCTGCTTCTAATCGCAAAGTGTCGCGCGCCCCTAATCCAGCGGGTTTAATACCTGCGTTCAAAAGTGCCTTCCAAAAATCAACAACCTCTTGATTAGGCAAGATAATTTCAAATCCATCTTCACCCGTATAACCTGTTCTCGCCACAAACCAATCGTCATTCCAAGTTGAGAAAAACAAACCTAATTGCATGGCTGAATCTTGTAATGCTTTGGGTAATAAAGGTAATGTTTTTGATCGAGCGTTGGGACCTTGAATGGCTAACATAGCTAGATCGCGGCGTTCTTGGAGAGAAACTTCAAATGATTCAGCCTGTTGTGAAATCCATGCGAGGTCTTTATCGCGCGTGGCGGCATTGACGACCAGTCGGTAATGTTGATCGCCGCAGAAATACACAATTAAATCATCAATCACGCCGCCGTGCGGATTTAACATACAACTATAAAGGGCTTTTCCGACTGTTTTGAGGCGCGCAACATCATTTGCAAGTAAAAATCTTAGAAAATCATGAGCTTGTGCACCCCGTAAATCCACAATGGTCATGTGAGAAACGTCAAAAACCCCCGCATCTCGGCGAATTTGGTGATGTTCATTGAGTTGTGAACCGTAATGCAAAGGCATTTCCCAGCCCGCAAAATCCACCATTTTTCCACCTGCATCAATATGTTGCGTAAATAAAGCCGTTCGTTGTGGCATTGTCATAATCCTCTAAAATTTCAATTCAATCGTATTTTAACACGTTAATAAAAAAGTGAATAATCGCAATATCTACTTTAATTTCATTTTTTTAAGCAAGATAATCTGAACGCTAGAAATAGCCTTATTTCTTTAACATGATGATCAAATTGTTTTGAGAAAATTTACCTTAAAATTGATTTTAATTACAAATGCGTTGTTAAATCGACAACTCGAGAAAGTTCCTCTAAACTAATTGTCCCATTTAAGAGGTGTTCCATGCCGATATGCGCCAAAAATTTGAAACCCGTTGTTTGCGCGTATTTCTTAATTTCATAAACATTTGCCTGCCGCGCAATTAAGGCTTCTAATTCTGGGTTGATTCTCAAAATTTCCATGATCGCCATTCGACCTTTGTAACCCCGATCATGGCATTGCAAACAACCTTTCGAACGATATAAAGTAAGCGGTTTTTCTAATGCGTAATTGAGAAGATTTTTCTCTAAGTTGCTCGCTTGATATTTTTGTCGACAATGCGGACATAATTTGCGCACCAAACGCTGCCCAATAATACCAATAATATTATCCGCCAACAAATCAGGTAAAACCCCTAAATCTAATAAACGCGGAATAGCACCAATTGCTGAATTAGTATGTAATGTTGCATAAACTTGATGTCCTGTCATCGCCGCACGCAAAGCCATATCTGCGGTTTCTTCATCACGAATTTCTCCAATTAAAATAATGTCAGGGTCTTGGCGTAAAATCGCTCGAACGCCTTGCGCGAAATCCAATTTTATTGCTTCGTTGATTGAAGTTTGTCGAACCGTTTTCAAATGATATTCGACAGGTTCTTCTAAGGTCATAATATTGATTTCTTCACGGTTTAAATGGTTCAAAATAGAGTACAAGGTGGTCGTTTTTCCACTCCCCGTTGGACCTGTAACTAAAATCAAACCTTCCGGTCTCGCCATCATCAAATGCAATGTATGTAATGTTGTTTCTGACAAACCCAATTCATTAAGTGGAACAATTCCTTTTTCTCTATCTAAAATTCTAAGAACGATGTTTTCTCCATAAACGGTTGGAAGGGTAGAAACTCGAAAGTCAATAGGTCGTCCAGAAAGCATCATAGAAAAGCGTCCATCTTGCGGCAAACGGTTTTCTGCAATGTTCAATTCTGCCATCACTTTAATACGCACCACAATTGCCGCCCAATAACTATGATGCAAGCTATGAACTTGTTGCAAAACACCATCGATTCTATAACGAATTCTTAAGAAACTTTGCTCAGGTTCAAAATGAATATCAGAAGCCCCTTTCTTTACCGCATCAGTGAGCAATGTATCTACCAAACGCACTAATGGTTGATTATACTTTCCCTGTGCATGGTTGCTCAAACTTTGATAATCGATTTCTCCCGTTTCAATTTCTTTCAAAATACCATCTAACGACAAATCAAATCCATACGCCGCGTCTAATGCGCTAAGTATTTCAGTTTCACTCGCTAATAAGGTTTTTATTTTAATGTGTTCGCCCAATTCAGCATTCAAACGATCTAATACCATTACATTAAATGTATCTGTCATGGCAATGGTCAAAGTATGCGTATCATGATGAAAATTAAGCGGTAAAATATTATAACGTCGCGCAAAAGTTTGCGGAATCATTTGAATTGCTTCAGGGTCTAATAATAATTTTTTCAAATCTACACTGGCTTGACGATAAGATTTGCTCAAAAAATCCCGCATCACGGTTTCAGATACAAACCCCAAATGTAATAACAATTTGTTTAACGGAAGGGCTTGTTTCTTCTGTTCCATTAATGCAATTTTCAACTGATCCGCAGAAATCACTCCCGCATTAACCAACATTTCACTTAATTGTGTTTGAGAAAGGCTATCCATAGTCATATTTTTGCACTTTTTGAATAAAATAAGACGCGATATTTTATTTTACCATACTAAGAAAATTAAACCTCTAAATCTAAACGTGCTAAACTAATAACTCTTTTAATTAACATTGGAGAATATTATGTTTAATGAAACGCAGCTAAAAGACGCTTTTATGGCTTTTGATAAAGATAATAATGGCTTTCTTGATAAAGATGAACTAAAAGGTGCTTTTGCCCCTTTCAAAGGAGGTTTGACTGATGAGGAAATCCATGCGTTGATGGTTGAAGCAGATACTAATGGCGACGGACAAATTAGCTTTGAGGAATTTGCGGTTTTAATTAAAAAGATTAGCTAAAACAACTCGTAGATAGTGTGAGAGAAATTGCTCACACTATTTCTATATTTAAACCATAATACGACGTTGAGGATTTTGACGACCTATTACGTACAAAGTGATTAAAACACTAACAAATACGGCTAGTAAACTTGTAATCCACATTAGAGATTGTGAAGGGTGAGCAATAAACTGTGATGATTGATAGAAAATAACCGCCGATAAATACGCTAAACCCGTTGTCCAACAAACCACAAAAATCGCCCATTTCAAACCCGTTTCACGATAAATAGAAGCGGTGGTCGCGGTGCAAGGAAAATACATTAAAATAAATAACAAATACGCAAATGCAGCGGCTTCACTTCCAAAGCGCGTAATCATTTCATTAAATGTTTTTGTGTTGATTTCTTGCGTTTTTTCTGAAGCGGTTTCTAAGTTAAGTGGATCAAATAAAGTTTTCCCTAATTTGCTCATGTTTTCTGGGATAGTTTTAAAGGCTTTATTAATCCCTTCTACCAAATTAAACGATGGGCTTTGTTCATTTGATTTTTCTTTATTTTCAGAAAGTTGTGAATAGATAGCGTCTAATGTGCCGACAATCACTTCTTTGGCTAAAATACCCGTAAAAATTCCCACCGTCGCTGCCCAATTATCTTCTTTAATTCCCATCGGTGCAAAAACGGGCGTTAACGTCCGACCTATTTCACTTAAAACGGATTTGTCAGAATTATTATTTCCATAAGAACCATCTGTTCCATAAGAATTCAAGAAACTAATGACAATGACCATTGGAACAATGATTTGACCTGCCCGAATAATAAAACCTTTTAACCTATCCCAAGTGCGAAACAAAATACCTTTAATGGTGGGTAAATGATAGGGCGGTAATTCCATTACAAAATACCCCGCCTCTCCGCGTAATAAAGTGTGTTTCATAATTAAGCCCGTAAAGATAGCAACTGCAATTCCCGTCAAATATAAACCAAAGATAATATTTTGCCCATTTGTAGGAAAGAACGCTGCTGCAAATAACGCATAAACAGGTAATCGAGCACCGCATGACATAAAAGGGTTCATTAAAATGGTTAAACGTCGATCTCTTTCGCTTTCTAACGTGCGCGTTGCCATTACTGCTGGCACATTGCAACCAAACCCCACAATCATTGGAACAAATGATTTCCCAGGCAACCCAATAAAGCGCATAAATCTATCCATTACAAATGCTGCCCGCGCCATATAACCAGAATCTTCTAAAATTGAAAGAAACAGAAATAAAAAACCAATAATAGGTACAAATGTCGAAACGGTTTGAATTCCTCCCCCAATTCCATTGGTAAAAAGCGTAATTAACCAGATTGGAAATTGCCATTGCGTCAATAAATACGACAAACCATCGACCAACAATGTATTGGCTAAAATGTCAAAGAAATCAACGAAGATGCCGCCCACGTTAATCGTGAACATAAACATTAAATACATAATGGATAAAAAAATTGGAATGCCTAAAATCCGATTGAGTACAATATTATCAATACGATCAGATAGTTGCTGATTGATGTGATCGGGGCGAATCACCGCACCATTGACCATTTCTTCAATAAAATGATAGCGTCCTTCCGCAATTAAAATATCAATTTCCTCACCCAATTCTTGTTCAATTTGCTCTCGATATTGCAAAGATAATTGTTTAATTTCCTCGCTAATATTGATATTCAACAAATGACCTTCTTCTAATAATTTAATCGCAAACCAACGTGAATGTGTTTGTTGAATAATAGATAGCTCTTTTTTGAGCAATATTGCTAATTTTGTAATGGCTTGTTCTATTGCATCATGATACACCACAAAACGATTTGGCGGTGTATTAATATTTGCTGCTTGATTGATTTCATGTTTTAGATGTTCAATACCGTGACCATCTGAAGCAATAAGTGGAATAATCGGAATCCCTAAACGCTCTGCCAATAGACTAATATCTATTTGAATATTCTGCTGTTTTGCAATATCCATCATATTAACCGACATCAAAATTGGGACATTCATTTCCAATAATTGCGTCGTTAAATAAAGATTTCTTTCAAGATTAGTTGCATCAACAATATTAACAATCAAATCGGCTTCGCCTGACAACACATAAAATTGAGCAACTTGCTCATCTGTTGAAGTGTAACCTATTGCTGTATCTAAAGAGTAAGTGCCCGGTAAATCAACCGTTTCAATGGTTTTATTTTCAAACCGATAATGTCCGGTTTTTTTCTCTACTGTCACACCGGGCCAATTACCAACTTCTTGTTTTGAACCTGTTAATTCATTAAATAAGGTTGTTTTTCCACAATTAGGATTTCCAACCACACCAATAATAAAATCAGTCATATTATGACACTCTTTCCACTAATAAAGCATCGGCTTCTGTTCGTCGCAAACTTAAAGAAAATCCGCGCACTTTTATTTCAACGGGATCACCTAATGGCGCATAACGTGTAATGCTAAAATGTGTCCCCGGAGTTAAACCCATTGCTAAGAGCTTTCGGCGGTAATTTTTCTCTGCTTCATTGAAACCAATAACTTTACCATTTTCTCCAACTTTTAAATGCCCTAAACATAATTCTTTACAGTTTTTTAAGCGACAGTTTATAAAGGGAATTTTAGTTATTTCTGGCGTTATCCAACGATAAATTTCAGTATCTCTTCCTCCTTGACAGCAACCTTTCTGACACGCCGATAGTTCAATTCGTTCAACTTGACCTTTTTGAACCCAATGTTGTAACATCGAACTAATCAAAGTAGCGGGCTTTTTGAAATGATAACTCAAATCAGTTATTGTTGCTTGTCGATGTTGAATAAGGTAACTTTTTAAATCACGCAAATTAACGTTTAGCATGAGAGAAACTCCTTTTCCCAGAAAGGTGAGATTGAAAAACTTAGTTGAATTATAAATGATAATTATTATCAACTCAAGTGGATTTTTAGATTCACATAAAAAATGTGGGGCAGTGATTAAATTAAGATGCTAGTTAAATCTATAATTGATTGAAAATAAACAAAATTATCTCTTTTTTAATCACGACCAAAACCTCAAACCTTTTCAACCGACCTCGATCTCAAATGATCGATCAGCAATTCAGCAATGACGCATTTCTCCCTTTGTGGTCAAACAATTATTTCCCAAAGGTGGCGTACACGACTTCCATTAAGCCAGAAAGGGTTTCAAGATCATCGCTCAGCGGTTCAACTAAAGCTGCTCGACAGGCTTCAATCGGCGCGAAACCATGTTTAATCAAGGTCGCCGCATACACCACCAATCTTGTCGATGCCGCTTCTTCTAAATCGTGGTCTTTCAAATTACGCAACGCATTGACTAAATTCACTAATCTCGTCGCCATCATTTCATCAATCCCCGTTTCGCCGATCACAATTTGCTTTTCTAAATCTGCGCTCGGATATTGAAATCTTAACGCCACAAACCGTTGACGAGTGCTGGGTTTCATGCCTTTGAACACGTTTTGATAACCCGGATTATAAGAAACCACCAACATAAATTCGGGCGGGGCAATTAAACGTTCACCGGTGCGTTCGAGCGGCAAAATGCGGCGATCGTCGGTCAATGGGTGTAAAACCACCGTTGTATCTTTGCGCGCCTCGACGACCTCGTCCAAATAACAAATCGCGCCTTCTCGAACCGCTCGCGTCAAAGGACCGTCCTGCCAAAAAGTTTTCCCGTCGCCAATCAAATATCGCCCGACCAAATCCGCCGCCGTCAAATCATCGTGACACGCCACCGTGTAAAGGGGGCGTCCCAATGTCGCCGCCATATAAGAAACAAATCGGGTTTTTCCGCACCCCGTCGGACCTTTAATTAAAACCGGTAATTGATGCGCATAGGCTTGATTAAACAGCGGTATTTCATTGCCAATGGGTTGATAAAACGGTTCGGTTGTCATAACATTTCCTCAAAATGAAAAATTGAATAATGCTAACGGATTTCTTACACTATTGCCTTGACTTTCATTAGGTGAAAAAAAGATGGCGATTTCATTTAGAACGGCGCAAATTGAGGAAGCGCAAGCCGTTGCGGCTCTTATTAACGGTGCTTATCGGGGGGAATCCAGTCGGGCGGGTTGGACAACCGAAGCCAATGTATTAGACGGTTTGCGAACCACCGTGCTAGAAATCGAATCCTTTATTCAAAGCAACCAAGCAATTTTATTATTATGTTTTGAAAATGAGGATTTGATCGGGTGCATTTTAGCCGAGAAAAAAGCTCAAAAAGTCCGTTTTGGCATGTTTGTGGTGAAACCCACGTTGCAAAATCGCGGCATCGGCAAACAACTCCTAGAAAAAGCCGAACAACTCGTTAAAGAAACTTGGCAAATTACCCATTTTGAAATGATTGTGATTTCATGTAGAAAAGAGTTGCTTGAATATTACAAACGGCGCGGATATTTTTATCGAGGAAAAGACCTCCCATTTCCACTTAATCCTTCCGTTTGGACACCTAAAGTTTCTGATTTGTCCCTCAACGTCATCGAGAAAACCCTTCACGAGTGCACAAATTCGCCGATCAATTAAAAAAATTATGAGCGTGCCCTATAAAATCCGTTAAAATAGTTTGATGTCCCCATAAATGGAATTTCAAACGTGACCATCATCAAAAAATCTGATTTTATTCAAAGCATTGCCGACGGTTTTCAATTTATTTCGTATTATCATCCGCAAGATTACATTCAAGCCCTCGCCGCCGCTTATGACCGCGAACAATCTCCCGCCGCCAAAGATGCGATTGCACAAATTCTAGTCAATTCAAGAATGTGCGCCGAAGGGCATCGTCCAATTTGCCAAGACACGGGCATTGCAACGGTGTTTTTAAAAATTGGCATGGACGTGACATGGGATTCTGATCAAACCATTCAAGAAATGGTCGATGAAGGCGTGCGTCAAGCCTATAATTCTTATCAAAACAATATCTTACGCGCCTCTGTTTTAAGCGATCCCGCTGGTTTACGCAAAAACACGCGCGACAATACCCCTGCAATCGTTCATGTTGAATTGGTGAAAGGCAACAAAGTCGACGTACACATTGCGGCGAAAGGCGGCGGTTCGGAAAACAAATCCAAATTTACCGTGTTAAATCCGAGTGATAGCCTTGTCGACTGGGTTTTAAAAACCGTTCCGTTGATGGGCGCGGGTTGGTGTCCGCCTGGAATTTTAGGGATCGGGATCGGCGGAACGGCTGAAAAAGCAATGTTATTGGCGAAAGAAGCCTTGTTAGAACCCGTTGATATTCAAGAACTTCAAGCACGCGGCGCGCAAAATCGCGTTGAAGAATTGCGTTTAGAATTGTACGAAAAAGTGAATGCGCTCGGGATTGGCGCACAAGGTTTAGGGGGATTAACCACCGTCGTCGACGTAAAAATCCTTGATTATCCGACACATGCAGCTTCTTTACCGATTGCAATGATTCCTAACTGTGCGGCGACTCGTCATGCGCATTTTTCACTCGATGGAAGTGGAGCGGCGGTCTTAACACCCCCAAAACTTGAGGATTATCCGTCAATTAGCTGGTCTGCCGATGCGCAAACGAAAAGAGTGAATTTGGACACCGTTACCGCCGAAGAAACCCGCACATGGAAAGCCGGCGATCGTCTGTTATTAAGCGGCAAACTTCTCACCGGACGCGATGCCGCCCACAAACGGATTTGCGATTTATTGGCGAAAGGTGAAGCGTTACCTGTTGATTTCAAAGGAAAATTTATTTATTACGTTGGACCTGTCGATGCGGTTGGCGACGAAGCGGTCGGTCCTGCGGGACCCACAACGGCAACTCGAATGGATAAATTCACGGAAACCATGTTGAGCCAAACGGGTTTGATCGGAATGGTCGGGAAAGCCGAACGCGGCGCGCAAGCCATTGAATCGATTGCAAAACATCAAGCGGTATATTTAATGGCGGTCGGCGGCGCGGCGTATTTGGTGTCGAAAGCGATTAAAGCAGCGAAAGTGGTTGCATTCAATGACTTAGGCATGGAAGCAATTCACGAATTTGAAGTGCAAGATATGCCCGTCACCGTTGCGGTTGATTGCACGGGAGAATCTGTTCATATTTCTGGACCTAAAGAATGGCGCGTTAAAATCGGCAAACTTTAGCCAAACAAAAAGCTCGATTAATTACCATCGAGCTTTTAGAAAAGAGAGCAAAACGGGTTTATTTAATTCCCAACAACTTGGTTAATGATGATTTTAATGGGTTGAGAAAGATTTTGCGTATTAATGATACCCGTTTCTCCAAACAAATCTCCTGTTTGAGGGGTTGCTGTGCCGCTTTTTGAAATTCGTGCAGCAACAATAACTTCTTGATATTGAGAAAGTTTTGCGGTTGGCAGCATTGCTTGAGAATCATTTAAAGTCACATTCAATGGTAAATCTTTTGCGGTTTTTCTGATCATTGCAAGTGGCATTTTATTTTGAGTCGGGTGCGCATAAATAAAAAGCGTTGCATCAGGTTGTAATTGCGCTTGCAAATCGGGCGAGATTTCTATTTGTACATTCAAATCAACAGGAGAAGAAACAGTTGGATTTGAAGTTTGAGAATTAGGGGTTTCTGGCAAATTACCGGCTTTTCTCACTTCTTGAATGTGGCTTTGCATCGTTTTCCAAGCCTCTGAATTAGGAGGAATTTGTTGCAATACTTTCTCCCAATAGCGAACGGCTTCTGCGTAATTTTCTTGTTGCGCTGCATTTAACCCCACCAACCATAAAGATTTAGGGTGATCTGCATGATTTGTAAGGATTTTTTGTGCTAATTCGAGCGGTTTTCCAGCCATCTGCCCGTCATTTTTCAACGCCACCGCTTCGGCATAATCCGCTAAAATATCAGGGTCATTTTCCTTAGTTAAAGCAACGGCTTTGGCGTAGGCTTGTTCTGCATCGGCGTAGCGTTCTAATACTGCATAAGAACGCCCCAGCATAATCCAACCTTTAATATCTTCAGGATTTTGCGCCATTTTTTCGACCAACCGCCCGACCATTTCATCTAATGAATTTAGCTCGGCTTGTTGTTTTGAAGGCGACGGGGTATTTTGCAACGTTTCTAAGATATTGAAATGTCCCGTTTTCCAAAAAATCCCCACACTTAATAATGGAAGGGCAATTAAAATCACGATTGCCGCCCAACGCGCTCGAGGTTGGGTTTCTGGAGAAATCGGTAAAGCGGTTTGAATATCCTCTAATAACGATTTCTCTAGCTCGGTTTTAGCTTGAGCAAATTCCTCTTTAGTTAATTCTAATTGCGATAATTCAGCCAATCGTTCCTGATAGATTGCAATATTCAAATCACGAGAGGAATCTGCTTGAAAAGAACGGGGTTTGCGCAATAATGCAGGTAATACAAATGCCAAAGCCAATCCGATTAAACCCGCTGCAATAAACCAAAACATTAGGAATTTTCCTTATTATTGAGTAACTTATTAAGTTTATCTTGTTCGTCAGTGCTTAAGGTAGCCATAGAACGCGGCTGCCGCCGAATGAAATATAATCCACTCAACAATGCAATCAATAATAATGCAATTGGACCTATCCAGAGCAAATAAGTTGTGGATTTCAAAGGCGGACGATACAAAACAAAATCGCCGTAACGTTCAACTAAGAAATGGGTAATTTGTTGCTCATTTTTGCCTTGTTGCACCATTGCGCGCACTTCATTGCGTAAATCTTGAGCAAGTGACGCATTTGAATCGGCGAGAGATTGGTTTTGACAAACGACGCATCGCAATTCTTCCAGCAATTTTTGATAGCGGGTTTCTTGCTGCGGGTCGGCGAATGGCGTAGTGATTTGATCGATAGCCCACACGTTGAGGGCAACTACGCAACTTAAAATAGAGAGTATTTTCAGCATCTTGCACTTAAAGAAAGGCGGGGAATTTGGCGGAGAGAGAGGGATTCGAACCCCCGGTGGGGTACAAGCCCACAACGGTTTTCAAGACCGCCGCATTAAACCGCTCTGCCATCTCTCCAAATGAAGCGAGCATTATCCCCCATGTCGCCTCAAAATGCAAGTCCGATTGTTCCGAACTCAGGTTGTTTAGGGCTAGCAATTTGTTGAGGATTGCTAGTCCTTTGTTTATTTTAAGGAATATCGATTTCTGGGAGTTTAGCGGTGGCAGAAGAAGGCGGGGCTTTCTTTTGAAATAAAGCCTGATTGAGCAACATCGCTAAACGTAGTGCATTATTATGCGACATGGCAATACGGGTATGAATCGGAAGAATACCTTGTTTCTGATTGATTTCTGTGATTAAACCCGATGCGAAATTAATAATTACATCATCATCGGTTACATTTAAAACCGCTTGGGTTGCATATTTAGCGGTGGTTTCATCATAACGTAATTGAAAGTTTTGGGTTTCTTTATTGTCGGTTGAAACTTTGTCAGCCATGAGAAAAATTCCTTAAGTTTTTGGGAGAAAGTTAACTAAACATTTAATGCCACTACGTAATTTATTATCTTGATTATTGAGGCGAATTTTGATTTTGACGGTATCGCTGCCCGCATTGGTCACAGGTGAAATAAAATAGACTTGACCTTGAACGGGATCAAGTGAGTAGTCGGGGAATTGAATTTGAGCTTTTTGGTCGAGAGAAACTTGAAAAGCAGCAGCGGTTGGAATATGAATGGTAACAATTAACGGATTCACTCGAACAAGGGTAAGAATATGTTGATCATTGGCATTTGTCCCGCCGGTTACAGATTCACCCATTTTCTTATGAATTTCGGTGACAATTCCATCGATAGGACTGCGTAAAACACGGCGTTCAATTTGGGCTTCAATTTGTTTAGCTTCTAAGGCGTTAATATGTTGTTCTTCTTTGGCGGTTTGAACGTTGGCTTTGGCGACTTCTAATTCAGCGCGGGTTTGATCGATTTCAGTTTGTTGCGCTGCGCCTTGTGCCAAAAGGGGTTTTAAACGTTCTAAACGGCTTTGGTGCAAACGTTGAGAAGCGGCGGCAGAATTGATTTTACCAGACACATTTTGTTTGGCTTTGGCGATGGCTAAAGCGGCTTCTAAAACTCGATTGTCTAACGTTGCAAGCACTTGATCTTTTTCAACTTTTTGACCTTCCTTGACTTTCAATGATGCTAAAACCCCATTTTCTGGGGCGGCGATTTTAAGTTCTAATTCAGGTTCAGTGAAACCTTCAAAAGAAACGGGCGTTTGTGCGTGAGCAAAAGTTGTGAGAAACAAACCTAAAATAAGTATTTTCATGGGTTTTAATTCCTAAAAAAGGAGTCATTTTAACTGAAAATTGCCGCGTTCGATGATTAAACCCACATCTTGTGCGGACGGAACTGCGCCACGTTTGCTGAGTTTGAGGCGTAATCCTTTGACGTTGAATTCTTCTAAAATGACGGTTGCCAAACGGTCGGCGAGGGCTTCGATTAAAAAAAACTGACTTTGATCAGCGACTTCTGTTAAACGTTGTGCTAAAACCCCATAATCTAGGGTATATTCGACATTATCCGTTTGGGCGGCTTTTGAAATATCGACCGCGATGTTTAAATCCACAAAAACCGAGCGTTTGGCGCGCCGTTCCCATTCATACATGCCAATTAATGTTTTCAATTCCAACTGCGAAAGGTAAATAATGTCCACTGAAATATCCATTTGGCAAGGATTGCCTTTTGATACGTTATAATAAGTTACGCCGTTAAACCACGCTAGAGGATAACATGTCACGAGAACATCATCGCAATGCCTTACCAGAAAATTTCCTGCTGGAAGAATATCGGGTGGATTCGGTGTTGGGACATGGTGGTTTTGGGATTACTTATTTGGCGAAAGATACCCATTTAGAACAGTGGGTGGCGATTAAAGAATATTTGCCGAATGATTTGGCGGTGCGCGAGGGGTTGAGCACGGTGTACGCGAAATCGACCAGCGATGAAACTGCGTTCGATTGGGGATTGCAGCGATTCATCATCGAAGCCCGCACCCTCGCCCAATTTCATCACCCCAACATCGTGCGCGTCACCCGTTTTTTTGAGGCAAACCGCACCGCCTACATGGTCATGGAATACATCGAAGGCGACAGTTTATCGGCGCGCATCAAACGTCAAACCCTCAACGAAGACGAATTGATCGATCTGATTTTGCCGCTGTTAGACGGGCTCGAAAAAGTCCACGCCGCCGGTTTTTTACATCGAGACATCAAACCCGCCAACATCATTTTACGCCCCGACGGATCACCCGTTTTATTGGATTTTGGCGCGGCGCGATTGGCAATCGGACAACGCACCACCGATCTCACCAGCATTGTCACCCCGGGTTATGCCCCCTTCGAACAATACGACAGCAAAAGCCCGCAAGGACCTTGGACGGATATTTACTCGTTGGGGGCGGTGATGTATTGCGCGATGACGGGCAAACCGCCTCCCGACGTGATCGGGCGTTTCAAACGTGACAATATGCCGCGCGCGGAAGAAGTTGGGGCAAAGAAATATCGATTGCAGATTTTACGGGCGATTGATTGGGCGTTGGCGTTAGACGATGAGGCTCGTCCGCGCACGATTGACGAATGGCGCGCCGCGTTATTGGCTGAACCGCTCGATGTGTTGCCCTCCAAACGACAAAAAGCCTTTCCTCTTCAACAACCTACTTATCGCTGGTTTTCGGTGGCGATGTTGATTTTGGCGTTGGGCGTGCCGTCGTTGTACGCGATGTATTTGGAAAACAAAACTCCCTGTCTTTTGCGATCGCTGATTGCGGACTGGTTTGTCCCTGAAATCAACGAACAAGAGGTGCGCGACATGATTGGTCGTTTTTTTGCAGCGTACGATCACGCCGATGTGGAAGCATTATTATCGTTGTACAGCGAAACAGTGGATTATTATCACTGGGGAAAAGTCCATAAATCAACGGTTAGGGGCGATAAAGTGAGTTATTTTAGCCGTTGGCCCCAAGTTCACTTCGAATTGGCGGGAAATATCGAGTTTTCTCTGTCGCCCAACGGCGGGCAAAAAGTGACTTTTGACTTAAATTTCAACACCAACAACCCCAACGCCCGCGAGCCCGAAAATCGTCACAAAAACGGAAAAGCTCGCCACGAATGGATACTCAAACGTGAAGGTTCGACGCTTAAAATCATCATGGAACGCCAAAAAGTCTACTACCGCCACGAAAAACCCGATTAAATGGCAAGGTTGGTCTTGCTGGTTATTACCGCCGTTATTAGCATTTAGCTTTATTATCAATAGTTTAAATTACCTTTCTCACGTCGAACAACAATTCGTTTCTCGCATTTTTCCTATCAAAATAAAAGACTCTCCTCAATTGCAACAACAACTTTGTGAATTTATCTTTTCTTATCATCAAGCACTATTGCAAAATGACGCAACGGAATTAATGCCATTTTATGCAGAAACCGTTAATTATTACCAGTTAGGCAAGATTTCTCGACAAATCGTAAGCGAAGAAAAAGATCAGTATTTCAAACGTTGGCAATATGTGGAATAAAATTTGCTGGAAATACCCGAAGTCTTTGAAACCACTCGTCCCAATGAAATACAAGTGAATTACATATTTGTCTTTCGCACGGATAAACAAGGCAATTCCTCTCCATTATCTATTTCTGGAAAAGGGCGACAACATTGGCTATTAAAACAAACCGCTAATCGATTTGTCATTATTGAAGAAAACCAACAAATTTTTTACCGACACTATGATTAAATATTGGATACCCTTATGGTTGTTATTTCCTTGTTTTACCATGGCAATTCCACCCACAGAAAATAAAGCCTGTTTGCAGGAAAAACTTAAAATCGCCATCGATATTGGACATTCTCCTAATCGACCCGGTGCGATTAGTGCACGTGGCGTAAGCGAGTATTCATTTAATAAACAAATCGCCGAACTTTTATTGCAAAACTTAAAACAAAAAGGTTTCAAAAACGCTTTTATTTTAACCGACCCAAACCCCGAAATGACCTTACATCATCGAACCAAAATACTTAATCAAAAAGCCGCCGATTTGCTCATTTCTATTCATCACGATTCTGTACAACCGCATTATTTGGATCAGTGGGAATTTGAGGGAGAAAACTATCATTTCAGTGACCGTTTTAAAGGGTTTTCAATTTTCTTTTCAGGCAAAAATCCCAAAATAGAGCAAAGTTTGCAATTGGCAAAACTAGTTTCTCAAGAATTTTTGCAATTAAAACTTAAACCAACCTTGCATCACGCAGAAAATATCACGGGTGAAAACCGTCCACTCATTGATAGTGAGCACGGTATTTATCGTTTTGATAATTTAATTATTTTAAAAAATGCTAAAATGCCTGCAATTTTAGTGGAATGCGGGGTCATTGTGAATCGTGATGAAGAGTTGCAATTAAGTGAAATCAACCATCAGAAAAAACTCGCTAATGCGTTAAGTAATGCTATTTCACAATTTGCGTTTGAAACCTTTCCCAATCATTGCATTCAAGCAGCTAATCCTTAATTTGTTAAAGCAGAGAAAAGATAAGAAAAATAGCGTAATTGGTGATTTCTAATGTGCCGATTAATGCTTTTAAAAGCGGATTTTAAGGGATTTTTAACGGACTTGAATTTCTGGCTAATAGCCTTATCTTCGACTTTGGTTTTTCTAACAATCACAACGCGAGGAACGCATGACTGCTTTGAATCAAGAATCTGTCCAAAATGCCCTAAAAAATTACATAGACCCTTATTTACAAAAAGATTTAGTCGCCGCGAAATGTGTCAAAAATATTGCCATCGCCGATAGCAAAGTCACTTTAGATATTGAACTCGGTTTTCCCTGCCAAAGCCAGCAACAAACCCTCATCGACAACCTCAAAGCGAAAGTCAGTGCCCTCGACGGCGTGAGCGAAGTCAATGTCACGTTGCACCATCGCATCGTTTCGCACGCCGCCCAACGCGGGGTTGAACACATCAAAGGTGTGAAAAATATCATTGCGGTCGCGTCGGGAAAAGGCGGCGTCGGCAAATCGACGGTGTCGGTCAATTTAGCCCTCGCGCTCGCCGCTGAAGGCGCAACCGTCGGGATTTTGGACGCGGATATTTACGGTCCTAGCCAACCTCGAATGCTCGGCGTGCGCCTCGAAAAACCTGAATCCGCCGACGGCAAAACCTTCGAACCCGTTATGAGCCACAATTTGCAGGCAATGTCGATTGGCTTCTTAATCGACGAAGAAACCCCAATGATTTGGCGCGGTCCGATGGTCACGCAAGCCCTCGAACAACTGTTGCGCGATACCCAATGGCGCGATTTAGACTATTTAATCATTGACTTACCACCCGGCACTGGCGATACCCAATTAACTTTAGCGCAAAAAATCCCCGTCAGCGGCGCGGTAATTGTTACAACGCCGCAAGATATTTCATTGATCGATGCGCGTAAAGGCTTGAAAATGTTTGAAAAAGTGCAAGTGCCCGTGTTGGGAGTCATTGAAAATATGAGCATTCACATTTGCAGCAAATGCGGTCACGAAGAGCATATTTTCGGAACGGGCGGCGGCGGACGTTTAGCGGACGAGCAAGATGTTGATTTTCTGGGTTCTTTACCGCTCGACAAACAAATTCGTGAAGATGCGGACGGCGGAAAACCTACTGTTGCCGCTGATCCAAATGGTCGAATTAGCCAACTTTACCGCGACATCGCTTTAAGAACTGCTGCGAAACTTTCTCAACAAGCCAAAGATTTCAGCGCGCGTTTTCCAACCATTAAAATTGTGAGCAACTAGTCTTTCGGATTATTCTCTCATTATTTCAATCGACAAATAGTGGGAGAACTAATTATTTTTGGTAGTGATAAAAAAATGAGTGAGGGATAAGAAGTTTAAAAATTAGAGAGATAATAATCAATAAAAGGGTAGTGATTAAATTGAGATGTTAGTTAAATCTATAATTTACTGAAAATAAACACAAAATAGGCAAAATCATCTCTTGATTTTGATCGCTTCCCCCAAATTTGATGAAAAAGATCAGTATTCATGATTGGATATTAGAAACCCACCAATTGAGCAAATGCGCGTCCACGTTCCTCAAAATTTTTAAAGCAACCATAACTCGGCGCGCCCGGGGATAAAATAACTATGCCATTTTTAGGGGTCAGTTGTTGCGCTAATTTGACAGCGTGCGCCAAATCATCGGCTTGATAAAACTTAGGAAAATCGGCAGTTAAATCATTTTTTTCTTTAAAACGGCTCAAAAATTCAAAAATCCGTTTGCCATTATCGGGCATTGTGATAATCGTTTGAATAGGACGCTGCATTGCAAAGTGTGCAAATTCTTCCCAATTTAATCCCCTTTCATAGCCACCCACTAATAAAGTAATCCATTGATTTGGAAATGCTTTTACCGCTGCCAATGCGGATTGTGGCGTGGTAGAAATACTGTCATCAACATAAGTCATATCCTCTTTCTGACCCAAAACGCATAAGCGATGCGGCAGACTGGAAAAAGTAGACAGTGCATTTTTACATTTTTGGAGATCGAGATGTAAGGCTTTGACAACTGTTAATGCCGCACATAAGTTAGATAAATTATGCTCTCCCGCCAATTTCAGCGAATGTGCCTCAAAAAGCAACGTTTTCCCATCAAAAATTTGTTTATCCATAAAATGGATGCCGTTTAATTCATTGAAATAAAGGGTATTTTTTAAGTCATGCAAATATAAACGAGTATTTTCATCAATTGCATTTAAGATAGATAAACTGCCCGTTTTTGCAGTAAAAAGCCGAGTTTTGTCGTTAAAATAGGTATCAATATCGCCGTGCCAGTCTAAATGCTCTGGAAATAAATTTAAGAGCACTCGAATGGTAGGAAGCGCATCAAAATCGCTGGTTTGATAACTAGATAGCTCAATAACCCAGATATCGGGCGCGGGATCGGTCGGTAATTCCCACAAAGGAACTCCAACATTACCCCCTAAATTGACTTTTAAGCCCTGTTCACGCAACAAATGCGCAATAAGGCTACTGGTGGTACTTTTTCCCTTTGTTCCTGTCACACAAATGGTTGTTTTATCGGTATTTTCTGCAAACCATAACCGCGTCGAAGAAGTAAAAATCACGCCTTGTTGTTTGGCGGCGATGATCTCTGGGCGATACGCGCTAATTCCAGGAGATTTAATCACAATATCAAAGGTTTGCAACGCTTCGGCAATAGCATTTCCCGTTAAAATAGTCACTTTTTCAGGGATTTCTGATAATGGCGAATCATTTAAAATCGTGATCGGCAGATGAGGCAGGCGACGACGAATAACCGATAAAATCGCTTGCCCTTCGCGTCCAAATCCGTACAATGCGATTTTTTTTTCTTTCAAATCATTTAGATTCATGTTTTATTTTTTAATGCAAGCTAAGTAAAGATTTATCAGTGATAACACGAACATATTATAATCAAAAACGCTTAGTTGAAAAATGAGTTTATGAACAATGAGGGTTTGAATGCGCTATTTGTTGGTGAATGCGCAAAAATCGGTTTGATCATCAAATTGTTAGCATAAAACGCTAAAAAAATACTTTTTAGAGAATAAACCAGTTAAAATCTCACGTTGTGTTGCGCGCAGAAAAACAGGAAAAAGCCATGTTAGAAGCGGTATTGTTTGATTTGGACGGGACGTTGGCGGACACTGCGCCCGATTTGGCGGCGGCGTTGAACCACGTTTTGCAATCGGAACACCGCGATCCGTTGCCGTTTGAGACCATTCGCCCTTGGGTGTCGCATGGTGCAAAATACATGATTCGTCAAGGATTTAGAGAAGAACCGCCGCATATCGACGAACTGTGGGTGCAATTGGTCGCCTTTTATCAACACAACATCGCCACCCATACCCGTTTGTTTGGTGGCATGGATCGGATTTTGCGCACCCTCAACGAAAGCGACTTAAAATGGGGCATCGTCACCAATAAACCCGCGTTTTTAACTGATCCGCTTGTGCAAGCTCTTGATTTAGATTGTAAATGTGTGATAAGCGGGGATACGTTGGCGGTCAAAAAACCCGATCCTGCCCCGTTATTGTACGCTTGTCAGCAATTATCGGTCGAACCGTCCAAAACGCTGTATGTGGGCGATGCCGAACGCGACATCGAAGCGGGAAAACGCGCGGGTATGCGCACCGCCGTCGCCCTGTTTGGCTATCTTGATGCGCAAGATACCCCCGAAAACTGGGGCGCAGATATTTTATTATCGCAACCCATTCACTTAATTGAATTTCTAAAAAAAGGATAACAAACTCTTGATTCGTCAGATTTTTCGTTTAATTCGTGACAAATTGCACAACTTAGTAGGTTCTAAAAAAACTCCCGCGCCGATCGTTGCATCGCCGCCGCCTGCCGTGATTAAATCCGCGCCGCCGCGCCCCAAACAACCCGCTTGGAAACCCGACCAGTATCTTGTCGAACCCGTCGACGGCAAAACCCGTTTCCACGATTTCAATTTGTCGTATGCGTTGATGCACGCGATTGCGGACGCGGATTTTCGATATTGCACGCCAATCCAAGCCGACACATTACCCCACACCTTGCAGGGTAAAGACATGATCGGACAAGCCCAAACGGGCACGGGCAAAACCGCCGCCTTTATGATTACGATCATTCAACGATTGGTGAAATCGCGGACAACCGGCAAACGCCCAAACGGCACACCGCGCGCGTTGATTTTAGCCCCAACCCGCGAATTGGTGATCCAAATCATCAAAGACACCCACGTTCTCACCAAATACCTGCATTTGAAAACCGCCCAAGCGTTTGGCGGCACAGATTATCGCAAACAACAATCGCAACTTAATGAAGTCATTGATATTTTAGTGGCAACGCCCGGACGTTTATTGGATTTTCAAAAACAAAAACTCATCGATTTGAGCAACGTGGAAATTTTAGTGCTCGATGAGGCGGATCGAATGCTGGACATGGGATTTTTGCCCGACGTGCGCCAAATCGTGCGAGCAACCCCTTACAAAGACAAACGTCAAACCCTTTTATTCAGCGCGACTTTCCCCGACGAAATCCGCCGCGCCGCCGAAGGTTGGACAACCAACCCCATCACCGTGTCGATTGAACCTGAACATCTCGCCGCCCAAAATATCAAGCAAATCATCTACATCACGACCAACGATCAAAAATATCGCGTGCTTTACAATTTGATTGTTCAGCAAAATTTGCAGCGCGTGCTGATTTTTGCCAATCGCCGCGACGAAACCCGCCATCTAACCGACAAACTCCGCCACGATAATATTCAATGCGCAATGCTGTCGGGCGATGTCGCACAAGATAAGCGAATCAAGACCTTAGAATCGTTTAGAAATGGTAAAATTCGCGTGTTGGTGGCAACGGACGTGGCAGGGCGCGGATTGCACATCGATGCGATTAGTCATGTGATTAACTTTACATTACCCGATGATCCCGAAGATTATGTGCATCGAATTGGAAGAACCGGACGCGCCGGCGCGTTAGGCACATCGATTAGTTTTGCAACCGAAGATGATGCGTTTCGTATCCCAGAAATCGAGCAACTGATCGGTTATAAATTTGAGTGTATTCAACCTGATGACAATCTGTTGCGCGTTGAAAAACCGATTTCAAAACCCGCCCCAAAATTACCCAACAAACCCGCTGCAAAAATTGAGAAACCCGTTGAGAAAACGTCTAAAGAACCCGTTGAAGAAATCGTTGAAACCCGATTTGTTTTGGACGACAGCGCGTTACCGATTGAAACCCTTAAAACGCTTGAAGAAATGACCGCCAAACCACCGAAAAAAACGCATAGTTCTTTGCGTCGTCCGCCATTTCGCCGCCGCCGTCGTCCCCGCACCGACGATAATTCTCCCCCTTCCTCAAACAATGATTCCTAACTTCTCGCGTTCCCATAGAAATATGGGAATAGATAAAAAGTTATCCGTTTTGTTTATTTCTGGCAATGCGGGCAGAAATAGGTTGAACGTTGCCCGATAGTTATTTGTTCAATGGGCGTTTTGCAATGATGACAAGGTTGATCGTTTCTTCCATACACATAGAGGAATTGCTTAAAATAACCTGCATTGCCTTCTGCATTGGTGAAATTGCGGATTGTTGTGCCACCTTGTTCTAAGGCTTTATGTAAAGTTGAAATGATTTCTTCACGCAGTTTCTCGGCTTCTTCAAAAGAAATGCTCACGCCCAAACGGGTTGGCAAAATCCCCGCATGAAATAAACTTTCGCTCGCATAAATATTTCCCACGCCAACCACAATTGGGTTTTCCATAATTAAGTTTTTAATTGGCACGCGGCGGCGTTTTATAGTAAGATTCCTATAAAGATAGTATTTGCTATAGTTTTATAAGTGAAGAAGGAAGAAGAGATGAGTTACAGTATAGATTTGAGGAAAAAAGTAATAGTTTTTATAGAGAGAACGGGA
>JBEAVE010000010.1:0-290137 GCA_041161065.1 Pseudomonadota bacterium | reverse complement strand
CTCTGGTGGAGACAGTGTGGCTGTCGTTACGCCATTCGTGCAGGTCGGAACTTACCCGACAAGGAATTTCGCTACCTTAGGACCGTTATAGTTACGGCCGCCGTTTACTGGGGCTTCGATCAAGAGCTTCGCTTTCGCTAACCCCATCAATTAACCTTCCAGCACCGGGCAGGCGTCACACCCTATACGTCCACTTTCGTGTTTGCAGAGTGCTGTGTTTTTAATAAACAGTCGCAACCACCTGATCACTGCAACCCTTTCATGCTCCAAGAGCAAGTCTCTTCACACTACGAGGGCACACCTTATCCCGAAGTTACGGTGCTATTTTGCCTAGTTCCTTCACCAGAGTTCTCTCAAGCGCCTGAGGATTCTCTCCTTGCCCACCTGTGTCGGTTTGGGTACGGTTCAATGTTATCTATGGCTTAGCGGCTTTTCTTGGAAGCCGGGCATCAATCACTTCGCACTCTAAAGAGCACTCGTCATCACGTCTCATCTAAACCCTCCGGATTTGCCTAAAGGGTATGACTACGCGCTTAAACCAACACTTCCAATCGTTGGCTGACCTAGCCTTCTCCGTCCCCGCATCGCAATAACATTAAGTATCGGAATATTAACCGATTTTCCATCGACTACGCTTTTCAGCCTCGCCTTAGGAGCCGACTCACCCTGCGCCGATTAACGTTGCGCAGGAAACCTTAGGCTTTCGGCGAACGGGCTTTTCACCCGTTTTATCGTTACTCATGTCAGCATTCGCACTTCTGATATCTCCAGCAGCCGTTACCAACCACCTTCGCAGACTTACAGAACGCTCCCCTACCGCGTGCAATAAACTGCACACCCATAGCTTCGGTTTACCGCTTAAGCCCCGTTACATCTTCCGCGCAGGCCGACTCGACTAGTGAGCTATTACGCTTTCTTTAAAGGGTGGCTGCTTCTAAGCCAACCTCCTAGCTGTTTATGCCTTCCCACATCGTTTTCCACTGAGCGGTAATTGGGGACCTTAGCTGATGGTCTGGGTTGTTTCCCTCTTCACGACGGACGTTAGCACCCGCCGTGTGTCTCCCGTCATACAACTTGTGGGTATTCGGAGTTTGCATGGGTTTGGTAAGGCGAGATGCCCCCCTAGCCCAAACAGTGCTCTACCCCCCACAGTCAAAACGAGGCGCTACCTCAATAGCTTTCGGGGAGAACCAGCTATCTCCAGCCTTGATTAGCCTTTCACCCCTAGTCACAGTTCATCGCCGACTTTTTCAACAGGCGTGCGTTCGAGCCTCCAGTTAGTGTTACCCAACCTTCACTCTGACCATGACTAGATCGACTGGTTTCGGGTCTATTCCTTGCGACTTAACGCCCTATTCAGACTCGGTTTCCCTACGCCTACCTTATTAGTTAAGCTTGCCACAAAAAATAACTCGCTGACCCATTATACAAAAGGTACGCAGTCACACGATTAACGTGCTTCCACTGCTTGTATGCAAACGGTTTCAGGTTCTATTTCACTCCTCTATCAGAGGTTCTTTTCGCCTTTCCCTCACGGTACTGGTTCACTATCGGTCGATAACGAGTATTTAGCCTTGGAGGATGGTCCCCCCATCTTCAAACAGGGTTTCTCGTGCCCCGCCCTACTTCTCTCATGCTTAGTTCCACTCAATGATTTTTACTTACGGGACTATCACCCTTTATTGCCGGACTTTCCAGACCGTTCAGCTAATCATTGTGCTACATCATGAAGGCTATTCCGCTTTCGCTCGCCACTACTGACGGAATCTCAATTGATTTCTGTTCCTACAGGTACTTAGATGTTTCAGTTCCCTGCGTTCGCCTTTACATCCTATGTATTCAGATGCAAATACCCTAAAAGGGTGGGTTTCCCCATTCGGACATCTCCGGATCAACGCCTGTTTGCTGACTCCCCGAAGCTTTTCGCAAGCTACTACGTCCTTCATCGCCTGTTATCGCCAAGGCATCCACCGTCTGCACTTATTCACTTGACCATATAACCCCAACGCTTCTTTTATAGAAACACCAAAGTTACACAACCAATCTTCTTGATTGCACTACAGTTTTACTACCTTTACTGCTTCCATTTTGTTAAAGAGCAACTTCTTTATAAATCCATACTCAAAAACCCACCACGCACTTTCATGCGATGGTCACCTTTTGACTATCAACTTTTCCTGAACACAAACGTTTTTCTAATAATTACTTTTGTTTCTAAGTAATTAAAAAGTGGTGGAGCTATGCGGGATCGAACCGCAGACCTCCTGCGTGCAAGGCAGGCGCTCTCCCAGCTGAGCTATAGCCCCTCGACTATATTACTTGGTGGGTCTGGATGGACTCGAACCATCGACCTCACCCTTATCAGGGGTGCGCTCTAACCACCTGAGCTACAGACCCGTAACCTTTGTCAGTCGTTACAACTCTGTAACACCTGTTTGTGTTCTTTACGATAGGAAATTTGTGTGGACACTTACTTGACGAGTTTATTTCGTTAAAGGAGGTGATCCAGCCGCAGGTTCCCCTACGGCTACCTTGTTACGACTTCACCCCAGTCATGAACTATACCGTGGTAAGCGCCCTCCTTGCGGTTAAGCTACCTACTTCTGGTACCATTCACTCCCATGGTGTGACGGGCGGTGTGTACAAGGCCCGGGAACGTATTCACCGCAGCATGCTGATCTGCGATTACTAGCGATTCCGACTTCACGGAGTCGAGTTGCAGACTCCGATCCGGACTACGACCGGTTTTATGAGATTAGCACCACCTCGCGGCTTAGCGACCCTTTGTACCGACCATTGTAGTACGTGTGTAGCCCTGGTCATAAGGGCCATGATGACTTGACGTCATCCCCGCCTTCCTCCGGTTTATCACCGGCAGTCTCTCTAGAGTGCCCAACTCAATGCTGGCAACTAAAGATAAGGGTTGCGCTCGTTGCGGGACTTAACCCAACATCTCACGACACGAGCTGACGACAGCCATGCAGCACCTGTGTTCAAGTTCCCGAAGGCACTCCCACATCTCTGCAGGATTCTTGACATGTCAAGACCAGGTAAGGTTCTTCGCGTTGCATCGAATTAAACCACATACTCCACCGCTTGTGCGGGCCCCCGTCAATTCATTTGAGTTTTAGTCTTGCGACCGTACTTCCCAGGCGGGGAACTTAGCGCGTTAGCTTCGTTACTAAGAGATTAGTCTCTCCCAACAACCAGTTCCCATCGTTTAGGGCGTGGACTACCAGGGTATCTAATCCTGTTTGCTCCCCACGCTTTCGTGCCTCAGCGTCAGTATAAGTCCAGAAAGCCGCCTTCGCCACCGGTGTTCCTCCAGATATCTACGCATTTCACCGCTACACCTGGAATTCCGCTTTCCTCTACCTTACTCTAGCCAACCAGTATCTAATGCAGTTCCCAAGTTAAGCTCGGGGATTTCACATCAGACTTAGCCAACCGCCTACGCACGCTTTACGCCCAGTAATTCCGATTAACGCTTGCACCCTCTGTATTACCGCGGCTGCTGGCACAGAGTTAGCCGGTGCTTTTTCTATCGGTAACGTCAATACAACTGGGTATTAACCAATTGCTTTTCTTCCCAATTAAAAGTGCTTTACAACCCGCAGGCCTTCTTCACACACGCGGCATCGCTGGATCAGGGTTTCCCCCATTGTCCAATATTCCCTACTGCTGCCTCCCGTAGGAGTCTGGGCCGTGTCTCAGTCCCAGTGTGACTGGTCGTCCTCTCAGACCAGTTACAGATCGTCGCCTTGGTGAGCCTTTACCTCACCAACTAGCTAATCTGACATAGGCTCATCTTGCAGCAAGAGCCGAAGCCCCCTTTCCTCCTCAGAGAATATGCGGTATTAGCAGTCCTTTCGAACTGTTGTCCCCCACTACAAGGCAGATTCCTATGTATTACTCACCCGTCCGCCGCTAGGTATTGCTACCCCGCTCGACTTGCATGTATTAGGCGTGCCGCCAGCGTTCAATCTGAGCCATGATCAAACTCTTCAGTTCTTTTCTGACATGACCCATCACTAGCTTTAATCCACTCAAATAGAATATTTGGTTTCATTTGCTAACAATAAGTTAATATTCCTTACTTAACCCATCAAGCAAATGCCCACACAAATTTACCTATCATATAAAGAAGTTATCTTGTTAAAGAGCATTTATTTCTAATCACTTAATGATGCTTAACTCCGTTTCTCACTTCGCTTCACATCACCGGTGAAATGTCCGCCATTCTATCCACTTCCCTTCACCCTGTCAACTACTTTCTTAATCTTTTTTTTCAGTGCCTCGTTTTACCTTCAAAACGACTTCCCTACTCAATCGCACCTATATAATAGATACACCACCAAGAACCTCATCAACTCTCGCCGTCATCAATCTGTCATCAATTACCGCGAAAGTCCGCCATTATATACACTCAGAAGCCGCTGTCAATGCTTTTTTCAAAAAAGATCAAAAATAATCGCACTCATTAATTATATGCAGCAAAAGATTCACATTACCCCGAGCTGAGTAACAAATTAAGGGGAGATTAACCTTGTAATAATGCCGCGTAATTGTACAATGGCGAGAGAAATATGAATCTAAGTTATTGAAATATTAGAGATCGTTGTTTGAATAGATTTAGTAAAAGTGTTTGAGTGTTGTTCCATATTTTGTGTTAGACTGTGCAATTAATTTTATTCACATATTACTCTAAATTATGCTTCCAGTTATTGCCATTGTTGGACGACCCAATGTTGGAAAGTCTACGCTTTTCAATGCGTTAACGCGCACTCGTGATGCGATTGTTGCCGATCAAGCAGGACTTACCCGCGATCGCAAATATGGAATTGGCAAAGTTGGCGGACGACGTTATATGGTTGTCGATACGGGTGGGTTGAATAATTCTGAGGATTTTCTTGATGTTAGAATTAGTCAGCAAGCGTTGCGAGCAGTCGATGAAGCCGATGTGGTGTTGTTATTGGTTGATGGACGCGCGGGTTTAACCGCTCTCGACGAAACCATCGCCCGCCAATTGCGCGCCTACAATAAGCCCCTCTATTTAGTCATCAATAAAGCGGAAGGCTTTGATCCAACAATGATTAGTTTGGATTTTCACCGTTTGGGTTTCCAAAACTATGCCGCGATTTCCGCTTCTCACGGGCAAGGGGTCAGCGATTTGATCATGGACGTTCTCGCGCCATTTCCGCTCGATGTCGAATTGCCCGATGAGCCAGAACAGATTCGCGTGGCGGTTGTTGGTCGCCCAAATGTGGGGAAATCTACCTTAATAAACAAAATGTTAGGCGAAGATCGTTTATTGACTTTTGACGCGCCCGGCACAACCCGCGATAGCATTTCCATTCCCTTCGAACGCGACGGACAAAATTATTTGCTCATCGACACCGCAGGCATTCGACGGCGTTCTAAAGTCGATGAAGGCATCGAAAAATTCAGTGTAATCAAATCGTTACAAGCTCTTGAGTTAGCCAACGTCGTCGTCATGATGTTTGACGCGCGCGAAGGAATCACTGATCAAGATGCGTCTTTATTGGGCTTGGTGGTCGACAGCGGTCGTGCTTTGGTTTTAGCGATTAACAAATGGGACGGCTTAAATGAAGATCAAAGAAACCACGTTAAAACAACCTTAGAACGCAAGTTTCATTTCATCGATTTTGCGAAACCTCAATTTATTTCTGCGTTACATGGAAGCGGGGTAGGAATTTTATTTCAATTCATTCAACGCGCGTATAGTTCTGCATTTTGTAAAGTAAGCACCCCACAGCTTAATCGTTTCTTAGAGGAAATGGTCACTTCTCACCCCCCTCCTTTGATTAAAGGTCGCCGTATCAAATTGCGTTATATGCACCAAGGTGGACAAAACCCTCCGTTGTTTATTATTCACGGTAATCAAACTGATGAAATACCTGATTCTTATCAACGTTATTTGAATAATACACTGAGAAATATTTTGAAATTGGAAGGAACGCCGATTAAAATCAATTTCAAACAATCCGAGAATCCTTTCAAAGATCGTAAAAATACTTTAACCCCTCATCAAATCAAAAAACGTCGCCGTTTAGTCCGTTTTGCTAAGAAATAAATGCTCAATGAAAGATACGACTAAGGAAAGAGAACCAATCCATCGCAGAATATTAATGCGTTTCTCGGTAGAGCAACAGGCTAAAATTGCCGATAAAATAAAAAGTTATTGGCAAAGGTGATTTTAATTATTTTATTTATTTTTTTCTAATTAACTTTAACAAAGGAGTCGAGCAATATGCGTGAGCATAGTCATTATGGTTTAGATAATCATGGTCTAAGCAATTTGAATGAAATTTATTGGAATTTACCTGCCCCAACTTTATATGAAAAGATTTTAACTCGGCGCGAAGGTGTGCTTTCTGATATGGGTCCGATTGTGGTAAGAACGGGGCATCACACGGGGCGTTCTGCCAACGATAAATTTGTAGTGGAAGAAGAGACAACTAAAGAGCATATTTGGTGGGGTAAGATTAATCGTCCCTTTTCTCCTGAAAAATTTGATCAATTGCATAAGAAAATGATGATGCATTTGGAGAGCAAAGACGTATTTGTACAGGATTGTTGGGCGGGAACAGATAAAACGTTTAGAATGCCCGTGAGAATTATTACTGAATATGCGTGGCACAGTTTGTTTGCGAGAAATATGTTTGTTGAAGCAACGCCTGAAGAACAAAGAAACCATGTTCCTCAATTTACAGTTATTAATGCACCCCGTTTTCACGCTGATCCCGCAGAGGACGGTACGAACTCAGAAACCTTTATTATTGTGAATTTTGCAAAGAAATTAGTGTTAGTCGGCGGCACAAGTTACGCGGGAGAAACGAAGAAATCTATCTTTAGTGTTTTGAATTATCGGTTGCCTTTCAAAGGGGTTTTACCGATGCACTGTTCAGCCAACATTAGTGCGGGAGGAAAAACCGCCTTATTTTTTGGTTTGAGCGGGACGGGTAAAACCACCTTATCGGCTGATGCATCGCGGACTTTGATTGGTGATGACGAGCACGGTTGGGGAGAAAATGGGGTATTCAATTTTGAAGGCGGTTGTTATGCAAAATTGATTCGTTTATCACCCGAAGCTGAACCCGAAATTTATGCCACCACCAAACGTTTTGGAACGGTATTAGAAAATGTAAGAATCGATGCCGATACACGATTAGTCGATTTAGATGACGCTTCTTTCACCGAAAATACGCGCGGTTCTTATCCGATTAGTGCAATTCCTAATGCCAGTGAAACCGGTTTGGGCGGACACCCTGAAACGGTTATTTTCCTTTCTGCGGACGCATTTGGTGTGTTGCCGCCGATTGCAAAATTAACTAAAGAACAGGCAATGTATCATTTCTTGTCAGGTTATACGGCGAAAGTCGCGGGCACAGAACGGGGGGTAACCGAACCTTCTCCTAATTTTAGTGCGTGTTATGGTGCACCCTTTATGCCTTTACATCCAATGCGTTACGCGGAATTGTTGGGTGAAAAATTGAGCAAACATGGTTCTCATGTGTGGTTAGTGAATACGGGTTGGACGGGCGGTCCGTATGGCGTTGGACATCGCATGGCGATTGCGCACACGCGGGCGTTGGTGAATGCGGCGTTGGACGGAAAATTGGATAATATTCAAACCGTTAAAGAACCGTTCTTTGGTTTAGAAATCCCGACTGAATGCCCGGGCGTTCCGAATGAAGTTTTAAATCCCCGCAACACGTGGGCGAACCCCGCCGATTATGATGCGCAAGCCCAAAAATTAGCGGGTATGTTCGCGGAAAACTTCAAGAAATTCGCCGATCAAACGACCCCAGAAGTTCGCGCCGCCGGACCCAGCGTTTAAAATAACCTAATAAATGCCTCTACATTTTGTAGGGGCTGTCATTTTTCGCTGACGGCTAAATCAAACGTCGCCCAAATCGGCGCATGATCGGACGGTTTCTCTAATCCCCGCAATTCATAATCGATCCCATTTTCTTTGCAAAGTTCCTTTAATCCTTCACTAATTAAAATTAAATCAATTCTTAAGCCGCGTTTGGGATTATCTTCAAATCCGCGACTCCGATAATCAAACCAGCTAAATTTATCCGTTAAATCAGGATATTGTAATCTAAAACTGTCGTAAAATCCCCAATCCATTAAAGTTTCTAACCATTGGCGTTCTTCGGGTAAAAAACAACATTTTCCAGTTTGTAACCAACGCTTTGCATTATGTTCACCAATCCCAATATCTTGATCTTTTCTTCCCACATTCATATCGCCCATTAAAACCACTTTTTGATTTGATTTAAAACGCTGATTGAAATACGTTGTTAAATCCGCATAAAACTTTTCTTTGAGAGGAAATTTAGTGGCGTGATTACGATTTTCTCCCTGAGGAAAATAACAATTTACAACAGTCATTTCCTCTCCATTTTCTAAAAGAAAAGTGCCCGCAATGAAACGTTTTTGCGCATCGGTTTCTTCATCGGGCAATCCCTTTTCAATTCGCACAGGAATTTGTTTGCACAACAAAGCTACACCATAATGTCCTTTTTGTCCGTAGAAATAAGCGTGATAACCCATTGATTGAATTTGATTAACAGGAAAAGCGTCATCAGCAACTTTGATTTCTTGCAATCCAATTATATCGGGTTGATGTTTGTCGATAAGTGCTTGCAATTGCGGCAATCTCGCTCGCAATCCATTGATATTAAAAGATATTATTTTTGACATTATTAATCCTATTTCGTTAGTTCAGGTTTGAATACTAAGGTTTCCACGCTAAGAAAGTAACAAATCCAAACGCTGCATTGAGGATTTCAACATTAATAAAACCCGTCTTTCTAAGCATAGAAATATTTTGTTCTACCGTTTGGGGAATCAAAACGCCGAGCAAATGTTGTTCTTTTTGCTCAATTTGATCAAGCGTTAGACCTTGTTTCAATTTGAAATCATAATAAAGCATTTTAACACCATTACTTTGCACTGTTTTCTCCGTCATAATAAATAAGCCGCCAGAAACCAATCCATTAAAAATAGCTTTCAAATATTCCTCTCGTTGTTTTATGAAGTGCATTGTCCAATTACAAATCACTACTTCAAATAAAGGAACATTTGACGGATAACAGTCACTTTCAATTAAAATAACCTGATTATTTTGAAGAAAATCGCGCGCTTTTGTAAGCATCGCCGCCGAAGAATCACAGCCAAAAAGATTATCAAAATGCCGAGAAACTAAATAAGCTAATGTATTTCCCGTTGCACACCCTATCTCCAAAATAGTTGCTTGTTTTTGAAAACTTTTTTCAATAAGAGAAACCGTTAATTGAATGACTTCCCAATAATTAGGAATATGTTGTTCTGCTTCACGGGTAAAACGCGATGCAACGGTCTCATCAAATACCCAATTGCCTATTTGAACTGGGGGGGGCTTCCTATTTGTAAAAAGGGTTTCTAATGTGCTCTTGATAATGCGCCACATTACCAAATTTTCCTTTCGGTTATTTATTTTATTATGATAATCAAAACAGGGGAAGTTGTAAAATTTTTTGAAAAAACTAATCGCTATTTGATACACTAAACTTATTTCAAATAATGAGCGGCGTGGTTTAGCAAAATGCACTGGGAAATTGCCATTCGCCAATTATGTCAAGCACGGGTAGAAGTTCTTGCCGCTTGGCTGCACGATGAAAAACGTTACCTATTGATAAGTCTAGGATTATTGATAATGGGTGGCGCAATGTATGGAGCTTCTCTTGGGGTTTGGCGCGATCCACTACAAGCATTTTATGTTGCAATAAAATTTCCTCTCTTATTAGGTTTGACAGCATTAGGAAATGCCTTAATAAACGGTATGTTAGCGCAATTATTAGGTGCATCAATTTCTTTTCGCCAGAGTTTATTGGCGATTTTAATGAGTTATGCGTTATTAGCAATTATTTTGGGAGCATTTGCACCATTAAGTTGGTTTCTAGTTTGGCATTTACCTGCAATGGGTAGCCTTTCTCAAACCTTAGGTTATGATTTGTATTTGCTCACAAATGTTGTTTTAATTATCTTTGCGGGTTTGATTGCAAATAGTCAGTTGTATCGTTTATTGGTTTATATTTGTCAGGACGCATTGAAAGCTAAACAAATTTTGATTGCTTGGTTAATAGTTAATTTGTTTCTAGGCGCACAACTTTCTTGGAATTTACGCCCTTTTTTTGGTTCTCCTCATTTGGTTGTTAAGTTTTTACGCGACAATCCTTTTGATGGTAGTTTTTATGAAGCCATTTTCTACATTGTAATCAATTACATGGGAGCTTAATATGCACAATGAAACTGTTGAAACAAATCCCGAAGAAACGCTAATCCACAAACTGTCTCAATACGCGACTGTAATGCAATTGGTCGATGCGTTGCTCAAAAGACCGCGTTCTTTTTTTCATCACATTCAAACTGATGAATTTTCTTTCAACAATAGCCTGAAATTAGCTTTTATTTCTTTAATGGGATTATTGGTTTATGGGCTAATTATAGGGAGTTTTTCTGGTAATATTCAATGGGTTGCCTCACCCATTAAAATCATTGTGGGGACAGTTTTAACTGCGTTGCTGTGTTATCCGAGTTTATATATTTTAGTGGCTTTAAGTGGTGCAGATTTACGCCCCGCACAAATCGGGATTCTTTTAATTAGCAGCATTGCATTAACCGCTATTTTGCTTTTAGGATTTGCACCCGTTGCTTTTATTTTTACCTTTTCTATTCAAACGCTCCCTTTTATGGGATTGATTCATTTAATTCTTTGGTTAGGTAGTTTGTATTTTAGTTTAGATTATCTTGCAAAAGGTTTAGTGCAAATGGGGAGCAAAGATGTTTCTCTTGTTAAATTTTGGCTCGTGATTTTTATTATTACATTATTGCAAATGTCGACAACATTACGACCTATTTTAGGGCAGGAAGAATATTTACTAACAACTGAAAAGAAATTCTTTTTGCATCACTGGTTTGAATCCTTAGATAAATCTCGATAAAACAACCATGGAACAAGATTACATTCCTTACCACGCAGAAACCTATCCCCCTAAAGCAACTGTTTTGATTTTTGCGCCTCACCCTGATGATGAAATATTTGGTTGTGCGGGAGCAATTATTCAACATCTTGCTCAAGGTGATGGGGTTTCTGTTGTTATTGCAACGGACGGTCATGCTGCGATTTCACATCTTGATGACAACGCCAAACAACAATACATTGCAAAACGTTATCAAGAAAGCCAATGTGCAGCAACCTTTTTAGGGTATCAAGATTTGCAATATTGGGGTTTCTCAGATCGAGAATTACTTTATAACAAATCAACTGTAAAATTAGCTGTTCAAGCGATTAGAAAAAGCCAAGCAACATTGATTTATGCACCCTCCGTTTTTGAAATTCACCCCGATCATATTGCGCTTGCAAAGATTGCTATTGAAGCGGTTATTACAACGCAAACAACGTTAATGATGTATGAAATTGGCGTGCCTTTGTATCCTAACTTTTTATTGGATATAACGCATTTGAAATCTCAAAAACGGCGCGCAATGGAATGCTTTGAAAGTCAAAATCAACTTAATGATTATATTAACATTATTGAGTCATTGAACATTTATAGAACTTATACATTGCCTGCAAATGTAAAAGCAGCGGAAGGGTTTTATTCGATTTCTGGTGAAACATTACAAAAAAAACCGTTGTTACGATTTGGTAAAACTCACCAAACTCTTTTACAAATGCAAAGAAAGCCGTTTTTTCAGCGTTTGTTGGATTTGTTCAAATGATTCATTTGCATCGATGATTTGAAAGCGTAGTGGATTTTCATTTGCGCGCTGTAAATAACCGTTGCGAATTCGCTGATGAAATGCTAAGGTTTCTTTCTCAAAACGGTTTAATTGTCCACGTTTCTGGGCACGTTGCAAACCGATTTCTGGAGACAAATCAAATAAAAAGGTTAAATTGGGTTGCGCTTCTTTAAAAAAAGTGGTTTCTAATTGTGTAATTTTCTCTAAAGCAATGCCGCGCCCCGCCCCTTGATACGCATAACTCGAATCAATATAACGATCACAAATTACCCACTGTTTATTTTCTAATGCAGGTTTGATTTTATGATGCCAATGTTCGGCGCGCGCCGCAAACATAAGTAACAATTCCGTATCGCTGTGCATTTTGTAATGTAAAAGTTGTTCTCTGAGGGTTTCTCCAATCTCTGTTCCACCTGGTTCTCGAGTTAATAAACAACTGATGCTATTTTTCTCTAAAAAAGTGATTATAAACTGGGCAGCAGTACTTTTACCTGCACCCTCGATACCTTCCAATGTAATAAACATAATAAACCTTGTTTTATTTGAAATCGAATTGTCGCCATGCTTCATAAAGAATAATCGAGGCAGAATTAGCTAAATTTAGGCTACGACTTTCTTTCTGCATGGGGATTTTAATGACGGTTTCTGGCGGTAAAGAATCTAAAAATGTTTTTGGCAAACCACGTGTTTCTGGACCAAATAAAAAAACATCATCTTGTTGATAAGCAATTTGATGATAGAAAACCGTCCCTTTTGTTGAGCACGCAAATACACGTTTGGGTTGTAATTTATCGAGGAAATCATCTAAAGAAAGATGCTCTTGAATGTGAGCAAATTCGTGATAATCTAAACCCGCGCGGCGCAACCTTTTATCATCTAAACAAAACCCTAATGGGTGAATTAAATGTAGTTGCACGCCCGCATTTGCACATAAGCGTATGATATTTCCCGTATTTGGGGGGATTTCTGGTTGATAAAGTGCACAATGAAACATCGTTTGTCGCCAAAATAACGCATGAAGTCGGATATTTTACCGATTTCTTTTATTTTTGCTACACTATTAAGGTAAAGAATAAACCGTTTTGGAGAAATAAATCATGAAATATTTTATCGTTGTTGCAATGGTTGTTTTTTTGAGCCCGCCATTGTTTGCAGAACCCGATTACAACCCGCCCGAAGTGGGCGCACCCGTTACTCGACGAGTGGGCGGCGGCGCGCGCGGCATCGGCGATGCAATCCCAACAATCACTGTTATTGCTCCACTTACAATAGGTTACACATTGCAACCTTCCCCAACATTGTTTTGGGCAATTGAGAAACCCGTCAAATATCAAATTGAAATCAGTATGTTTAGTCCAGATAAAGAACAACCCCTATTTGAAAAACGTTTCAATATTGATAGAGCTGGCGTGCACAGTTTCTCTTTACAAAATGAAGGAATTGTACTAAAGAAAAACCAGTCTTATGAATGGTTCATTGCTTTAATTAAAAATCCTAAAAATCGTAATGAAGATGTTTTAACGAGTGGTTTAATTAAATACGTCGACAAAAGCGATAATTTGCAACAATGTTTAAGCAACTTTTCTCAAATGTATGTTGCTTATGCAAAGTGCGGTGTTTGGTATGATGCTATTATGAAATTATCAGAGGAAATTGCTAAAAATCCAAGCGATGATGCTTTAAAAACACTTCGCAAAAGTATTTTTAGACAAGAAGAATTACCACCTTTCTCAGCAGAGGAATAAACAATGAAACGCTTGCTTTTTTTATTATGGATTAGTTTGTGGAATTATCAAGTATTTGCGTGGGATATAACACTAAACCCTGTCGAAAATACTCAAATGATTTGGTTAAAAAATACAAAGGCAATTTCTCAAGCCAATGTCTATTTGGCATGGTTTGATTTAGATGCTGATAAATTGCTCAGTTTTTCGGTAACAAAGGGTTGGCAAAATACCTTAGAACCTGCATTTGAAACGCCTGTCGATATTCCAATATTTGATACATTTCCTGCCGCAACTATTCCAGCCGTTTGTCCAACAGAACATCGTTGTTTCTTAGCATTTGTTGATGTGCCAAATAATACCAATGTTTTAGAAATGGAAAAATGGAGAAACGGGGCTATTTTACCTTTAAGTACTCAAGCGGCGTATGAACGGTTGCCCAATCAAACTTTTTTCTTAACCAAACAACAAAATAATCTGTTGGACGGGGGAACGACTGTCTTTGCTGCTGCTCCGAGTGCAACAGAAACCACTACCCAAAACAAAACAGATACAAGTTCTTCCACAACAACCACTGAGAAACCCGATATTTTTCGGAGAGAAAATCATAATATTTTATTTGCAAATAGTGCCGCCAATAAATTTCAAATTATCGATGTTTCTAACGTGAATGTTCCTAAACTGAAAACAGAAACAACGTTGAAAGGTAATCCGAAAGAAATTTACGCGATTAATAATTTCTATCTTTTGATGCAGGAAGAAGAAGAAAAAACCCGTTTAACAGTGTTTTCTACAGATCAATTAATGCCTGTTTCTGAACAAATAATTGATGGGCGTTTTTTGCAATCACGGCGACGTAATGATGTGATTTTTAGCGTTAATCAAAGTTATAATCAAAATGGCACACAATTACAATTAAATGCAACATTAGTGGATTCATTTGGACATTTGAGCACCATTGATAGTACAACATTACAAGGTTATGATCCAAAAATTGCGATTTTTCCCGATTATTTAGTGATTGCAAATCAGGATTCTCAAGATTGGAACAACAGTGTTGTAACGGTGTTTGATTTAAGCCAAACAAAACCTCTCACTTCAATTGGGCAAATTAAGGTTTCTGGACAAATTCCTAGCGAGTTTCATTTGAACGTTCAGAATGCGCAATTGCGATTGGTTTTTGGACCGCGTTTTAATAATGCACAAGGGAGCACTTTGGCGATTTATGATTTGAGCAAACTCGATTTACCATTGATTGGAAAAGTTGAGAAAATTGCTCCGAATGAAGCCCTTTTTGCAACCCGTTTTGTCAATGATATGGCGTATGTTGTAACATATCAACGTAAAGACCCGTTGTGGGCAATTGATTTGAGCAATCCTAAAGAACCAACGATTAAAGGAGAGTTAGTTGTTCCTGGTTGGTCAGAACTAATGTTTTTTAATCAAAATCGGTTATTTGCAATTGGATTTGATGATCAATTAGCTAATGGAGAAAGTTGGGCGCGGCGGGTTTCTGCTAGTTTATTTGATGTGAATAGTGCAACGGATTTGAAACTTATTAATAAAATAACGCCATTATTTGGTAAAACTTCCTATAGTTATTCACAAGCAACTTCTGATGAAAGAGCGTTATTGCTAGATTGGGAGCAACACGTTGCTGCATTTCCTTTGGAAAGTTGGTATAACGATCAAAATAGTTATTTGCAAATATTGCGGTTTCCTCACGATAAATTGGAAGATGCGGGGTTGTTGGAATTACCTTTGTTGCCGCAACGCAGTTTATTGCTAGATCAAGAGAAACTGGGGATTTTAAGTGATCAGGTTTTCTTTACAGCAGACATCAATAACAATGCTCCAAAATTACTCGGCGAATTAGAACTTGCTCGTCAATTACAATGGTTAGTAAAAAGTCCAACGGGTTTAATGGCAGCGGCGCAAGGAAAAAGTGGTTTCTATAGATTATATCTCTTTGAACAAACCAACCTTTCTAAACCCTTACAAACATGGTCTTTGTCGCGCAATTATAGCTTTGTTGAAACAAATGGAAAATTAGCGATCTTTTTTAATCAAAATCCATTAAGCATTCAGGTTTTTGATATGGAGAAAAAACAGCTTTTTCCTGCGCAAACATTAGATTCAAGTACCAATCGGTGGTTTTCAAATTACTTTGTGGATAATGAACGGTTTTATTTATCTGAGCAACAGTATTTAGATATTCAACCTTTGCTTGGTGTTAATAATGAAATAAGATCGTCGCAAACTTCTTCTCTTTGGACATTAAATTATTGGCAATTGGAACAAGGAAAAATGGTTGCTAAAAAATCCATTAATTCTGCGGGACAACCCATTGTTGTTAAAGAGAATTTAATCATTTCTCAAGAAAATCAATATTCAAATAATCCCCGTTTGAACTTATTGAATTTTGATGAACAACGTGCGAAATTAGTTGATAGTTTAACATTGGATTGTCGGATTGATCATTATTTGTTGGCGGATAATGCACTGTACCTTATTTGTAATAAAGGAGATATTTATTATTACCCGACTTTGATGCGTAGCACGAGTGAAAGTTTTGCTCCCCAAATTGCCGAGTTTTCTTTATTGAAAGTGGTTGTTAAACAAAACCATTTACAAATAGAAAATCGTTGGTCGTTGAAAGAAAAAATGCGCGTCATTGGGATTGCAAATCAAACGGCTTTATTGGCAAATGAATACTATTATGGTGTTAATTATTCTATGGCGGCGGTTGATTATGCGATGCCTTATTATTCAGCGAATTCAAATTGCACGGTTTATCGATTAGAAACAACGCAATTAACGCCTTTGAAAACCATAACTAATTGTAATCATGCTAATCAAACCGTTTTGTTAGAAGATAAGCTATTTCAAACGGCGGGATTTTCGGATATTCAACAGAACAATTGGTAAGCCTTTACGAGCGGTGTTTAAACAGTTTTTCTAAAAAAAGTGCGGATTTTCTTCCACCAAGAGGGATTTGAAAGGGGTGGATTGGTGAAATAAAATTTTTCGACATCGCACGCGCCGCAGTTTCCGTCGGTTGTCCAGAGGCTTTTTTTCTCAGATTTTAAACGGTGATAACGTTCAGCGTCTCGAAATTTGAGAATCCGCGCGGGATTTCCGCCGACTAACGCCAACGGTGGCACATCTTTGACCACCACGCTGCCCATTGCGATCACCGCGCCCTCGCCGATGGTCACGCCGCCGCGCACGAGTGAATTGCGCCCAATCCACACATTATCCTCAATCACAATTGGTTTGCGCAAACGGGCATGATCGTAGGGTAATAAATCGCCTTCGTAATTGTGATCAATTGTCCACAATACGCAATGGTAGGAAATTACGACATTGTTTCCGATTTTTAAACCACCTGCCGCCTGAATTTCGGTGTCTTTTCCGATGTGAACGTGATCGCCAAGCTGCATTTTCTCTGGCATATCGATAATGCAAGATGGGTGGATACAGTGTTGTTTTGCCATCGTTTTTTCTCAAAAATTAAAATAGAAAAAGGGAGGATTTCTCCCCCCTTTATTTGAGCGCGGTTACAGTCGCTTAGGACTAGTTACCGTTACCGCCCCCTTTACGCAACATAGGAATAGAGGTGACTTCGCCCGTAGTTGTGTTAATGGTTTGGACGATGCCTTGGATATCCTTGTTATCGGCTTGGAAAGTAAAGACAGCCGATCCACGATTTCCTGATGAGAAAGTAACCAATTGCTCGGGGACGTTAATGAACAACATCGAGTTGGCGGGAACTTCACCTTCCGCACCGCCCTTAGCATTTCCGTAAGCAGGACGACCTGCCTTGCCTGCTGAGTTGCCCGTCGCGACCAACACCGGTTGTGGGACAGGGGCTACAGCACTACTTCCAGCGATACCGTCGGATTGGAACTTAACGCTAAACTTCGCGGGAGCTGTGCCAAAGTTAGTCAAGAGAATCCGATTGGTGAAAGAAGCCGAAGTGGAAAGATAAGGGGCTTCCAACTCTGCACCATTGCGGACAATTTTACCCGCCGTGTTGTTATATGGGCTAAATGTTTTGATATTGGTAGCATTTGCGGGAGAGAACTTAACCGCGTATCCCAAGTCAGTCGAAACAATTTCTCCGCTCGTCGAGCCCGCATTCGCAACTTCCAAGCAGAGATAACCCGTCATAGGATAACCCGTCATAGCATTAGCAGCAAGACCGCCTGTACTTGTTAAGGTCAAGGACACAATTGACGTACCGACAGAAGCGGAAGCAGGAACGCTATAGACCTCGTTACTCAACAGGGTGCTCGATGTGCCGCAGGTTGGGCTGCCGGATAAATAAACCTTACCCGCGTTCCTAGCGAGACTAGAAAAATCACCCGTGATATCAAGTTTCGACGATGTGGTCATTAAATCGGCCAATACAGAAACGGCTGTTCCGCCTGCCCCGACGACACCGGTGTTAAAGCCCAATTTGATCATGCCCACATTGGCTGCGTATTCAGTTGCGTTAGCCCCTGCTTTAAATTTGGTGAAGGGAGGTGTCGCAGCAACATCAGACACGGCATCTTGGGCTGTTAAGTTGTAATTCAACGCAGGTCCAAAATTGGCGATAGGAATACCCGTTTTCTTCGCAATGGGTTTGCTTAACGGATCAGTCAGCGGCGCACTCGCACTCACGTTATTAGTGTGCAAACTATAGGTCATCGTAACGGGTTTCGTCGTATCAATTACCTTGACTTTACTGATCACGAAACCAATCTGGCACCCTGCCAATACGCGGGTGGTTGCGGTACCCGGCGTGGTTGTAGCGGCTGTGCCCCCTTCTGTTAGGGAGAAAACAACTTCTTTAATCTCGCCCATTCTGGGGCTTACCAATTTGATCCCATCTGTTCCAACCAATCCCGTGCCTTTGCTATCAGCCCCTAAGCAGGTTGTATCGCTAGCATTGTAGAACGTAAAACCAGTAGTTGTTTGTTTCCCACCCGCGGTGGCATATCCCGAACTTGTCGCGCCGATGCCGTCAGTGCCGTAGTTGATAAGGCTGCCGGCTGTGCCGACACTAGCATCATAAATGAATCCGGTTTGGGACGCTCCAGCTGCGCCGCCGTAACCCCCTAATACAACGCTGGCATCTGTGGTGACGGTCGCGTTGTCGAAATCAAGGCGAACATAACTTGTGTCACCCGGCGCGATGGCGGCATCTGAATCACTGAGCACGCCCGCCCCTAATTTGGTCACAAAGGCATCGTTTATCGAGATAATGGGCGTAGACAGTTCGCTCGCGTAGGTTTTAGCAGTTGCACTCGCCGTGTCCACAACATCAAGCGTGGTGGCGGTGGCGGAATAATTGATAGCCGTTCCCAGTATCCCAGCAATCAAACTAGGAAGAATTTTTTGTTGACGTTTCATAAAACAAAACTCCTTAAATAATCATCTATCGAAAAACACTCAAGAGGTGGGCTAACGACCGATGGAAATAGCCCACACATTACTACCGATTATTTACAGCCAGCACCGCCGCATTGACGGACGAGCGGAACAGTTTGCAAATCACCCGCGCCACCGTTAATCACATTGACCTTTTTGACGGTTTGGGCAACACCTTGGACGGCTTTATTTGATCCCGTGATCGAGAAGCGAATGGCAACCCGCGCCGGACCTGTGGGAGGTAGCAATTTATCAACTAACAAGAACAAGTTAGCGTTAGCGGGAATTTTTCCGCCCGTCATCAGTGGGGCAGGTGCTGGGACGGGATTTCCAGCCGCGTCCACTTTATCGGTTACCACGTTCAGAATCTTATAATCAAGCTCTCGAGAACTCGTATTTGTGAGTACTATCCGATTGATGTAGTTACCATTGTTTGAAAAATAAGGCGTATCTAACACGGAGCCGTTGAGAACGATTCGAGCAAACTTTGGCTGGCTGACCGCGTCCAATTTTATCTCGCCCGCCGCCTTGGGATTAAAGGTGATGCCAATCGGATCGACCGCAGGAATGGGTGAAACATTGTTAGCAGTCACACAAACGTCAAGATTTTTTCCAACGATGCTTGCCGCTGATGCACCTAAATCAAAAACGATTTTAGAGCCATTTACTGTTTTAGTTCCGGCGGTAACGGTTGAACTGCAACTTCCGGCATTGGCTAGCGTAACTTTTGAGTCTGCGCTGTTGTAGCCATCAGTGCCCTTATCGGCGAGGACATCTTGCAAGAAACTAAAATCACCGCTTAATTCAAGAGTTGTACCCGTGCTAAATAAGTTAGAGGCTGTGCTTGAAATTGGCGTGGCGATGAAATTGGTCGTGCTGCCATCCGCTAAATTCGTGAAAGTACTGCTGTTAGCATCACCCGCCACTTCAAGTTTCAAGCTACCTAATTTGGTGGTGGGATTATTGTTGTTGTTGATCAGGAATTGTTTGAAATCCACCGCGACATCGGCGACCAAATCACTTGTGGCTGCAAGATTTGGCGTGCTGCTGTTAAGAGAATTAGCTGGAATGGTATCCAAACCGTTGTAGCCCGCGAAATAGACATTGACTGGCGATCTGAAGGCGATATAAGGGATCGTTCTCTTGGAAGAACCTAACATCCCAGAACCGTTGGGACCATCGTCCGCACTCGCGTTGCTATTGTGCAAGGTATAGGTCAAATTGATGGGGGTGCTAGAATCAGGTGCTTTGATAACACCGGTTGTCCCGTCAACCGTCTTGAAATAAAAGCTCACGGTATCGCTTGGCGTGATGGCGGTATTCGTGCTTGAGAGGGTAAATGTTGCGTAGGTTTTGCCCGCGCCCCCTTCCCGCGTATTACACTCGAGGGCGACGCTACCCGTAGCTTCACAGGTCAGGTTTTGAGAGAATTTTGCCCCGCCGCCCAAATCAACGCGGATAAACTGCGAAGTACCTTTCGGAATCCCGAACCCTACGTTAAACTCCACTGCCAACAAGGCGTTAGCTGTTTTTGCACCAGCCAAATCGCTGACGCTGGTCGTGTAAGCCTCAGGAATGACCACCATCGAAGACTGGCTAGCAGGAAGCCCCTTAACAAAATAGACGGGCACTGGATCAGTCGTGCCCTTACCACTGATGATAGTAGCGAAAGAGCTGGAGCTTGCCAACAGTCCGGCGATGGCAAGGGCTAATTGAGAACGTTTCATGAAAATTTACTCCTTATGAGTTGTCATAAATCCAAAATCTTGCTTAGATTAACGCATTTTTTTACCAAAATCTAGTATAGTGCGCGTGTCTTCACAAGTAAAGACCTTTTACCCTCGCATGATTCTATACTCTTCCCAAATCATGCCTTTAGCAGGGTTTAGCGTCAGTGTAGGCGATAAAAATCCCCCGTTACTTCATATTCGGATAAAAGGGGGATTTTGCAGGATAAGTGGTCGATGCGCCCGAGAGTTGGCTAAAAAATCCATCGCCCCTCGAAATGCCCAATAGTGCGCTTGAAAATCATCGCATTAGAGGATTTGGGGGGTTATACATGAAAAAATGGGACAACGGGGAATTACAAACGGCGTTGTAAAATGGTTTTGAGTTCGTGATCGTTGAGGAAAATGGGGTTGGTTTTCATGCTGCTGCCGCGACTATTTGCGATGATCCGATCTAAATCCGTTATTTTGATGTGATACGCGCCCAAGGGGGGGATATTTAAGTGGGCTGTCCATTCGCGCAAGGTCACGATCAATCTTTCCAGCGGGTGCTCGTCTTCTTTGGCTAACAATTGTCCGACGGCGGCGTATTTATCGAGCGCGGGATTGTGCGGATCACGTTCGCGCAACGCATTGATGTTGATGGCGGTGGTTTCGGCGATGAGTGTGCCGCACGCGCCCCCGTGTGGACAATTGAAAAACGCCCCAATCGGCGCAGCCAAACCGTGAACCGCGCCCAATCCCGTTTGCGCTAACCCAATCCCCGACATCAGCGCGCCGTAAGATAATCCGCAGCGACATTCCGCATCGCCTTCCAATGCCCCGAAAAAACCGCTTTGAAAACCCTGCAATCCCGACCACACCAGCGCGTCCGTCATCGGATTGGCATTGCTCGACACAAACGATTCCAATAATTGTGTGAAAGCGTCCATACCGTTTGCAATCAATAAGTTACGCGGACAAGTCGCCAATAAATCCGGATCGACAATCGCTAATTGCGCGACCAAACTGTCGTGGCGAAAAGACTTTTTGAAATGCCCCGACAACGTTAAAACCGCATTTTTAGTGGCTTCGCTGCCTGTTCCGGCGGTCGTCGGCACGGCAATAAACGGCAATGCGATCCCCGAAAAAGGTTTGTCGCCCACGCCTTCTAAATGATCCATCACCGAATTGCCGTTGGGCAATAATCCCGCGAGAGCTTTCGCTGCATCGAGCGCGCTGCCCCCGCCAATCCCCACCACCACTTCAATGCTCTCATTTTTATAGCGATTAACCATTTCGTCGATGAACGCGGGCGACGGTTCACCTTCAACCCGCACTTCGACCCAATTAATCCCGTTTTTGTGCAAATCTTGGCGCAACACCGCCCAATGCGGGCTATCATGAAACGAACGCGCCCCCGTCACCAATAACATTCGGTCGCCGATGCTCAAAATTTCAGAACACAATTGTTGAAACGTGCCCGCCCCAAAAATAATGCGCGGCAGACGAGCAATTTGAAAAGTTTTCATGGGGTTTCGCTCATGTTGTGATAGCGCATACCTTCGCGCGGCGATGCCATCATTGGGGCGACGCTGTGCCGCCAAGTTACATAATGAGGCGTGGATTTGTGCGCGTTGGCTGCTTTCTCATCGTCAAAAACCTCGTACAAAATAAATTGCGTAGGTTTATCAATTTGTTGCAATAAATCAAAATACACGCAACCCTTTTCTTGGCGCGCGGCTTTCACATTTGCTTGCGTCGCCGCCATGAAATCCTCGACAAAGGCGGGTTTCACTCGAATATGAACCAATGTAACGTGCATTAACTATTCTCCCTTCAATGTGGTCAAAAGTAAGAAAATTATTCCAAATATTGCAATCCATTCAAATACGGTTGCAAAACACTTGGAATGGCAATGCTTCCATCAGATTGTTGATAGTTTTCTAAAATCGCAACCAACGTTCTTCCCACCGCTAAACCCGAACCATTTAAGGTATGTAATAATTCAGGTTTCTCACCTTGTGCTCGACGAAAACGGGCTTTCATTCTTCGCGCTTGAAATGCCTCAAAACAACTGCACGAGGAAATCTCCCGATATTTCTGCTGTCCGGGCAACCAAACCTCTAAATCGTATGTTTTCGCAGAAGAAAATCCTAAATCTCCAGAACACAATGAAACCACCCGATATGGTAATTCCAAACGCTGCAAAATGATTTCTGCATGATGCGTGAGTTCCTCTAACGCTTGATAAGATTGCTCAGGCGGCACAAATTGCACTAATTCAACCTTTTCAAATTGGTGCTGACGAATCATGCCGCGCGTATCTTTTCCATACGCCCCCGCTTCACTTCTAAAACACGGCGTGTGACAAACAAATTTTAAAGGAAGTTCCTCTAAATTTACAATTTCATCACGCAAGATATTGGTAACGGGAACTTCTGCGGTGGGAATTAAATAAAAACCCTGTTGAGAAATCGCAAACAAATCCGCTTCAAACTTAGGTAATTGCCCCGTTCCTAACAAACTCTCTGTATTCACCAAATAAGGCACATAGATTTCTGTGTAACCGTGTTCTTTGCTATGTAAATCCAACATGAATTGAATTAACGCGCGGTGCAATTTTGCCATTTGTCCACGCATGACCACAAAACGCGCCCCAGTAATCTTTGCAGCGGTTTCAAAATCTAAATCATTCTTATGCGCGGTCAAATCCACATGATCTTTGGGCGTGAAATCAAATTGTTTAGGCATTCCCCAGCGGCGTTCTTCACGATTATCTTCTTCAGATTTTCCAATCGGGACACTTTCATGCGGCAAATTCGGTACAGTGAGCAAAATGCTCTGTAATTCACGTTGAATTTCCTCCAAACGTTCTTCACTTTGTTTTAACTGTTCACCTAAATTTGCAACATTTGCCATGATTTCAGAAACATCTTGACCTTGTGCTTTGGCTTTTCCAATGGCTTTTGAACGCGAGTTTCTGTCACTTTGCAATTGCTGAGTGTGGGTTTGGCAACGTTTGCGTTCGGTTTCTAAGTTGTTCAAACGTTCTATGGGTAATTGAAATCCCCGCGCGGCGAGTTTTTCTGCCAACATATTTAAATCTTGGCGAAAGAGTTGAGAATCTAACATAGTTATAAGTTTGTTTTAAAGGTTATTTAGGGGGATTATTGATCGCATTAGACTTATTAATCGGCGACATTTTCTCTGACATTACTCGCCGTTTAATTTCACGATAACGTTGCAAATAATCATCATATTCTTTAATGGCAGCTTCACTTTCTTTCTTCTTGTTGTTAATCGATTCTTCAAACTTACTGATCTGTTCTTTTAATCCCGCAATATGTGCTTCTAGTTTTGTACGATCCTTTAAATCTGGAAGACTAAAAGTTTTCTCTGCTTCCTTCAAACTTGAAATATAAAAATTCAGTTGTTTTTGGGTAACATCGACTGATGCTTTAATGGATTCTAACTTCCCATTTTTAGCGGCTTCGATGTCAGATTCTGATGGATATAAATCCAATAATTTACGGTCTTGAGCTTCTTGTTCTTTGGCGTGTTTTTGTTCTTCCAAAGCCTGTTGTTCTTTTTCAACTAAGGCGCGGCGTTCTTCAGGACTTTTTTCATGCCCGACTTGTTTAACAATTTCACCTTTTGTATTGAGTTCTTGATGTCCCTGACTCGCATATTCTGGCGGAATTGCACTCCCACATTCTTTAACCCCACTTTCATTTGTCCAACATTTAATTGTCGGCGGGGCAGCGTAAGAGCTAGAAACAAACAAATTGATTAAAATAATTAGATTCAAGTAACGCATTTTTAGTTTCTCCTAAAGGTTAATGTTGAATTGAACGGTGCACCGCGTCGGTTAATTCGTTGATTAAATTTTCTACGATGCTTTCTTCCTGTGCTTCAACCATAATTCTTAATAGCGGTTCTGTGCCAGAAGGTCGTAATAAAACCCGCCCTTTATTAGCGAGTTGTTTCTCTGCTGAGGCTATCGCAGTTTTAACAATTTCTGAATTAAGAATTTCACGGGGATTTTCCTCTGCATTTAAGCGAATATTTTTCAGGGTTTGTGGGTATTTATTCAAATCATTGCCTAACTCACTTAATGATAGTCCTGTTTGTAACATCACGGCTAATACTTGCAATGCGGTAATAATTCCATCTCCAGTAGTTGTTTTATCTAAACAAATGATATGTCCAGAGGCTTCTCCCCCTAACACGCTGTTATGTTGTTGCAATGCTTCCATTACATAGCGATCACCTACTGCTGCTCGAACAAAATTCAAACCCATCTTGGTAATCGCTTGTTCTAAAGCAAAATTACTCATTTGCGTGCCGACAATTGTACCTAAATTTTCATTTCTCCGCGCGGCAGCTAAAATATACAAAATATCATCGCCATCTAATAATTTTCCTCGATGATCAACCATCATTAATCGGTCGCCATCGCCATCTAATGCAATCCCAATATCTGCGTTTTGTTCTAACACGGTTGCTTGCAGTGTTTTGGTATAAGTTGCTCCACATTTTTCATTAATATTCAAACCATTGGGTTTAACACCGATGCTCACGACTTTTGCACCCAATTCAGTCAAAACATTAGGGGCGATATGATAAGTTGCACCATGCGCGCAATCTACTACTATTTTCAATCCGTTCAAATGCAATTGTAAAGGAAAAGTGCTTTTACAAAACTCAATATATCTACCCGCTGCATCATCAATTCGTTCTGCTTTTCCTAACTGTGCAGAAGAAACGGTTGTCATGGGTTGTTCTAACATATTCTCAATGTTTTCTTCTATGGAATCGGGCAATTTCTTCCCATCAGAAGAAAAGAATTTAATACCATTATCTTCAAATAAATTATGTGATGCGCTCACGACAATACCTGCGCGCGCATGAAATGTTCTTGTCAAATATGCAATCGCGGGGGTGGGCATTGGACCTAACAAACGGATATTCATGCCTGCCGCCGACAAACCTGCTTCTAATGCGGATTCAAACATATAGCCAGAAATGCGGGTATCTTTACCAATTAAAATGCGATTCAAACCCTCATTTCCTAACACTTTTCCAGCCGCCCAGCCGAGTTTCAAAACGAAATCGGGTGTTATAGGATAATTACCGACTTTTCCTCTAATGCCATCTGTCCCAAAATATTTGCGTTGTGTCATACGTTCAAATCCCGTTGTTCAATCGCTTTTGCTGCGTTTTGTAATGCCTCTGCCAACGCATCTTTATTAACAGGTTTAGTTACATAATCGTCCATACCTGCTTCTATGCACGTTTCTCGATAGCCACTCATTGCATGGGCGGTCATTGCAATGATATAAGGTCGAGGAAGTGAATGGAATTCATCACGAATTTTCTTTGTCGCTTCCATGCCGTCCATTTCAGGCATTTGCATATCCATTAAAATAACATCATAAGGCTGTTTTGAAAAGGCATTAACCGCTTCAACACCGTTATTTGCAATATCAGCGCGATAACCGATTTTTTGTAATAAAAGCAACGCAACCTTTTGATTAACAAGATTATCCTCTGCAAGTAAGATACGCAATGGTTTCTGTTCTTTGTCAGTTGTGCTCATTGTCTGCATAATAGCTACTTCTGTTTGAGGTGAAGGAAAATGACTAACTTTTTCTAATCGATGATTAAAACATTCACAAACACTTTCGTAGAGTGTTTTTATTTTAACAGGTTTATGAATATAGGTAGTAAATAATACTCGATTTTCGTCGTCTTGCCATGCAATAGAACCAAATGAAACCATTAGTAAAATTGGAATATGTTTTGTTTCTTCAAGATGGTGTAGTTGCTCACATAATAAAATACCATTCATTCCTCCCATTTCCATATCAATGACAATTAAATCAAATTGGTAATGATGTTTCTCTAAAAGAACGCGAGCATTAGTGGCGGTATGACTGATAACAGATTCAATTCCCCAACGGGTAAAATGAGATTGTAAAATTTTACACATTCTTTCGTTGTCGTCGGTAATTAAAATTCGTTTGTTTTCAAAAAGATTTTGCTGTAAATAAATAGACGTATCTGAAACAATTTTTTCTACTATAATTTTATAGGAAAATGTTGAACCTTGTCCTTCCTCACTTTCTACCCATAAATCTCCGCCCATCAATTGACTTAATTCTTTACTAATGCTCAACCCTAAACCCGTTCCGCCAAACTTGCGCGTGGTAGAGGAATCTAATTGACTAAAAGCTCCAAATAATAATTGCATTCGGTCTTTTGGAATACCCATGCCGGTATCTTTCACAGAAATGATTAAAGCAAGCTGTTGCTCATTAATTTCCTCTGAAGAAACGGTTACATAAACCTCTCCGCGCTCTGTAAATTTCACCGCATTACTTAATAAATTAACTAAGATTTGTCTTGTTCTTGTAATATCGCCGCTGACTTTCTCGGGTAAATGGGGAGAAAAATCGACCAGTAATTCTAAGTTTTTCTCGGCAGCGCGTGTGGCAATCAAATCTAGTGCAGATTCAACGCATTGATAAACACTAAAGGGATAATTTTCTAATTGTAACTTACCTGCTTCTATTTTAGAAAAATCTAAGATGTCGTTAATCAAAAATAATAACATATCACCACTACTTTTAACAGTTTGAACATAATCATGTTGCACTGGATTTAATGGTGTATCTTGTAATAAGGAAGTAATGCCTATAATGCCATTCAATGGGGTTCGAATTTCATGACTCATATTTGCTAAAAATTCGCTTTTTGTTTTAGTGGCAATTTCAGCATTACGTTTAGCCAATTTCAAATCCTGAATAGTGTTTTTAAGATTTCTATTTAGAATAGAAAGTTCCTCATTTCGTGAAGCCAATTGTTCGTTCATTTCATCAAGGACTTCTTCACGATATTCGGCTAAGGCTTCTGCTTGATTTTTCTCAGTGTGCGTTCGGCGATTTTCTCTCAACACAATAATACTCACAACAATCCCAATAAATAGAGCAATTGCTCCCGAAGAAGCTAATAACAATTGGGTATCAAGATAAGCGGCGGTTGCTTGTTCTTCAGACAGTTTTTTAGCTTCCTGTTGAAATAGCAACAGTTCCTCTAATCCACCAAACGTTTTCATATAAAAAGGAATTACACTTTCATGAATTAATGCACGGGCATCTTCTATTTGATTGGCTAAAATAAGTTGAGCAATTTCTTGACGTAATTTGGAGCTTTCATTACTGGCTTTACGAGTTTCTTCTAAATAATTGCGTTCTTTATCACTTAAATTCAATTTAGATAAGGCTTGGCGAACAACTAGAAACTGGCTCGCCAAATAAATAAAATCCTGATAGAGTTTTTCACGTTCAAAGGGATCATTAACAATAATCATACCTTGCAAATTAAACAACCGTTGCATAGAAATGCGGTGCAATGCGTTGAGTAATTCGCTTTTAACATAAGTACTTCTCACAACCTCGCGCATTTGTTCGTGAATAATATCTAAACGAGAAAGTGCCATAACAGTTAGAGCAACTAATAAGGTTAAAACGGTTATAATTCCTCCCGCCACTAACCATTGGGAGTGTATTTTTATTTTAATCATTTTTAATCATTGCCATCGGGTTGATATTCGCGTTCTTCTTTGAGCAACATTTCCGCTTCAGTTTCGTGTTGAGCAAAGATAATTTTGATTTGATATTGCTCATCACTAGAAAGGGCAGCGCGTAAGGTTTTTGCTTGCTGTTTTGCATCGAAAAACTTAGGAAAACTACTCACTTTTTCCAACTTTTTACCGGCAAAAATTTTATAAATAAAATAAGGCATGATTTCTTTCTCCGTGGTTTATAATGGGCTATTTTACTATTATTTTGGTACAAATGGCTACGTCTAATCATTTTCCTTTCGCATTGCAAGCTCCGTATTTGCCGGCGGGCGATCAACCGTTGGCAATTTCCCAATTAATCAATGGGTTAAAACAAGGTTTTTCGCACCAAACATTGCTGGGTGTCACGGGGTCAGGCAAAACATTTACCATTGCAAATGTGATTGAGAAAGTGCAACGCCCTACTTTGATTTTAGCCCCAAACAAAACATTAGCTGCCCAATTATATGGCGAAATGAAAGACTTTTTTCCTCACAATGCAGTGGAATATTTTGTTTCTTATTACGATTATTATCAACCCGAAGCCTATTTGCCTTCTTCGGATACTTATATTGAGAAAGATGCTTCCATTAATGCTCACATTGAACAAATGCGACTCTCTGCCACAAAAGCCATGCTAGAACGCCCTGATGCAATCATTGTTGCAACCGTTTCTGCAATCTATGGATTAGGCGATCCAGAATGGTACATGAAAATGATTTTACATTTGGTTCGCGGCGAAAAAATTGATCAGCGAGTTGTTTTACGACGTTTAGCCGAATTGCAATATACCAGAAATGACATTATTTTAGAACGCGGGACTTATCGAGTGCGCGGTGAAATTATCGATATTTTTCCTGCCGATTCTGAAAAAGAAGCCGTGCGCGTTGAACTATTTGACGATGAAATAGATTCTATTCGTTTGTTTGATGCTTTAACAGGGCAATTGGGAAATAAAATTCCTCGAACCACCATTTATCCTAAAACCCATTATGCAACCCCAAGAGAGGTCTTATTAAAAGCCGTTGATCAAATCAAAGATGAATTGAAAATCCGTCTAGAAGAATTACGCAGTTCAAATAAATTAGTCGAAGCCCAACGTTTAGAAGAACGCACGCTTTATGATCTTGAAATGATCAATCAAATGGGCTACTGTTCAGGTATTGAAAATTACTCGCGTTATTTATCGGGTAGAAATGCAGGTGAACCCCCGCCTACTTTATTTGATTATTTACCCCATAATGCACTCCTAATTATCGATGAATCGCACGTTACTATTCCTCAAATTGGTGCAATGTACAAAGGTGATCGTTCTCGCAAAGAAAATTTAACTTTATACGGTTTTCGTTTGCCTTCTGCATTAGATAATAGACCCTTAAAATTTGAAGAATTTGAAAGACTTGCACCACAAATGATTTTTGTTTCTGCAACCCCCAGCGTTTATGAAGCAGAACACGCACAACAAATCGTTGAACAAGTTGTTCGTCCAACAGGTTTGATTGATCCAGAAATAGAAGTTCGTCCTGTTTTAACACAGGTTGATGATCTGCTCTCAGAAATCAATTTGCGCGTGATTAAAAATGAACGTATTTTAGTAACCACGCTAACCAAAAGAATGGCGGAAGATTTAAGCAATTATTTGCGTGAACATAATATAAAAGTGCGTTATTTGCATTCGGATATTGATACCGTTGAGCGAGTAGAAATTATTAGAGATTTGCGCTTAGGTATTTTTGATGTTTTGGTGGGGATTAATTTATTGCGTGAAGGATTGGATATGCCCGAAGTTTCTTTAGTTGCTATTTTAGATGCAGATAAGGAAGGTTTCTTACGTTCTGAACGGTCATTAATTCAAACCATTGGACGCGCTGCGAGAAATCTAAATGGGAAAGCAATTCTTTATGCGGATAAAATCACTAATTCTATGCAAAAAGCCATTGCAGAAACCGATCGTCGTCGAGAAAAACAAATCGCTTTTAATCAACAAAACGGTATTATTCCTCGAGGTATTCAAAAAGCCATTACCGATATTTTAGAAACCCATTTAGAAACCGTTTCTCAACCCGAAAAAGTTTTACCTAAAAATATAGAGTTTCTATCGCCTGAAGAACTCGCTAAAAAGATTAAAAAATTAGAAAAAGAAATGTTTAAACTGGCGAGTAATTTAGAGTTTGAAAAAGCCGCCGCAACCCGCGATTTAATCAGGCAATTAAGAAATCAATTGTTATATTAAATGGAGAATTACTAAACCATGTTCGACCAGAAAGCATTAGATCAATTCAAGATATTTAATAAATCTTGTTATGGATTAGAAGAATTAGAGGAAAATAGTATTGATGGATTAGCGACCGATCCACCGTATGGGATTTCATTTCAAGGGTACGAATGGGATAAGCATTTGCCAAATCCTCAAATTTGGAAAAACTGTTATAAAACATTAAGATATGGAGCTTTTGGTGCAGTATTTTCATCAATTCGTTTAATGCACCGTTTAATGGTAAATTTAGAAGACGCAGGTTTTATAATTAAAGATGTGTTAATGTGGGCGTATTTGAATGGAATGCCAAAAAGTCGTAATGTTGCTTTAGATATTGATAAAGAACTCGGCATAGAAAGTGAAATTATTGGGCATTACAACTATGTGCAAGGTTATAAGAAAGGCGGCGCAGAAAATTATTACACAACGCAAAACAAACCTAAGTTACAAACGGTTTCAAAAATAGGTAAGAAATATCAAGGCGCAGGATTAGGACTTAAACCCGCATACGAACCGATTATTTTAATTCAAAAACCCTTAGAAAAAGGTTTAACCGTTGCTCAAAATATCATTAAATATGGAACGGGTGCACTAAATTTAGAAGAAACTCGCATTTCCTATCAAAAAGGTGAAGAAAAAGTGGGACATAATCCACACCCAAAAGGAAGAGTGGCGGCAAATATCGTGAGAACAACTGCATTAAATGACGGGTATGATAAGTTCTTTTTAGTGCCTAAAGTGCGCCAAAAGAAAGAGGATTTCAACCATCATCCAACTTTGAAACCCCTTGAAATCATGCAGCACCTAATTAAGTTGATTTCTTTTGAGGAACAAACCATTCTTGATCCTTTCATGGGAAGCGGAAGCACGGGCGTGGCGGCACTTATTTTGAATCGGCAATTTGTGGGATATGAATTGGAGCAACATTATTTCAATATTGCTCAACAACGAATAAAAGAAATACTCTAATTTTTGCTCGACGGTTTTAACCACCACGTTGCTAATAAAACGCTTTCACCATTAGGGTAATATAGAGGAAGTTTCTCTGGATGCTCAAACTTGTTTCTATAAACAACTCGATGAGCATCAATAAACCAATTTGGAACAACATATTCACCATGTAGCAATATCCGATCTAATGCGTGAATAGCAGTTTTCATATCCGCATGATTCTTTGCTTGAATGATTTTATCAACTAAGAAATCAATGACAGGATTCTCCAAACCTATATAATTGCGAGAACCCTTTTGTTTTGCAGAAGAAGAATGCCAATAACCAATCTGTTCATTACCCGGCATTTGTGACTGCGAGAAACTCCCAACAATCATATCATAATTAAACATTTCTAACCGTTGTTTATATAAGGCGGGATCAACCGTTCTATACTCAACTTGAATACCTAGTTTCATTAAATTCTTTACAAACGGTGCAATAATTCTTTCAAAGGCTTTTTCTACTAATAAAATCGTGAAACGTAGTTCTTTGCCTTGTTTATTTTTTAGGGTTTGTTCTCCTTCAGGAATTTTCCAGCCTGATGCTTCTAAAAGTTCTTTTGCTTTTATAAGATTTTTTCTCAAAGTATTAGGAGGATTTGTATTCACTGGACTCCAGCTTTGATTAAAGGTATCGTCCGATAATTGCTTGCGAAAAGGCTCGAGGAGTTGTAGTTCTTCAGGACTTGGAAAAGGCGGCGCAGCAAGTTCTGAATTACTAAAATAACTATTACAACGTTTATATTGTTGATAGAAAAGATTGTCATTTGCCCATTCAAAATCATAAGCTAAATTAATTGCCTTTCTTACATTAATATCTTGAAAAAGAGGGTTTCTTAAATTAAACACAAATCCTTGCATTCCTGCGTTGTTTTGATGTTTAAGCATCGCTTTTTGTAATTCACCACTATCAAATTTTGCACCGCTCATTTCCACAGCCCATTGTTTAGAACTGTTAATATCCATGAAATCAAAATCACCAGCTTTCAAAGCCTCCAATGCAATCGTTGTATCTTTGTAGTATTTATATCTAACTTGCTCAAAATTATACATACCTTTATTTACATTTAAATCCTTTCCCCAATAATTAGGATTGCGTTTGTAGATAATCGTTTTTCCTAAATCATAATGCTCAATTAAATAACGTCCACTTCCTATTGGTTTCTTCAAAATTGCTTTACTAAAATCCTCTCCTTCAAGCCAATCTTTAGAAAAGACTTGTAATTGCCCAATAATAACGTGTAATTCTCGATTAACCCGTTTGAAATTAAAACGCACCGTTCTATCATCAATCACTTGACAATCTTTAATATCAGCCCAATAAACGCGATAATGCGGATGAGAAATGTCGCTCATCAGGGTTTCAAATGAAAACTTAACATCTTCCGCCAAAACAGGTTTTCCATTAGAAAAAGTCGCTTTAGCATTCAAACGAAATGTAATAGATAATTGATCCTCAGAAAGGGTTGCATCTTCCGCCAATAAACCATAAGAAGTCAAATGCTCGTCCATACTACTTGCCATTAAAGTATCAAATAGCAATCCAAGCCCATCTGCTGCCATGCCTTTGAGAAGAAAAGGATTAAGAGAATCAAAACTACCTCCAATCGTTGCTAAAACCAACGTTCCTCCAATAGGTGCTTGAGGATTCGCGTAATCAAAGTGAGAAAAATTCGGTGGATATTTAGGCGTTGTTCCCCAAGTAATCGCATGATCTGCAATAGCAAGTTGCTCAAAAATCAGAAACAAAAAACCGACAAAGATTCTCATTTTTTTCTCCATTTTACAATCAAGGATTAGAAACCATGTTAAAAGAAAAAGCGCAAATCGTAGAAACCTTTATTGAAAGCGATGGTTCTCAGTGGGTTTGGGTAGAAATTCATCGCGGTCAAATGTGTGGAAATTGCCAAGCTGAAGGGCATTGTAGCACGAATTTATTAGCAGATTTCTTTGCACAGCGCGGACATCATAGATTGAAATTACGCAATACTCTCAATGCTCAACAGGGGGATTATATCATGATTGGATTATCTGAGCGCAATTTCCTTAAAGCAGCTTTATGGGTTTATTTATTTCCTTTGGTTTCAATGTTTAGCTGTGGTCTAATTGCTCAGACATTTTTTTTAGCGAATAATCAAGAAGTTATGATTTCAACGATAGGCGGTTTTGTGGGTGGTTTTCTAATTGCTCATCTTATCAGTCGCCGAGCTAATCAAAATCCTCATTATCAACCAATCATGTTAGAAAGTTCTTTTAATTTATAAACCACTGCGAGGGCTTGTTTTGGACTCATTTCATCGGGTTTTAATAATGACAGTTCATTCAAAAGAATTTGCATTTTTTGTGGAATAATTTCTTCAGGTTGTTCAAAAATACCCGATTGATCAGGTTGAATTAAGTTGCTCTGTTGTTTTTCTAACTGTTTCAAATGGCGGCGGGCTTGTTGAATAACCTGTCGAGGCACACCCGCTAGCAATGCCACTTGTAATCCATAACTTTTATTGGCAGCACCTTCTTTTACTTGGTGCAAAAAAATAAGTTTCTCGGCTTGTTCAACCGCATCTAAATGTACATTAACAATTCCACTGTGAAAATTAGGCAGTTGGGTTAATTCAAAATAATGGGTTGCAAACAAACAAAGTGCTTTCACTTTCTTTGCAAGATGCTCTGCGCACGCCCACGCTAAAGAAAGCCCATCAAAAGTACTTGTTCCTCGACCAATTTCGTCCATTAAAATCAAACTTTCCTCTGTTGCATTATGAAGAATATTAGCGGTTTCGGTCATTTCTACCATAAAGGTTGATCTTCCCCCTGCTACATCATCACTTGCTCCAATTCGAGTAAAGATTCGATCCACTTTTCCTATCACAGCGTTCTCGGCGGGCACAAAACTTCCAATATGCGCCAAAATAACAATCAACGCGGTTTGTCGCATAAATACCGATTTTCCCGCCATATTTGCTCCCGTAATTAACAAAATTCTTCGTTGAGAATGGAGAGAAAGATCATTTGGTGTAAAAGGCGTTTCTAACACCGATTCTACAACGGGATGGCGACCTGTTTTGATTTCTATTCCAATGTTATTTTGAAAGGTTGGGCGATTAAATCGAAGGGTTTCTGATCTTTCTGCTAAATTATGCAACACATCTAATTCTGCCAATGCTATTGCACTTTGTTGTAATTCAGGAATATTATCGATAAGTTCATCTAAGATTTTTTCATATAAATATTTCTCACGACTTAATGCCCGTTCTTTAGCACTTAATGCTTTATCTTCAAGGGCTTTTAGTTCAGGTGTAATATAACGTTCAGCGGTTTTAAGGGTTTGTCGGCGATGATAATCGAGGGGGATTTTCTCACTGTGCGCACGGCTAATTTCAATATAATATCCATGCACACGATTGAAACCCACTTTCAAATTGGTTAAACCGGTTCGTTCTTTTTCACGTTGCTCTAAGTTGCTCAAAAAATCATCGGTATTTTCTGTCAATTGTCGATACTCATCTAATTCGGGATCAAATCCATTCGCAATGACACCGCCTTCTCGAAGCATTTGTGCGGGGTTTTCTAAAAGCCCTCTTTTGAGCAATTGAAACAAATGAGGAAAGGTTTGAATATTGAGAGCAAGTTCCTTTAATTTTGGAGAGGAAAAGGTTTGTAATTCGATTTGTAAAAGGGGTAATCGTTCAAAGGCGGTGCGTAATTGCACTAAATCTCGGGGGCGCGCGCTTCGTAAGGCGACTCTCGATAAAATCCGTTCAACGTCGCCGATGCCGCGCAATAATCCGATAATCTTTTGATTGTAAAGGCATTTTAATAATTCATCGAGGGCATCGAGACGGGCTTCTAAAATACCCTGATCGCGCAGAGGTCTTTGCAACCATCGGCGCAATAATCGACTGCCCATTGGGGTTGCACAGCGATCCATTAAGCCGACTAAACTATTATTTTCGTTTCCAATCAAGGGGTTATCTAATTCCAAATTCCGACGCGCTGCTGCATCTAAAATGACGGATTCGTCGTGGCGTTCAACGCGCAGGCTTTGCAAATGCGGCAATGCGGCTTTTTGGGTGTCGTGGGCGTATTGCAGCAAACAGCCCGCCGCGCCAATCGCCACCGAAAAATCTTCCGCCCCAAATCCGCGCAAATCTTGCGTCCCAAATTGTTGATTTAACAAGCGTTTTGCAGTATCGATGCCGAAATACCAATTAGGTCGCCGCAAAGGTTTATAACTATTTGAAAATATTAAAGAAGATTGTTCGCTGACCAATAATTCGGCGGGATTCAAACGGGCGAGTTCTGCCTCGAGTAGGATTTGTTGGCTAACTTCTTGAATTGTAAAGCGTCCGCTGCTCAAATCGAGGGCGGCGATGCCGATTAATGCGGTTTTTTCGTCTCGATGAACTGCCACCAATAAATGGTCGCGGCGGTCGTCGAGGAGGGCTTCGTCGGTTAATGTGCCCGCCGTCACGATTCGAACCACTCGCCGTTCGACGGGATTTTTTCCATCAGGTTCAGAGACTTGCTCGCAAATCGCCACCGGCACGCCCAGCCGCACCAATTTCGCCAAATACCCATCAACCGCATGGTAAGGCACGCCCGCCATCGGAATCGGGTTGCCCGCACTTTTTCCGCGCGCCGTCAGTGTAATATCGAGCAATTTCGCGGCTTTTTCCGCATCTTCATAAAATAATTCATAAAAATCCCCCATTCGATAAAACAACAGCACATCGGCGTAATCTGCTTTGATGCGCCAATATTGTTGCATCATTGGTGTATGTTCTTGAAAATCAGACATTTATATCAACTTTAAGTATTTCAAAAATGCCAAATGAGGGGAGTTTTTCTTTTGAAGCGGGCATTTTCAATGCGTTAATCCATGCGATAATTGGGGGCTTCTTTGGTAATTTGCACATCGTGGACGTGGCTTTCGCGCATTCCCGCATTGGTGACGCGGACAAATTCGGGTTTGGTGCGCATTTCATCTAAAGTTGCGCAACCCGTGTAACCCATGCTCGACCGCACGCCGCCCAACAATTGGTGAATCACCCCCAACATACTGCCTTTGTAAGGAACTCGACCCTCGATGCCTTCGGGGACTAACTTCTCAACGTCATCGGTTTCTTGGAAATAACGATCTTTTGAACCCTGTTTTTGCGCCATCGCGCCGAGCGATCCCATGCCGCGATAGGTTTTGTAGGAGCGTCCTTGATAGAGTTCGACATCGCCCGGGGCTTCTTCCGTGCCCGCAAACAAGCCGCCAATCATCACCGATGACGCGCCCGCCGCCAATGCCTTCGCAATATCGCCCGAATAACGAATGCCGCCGTCCGCAATTAACGGAATACCTTGATTTTTAAGGGCTTCTGCGACATTTGAAATCGCGGAAATTTGCGGAACGCCGACCCCCGCGACGATTCGAGTGGTGCAAATTGATCCGGGTCCGATCCCAACTTTGACCGCATCTGCGCCCGCTTCCGCCAACGCCAATGCTGCCGCACCGGTGGCGATATTTCCGCCAATCACTTGAACTTGTGGGTATTTTTGTTTGACGCGGCGAACGGTTTCGATCACGCCATGCGAATGTCCGTGCGCGGTATCGACGACAATCACGTCCACGCCCGCCTCCACTAAAGCGGCAACTCTCGCGTCGGTTTCTTCGCCCGTGCCGACCGCCGCGCCGACCCGTAATCTTTCTTGAGAATCTTTGCAAGCAAGGGGTTTGTCGGTGGCTTTCTGAATGTCTTTGACGGTGATTAAACCTTTCAAATGAAATTCGTCATCGACCACTAAAATTTTCTCGACGCGGTGTTTGTGCAATAAATGGAGGATTTCTTCTCGACTCGCGCCTTCTTTGACGGTGATCAAGCGATCTTGAGGAGTCATGATCGACGTAATTTGTTCATCGAGATGGGTTTCAAAACGCAAATCCCGATTCGTTACAATTCCAATCAATTTTTTACCATCGACAACCGGCACACCAGAAATCCCATAACGGCGCGTCAAAGCAAGCAATTCTCGAATAGTTGTTTGAGAGGAAACGGTAATCGGATCGCTAATTACACCGCTTTCAAATTTTTTGACTTCGCGGACTTGGCGGGCTTGTTCCTCTATCGTCATGTTTTTGTGGATAATGCCGATGCCGCCTTCTTGGGCGAGGGCGATGGCGAGGCGGGCTTCGGTGACGCTATCCATTGCCGCAGAAATCAAGGGGATATTTAATCGAATGTCGCGGGTGAGTTGCGTGGATAAATTTACCTGTTTAGGCAATACCTTAGAGTAGGCAGGCAATAACAACACATCATCAAACGTGAGAGCTTCTTGAACGATTCGCATAAAGATTCCTTTCTGTGGCACTAAAATGGTCAGGTCGACTAAAATCTTTATATGATACGCTATTTTATTTCAAACGACGATAAACACCCCGTTGTTGAGCAAAATTTTATAGCAAAATAAATTCCTACAGGGTAAGCTACCTATCATTTTCACGCATTTCGCCGCCAAGGAGCTCGTTTATGTTAATTAACCTGTTAAGAAAATTAAGCATCGCCAAACGCTTATTATTAGGATTTAGCGGATTAGTTTTTGTTGGTATCATTGCAATTTGGCAAATGTTTGAATTATCAGGTTTGACAGAGAAACTTTATCGCCACCCTTTCACTGTCAGCACCGCCGTTTTGCGCATCGATGCAAATACCTTAAAACTAGAAGAAACTATTAAACAAGCCGCGACATTACCCAAATCCGAACAACAAACCACTATCTTTAATCAAGCAGCCCGTTATCAACAACAAATTTTAGAAGATTTTGCAATCGTTCAAGAACGCTTTTTAGGTGATAGAAAACAAGTCGAAGACAGCCTAAATTTATTCAAACAATGGCGCGCCAGTCTCGATAAATATAGTGAATTATTACAAGATGATAATTATGATAAAAAATTACATAATAGTATTGATGAATTGAAACAACGGCGCGCGAGCATTATTCAAGAAATGCAAGGTATCATTCAATACGCCCAAAACAAAGCCTCTGAATTTGTCAGCATGGTTCAAACAGACGCTTCTGCCGTCGATGCAACCACTAAATTATACAAACACCCTTTTATGGTAAGTCAAGCCATGTTGAGAATTGATAATAATATTTCTCGAACCCGATTAGTTGTTCGTGATTTAATGGATAGCAAAACAGAGCAACTTAAAACCCCACTTGTGGAACAAATCAAACAACTTCGCCAAGAAATGGACGCGGATTTTGCTCTCGCCAACGAACGGTTTTTAGGCGACAAAAGTATTTTAGAGCGCACCCAAAAACAATATCAAGATTGGAAAACAGCGGTCGATCAAATCATTGCAACTATTTTTGATAATAGCCACTTCGTCGCACTGGAACAGGCAAAAAATGATACCGATCAACAATTTCAAGCCTTTGGGCGGGCTTTGAATGGCGTGAAAGAATATGCTCGAAATAAAGCCGCTTTTTTCTATGCCAATGCGCAAACTGTAAAAGACAATATTTTGTATTCTAGCTTTGCATTAGTTATTGTAAGTTTCTTTATCAGTTTAACCCTAGCATTCTTCACTGCGCGCAGTATTATTGAACCGGTTCATAAAGCTACTTTTTTCTCTAAACAATTAGCAAGTGGAAATTTAGCCACTTATGAAGCAATTTATTTCAAAGATGAAACCGGTCAAATGCTCAATGCCATGAATGAAATGACCAAAAAACTATCATTAGTTGTTCGAGAAGTTTCTTCAGCTATTACGCAATTATCTTATGCATCACAACAAATCAGTCAAACCTCTCAACAATTATCAACTAGCAATAGTGAACAAGCGGCGGGTTTTGAGGAAGTTGCAAGTACAATTGAGCAAATTAGTTCAGGAATTGCTCAAAATGCAACCAACGCTGCACACACCAATGAAATCGCTGAACAAACCGCCAGTATGTCGACAACGGGTGGGCAAGCTGTTGAAAATACAATCAAAGCGATGCGCGATATTGCTAGCAAATTAAGCATTATCGAGGATATTTCTTATCAAACAAATTTGTTAGCATTAAATGCAGCTATTGAAGCCGCCCGCGCCGGCGAACAAGGAAAAGGATTTGCCGTCGTTGCTTCGGAAGTGAGAAAGCTCGCGGAACGTAGTCGAATTGCTGCCCAAGAAATTAGAGGTGTTGCCGCAAATAGTATTGAAGTTGCTGAACGGGCTGGATCGTTATTTATTGAAATGTTTCCTGCTATTCGTTCAACGGCTAGTTTAATTGAGGAAATTGCTTCTGCCAGCCAACAACAAAAACAAAACATTCTTGAAATCAATACTGCCATGTCAGAAATGGGGCATATGACCGAACGAAATGCGGCGGTTTCAGAACAACTTGCTTCATTAAGCGAAGAAATGTCTTCTCAAGCAACTTCTTTACAAAATTTGATCAGTTTCTTCAAAGTTGAATCCGTCTCCATGAAATAAGTTAATAAACCAGCTAGGTTTTGAAACTTAGCCGGTTTTCTTTTTTCTCAAAAGAACGTAATTCCTAAAGATTTAATCGTGCAAGCGTTTGTATTTGATTCGATGCGGCGCGTCCGCGTCTGTGCCCAACCGACGATGCCGATCCACCTCATAATCCGCGTAATTGCCTTCAAACCAAACCACTTGCGAATTTCCTTCAAATGCCAACATATGCGTTGCAATGCGATCTAGAAACCACCGATCGTGAGAAATAACCACCGCACAACCCGGAAATGCTAGCAATGCTTCCTCTAATGCGCGCAGGGTTTCTACATCTAAATCATTCGTCGGTTCATCTAATAACAAAACATTACCGCCAGATTTGAGCAACTTCGCCAAATGCAAGCGGTTTCTTTCACCGCCCGACAAATCCTTAACCCGTTTCTGTTGATCTGTGCCTTTGAAATTAAATCTTCCCGCATAAGCGCGTGAGGGTGTTTGGTATTTTCCAATCGTAATCAAATCATTTCCATCAGAGATTTCCTCCCAAACTGTTTTATCTCCATTTAAGGAATCTCTCGATTGATCAACATAAGCTAATTGCACTGTTGTTCCAATACGAATATTTCCCTGATCGGGTTGCTCTTGTTCGGTGAGTAATTTGAACAACGTTGTTTTACCCGCACCATTTGCACCAATGACCCCAACAATTCCCCCGGGAGGTAAATTAAAACTTAAGTTATCAATTAACAACCGTTCTCCAAAACTCTTTGAAAGATTCTCTGCTTCAATAACCATATTTCCTAAACGTGGACCGGGTGGAATATAGATTTCTTGGGTTTCATTTCTTTTCTGAGTTTCTTGCGAAGAAAGTTCATCAAAACGGGCTAACCGTGCTTTACTTTTTGCATGGCGACCTTTCGGTTGTGTTCTTACCCATTCTAATTCAGCTTTCATGGCTCTTGCGCGGGCATCATCTTGTTTTTCTTCAAGTTCTAGGCGTTTTTGTTTTTGTTCTAACCACGAAGAATAATTGCCTTCCCAAGGAATTCCTTGCCCCCGATCTAGTTCTAAAATCCACCCCGCGACATTATCCAAGAAATACCGATCGTGCGTAATTGCTACCACTGTGCCGGAGTATTCTTGTAAAAAGCGTTCTAACCATGCAATGGATTCTGCGTCCAAATGATTGGTGGGTTCATCGAGTAATAACATATCGGGTTTTGAAAGTAACAATTTGCACAGAGCAACTCGGCGTTTTTCTCCCCCTGATAATTTACTGACTTCTGCGTCCCAAGGTGGTAATCTTAACGCATCGGCAGCGATTTCTAGAGTTCTCTCTAAATTATGTCCGTCTCGGCTTTGTAAAAAGTTTTCTAGTTCACCCTGTTCTTTAGCGAGTTTCTCAAAATCCGCATCGGGTTCTGCATACGCCGCATAAACCGCATCTAAACGGGTTTGTGCTTGCTTGATTTCCTCGAGAGCTTCCTCAACATTTCCTCTCACATCTTTATTTAAATCGAGCGCAGGTTCTTGCGGTAAATAACCGATTTGAATATTGGGTTGCGGGCGTGCTTCACCAATGTAATCTTTATCCACGCCTGCCATGATGCGAAGTAAGGTTGATTTTCCTGCGCCGTTCAAACCTAAAACCCCGATTTTTGCACCCGGAAAAAAAGAAAGAGAAATGTCTTTCAATATTTCGCGTTTCGGTGGAACAACTTTTCCAACGCGATTCATTGTAAAAATGTATTGTGCCATAATAATTATCTTTCCAAAAAAAGAAGAACATTATAACCGATTTGGAGAAATAAGTATTACCTCTAAAATAACCATTCTTTTTAATGTTGATGGGATTGGAAAACAGGAAATAAAACATCACAAACAGGTGCAAATTTTTGATAGAAACGTTAAAATAGATTTTTTTCATTTGGAAGGAGTTATGTCATGGCATTGAAATCATTTTGTCGGATATTTGTGTTGGTTTTTAGTTTTATAGGACAAACGGTGGTTTTTGCGGAAGATCGGGCGATTTTATACCCGCCTGAACCAACAGGTAAATTACAGGAAATTGCCGCTTATATACAAAACATAAATACCCCGCAAATTCCTTATGAGGATATTCCACAACCCACTGATTATTTTGTAAGAATTGCGCCGCGTCAATATGTTTTATCTGCGGATAATAAGTTGCTTCCTAATGCGATTTTGGGAACAAAACCTTTTGTATTTATGACCACGCCAGAAGGTATTTATGGAAAGCAATTGCTCGATATTTATTTGGATATTGGTTATGAAGCAGAAGATATTATTCATTGGCAAAGAAATGTAGAAATGGTGGCGATGATTTTCAAATATGCGCCGCCGATTTCTCTTTCAAAGGTGGTTGATGGAAAATTGCCTGAGAATTGGCAGCAATTTATTTACGCGCCGACGTGGGATAATACGTTTGCACTCTTTTCAAAATTGGCAGAAAACGCGCCGATTTTTCCCGAAAGAAAAGGTGAATTTATGCCAGAGCAATTGTTCTTTAGAAGTGAAGCTGAAAAACAGTTGATTTTTGGATTTCCAGAAGCGGGCAAACAACGGTTGAAAACGGTTGAATATAATACGTTACGAACCATTGGTGGAACGGATTGGGTTTATCGGGATTTGCTAGAGAAAAAATTGAGCATTTTTGAGCATTTTCGGGGAACAGGTCGTACTTTAAATGAAATCGTTGATCCGAGAGGAGAACGGCATCAATCGGGTTTGTTGGAGTTTGTTGCGCCCAATGCCAATTTAAACAACTTACCTGAAATTGCGGTGGTTTCTTTAGGTAAATTGGTGATTTCTAATTAAGGCTTTTTATTGAATCCTCAAGCATTTCTCTCGCGTGAGCAAGGGTTTGTTCCGTGAGAGAAAGTCCGCCTAATAAACGCGCGATTTCTCTAATGCGATCGGGTTTCTCAAGTTTCTTGATTTTAACGTGCGTGTGCGGAGGATTCGCGTGTTTGCTAACGTGCAAATGTTGGTGTCCGTACGCGGCAATTTGCGGTAAGTGCGTGATACATAAGACTTGTCGATGATTACCGAGTTTCGCAAACAACCGCCCGATCACCTCCGCAATTCCCCCGCCCACGCCGACATCGGCTTCATCAAACACTAACGTATTGATTTGATTGGTTTGCGAAATCACCACCTGCAACGCCAAACTCAATCGGGATAATTCGCCCCCCGACGCGACTTTTTGCAACGGTTTGGGGGGCTGTCCAATGTTGGTGCTGATTAAAAACGTAACATTATCAGTGCCTAACGCAGACGGCGGGGCAGTCAATTGCGGCGACACCTCGATCACCAAACGCAAATGCGGCATTCCCAATTGTTGGGCGTGAATGGTGACGGCTTCGCTGAGTTCTTGCGCAACTGTTTGACGTTGTTGAGATAAATCGGCGGCGACTTGTCGATAATGTGAAATCGCCAATTGCAATTCAGGTTGAATGTCGAGGGCGCGCTGTTCGTCTTTTTCGAGGGCAATCAAACGAGTCTGCAATTGTTGCGCATACGCGGGTAAGTCGGCGAGCGGCACTTGATGTTTGCGCGCAAGTCGTTGTAAAGTATTGAATTGTTCGTCCAAAAACAGCAACCGTTCGGGATCGAGATCGAGGTGATCTAAATAATGGCGCAATTCGTCGGCAACTTCGCGCGCTTGAATCAAGGTGCTGTCGAGCAACGCCACGCTGTCATTCAAACGCCCGTCGTGCGCTTGGACACCGTGCAATTCCCGCAACGCCCGATGCAAATTCATCACCGCCGCATCATCTTGATCTAAATACAATAATGCCTGTTGGACATTGTGTTGGAGTTGCTCGGCGTGCGACAAACGGCGGTGTTCGGTTTCAAGCGCGCTTAAATCCAATTGTTCAAGCCCAATGTCTTGTAATTCAGTGACTTGATAGCGCAACCATTCAATTTGAGCCGTGCGTTCGTTGCCTTGTCCGCCGAGCCGCTGCATTTCGTCGTGCAATTCTTTCCACGTTGTCCACGCTTGCCGCACGTTTTCGAGGGCGGGATTGGGATTGAGGCGATCGTCCAAAACCTGCCGCTGATAATCGGGACGCACGAGGTCTTGTTGAGCGTGTTGTCCGTGAATGTGGACGAGTGTTTCTCCGATTAACGCAAGCTCTTGAATTGTAATACTTTTTCCATTCAAAAACGCCCGCGAACGCCCATTTTTAGAAATAATCCGTTGAATGTGGTTATCGCCAAACCACCCGTTAATGTCGGCTTGTTTCGCGCCCTGCCGCACCACGCCACTGTCCGCGCGCTGTCCGAGCAACAAACCCACCGCATCAATCAAAATCGATTTCCCCGCCCCCGTTTCTCCCGTAATGACGGTCAAACCCTTTTTCAAATGCAGTTCTAAGGTTTCAATTAAAATAAAATCGTGAATGCGGAGTTTATTAAGCATTGGCGACTTTCTTTAGAATTTTTGCAAAGTTTTGCGCGGGTAAAGGGCGACTAAAATAATAACCCTGAATTTCATCACATTCGCGGTTTTTGAGAAACTCATATTGATCTCGAGTTTCTACCCCTTCTGCAATCGTTTTCAAACTCAAACTCTTCGCCATTGTAATAATCGTACTTGTAATCGCGGCATCATCAGGATCAACTAAAATATCTCTCACAAAAGATTGATCAATTTTTATTTTATCCACAGGAAACCGTTTCAAATAACTTAAACTCGAATAACCTGTTCCAAAATCATCAATCGCCAATTGAATACCCATTGTTTTCAAACTGTGTAAGGTTAATAAAATGCTATCAATATCTTCCATGAGCAAACTTTCGGTGACTTCTAAACCTAAATACTTTGCATTCAATTCATTTTCTAATAAACAATGACTAATGCTATCTGGCAAATTAGGCTGTCGAAATTGCGCTGCCGACAAATTAACTGCAATCGGAACAATTTGAAAACCTTGTTTCTGCCATTCTCGATTTTGCCAACACGCCATTTGTAAAACCCATTGCCCCAATTGAAATATCAATCCACTGTCTTCTGCAATCGGAATGAAATACGCTGGATTAAGCATTCCTCGCTTAGGATGTAACCAACGTACTAAGGCTTCTGCACCCGTTAATCCTCCTGTTTTCAAATCCACTTGTGGTTGAAAATATAACAGCAATTCATTATTTCTCAAGGCTTGTCGCAAATCATTTTCTAATGCCAGACGTTCTAATGCGGCAGCTTGCATCGACGGCAAATAAACTTGAATCCCTGTTCTTTTCTGTAATTTTGCTTGATACATTGCGGTATCTGCTTGACGCAAAAGGTCATCTTCATTATTTTGTTCATCGGGAAATAACGTAATTCCAATACTCACACTAATATAAAATTCGTGCCCGCTAATAACATAAGGTTGTGAAATATCTGAACGCAATTTATCGGCAATTAATTGGGCGTGAGTGGTAGCCGCTTCTTTATCTTCCGCCAAATCACTTAAAATCACCACAAATTCATCACCGCTCAAACGCCCAACCATATTATCTTCGTGAATCGCTTTCTTCAAACGTTGTGCAACGCTAATCAACAATTGATCGCCGGCAGCGTGACCTAAAGAATCGTTAATGTTTTTGAAACGATCTAAATCCAAAAATAACAATGCACCAATAATCGGATTGTAATGATGGACTCGATTCAATTCACGTTTCAATTGCTCTAAAATTGCTGTGCGATTCGGCAAATCTGTTAGAGAATCATGATAGGCTAAATAATGAATTCTTGCTTCTTGTTTCTTACGTTCGGTCAAATCCAAAAAGGTTGCAACATAATGGGTCGTTTCTTGATGATTATTTCTCACCACTGTAATGGTAAGCCACTCAGGATAGATTTCTCCGTTCTTACGTTTGTTATAAATTTCTCCTTGCCAATGTCCTTTCTCTTTTAACGAATTCCACATATGTCGATAAAAGGTTGCATCATGCCAATTTGAACGCAAAATTCGCGGGGTTTTTCCTATCACTTCTTCTGTATGATAACCTGTGATATGACTAAACGCTCGATTTACCCTCAGTATTCTATTTTTGTTATCCGTTATTACAATTGCTTCAACGGTTTCAAAAGCGGTGGCGGCGAGTTTCAAATCTTGTTCAAATTGTTTGCGCTCAGAAATATCATGCGCTATTAACAAATAACCGATTAGAACAAACTCTTTATCACGAATACCTGCTATGCGCCATTCAATATGACGAGCAACACTATTTTCTTGCCAACTTGTAATCGTTTTGTACTCGTTATTTTGTTCAATAGTGGGGTGCGCTTGTAATAATAAATTTGCTGCATTAAATAAATGACAATGCGTATCAATGAAAGAACATTCGATGATTTCTTTTATTTGACAATTGAACAGTTGCTCGGCAGCAGAATTATAGTAATTAATCTTGAAATTCAAATCCGTTGCAATAATAGCTAGCTCTTGAGATGCTTTCAAAATACTATCTAAATAAGCGTTCTTTTGTTCTAATGATTTTTGAATAATAGTGCGTTCTGTTACATCATGCACAATAGAATACAGCAAAACGCCCTGTTTTGTTTTAACTGGACCCGAATAAACTTCTACAGTACGGATTTCTCCAGAAGCCAACCGATGCTTAAAATTGAAATGCAATCGATCCTCAAGTTTAGCGCGCTGCATTTCCATTTGAATTTGGGTAGGAGAAAGCGTATTAATATCACTAATTTTCAATGCCATGAGTTCTTCTTTTGAATAACCATAAAATTTCATAGCTGCTTGATTAGCTTCAACAATCCGTCCACTTTCAGGATCAACAATGAGTTTAATCGCTTGGTTTGTTTCAAAAATTTGTCGGTAACGTTCTTCACTATTTTTTAATGCCAACTCCATTTCTTTATAAGATTTAAGTTCTTTTCGTGCAATCAGTAATTTTTTCTTTGAAATACGGTTATTATTTAGAGAATAACAAACCACTAACACTAAACTACAAAGCAATAGTGTTCCTGCGCTTAATAAAATAGTGTAAGTGGTGAACATAATTTAATCAAAATGTAAGGCTTGATAGGGCAATTTGATGGTTTGTCCTGCAAGCAATTCATTTAAGAAAGTCCAAATCGCTTCCGCAGAAGGTGGACAACCGGGCAAGAAATAATCAATTGTAACCACTTCATGCAATGGGTGAACCTTATTTAGCAATAAAGGGATTTCAGGATCATTAGGGATTTGAGCGTTTTCTAATCCTATCCCGTTCAAATACGCTTCCTCTAAACAACTTTCTAATGAATAATGATTTCTCAAGGCGGGCACACCACCATTGATAGCACACGCCCCCATTGCAATCAAAATGCTACAGTTTTCACGAAAGGCTTTTAATACATGAACATTCTCTGCATTACAAACCCCGCCTTCAATAATACCAATATCACATTTTCCTACCATTTTAATATCGGTAATGGGCGTGCGATCAAACTCAATTTTCTCTGATAAAGGCAGGAGTTTTTCATCAATATCCAGAAATGACATATGACAACCAAAACAACCCGCTAATGAAGCCGTTGCAACTTTCAGTTTTTTAGTCATGATGTTTTGCTCCTGCGTGAGGTTCTGCAATATCGCCCATTTCATCAATTGGTGCTTGGTCGTAGAAACGCTTTCCAATCGGTGCAGCATACCCCTGTTTTCGTTTCATAATTGCACCCACCGGACAAACCTCAACAGCCTTATCATGAATACTTAAATTGCTATCCCCTAATTTACCGGTTGGTGAATTAATAATCAAATGAGATTTAATCCCGCGTCCACTAATTGCAAAAACGTTTTTCTTATCTATCAGTTTGCTTGCCCGCACACATAATTCACAAAGAATACAACGATTGAAATCAACAATCACGTCAGGGTGTGACGCATCTAATTCACGATAGGGATAGAAATGTTGAAAACGTGGTGAAAGCATTTCTGTATAATAAGCAACGGCTTGTAATTGACAACTCCCGCTTTTTTCACAACCCGGACAAACATGATTTCCTTCGACAAAAAGCATTTGTGTCAAACAACGTCGATGGGTTTGTAATTCGGGGGTGTTGTTCTCTATTGTTTGACCGGCTGTTGCTTTAGTTGTACAAGAGGAAATTAACCGCCCATTGACTTTCACAACACAAAGCCGACAACTACCGTGTGGCTCAAAAGCTGGATTATGGCACAAATGCGGAATATAAACCTCTGCTGCCATTGCCGCGTCCATAATTGTTTGATCGGGTTTAAAAGGGATTATTTGATCATCAATTGTAATCGTATTTTCCATAAAAGTTCCTCAAATTTATAAATGCGCTGCCGCATCTTGTCGATGGGTTATTTGGCGAGCATCTTCTAATGCCGCGTCCAAATCAAAAGTAGGGTGCAAACTTTCGCTATTATGCAAACGGTTCTTATAAACATGAGGGAATTTTTTTAGCGTTTCAGAAAGATGATTCGTTGCAGTCATTCCTAAACCACAATGCGCCGTTTGCTTAATCAAGTTGCTCAAATCTTCCATTTCTTTCAAATCAACAGTTGAACCGTGTCCTTTTCTCACTTTTTGCACCAAGTTTTTAAGAATAGATGTGCCCACTCGACAAGGTGTACAAAAACCACAACTTTCATGCACAAAGAAATCCGCAAAATTCTGAACAATTTCTAAAATATCTCTCTCACGATTAAAAATCATAATTGAACCTGTCGAATTTACATCTTCAAACGCGACTTTTCGATCAAAATCTTCAGGTGATAAACTAGTGCCTGCGGGACCCGAATTTTGCACCATTTGCACCTTCGAAATACCTGCCCCACAGCTTTCTAATACTTCCCGCACAGAAACCCCATATTCAAACTCATAAATACCCGGTTTCTCACAATCACCACTAATACTTAAAAGTTTAGTTCCATGCGATTTTTCTGTCCCCATGTTTGCAAAGTTTTCCTCCCCCAATATTAAGGCTTTTACCGCCGAACAAAAGGTTTCTACATTATTCACAACCGTTGGCTTTTTGTTATAACCTTGATGCACTGGATATGGCAAACGTCGGCGCGGCACACCTCTATTACCATGTAATGATTCAATTAGCGCGGTTTCTGCCCCACAAACATAAGAACCCGCTCCTAGAAATATTTTTATATCAAAATTAAAATCTGTTTCTCCCAAAATATGATTGCCTAGTAATTGCTGTTTTCTCAACTCATCGAGTTTCTGTTCTAATGCGGGTAACAAATAACGATATTCACCCCGCAAATATAAGAAACCTTGTGTTGCACCAATCACTTTTGCACATAATGTCATACCTTCAAAAACTAATTCAGGATAACTTTGTAATAAAACGCGATCTTTGAATGTACCCGGTTCACCTTCATCGGCATTACAAACGACGAATCGTTCATCTGCGGGTGTTTGACGGCAGAAATCCCATTTACTATGTAAAGGAAAACCCGCGCCCCCACAGCCTCGAATCGCGGCTATTTTTAAGGATTCCATGATTTTTTCTACACCCTGTTCTTTGAGTATTTTTAGTGCAGAACCCGCCTTAAAATCCGATCTTAATAAAATATTTGTGCGTTGAATGTTGTTCCGCACTTCAAACCATTCGGGCGACCAGTTTGTAATAGGAATTTGTTTTTCAATAAGGGTTGCCATTTCCTCAATGCGCGCGTCGTTCAAATGGGTAATTGTAATCCCATTAACTAACGCAGAAATGCCTTGATCGCTCATACCAATGCACGCGGTATTATCAATACAAACTCGCCCATCTTCACGAACTTTTCCTAATGTCACACCTAACTTATTCATGAGCATTGTCATGAGGCGTTCTTTCCCATTGAGTTGCTCGATGATGTTATCGCTAAATAAAATATCGTATTGTCGAGGCGTTGTTCGCAGCAAACTATAGAAACTTACCACCCCTTGTACTTTTGTTAAAGGGAGATGAAGTTTCTCGGCGAAGAAATCCATTGCTTGCGAGGAAATATAGCCATATTTTTCTTGCACTCGACGTAACATTTGCAATAAATAATGCGGCTGGTTTTGTTCTACTGTTAAAATGGTTTCCAAATCAACCCAATCCATAAGTGTATCCTTTTTTGTTTGTGCGGCGAAAATAATACCCACGTCAAATAACAACATTTATGTCGGCGTATTTTACAAGGGAATCAGACAAAGCATTTTTTTATTTTACATGATGTTGCCTCTGAAATAAAAAAGAGTGCCCATTTTTCTATTTTTTTTGGCATAATTCTAAAACTTTTCAACGGGATTTTTGAGATGACTTTGCATTTTAGCGGATCGGCAATGACGCATGAGAGCCGTCCGCCGCTGGGGATTTTAATCACGAATTTGGGCACGCCTGATGCGCCGACCACGCGGGCTTTGCGGCGTTATTTGGGCGAATTTTTAGCCGATCCGCGCGTGGTTGAAATGCCGCGTTGGCTGTGGAAAATGATTTTGCACGGCGTGATTTTACGGTTGCGTCCGCGCAAAGCCGCCCACGTTTATCAACAAATTTGGACTTCTCAGGGATCGCCGCTGCTTAATATTGCGCAACAACAACGCGATGCACTCGAAAAATATTTAAATCCGCATCTTTTGGTTAAAATCGAGTTGGGCATGCGTTATGGCACACCTTCGATTGCACAAGCCCTTGAAAATCTTAAAAAAGCAGGCGTTGAAAAATTACTCATTTTGCCTCTTTATCCGCAATACGCATCGGCAACGGTCGGTTCTACCTTTGATGCCGTGAGCAAAACATTACAACAGTGGCGGTGGATTCCTCAATTACGCTTTATTTCAAATTATCATGATTGGGATTTCTACATTAAAGCATTAGCGCAAAGTATTCAAGAACATTGGGAAACAAATGGCAAAACCCAGAAACTTTTATTTTCATTTCACGGCATTCCCAAATCAACCTTTTTAGCGGGCGATCCTTATTTCTGCCATTGCCAAAAAACCGCCCGTTTAGTCGCAGAACAACTCCATTTGAAAAAAGAAGACTATCTCGTTACTTTTCAATCCCGTTTTGGTCGACAAGAATGGTTGCAACCTTACACCGATAAAACCTTAGAACAACTCCCCCAACAAGGGATTTCTAGCGTGAGCATTATTTGTCCGGGTTTTTCCGCCGATTGTTTAGAAACTTTAGAAGAAATTGATCAACAAAATCGCCAACTTTTTTTAAATAATGGGGGAAAGCAATTTTATTACATTCCCGCCCTTAATGCTCAACCATTTCATATTGAAGCCCTTGCAAAATTGCTTTTACAGCATTTACAAGGTTGGGAAACAACCTCTAATCCCCAACAACGTCAAAAATTGTTTTTAGAAATGGAGAAATCAGTTTTATGAAATACGGATTATGGTTATATTTAATCATTTCTAGCTTTAATATAACATTTGCGGCAGATTCTCCATCTGTTGTGAGTGGATCATTAGAAGAAAAACAACAAATTTGGCAACAGCAATTGGCTAATTTTGAAAAGTTCGGCAAAATCCCAGACAGCGAATTAGAAAAATCAAGTGCTGCCATTCAAGATTATCAATTAAAAATTAAGAATCTTTCTCTCAATAAAGATAATGCTTATCAAGAAATAGAGGAGAGCAAAAGAGCAATTACTGCCCTTAAAGAAAGTTTAGATGAACTTAAAAAACAAGCTATCGATAAATCTGAAGAAAATATCGATCAAGCGGGCGTTGAAACCTTGCAAAATCAAATCAAATTACAATCTGAACGCCTTGAACGGGCTAAATTATCTATTCCCGATATTGAGAAAAACTTAAAAGAACTTTCTGTGCAACTAAAAAATGCAAAAACATGGGATAAACAGTTAAATGAATTAAATCAAAAATTGCAAAATCAGGACTTAGAAACCCGCACTAAAAATTTGACGCAAGAATATACCGAATCAATAAAGCAATTGCAGGCAAAATTAGATGAACTAACCTCTAAAAATTCGAGTGTTACTTCCATTGAGAAAAACCTTCTCGAGGCGCAAATTTTAAATTTTCAAGAGCAAATTCAATTAAACAATCGCCAATTAACGATTTCTAAAATTACAAATCAACTACAAAATATCAATAGCCAACTTTCTAAAGATGTTTTTCAAATCGCGCTACCTTATTGGAACGAGGCATTGAAAGTATTGGAAGAACATTATGAAAAATCAAAGTTGTTCCAAAATGCGTTACAAGAAAAATTGAACATTCTTTCTCAAAATAGCAAGTTGGCAGACAATCGCCTAAATAATTTCAATCTTTATGGTAAAAATAAAGAATTTGCTCAGGAAGAAAAGAAATTGCTAGACACATTAATTATCCATATTGATAATCAACGAAAAACGTTTCTTGAATTAACTAAATCAATAGAAAATTATAAAGAAACAATCAATCATATAACTAAGGAAATGTCGCGGCGATATTTGTTTAAATACCGTCAATTGCCAGATAACGTGAAGGGGTGGGAGAATTTATTAGATGATATTCTAAAAATTCCAGATGTTTTAGGAAAACAAATCCAAAAAGCGGTAGTTGATGGTGAATATGATTTGAAACAAATGCAACCTAAAAGCTGGCTCATGTTTTCTTTAGTTTCACTTATCATATTACTGATTTTAAATAGGTTACAAAAATACGCGGATAGTAAGATTTCAAATCTAACCACCATTACAATAGAAAATAGAAGTTTTCTTGAAAACAACCTATTTGTTTTGTTTCGGCTATTAAAACATAATTTGATTGCTTTGGCATTGAGTAGTATTTTAGCGGTGTTAGTTTTGATTGCAAATTTTAGTATTTCAACGAGTTTTCTCGTATTAAGTTTAACGATTATATGGTTAGGAATTCGGATTCCAATGGATTTGGCGTGGGAGTTTCTCGTTTCGCCTTTTACAAAAGAGGAATATCGAGATGAACATCTTTACAAACAATTACGCTGGGTATTTCTACTGATTGGTATTTTTAGTAGTATAACTATTTTAATTCATATATTAGAACTGTCTCCACTCATTAAAGAAATTAACGATAGCATTTATATGTTATTTCTAATGATTACGGTCTTTCCTCTCATTAGAATTAGACATATTTTCATTCGTGTTATGCAGGAGAAACAAGTCCGCCGTTATTGGATTTTAATCTTTCGTTTGAGTACATTGTTGTTACCTATTAATGTCTTAGCAATGGGTATTCTTGGCATTATTGGTTACGTTAATTTGGCGTGGAAAGTTGCTTACTTTTTGATTTGGTTTATCTTCATTTTTACAATATGGTTAATCTGTAGAGGATACATTGGTGATCTATTTGAATATTTTAAAGAATATGTGAAGAAACATGGAGGAAATTATAGTTTATTATGGGAACAAGATATTTTACCTATCTTATATAGAATTACATTAGTGAGTTTGTTTTTTGTAATGTTTTGGATTCTATTAGAAGGATTAGATATTGATTGGGCAATGATATATAATTTCCTCAATTATACGGTATTTGTACTTGATGATAGTGTTATAAAAATTGGTGGGATTTTGTTCTCAATAACAGCAATTACAGTGGTCATTTGGTTAAGTAAATGGATGCGGCGCATTTCTTATCGTTGGATTTATATTAGAATCGCCGATATTGGCGTAAGAAATAGCTTATCCGCATTTACACAATATGCAATCGTTTTAATTGGTTTTTTCATTGCATTACAACTGGTAGGATTAAAATTAACAACTTTAACGGTTTTTGCAGGTGCATTAGGGGTAGGATTAGGGTTTGGATTACAAAACATCGCCAGTAATTTTATTAGTGGTTTATTATTATTGGCAGAACGCCCGTTGAAATCAGGAGATTTTGTTTTTATTGGTGATTACACAGGTGAAGTAAAAAATATTGGAATTCGTTCATTAATGATTACAACTCCTGATAACAAAAACGTTATTATTCCTAATTCAGAATTGATTTCACACCCCTTTACGAATGCAACCCGAAACGATAATAAAGTTCGCATTGTTTTGGAAGTAGGAGCTTCCTATGAAAATGATCCGTTTAAGGTTCAAAAAATTCTTTTAGATGTGTTACTAAATACGCCCAGTGTTCTTAGTTCTCCCACGCCTGAAGTTTTTTTAACCAATTTGGGAGATTCTGCGGTGATTTTTAGATTACAATATTACATCGATTTCAAATATGGAAATAATATTGCCACCAAATCAGAAATCTTGTTTGCAGTTTGGCGGAAATTTGAAGAAAACAATATTTCTATACCCTATCCACAACGAGATATTCATATTAGAACAATTCCTCCCGAATTTAAGAAAAAATTGGAGGATATTCATCATGAATTATCAAATACTCCCTAAAACAAAGGTGCTTTAATTATGCCCGTTAATTTTACTGAATCAACTGATTTGAAACCTATTGCAGGTGTGCGTTTGAATAGCATTTGTGCAGGCATTAAAAGAACCGACCGCGATGATGTAACTTTATTTGAATTTATTGAAGGAACAACCTTTGCGGCTGTCTTTACAAAAAATGCGTTTTGTGCTGCACCTGTAGAAATCGCTAAACAACATTTACAACGAGCAAATCCTCGTTTCTGGTTAATCAATTCAGGTAATGCAAATGCAGGAACAGGTGAAACAGGTAAAGATAATGCAAAACGGTGTTGTTCTTCTGTTTCAATTCTTGGAAAATGCGAGCAATTTCAAGTATTACCGTTTTCTACAGGGGTAATTGGTCAGCCTTTACCGATTGAGAAAATTGAAAGCATTTTGCCCGATTTATTAGAGGGATTAAATAAGCAACATTGGTTGAAAGCAGCACGGGCAATTATGACAACTGATACCCTTTCAAAAGGGGTTTCAAGAGAAATAATATTAAATGGAAAAACAGTGACTATTACTGGTATTGCAAAAGGTGCGGGCATGATTCGTCCAGATATGGCGACAATGTTAGCTTTTATTGCAACTGATGCTAAAATTGAAACGCCTATTTTGCAAGAATGTTTGAAACAAGCTGTTGAGAAAAGTTTTAACCGAATTACAATTGACGGAGACACATCGACAAATGATTCGTGTATTTTAGCGGCGACGGGAAAAAGTGGCGTTTTTATTAATGATGAAAATAGAGAAACTTTCCAAACAACGCTTGAAGAAGTTTGCATTTATTTGGCGCAGAGTATTGTTCGAGATGGTGAGGGAGCAACTAAATTTATTACAATTGAAGTATTGAAAGGAAAAACTGAGCAAGAATGTTTAGAGGTAGCTTATACAATTGCACATTCTCCATTGGTAAAAACTGCGTTTTTTGCGAGCGATGCAAATTGGGGAAGAATCTTGGCAGCAGTTGGTCGATCAGGGGTAGAAAATCTTGATTTGAATGCAGTGGAAATTTATTTGAATAATGTGTGTATTGTGAGAAATGGTGGACGGGCAATTGAATACACAGAAGAACAAGGGCATCAAGCAATGTCACCAGCAGAAATTGTAGTGCAAATTTATTTGCATCGAGGGATTTCAAATACTCAGGTTTGGACTTGTGATTTTTCTTATGATTATGTGCGTATTAATGCTGAGTATCGCACTTAATTTTTTTATTTCTTAATAAAGTGAACAACTGCTATGAAAATTTTAGTGCTGGGGATTGGTAATTTAATTTTGCAAGACGAGGGTGTTGGAATTCAAGCCATTCAACAACTAGAAACCCAATTTGAAATCCCATCTGATGTAGAAATATTAGATGGAGGAACGTCGGGAATGGAGCTTTTAACACCGATTTCTGAAGCAGAGCAAATTATTATTGTCGATGCGGTTAAAACAGGAAAGCCAGCGGGAACAATTGTGCGTTTAGAAAATGAGCAAATTCCGACTTTTTTTCGTACAAAAGTTTCTCCTCATCAAGTGGGTTTGGCTGATGTGTTGGCGGCAGCAACTTTAACTAGTTCTATGCCGCGTCGGTTGGTGTTATTTGGGGTTGAACCGCTAGAAATAGATTTGGGAATGGAATTATCTGCCCCTGTTTCTGCGCAAATGCCGATGTTAATTCAAATGATTATTGATGAATTAAAAACGATAGGATTTCCATTACATTCTAAGTGAGAAAAAAATGCACGATCGGATTACAAATTTAATAACAAGATTCACGGAAATTGGTGAGCAACAGATTAAAGACTTGCCTATTTACAATGAGAATTTAACTGTTGAAGCGATTGGATTTGAACAGTTTGAAGAAAATGAGTTGTTGGGTGTTTTAATTACGCCTTGGTTTCTCAATTTAATCTTGTTGTCTTGTGAATTCAAAAACTGGAGACCTGCTCAAATTGGTCATGAGAAACTTGAACGTCAATTGCCGTCATTGGAAAACTATGTTTTTACGCTTGGTGGAGATGAACTGATTGGAGAATATTATAGTATTTCATTGGTTTCTCCGGTGCATTGTTTTTCTAATCAAGAACAGGCGAGAACGGTTGCATTGGAACACTTGCAACGTTTCTTAACGCCCCCGCCAAAAGAAATCGAGGAAACCAATCAACCCGATCCTCAACGGCGGCGGTTATTAGAATTGCTGCGCGGTAAGAAATAGGGGTAGCGGTATAACCATCGAGAGATACTCTTTATATTTCAAGAGGTTGGATTTAGATTTCGCTTAGCTTTATACCACTACCGAAGGAAATTAGCACCAACTTTTTTTCGTGCCGCCGTCGTAAGGAATGGCTAAGCCCGCTTTGATGAGCATTTCAGCTAAGCTATTGTTGTCGATATAAACTTCTGAAAGCAAACGAAAATATTTGTCGCGGCGTAAATTACGTAATTCGATTTTCTTTCCAGAACGTAATTTTTCAACCGTAAATTGCTTAGCTTTTTGAGCAGCTTCTTTTTCGGCGGGACATTTGCCTTTTATTTCTGGCGTATCAATCCCAAAAACCCGCACCGACACGCGATGTCCCACAATATCGGGATAACCCGCGATATTCACCCGAAAGGTGTCGCCATCGTAAATACTGGTCACTTCACTGACAATCGCATTGCCAAAAGTTTTTTCATCGGTGCTTTCGATGGTCAAATCTTTAGCGATCACGTTAAATCCCAACGCCACAATTGCCGCGATCAAACCGTAAAAATGTGTTTTCTTCAGTTTCATAAGTTGTCCTCTAATATTTCTAAGGGAAAGATTCATCATCATTGTTTTCTCCAAAACCGCAAATGATTTCTTTCATGTTAAAATAAAATATCCAATCAATCAAGTTAGTTTCTTAAATGACCTTAGATTTTGAGAAAATGCGGCGGGCGGCGTGGCGAACAATCGACATAGAAACCCAAGCGATTGCGGCTTTAATGCCCCGTATCGATGCGGCGTTTGAAAAGGCGTGCGAAATTTTATTGGCGTGCGACGGGCGAATTGTCGTGATCGGCATGGGAAAATCGGGGCACATCGGCGGAAAAATCGCCGCCACCCTCGCAAGTACCGGCAGTCCCGCGTTTTTTGTCCACCCCGCCGAAGCCAGTCACGGCGATCTCGGCATGATCATCGACAAAGATGTAGTCATCGCGCTGTCGAATTCGGGCGAAACAACAGAAATTCTTACTATTTTGCCTTTAATCAAACGGTTAGGCGTGCCTTTAATTAGTTTAACGGGCAACTCGACATCAACGCTCGCCACTGCCGCGACCGTCAATCTTGATGTGGGCGTGGAAAAAGAAGCCTGTCCGCTGGGGCTTGCGCCGACTGCCAGCACCACTGCCGCGTTGGTGATGGGTGATGCGCTGGCGGTCGCGTTGTTGGAAAGCCGTGCGTTTAACGCCGCCGATTTTGCGCGTTCGCACCCTGGCGGGCGGTTAGGGCGACGTTTGTTATTGCACGTCAGCGATTTAATGCACTGCGCCGATCAAATGCCTAGTATTTCGCAAGCGGCTGAATTAAAAAGTGCTTTATTAGAAATGACCCGCAAAGGATTAGGCATGACTGCCGTTGTCGATCAAAACAATCGTGTAATAGGCATTTACACCGACGGAGATTTGCGCAGAACATTTGAAATGGCTATCGATATTCAAACAACTCTGATTTCTCAGGTTATGACTAGAAACCCCAAAACGGTTTTTCCAGAAATGTTAGCCGTTGAAGCCTTAAATCTAATGGAAACCCATAAAATCAATGGCTTATTAGTGGTTAATGCAGAACAACAACTGGTCGGCGCACTAAATATGCACGATTTGTTGCGCGCAGGCGTAGTTTAATTAAATAACCAGGGTGCAGTTTGTTTGCGGGCGGTTTCATAACGACAAATATCGTCAGCGTGTTGTAATGTTAAACCGATTTCATCTAAACCATTTAACAAACAATGTTTTCTAAATTCATCAACCGTGAAATGATAAATTTTATTATCAGGAGAAACCACTTGTTGTTTTGCCAAATCAACCGTTAATTGATAGCCTTCATTAGCAAACACCGCTTGGAAAAGTTGCTCGATTTCTTCTTCCGTTAAAATGATCGGTAAAATGCCATTTTTAAAACAATTATTAAAGAAAATATCCGCAAATGAGGGAGCAATAATTGCCCTAAATCCATAATCTAACAAAGCCCAAGGTGCGTGTTCACGACTTGAACCACAACCAAAGTTTTTTCTCGCCAATAAGATTTGCGCATTTTTATAACGCGGTTGATTTAAAATAAAGTCTTGATTTAATGGACGATTTGAACAATCTTGCTCAGGTTCACCGTGATCTAAATAACGCCATTCATCAAATAAATTCGGTCCAAAACCACTGCGACGAATCGATTTCAAAAATTGTTTGGGAATAATCGCATCGGTATCAACATTTGCTCGATCTAAAGGAGCAACTAATCCCGTTAAAATCGTAAAAGCCAGCATTTTTTCTATCCTTTGTTGTTAAAAATCACCTTAATTATACCCAAACTCGCGCTATAATAAAGTCTATTTTAATTTTTATATTGGATTAAAGATGAGCAATCAACTTTTTTACGGGGATAATTTGGATATTTTACGTCAATATCTTGCTGATGAAACAGTGGATTTGTGTTATATCGATCCGCCTTTCAATTCAAATGAAGATTACAATCAAATTTATTCTACCCAAGATAAACAAGATATTGCGCAAGTTCAAGCATTTATGGATACTTGGACATGGGACGACAGTGCAAATGTGGGTTTGAATGACATTATAAATAATAAAAATGGGGTGTTCACAATTCAAAGCATTCATTTAATTCTAGGATTAGAGAAAGTGTTAGGAAAAGGGAGTTTTTTGGCATATTTGGTGAGTATGACGCAACGTATTGCAGAAATCCATCGAATCTTGAAGAAAACGGGGTCGTTTTATTTGCATTGTGATACCACTGCAAGCCATTATTTGAAATTGGTTTGTGATGCCCTTTTTATTCCGAGAATGGGTTGCTTTCAAAATGAGATTACTTGGCAACGCACTTCTGCGCATAATGATGCAAAGAAATATGGGAGAAACAAAGATACCATTTTCTTCTATACAAAATCAAAACAATATATTTGGACAAATTTACGACTCCCATTAAAAGAACTAACGCTTAAAAATTACAAATATAGCGATGAAAATGGAAGAAAATGGGCAAGCGATAATTTAACCGCAAAAGGTTTAACGGGAGGCGGTTATGAATATGAATACAAAGGCGTTAAAAGTTATTGGCGTTGCCCACTTGAAACAATGGAACGTTTAGATGAAGAAAACCGTTTGTATTTTACAAAAACAGGTATCCGTTTGAAACGTTATTTAGATGAAAATAAAGGCATGGCTTTACAAGAAATTATTACCGATATTCCAGCCTTATCTTCGCGTTCAAAAGAACGATTAGGTTATCCGACACAAAAGCCTGAAGAATTGTTAGGAAGAATCATTAATGCCAGTTCAAATGAAGGCGATGTAATTTTAGATGCGTATTGTGGTTGTGGAACAACGGTGGTGGTGGCAGAAAAATTAAAAAGAAACTGGATTGGAATTGATATTACTTATCAAAGTATCTCTTTGATCTTAAAAAGATTAGAAGATAGCTTTGGAAGAGATTTTACCAAAGAAGTTATTGACTCAAAAACTAAAACAGTTAAAATTCCTGTGACATTAAAATTAAATGGAATTCCTCAAGATTTTGCAGGTGCAGTTGCTTTAGCAAATAAACAAGATGATCGATTGAGAAAAGAGTTTGAAAAATGGGCGGTTTTAACGTTTGCAAACAATCGAGCAATCATTAATGATAAGAAAGGTGGAGATCAAGGCATTGATGGAACAGCTTTTATGGTTGATGTTGATGAAAATGGCAAACAAGTTTATAAACAAGTGTTGTTTAGTGTGAAATCAAATAAAACGCTTTCTCCAACCGTCGTTCGAGATTTATTTGGGACAATTGAACGCGAACAAGCAGCGATTGGTTATTTGATTACATTGTATCCGATGGAGAATTTAATTAAAGAGAGCAAAAAATACGGTACTTATCAAAATAAAATGTTTGGAAAAAGCTATCCAAAAATTGAAATTATTTCTATTCAAGAAATGTTGGACGGTAAAAGACTATCTTTGCCGATGACGATAGAAGTTTTAAAGAGCGCAGAAAGAAAAAATCTGCAAAATGATGAACTATTTGATTAAAAGAACAACCACTCAATGCTTAAAATAAGACCTTTATTACATAGTGATTTGTCAGCTATCATGAAAATAGAGCAACGGGCGTGTCAATTTCCTTGGACAATGGGGATTTTTCAAGACTGTTTGAAATCGGGTTATGTGTGCTGGGGATTGGATATTTCAAATCATTTGATTGGTTACGGAATTGTATCGGTGGCGGCGGGAGAATCGCACGTTTTGAATATTGTTATTGATCCCGATTTTCAAAAGAAAGGTTATGGTAACTATTTAATGCGTTATTTGTTATATCTTGCCAAGAAACATGGTGCAGAAATTATATTTCTAGAAGTGAGAACATCTAATGAAACCGCGCATCGTTTGTATCGTCAGTTGGGTTTTAATGAAATTGGGATAAGAAAAAATTATTATCCCAGTAAAAAAGGTCGTGAAGACGCGATTATTTTAGCATTAGAATTAAATGAGGACTACCAATATTATTTTCCTTCACCTAATATTAAGGAAAAAACGGCATAGAACGTATAGGACCCGACATTTGATTGACGTTGTAACCCATATTATGCACGGTATAGGAAAGGTGATCAAAACGATTTGCCATATCAAACACGCCGCTGTTGATAATGGTCATATTCTGATCGATGCCAACAATTTTATAAGTCATGGTATTTACGTTGTTTTTCATTCCACTAACTTGCGTATTCATGTTGGTCATACTATTTGAAATAGTGGGAATTCCGCGAACGTTTTGTTCCATATTAACGACTGCGCCTGTCATTTGGTGCATATCCTGAGACATTGTTGCAAATCGCGTGTACATATCCACCATATTAACCACAACTTTGCGCATTTCATCCATAAAGCCATACAACATAAAAAAGTTGAGAACAACGACACACAAAAGAATGGTAATTACCGTTCGGATAACGATTTGCGTTTTGTGAGCAATTTTAACCCCCATTTGATTAAAATTGTCCATTTCTGTTTCAACTTTATCGGCGGCTTGATATATTTCTAGGAGGATTTCACGACTAATCATAAAGTAATTCTCAAGGTAGTGGAACAAAAGAGCGCAGATCATTAAAATCCTTCATAGGTTTGGACATTACATTAACGTCGCGCCCAATCCCGTACACCGCTTGATCCATGCCGCTAAATGTTGTGGTCATTCGCATCACGTTCGCGCGCATTTGCTGCATGGTGTAATCCATATTGGTCATTTTCGCCGCAATTAAGTCCATGTTTTGGTTCATTGCCGCGACCGATTGATCCATCGTTTGAACGCGGTGAGTAATGGTCGGCATTGGCTGCATGCTTTGATCCATTTTGAGAATCATTTCTCGCATTTTGCTCATGTCTTCGGACATCAAACTAAAATGCTGGTTCATCGTCGTCATTGCCCCGACCATGTCCTGAAATTTCCACAATAATAGCAACACTAACAAGAACATCGCCACCACTAATCCACCAATACTAATCATGCCCACCCGAATAATCGATGTCACCCGCATCGCCACCCGAATGTGCATTTGGTTGCGCAATTCCAACGTATGATTGAATTTTTGCAGCGCGGCGTGCGCGAGTTCGTCATCGCTCCATGTTTGCGGATCGTCTACTGCTGAATCGGTCATGTTTTTTGCCCTTATAAATCCGTTATCTATCAAGGTGGTAATTCTAATCGATCTGCGCGTCTTCGTCGCCCCCCAAAATTTTTGGATAAAATCTTGACAAGGATTATTGGGTTGTTTATAATGCGCGCTTTCTTTGCAGCAGTCGTTCGGGGCTATAGCTCAGCTGGGAGAGCGCTTGCATGGCATGCAAGAGGTCAGCGGTTCGATCCCGCTTAGCTCCACCAGAAAATCTGCAAATAAAAGCGTCCGTCCCCATCGTCTAGAGGCCTAGGACACCGCCCTTTCACGGCGATAACGGGGGTTCGAATCCCCCTGGGGACGCCATCATCTTCCAGATAATCTCCCTTTTCTCCCACTTCAGAAAACCCCACTAATATTCCAAATCGTTCGAAGACTTTGCTCGGCTTTTTTTTGAAAAACAAGATAGAAAATGCTAAATTGAATTCCTCTCCGAAATGATAGAAAAACGGAGAGGAAATCGTGCTATTTAGAGAAAGGTTCTGGGCGAGGTGTTTTATCCGTAGACGGTGGTAAAATAGGTAAAGCAAAACTTGGTTGATCACCGGTTAATGTTTTGAGAAACGCAACGATTTTAGTGGTTTCTTCGTCGGTAAATTTCTTCCCTAATTGAATACGTCCCATGATTTCAACCGCGTCGCTTAAAGTAGCGGCTTCACCATCGTGGAAATACGGGTAAGTTAATTCAACATTGCGTAATGTCGGTACTTTGAATTTGAAACGATCTTCGTCTTTACCCGTTACGCCTTTCAAACCTTCCGCAGGATTCTTAGTTTGATAGGGTTCAACTGCACCCATTTTTTGAAATGAATTTCCTCCCACTGCTTCACCATTATGACAAGCCACGCAGCCACTATTTTTGAATAGTTCATAACCCGCTAGTTCCTCTGCATTCAAAGCAGTTTTCTCACCTTTCAACCATTTGTCAAAACGTGAATTGGGAGTAACTAACGTTTTCTCAAATTCAGCGATCGCTTGAGTTACTTCGTCGATAGTGATTTGATCTTTATCGAAAACCTTTTTGAATTCATCAACATATTGCGGAATAGACGCTAATACTTTAATGGCTAACTCATGAGTGAATGCCATTTCACCCGGGTTTGCAATGGGACCACCCGCTTGGGCTTTCAAATCGGCGGCGCGCCCGTCCCAAAATTGCGCGACATTCATGCTGGAATTGAGGACAGTCGGGGCATTAATCGGACCTTGTTGCCAATTGTGACCAATTGATGTTTTCAAATTATCTGTGCCACCCATGCTCAAATTATGGCACGAATTGCACGAAATAAAACCCGATTTTGACAAACGCGGATCAAAGTAAAGTTTCTTTCCTAGTTCAGCTTGAGCGGTATTAATATTTTTAGGTATTTCAATAGGTTGGATAGGTTCATTTGCCGAAACAAATCCCGCCGACATTAATATCGCCAAACTCAATACTTTCTTTTTCACAACTTATTCTCCCGTGTTTTGCAGTTGATAATTTAGAATGAATCTAAATTGTGGGTTAAATCCCCTAAAAAGTCAAGCAAAAATTAAAACTTTTGAATAAAACTATTGGAATGAAAAGAGGTTATAAGTTGAAAGGATAAAAAACAGGAGTAGTGAGCAAATCACTTGGGGTGAATAATTTGCCCAATTTCCAATTGTTTTTTACGACTTATTAGCAATGATAGGATATTCCTTCAAACGCCAAATTCCTAACAACGCAATCGTAATAAAACCAAATATTAAAAACATTGCTGAATGATAAGCAACAAGTGGATAAATTCTTGTATTTTCCTGTAAAGTTCCTTGCCAAAACAAGTCTAAAATCCAGCCAAATAAAGGTTGCATAATTGCCGCTCCTAGAAATATTCCCATATTAACCAAACTTAATGCCATACCTGATAAAGTTGTTATGACACTTTCTTTTGCAATTGGATAGGTTAAAACAAAACAACCTGCGCCCAATCCAAATAAGCCAAACATTAAATATAATAAAATGCCACTTTCCCATGCAATAAAATAAAAACTTAGCCATGATAACGTATAAATTGAAATCCCAATGGTTAGTAATAACTTACGTTTTCCTAAGCGATCAGAAATCCCTCCAATAACGAATGCCGTTATTGCAAATACTAATAAAGCCAAAGAAGTATATTTTGAAGCATCATTTCTTGCGATGTTTGCGCCATCGCGTAATAAAGGCACTGCCCACAAACCCACAAATGCAAAGAAACTTCCTACCAATCCAAAATTAAACCAAAAGGGCGACCACAAACCGCGTGTTTTTAAGACTTCTTTTAAGCCTTGAAACCAATCAAATTTTACATTTTCTACGGGTGCGGTTTGTAAGGATTCAAATCCATATTCTTCAGGTTTATTCCTCACAAAAATAAAGCCCAAAAAAGCTAACACAAGTGAGAATATTCCTATGCCGATAAAAATGGATCGCCACGAATAGAATTCTAATAACATTGCTAATGGTTTGGCGGCTAAAATTGCTCCCACATTTCCTAGCAAAACAGTTAATCCACTCATCATGCCGTAATATTTTCCGTGAAACCATAACGTATTGCTTTTCATTAAACCGACAAATATCACAGAAACCCCTAAACCGACAAAGAATCTTCCAATTGCTGCGGTTTCAAAATCTCCTGCCAAACCAAACATAATTGAACCGATTCCTGCAATCGAATTTCCTATCGTAATAGAAACCCTTGCACCTAAAGTATCAGCTAAAATTCCAGCAGGAAGTTGCATTGCTGTATAAACATAATAATACATTGCTGCTAAAGAACCTAATGCCGCCGCCGTTGTATTAAAAGAACGCATTAAATCTCCCGCCACCACAGCGGGTGCAATTCGCTGAAAAAACACCAACATAAAAGATAACGCTAATAAAATATAAATTGTCCAGCGTATTCGTTCAAATCGCCATGAATTAACAGTTGTCATTGATTTTGCTCTATGTTAAAAACGCACAGTGTAAAAGATAAAACCTATTTTAGCTAGGTAGTAGTGCAAATAGCGGTAATAAAATATGACAGAGCACAACAAACTCATCATCGATAAAATAAAAAATAGCTCCAAATTTTCTTCATATTTCTTTTCACTTTCTGCATACTTGTTGTGTGACTTTGTTTTTTAAGTTCTAGTCATGTTTGCTAAGTTATTTTGTTTTCTCTAACAGTTAGTTGTCAAGCTGTCATTTTTTTAACAGGTCGATTTGCCAATATTTTGACGTTTGGCATGAATTTAGGCTCTAAAACACGATTTAATTCTTTAGAATCAATCAATTGAATGGTTGGCATTATTATTGTTGTATGCTTGCTTAGAAATTTTTTTTAACTAGGAAAGGATACAAACCATGAAAACAACCGCGTTAATTATTTTAGTTCTTTCTGTTTTATTTGTATCTTCTTTAGTGCTTTAAAATAGAAAAACCTACAAGGTTAAACCTCATAGGTTTCTTAGAATTCTAAACGAATTTATTTAAGTTTTGCAAGCTCTTTTTCAACTAATGTGTGGTTTAATGGTACATAACCATCTTTGACAACCACTTGCTGTCCTGCTTTAGAAAGCACCATTTTAATAAATTCATATTCTAAAGGTGCTAATGGTTTGTTCGGTGCTTTGTTCACATAAATATAAAGGAAACGCGAGAGTGGAAACTTACCTTTAAGCGCATTTTCTTCATTTGCTTCAACAAATTCTTCTCCTGCTTTTTTTGCTAACGGAACAGATTTCACGCCTGACGTGCGATAACCAATTCCAGAATACCCAATTCCATTTTCTGAAGCCGTGACAGACTGCACAACAGAAGCCGATCCGGGTTGTTCATTGACGTTATTTTTGAAATCACCTTTGCACAAGGCATGTTCCTTAAAATAACCATAAGTTCCAGAAACCGAATTACGCCCATATAATTGAACGGTTTTCTCTGCCCAATCTCCAGTTAAACCTAATTGTCCCCATTTCACAATATCTTCTTTTCCACCACATTTGCGCGTTGAAGAAAAAATTGAATCAATTTGCTCAATAGTTAAACCTGTAATTGGATTATCTTTGTGCACATAAACCGCTAATGCATCGATAGCAACTTTAATGGCAGTTGGTTTGTAGCCGTATTTCTTTTCAAAGGCTTCTTCCTCACCCCCTTTCATTTTACGACTCATAGGACCCACATTACTTGTTCCTTCCGTTAAAGCGGGCGGTGCAGTGGAAGAACCCGCCGCTTGAATTTGAATATTCACATTAGGATAATTACGTTTGAATTCTTCCGCCCATAAAGTCATTAAATTTGCTAAGGTGTCAGAACCCACGCTCGACAAATTCCCAGAAACCCCAGTTGTTTTCTCATAAACCGGCAGATTGGTATCAACTCCTGAAGCGTGTGCGGAGAAACCCATGCTTGCAATCAAAATGCTTGCTGTTCCTAACCATTTTTTCATTTCAAATACCCTCGTTAATAAAAGATTACCCCGCCATCATCTAATAATAATATGACAATTTGGTGACAATTTACGCAGTGATCAAAAGGAGATGCGGATTTTTGTGTAATCAAGTGAAAATAAAATTTACAAAATCACCTGTCGTTTAGTCTCACTACCCGAAAAACGCGATCATTTTTCTTTGATGAGGTTATTGGTGGATTATTGGATAAAAATATGTGAATATAGGGGCTTATAACGTGATAAATGGATAGAAAATGCGTCATTATGGGAAAGTAGCGGTTTTGATGGGCGGAAATTCTGCCGAACGAGAGATTTCTTTAATTAGCGGGCAGGCGGTGTTGTTGGGATTGCAACAACAAGGTATCGAAGCCGTCGCCATCGACACGCAACAGAATGTTTTAGCACAACTTTTAGCTTTAAAACCCGATCGAGCATTCATTGTGTTGCACGGGCGCGGCGGCGAAGATGGCACGATGCAAGGATTGTTGAAAATGCTGGGGATTCCTTTTACGGGCAGCGACGTGCTCGGATCGGCTCTCACAATGGACAAAGCCCGCACCAAAACATTGTGGCAAGGTTGCGGATTACCCACACCGCCGTCGGTGTTATTGAACGCCGACACCGATTGGAGCGCGGTTATCGAACAATTGGGTTTGCCCATCATGGTGAAACCCGCGTCTGAGGGTTCGAGCGTCGGCATAAGCAAAGTCGACCGCGCCGAAGAGTTGCCCTCCGCTTGGCACACCGCCCATCAATTTGATCAAAAAATCCTTGCAGAACAATATATTACAGGCAAAGAATACACCGCCACCCTATTGAATGGGGAGGCATTGCCGTTAATTCGTGTTGAAACGCCCGCCCGCAAATTTTACGATTTTGAGGCAAAATATCAAGATAATCAAACACTTTACCATTGTCCGTGTGGTTTAGATGCCCATCAAGAAAAAACCCTGCAAAACCTCGCCTTACAAGCCTTTGATAGCGTTGGCGCGAGCGGTTGGGGACGTGTCGATATGATGGTTGATGACGCAACGGGTAATGTTTTTCTCTTAGAAATCAACACAGTACCCGGCATGACCGATCACAGTTTAGTCCCGATGTCGGCGAAAGCGGCGGGAATCGAATTTGACGAATTAGTGCGCCGAATCCTCGATACTTCATGCGCGTAAAACGTCCGTCTGCCCGTCGTTCCGAACCTGCTTTTTCTGAAATATTTTTCAAGTATTTTCAAGTCGTTATTACATTGTTAGGCATTTGGAGTTGGCGTTTTAAGGGGTTCATTTTGCTCGGGTTTGCGTTGTATATTGGGGGATCGTGGGCATTTTCGCCGCAACAATGGGCGATTTCCAAAGTTAAAATCGACGCGCCCGCCCGCCAAGCCTCGCCCATTAAAAGCGTTTTAACCCCTTTTTTAGAGAACGGCTGGCTGTTTTTAGATCAACAAAGTATTGAAACTGTTTTGAGAAACCTGCCTTACGTTGAAACCGCACAAGTTGAGAAAATCTTTCCCGACGAATTGCGATTACAAATTACCGAATTTAACCCCGTTGCTCGATGGCAGAAAACCCCCACTCATCAAATGTGGTTGGTGAGTTCAACAGGACAGTTGTTCAAAGGAGAAACATCTAATCCTTTACCGATTTGGCGCGGTGATATTTCGCAGCTTTCTCAATTGAAAGAACAGTTTGAATTTGCACAAGCTATTTTAGAACAACGTGCCCTTAAAATAAGCGAGTTACAAATCAATTCATGGGGTTCTTGGCGATTAGTTTTACAAAACGGACAGTTCCTCAAAATAGGTAAAGATTTTTCTCGTTTGCAACATTTCATTAAATGGTATGCTAAACTACCAGCTAATGCAGTAGGTTTTGATTTGCGTTATCCACACGGAGTTGCGGTAAGTTTCTAGTGTGTTTAACCAATAGTAAATAGTGAGCAAAAGTATTTGTCAGCGAGTCAATTTACAAAAGGAAAAATGAGTTATGTGTGATACTTGTGGTTGTAATATTACGAAAGGAAATGAGCATACCCAAGCAGGACAAGCGGCGGTTGATGTATTGCATGGATTGTTGCACCAAAATGATCATCAAGCGGCGCATAATCGTGAGCATTTTCAAGAATATGGCGTATTGTGTGTTAATTTAATGTCATCGCCGGGGGCGGGTAAAACTAGATTATTAGAAACGACCATTGAAACCCTAAAAAACGATTTCAAAATCGCCGTCATCGAAGGGGATTTAGAAACGAACAACGATGCAGAGAGAATTAGAGCAAAAGGGGTAGAAGCAATCCAAATTACAACCGGAACAGCTTGCCATTTAGATGCGCATTTGATTCATCATGCTTTACACGATTTGAAATTGGAAGGTTTAGATATTTTATTTATTGAGAACGTCGGTAATCTAGTTTGCCCAGCAAGTTTTGATTTGGGACAACATAAGAACGTGGTTTTATTATCCACAACTGAAGGCGACGATAAACCTGCAAAATATCCTGTGATGTTTAGAAGTGCAGATTTGCTGTTAATTACTAAAACAGATTTATTGGAAATATTGGAGGATTTTGTGCCAAATAATGCGGAACAACATTTGAGAAACTTAGCAAATGATGCTCCCCTTTTTCAGGTTTCTGCAAAAACAAATGAAGGATTTGAAAATTGGTTGAATTGGCTAAAAGAACAGTTAAATAATTATCGAGCAACTTTTCCTAAACAATCCCCTTCCCACCCCCATTTCCACGCGGCTTAAATTGTTTGAAAACCCGCGAATGTCGGGTTTGCGACAATTTTTCTTTGTTTTAACTCTTTGAATTATCAATAGAAAAAACTTGGCATTTTGCTTGCCCTATTTCATGACAAACACTTAATTTTTGTCATTTGGGAGAAAATGTCATGTGGGAATATTCAGAAAAAGTCAAAGAACATTTCTTTAATCCACGCAATGCTGGCACATTAGAAAATGCCAATGGAATTGGTGATGTAGGTTCTATTAGTTGTGGTGATGCGTTGCGTTTAATGTTAAAAATAAATCCAGAAACCGAAACCATAGAAGATGCCCGATTTCAAACTTTTGGTTGTGGATCGGCGATTGCGTCCTCTTCTGCTTTAACCGAAATGGTGAAAGGAAAAACGATTTCAAACGCATTAGAAATTACCAATCAAGATATTGCAAATTATTTAGATGGTTTGCCGCCCGAAAAAATGCACTGTTCGGTAATGGGAAGGGAAGCATTACACGCGGCAATTGCTAACTTTCGCGGTGAAGAATGGAAAGACGATCATGAAGAAGGTGAGTTGATTTGTAAATGTTTTGGAATTGATGCACATTTAATTGAAGAAACGATTAAAGCAAATGGATTAACTTCTTTGGAACAAGTTACTAATTATACAAAAGCAGGGGGTGGTTGTTCCACTTGTCATGATGGAATTGAAGAAATTTTAATTAAGGTACTTGCAGAACAAGGTAAAACATTAGAAAAGCCAGCCCCAAAGAAAAAGAAAAAACTTACCAATCTTCAACGCATAAAACGTATTGAGCACGTTATCGAGTCTATTCGACCACAAATGCTGATGGATCATGGAGATATTGAGTTAATTGAAATCAATGAAAAAGACATTTTTGTCAAAATGAGTGGTGCTTGTAGTGATTGCCAAATGGTGAGTGCAACATTGTCGGGTGTTCAACAACGTTTGATAGAAGAATTGGGTGAATTTGTAAGAGTTTTACCTGAAAGTCAATTGAGCAAAATGTCTGGAGCACCGATATGAAACCGATTTATGTTGATAATAATGCAACAACCATGGTTGCGCCCGAAGTTGTGCAAGCAATGTTACCTTTTTTTACTGAGCAATTTGGTAATCCATCTTCAATGCACAGCTTTGGTGATAAGGTAGGAAAAGCACTGAAGAATGCGCGCCAACAAATTCAAACATTATTGGGTGCAGAACATGATTCAGAAATTATTTTTACATCGTGTGGAACTGAATCCGATGCAGCAGCAATAATGTCGGCATTAAAATCACAGCCTGATCGCAAAGAAATTATTACAACAACAGTAGAGCATTCTGCTATCTTAAATCTGTGTAAACAATTAGAGAAAGAGGGTTACAAAGTTCATTATTTGCCTGTTGATAAACAGGGACGTTTAGATTTGAAGGAATATGAGCAACTTCTTACCGATCAAACCGCGATTGTTTCTATTATGTGGGCAAATAATGAAACAGGTACTTTGTTTCCAGTTGAAGACATGGCAGAAATGGCAAATGATAGAGGAATTTTATTTCATACAGATGCTGTGCAAGTGGTAGGAAAAATGCCTATCAACTTGAAAGAAAGTTGTATTGATATGTTGTCGTTATCAGGACATAAATTGCACGCGCCGAAAGGGGTTGGTGTGTTGTATGTGCGACGCGGGGTGCGATTTCGTCCGTTTTTGTTGGGAGGACATCAAGAACGGGGGCGGCGCGCGGGCACTGAAAACACTGCGTCAATTGTGGGTTTGGGCACAGCCGCAGAATTGGCGATGCAGCATCTTGATTATGAAAATCAACAAGTTAAAGCCATGCGGGATCGCTTAGAAATGGGGATTCTATCAAAAGTTTCTCACGCTTTTGTAACCGGTGATCCAGAGAACCGTTTGCCGAATACTTTAAATATTGCATTTGAATATATTGAAGGTGAAGGATTACTGTTATTGCTTAATAAACAAGGGATTGCAGCATCGAGCGGGTCTGCTTGTACGTCGGGTTCTTTAGAGCCTTCTCATGTGATGCGTGCAATGCAAATTCCTTTCACCGCTGCACACGGTACAATTCGTTTTTCTCTATCGCGTTATAATACAATGGAGGAAATTGAAAGCATTATTCAAGCAATTCCACCCATTGTCGCACAGTTGAGAAAGTTATCGCCATATTGGAAAGAAAACGCCCCCGTTCAAACTTTTACACCCGCGTATGCTTAATTAGTTTTTGTTCTCCCATAGCTTCCGTCGTTTCTTTTTGAGGAACGGCGGTTTTTTAATCGAGAAAATAGTATATACTATGCTCCTAATTGCTATTGAGAAAAGTATATGAAACGGATTTGTATTGCACCCATGTTAGATTGGACGGATCGGCATGAACGTTATTTCTTGAGGTTGATTTCACGGCGAGTTTTTCTATATTCTGAAATGGTTACAACGGGTGCAATTTTACAAGGAAATCAGCCTAAAGTTTTAGATTTCAATCGTGAGGAACACCCGATTGCATTACAAATCGCAGGCAGTGATCCAAAAGCCTTAGGTTTATCCGCAAAAATTGGAGAAAATTGGGGTTATGATGAAATCAATTTAAATGTGGGTTGTCCCAGTGATCGGGTGCAATCTGGGCGATTTGGGGCGTGTTTGATGGCTGAACCCAATTTAGTTGCAGATTGTATTTCTACGATGATTGAAAATGTTAAAATTCCTGTGAGCATTAAACACCGTTTGGGTATTGATAATTTGGATAGTTATGAATTGCTTTATCGATTTGTCAATACGATTTCAAAAACGGGGTGCTCTTTATTTATTATTCATGCACGAAAAGCCTTTCTAAATGGATTAAATCCTAAAGAAAACAGAGAGATACCCCCCTTAATCTATGATCGAGTTTATCAAATAAAAAAAGACTTTCCTCATTTAACAATTATTATTAATGGCGGAATAAAAACATTGGAAGAAATAAATCTACATTTAGAGCAAGTCGATGGGGTTATGATTGGACGATCGGCGTATGAGAATCCGTATTTATTGTCTAATATCGATCAAATGATTTTTGGAGAACAAAATCCGATAAAAACCCGCTGCGAAATTCTAAAAGAACTTTTGCCTTATATTGAGCAACAACAAATACAAGGTGTGCATTTGAAACATATTTCTCGCCATATTTTAAGTTTATTTCAAGGTCAAAAGGGATCAAGAATGTGGCGGCGTTATTTAAGTGAGCACGCTCATTTGGAAAATGCTCATGTAAAAACGGTAATAGAGGCTGCAAAATATGTCGATTGCAATATGTGAGGAAATTTCCGGCGTTATTTTGGCGGGAGGATTAGCGCGGCGAATGGGTGGAATTGAGAAAGCCTTAGTGGAATTTCGGGGAGAAACATTACTTTCTCATGTTATTACAAATGTTAAACCACAAGTTAAAATGCTGTATTTGAATGTGAACAAAAATTTAGAGCAATATGCGCCTTTTAAGTTACCTATTTTAGTTGATCATTTAGCGGGGTTTCTAGGTCCTTTGGCGGGGATTTTAACGGCATTACAAACCATAGAAACTGATTATTTGTTGGTCGTGCCTTGTGATGCGCCATTTGTTCCTTTGAATTTGGCTGAGAAACTTTTTGAGGAACTGCAACAACAACAAACGCGGGCGGCGGCGGTGCACGATGGAGAAAGATTGCAACCGACATTTCTTTTGCTGCACAAACAACTTAGCAATGATTTAGAAACTTATTTGCACAGCGGACAGCGCAGCATTGAACAGTGGTTAGAAACGCATTCAATCGCTAAAGTAGATTTTTCATCGCAACCCAATGATTTTATTAACTTTAATACGCTTTCAGAATTATTGGAATGAAAAAATAAAAACTACCTTTCTTAGTCGGTTTGTTGCTTCAAAACCAGAAATAAAGAATTTGTTGAGAACCGTCGGGATATGTAATGAGAAAATCGCTAATTCCATCTTGGTTTTTATCAACGGTCGGCGAAAGGGCTAATTCCGCATTAATAGGCGGTGTTCCTTGCGTTATGAAATAATCAAAAACGCCTTTGTGGGTTTCATTTCCAACCTTAACACTAACCACGCCATCGGGAGAAAACGACAGTTCAAATCCGTATTTCTGCGCCCACGTTTTCCACGCATTAAACGAATAAGCCGTGCTGTACAAAATTTGTTGGCGACGTTGCCCCAAAATATCGTCAAAAATCATCGAGAAATTGGACACATTTTTAAGCGGCGCGGGAATGGCGGTCAATTCAATGGGGTGCGTAAAATGATCAATTATGTTGGGTTGAATAATTTGGAGCGATGGACGGAAAATCGCTTTAGAATTATTAGGTTGTGGAAAATAAACATTACCGTTGGATTGCATAGAAAGTGATACATTTAGGGCGTTCGACAAATTTATTGCCAAAACAGGCTGTGTAAGTATGTTTCGCCCTTGCGCAGTGATAAACTGAACACTGTTATTATCGTTAATAATCAAATTAGTAGGCGCGAGCGTTTGGCTAATTTGGACAGGCAATAAATAAATATAATTCCCATCGCCCAATGCTAATACCATTGTTCCATTATTGAGCTGGGTAAATGCCATTCGGTTATTGGATAATAGCGGTATCGCGTTGATTTGTGACAATAAAGGCGTGCCAAATTTAACAGCATCGGTGCTTAAATTGAGTGCTTGAATATTTAAGCCTGTGGCGGGAATTGTTGCAAAAATAGCGGTTAAATCGGTATTTGCGGGAATTTGGGTATTATTTACAAATTGGACGTTTGCACCAAAGGTGACTGCGCCGTCAAAAACCACGCCCGCGCCGATTAAAACCCCGCTTAATTGGGCGTTTGCCGCGACGTGAATGTTTTGCAGCGATCCGCCGCTTCCGGTGATATTTCCTTTGATAATTCCGCCACTTAGCTGCGCGCCGGCATTCAAATGGACGTTGTCGATAATGCCCGACGATTGGATTGTGCCGTCTAACGATCCGCCGCTGACGAGGGCGTTGGCGGCAATTTGTACCTTTGAAATCAAGCCGTTACTATCGATTTTTCCTGTTAAAACGCCCCCGATCACGCTGCCGCTCGCGCCAATTCGCACGCCACTTAAGGTTTTGTTGGTATTATCATAAGCGGTGTTAATGATGTTGTTTGTCACTTCAACGAGCGCGGTAATTTGATTGGGTGAGGTGGGGTCGACTTGTGTTGCAGAAACAACGGCTTGCGCTTGCAAAATCCCAACTTGCAACGGTTCAATCACCAAACTACCGCTCAATTCGGTTTGATTATCGAGGCGCGACACCGCACAACTCACCAAGCCATTTTGATAACCGCACAGCACACTGCCCAATGTGGCGGTATTAAATCGCACTGCCGTCGGTAACGTGATGTTTAATTTGATATTTTCGGCAAAATCAGGTCCGGCATTAGTCAAAGTCATTTTGTAAGTGATTGAATTACCGAGAGGAATTGCCTCAAAATCGGGCTGCATACTTAATTGTAAATCGGCGCGCCCTAAAATGGCAGTATTCAAAATAGCTGTATTATCAGCGGGTTGCGGATCGATTTGCTGTCCCGAAACGGACGCAGAAAATTGCACTGTCCCTTGCGCCGTTGGCAACACCGTGACGCGCACCGTCGCCGATTTCCCCACATCTAAACCGGCTAAGTGGCAACTAATTGAATTAACTTGACAAACTGCGCCTTGAGTGGTGGTGATATTTTGCAATGTTAACGCGGGCGGCAATTGAGCGGTGAGTTGCAAATCGCTCGACGGATCGGGTCCAACATTTTGAATTGTCAGCAAATACGCGAAATCTTGCCCCGATACAGGATTGGGGGTATCGGTTTGAATCGACATTTTCAGATTGGCTTGCGGCGGGCGAAACATTGTCACCGCGCCATCGACCAAACTCGCCGTATAAACATTGCCATCGTTGCCGACCGTCAAAGCGCGAACGCCCGCCAAACGGCTCACCCCATTTTGGGCATTAATGAGTGGCGTGGACGATTTGAGCAATCCGGTGGTCGGATCGCGGCTAAAAATATTCAATATTGAGGGATTGCTTGCCGCCGCATACACCCACAAACCGTCAGGGCTTATCCGTAATTGCGCGACCCCGTCCAATTGCGCGCTCGGATAACTCGCGATTGGCGTTAATGTGCCGTTGGTTTCGCGTTTGAGGGCGAAAATGGTTTGATCCGTCCCGCTGGCGGCATAAACGTGTGCCTGATCGGGGCTGATCGCGACACCTGCCGCGCCGTTGAGCGCATTTTTATAACTTTGAACGAAACTTAAATGTCCATCAGCTGCTCGATTAAAAACCGTCAGCGCATTATCATTCAAACTCGTCAAGTAAAGCCTTGATCCATCTTGAGAAATTGCCATTGCGCTCACGCCGTCCAATCCGCTCACGCCATCGACATTTTGTTTAAATGCGCTCAAAGCACTGACGCTTCCATTGCTATCGATTTGAAAACCCACGAGATTTTTAGTCGCCAAACCCGCGACATAAACCGTTTGCCCAAACGCCGTTAAATTCAGCGGACCGCTCAACACATCGGGGGCTTTCAAACTTTGCTGCCAAACCAACTCGCCCGTCGTCAGATTGCGCCGAAAAACTTCAAGCGAATTATTGGCATACGCCGCTACAATCACCCATTTCCCATCGCCCGTCGTAACAATACTGATTGGACGCTGTAAATTTGGGTGGGTAATTGCTTGAATTTCTTGAAGTTTCCCATCGGCATCGCGCGAAAATGCCGTCACTTGATTGGCATTAAACGCCGCCACATAAAGATTTTTGTAATCAAAACTGAAGGTTAAGTCGGTCGCGCCCGCCAAATTGGGAGTTTGCCACGTCGCCACATAAAATAGCGCAGGCGGCAAATTAACCGTTGTTTTTAATGAAGTTTTATTGTTGGTGGGATTGGTATCTTGCTGCAAACCCGCCGCTTCGACAGAAACATCACCCGAACCCGCTTGTTGCGCGATGGTTCGAACGGTCATGGTGACGCTTTTCCCTGAAAAAACAGTGCCTAACGAACAATTGATTTCTTGAAGATTGGTCGAGCAATTTCCCTGATCGGTTGAAACAGAGGAAATCGCTAAAATAGAAGGGATTTGAAAACGCGCTAAAACTGTATCGGCTTGTGCCGCGCCTTTATTTGAAACTTTCAACTGATAAACGAGTTCATCGCCGGGTAAAATGCTTGTTTTATCAACGGTTAAGAGACTTTCTAAATCGATTTTAGGTTCACTGACATTTAAGAGCAACGTTTGACTATTATTTGAGGAAATCGGATCAAATGTATCAGAGGAAACCTGCACGCTATGTTGCAAATTACCCAAATTACGCGGACGCACACTTAACGTCATCGTGGCGGTACTTTTGGGTTGAACTTCGCCTAATAAGCAATTGATTATGCCCGCATTTTCGCTGCACGTTCCTTGTGACGACAACACCCCGATAAAATCCACGCCGAGCGGCAACGTATCGGTCAAACGCACGTTGGTGGCTTTTTTGGTGTCGTGATTATTAGTGACTAAGATATTGAATGTTAAGGGATTATCTAATGGGGGTGGATTAGGCGTGGCGGATTGGGTGACGCTCAAATCGACGGCATCGCCCGTCACGTTTAAGTTGATGTTTTGACTATTATTTACGGAATCGGTGTCGGTGGCGTTTGCGCTAATGGTGGCGGCGACATTCAAAGTGCCTGATTTTAGAGGATAAAGTGATAATTGCAAGGTTTGCGGTGAACTATTGGCGTTAAACGTGCCAAGTGCGCATTTGAGTTGTCCAGCGGCGACTTCGGTGCAAGGTCGTTGAGAATCAGGGACTTGCACGCTGGTGGTCGCACCCAAAAACCGCGCGCCGTCTGAGGGCGAAAAAGTGATTCCCAACGTGACATTTGAAGTGTTGATCGTGCTGAGATTGGCGAAAGTCGCCGTCAAAACCGCACTTTGTCCCAGTGAAATATTGGTGGTTTGCGCGTCGAGTTTGCTGACGGTTAAATCCGTATAAACAGGCTGGACTTTAACGGTACTTGTCGCGGAATTGTTTGTTAAATCAGGGTCTTTTGTCGATGCGCTAACGGTGGCGGTGGTGGTTAAATCGGCGATGGCGGTCGGTGTGACCAGATATAACGTTACGTTGGCGGTGGCATTTTTGGTCAATAGTCCGAGATCGCATTTTAGGGTTTGCGAGGCATTCGCGCACGTTCCTTGAGAGGTTTCGACCCGCGAAAAGACCGCTAAATCAGGCAGTTGCATATTTAAAACCGTTAAAGCCGCATCGTCCGCGCCCTTATTTTTGACAGCAACACTGTACACTAAGTCACTGTTACTATTCAATAAATCGGCTGATGGTGTTAATGTCACGTCCACGTCTGCCTGTAATATTTTGCTTAACACATTGATTGACGCGGTGTTTTGATTATTGGCAAGATTATTGTCGGGTTCGGTGCTCGACACGCGAGGATTGTGGTTTAATATCCCTGCGGCAGTGGGGGTTAAAGTCATATTGACGGTGGCGGTCGCGTTTGCTGCCAAATTTCCCAGCGCGCAAGTCAGGGTATTTCCGCTCGGCGAACACGTGCCCTGCGACGGCACAACCGAATTAATCGTCACCCCAGCCGGCAAAGTATCGGTTAAAACAACATTACTGGCACTATCTAAGATGCTGTTTTGAATGGTAATTTTTGCAGAAAACGCGGTATTGATTAAGCCTTCGGTGGGTAAAGTTTGGGTGACGCTGATATCGACGGTTTTGGCGTTGAATACGCCCAGTCCGTTGCTGCTCAAGCCCGTTGCGTAAATGGTTTGGTTGTCGGGACTGACCGCCACGTCGCTGATGCCCGCGATGCCGCTCACCCCCGCGATCCCGTCTTTTAGTTGTGATCGATACGCCAAACCCGTTGAATTAACATCAAATTCGACCAAAGTGTGCTGACTGCTGCCGGCGGCGTAAAGTTTTTTGTTGTCGGGGCTGATCGCCAATGCCCGCACACCAAATAAGCCATTAATCGTATCCGCATTGTAACTATTTAAAAAACTTAATGATCCGTCCGCATTTCGATTAAAAACTGTCACCGCGTTGTCTGAATTTGCCGCGACATAAACCCGCGAACCATCAGGGCTTATCGCCACATCATACGCGCCGCCTAAACCGATTAAGTCATTGATGCCATTGCGATAATCGCCCATTAACGTTAAACGCCCCGTCGTGGTATCTCGACTAAAAAAAGACAACGCATCGCCGGCGCAAACGTATAAGTGTTTGTTATCGGGACTATTTGTTAAAGCCACCGCGCCCGACAACGATTTCGTTTCAACCGCCGTCAATAAACCCGTGCTCGAATGACGGCTAAACACTGCGACCCCGCCCGCTGCTGAGGTGGTATATAAAAATTTATTGTCAAAAGAAAGACTTAAATTATTAACTTGGGTTAAACCGGTGGCGGCGGTGAATAATTCGACAAAAGTCAAATGTCCGTTTGCATCGCGGCTAAAAATGGCGATTCCATTGCCAAAAAGGGCTGCCACATAGACAAATTTTCCATCGGCAGAAATAATTAAATTATTGATTCCATTTAAGTTTGTTGTATTTGTATAGGTTTCAACGAAGGTTAATTTTCCATTGGATTGTCGAGAGAACGTTGCAATGCTTTTGTCGCTGAATCCGGCGGCGTAGACGAAACCACCATCGGGCGACACCGCGACCGCGACCGCGCCGTTTAAGCCCGTAATGTCATTAACCCCGTTCAGTTGCGCTTCGTTGAAACCGATTGCAGAAACCGTCGAGGCAATTCCCAAAAAAAACGCCCAACTGAGGGCGCAAATACGCTTTAAGTACATAAAGTTACCAACAATCATTACTGGTAGCAGTTTTTTGACCACGAGAATCTAGGGTAAATACCGCACATTGCGCGTCTTTTAACTGACCGGGAGAGGCGGCGGTGGCTTTTAATGCAAATCCGGTGTTGGTCACGCTAGAAATTTCAATGGTGTAGTTTCCTTCCGAAGAGGGTGCGGTTGTGCCGCCGTCGGCTTTGCAAAGCCCTTTTTTGTGGCAATTCAGCCCGCCCGAACCTAATTTGCTGGCGTAACGATTGCCATTATTGACGTAAAACGTTTCTTGCAGTTGCGCAATGCCACTCAACGCAGTTTTGGCTTCGGCGCGTTTGCTTTTTCTAAGATATTGATCATATTGAGGAATCGCAATCGCCGCTAAAATCCCCATAATTCCCACCACAATCATCAATTCAACAAGGGTAAAACCTACATCATGCTTTTTCATAAAATGTTAGCTCCGATTTCTTAACATAACCGTGTTGGAAAATACCCGCCGCAAGCGAAGTTGATCGGGGGGCGTGTAATTGGGGAATTCGGTTTCGTCCAAACTAAAGGTTTGCGCCGCGAGATCGCGATCGGTGCGGGTTTCCACGCTTTGCATCAACAATGTTACTCGAATGCCGCGCACCGAATCCCAGTTAAGATTAGCGGCGGAAGCAGGTAGATATTGGAAACTCGGCGTGGCAGTAGGCGTGCTCAAGTTCACCAAATAACGCAACTGCATATTTTCTACGCCTTCAATTAACACTTCCGCGCCATTGGCAATATTGCAATCCAACGCCGCGTTCAACGCCAACGTATCTCGACACAACACTGAGCGACCTTGCGATAAAGCCACATAATAACGACGGTTTTGGAGTCGCCGCATTTCCGCGCCGTAACTTTGCTGACCATTTGCGTAAGTTCTTGTTAAACCTGTGGATAATGTAACACCTGTTGGGCGACCACCCGAAAAAGTGACGTTGCTGACTTGGTAAGTATTCGAACCATTGCAATCGGCAACGACGACGGTGTCATTGGCTCGAATGTCGCCGCCAATTCCAAAACAAGCGGTGCTCGTTGAGCTTTGATTACAACCTGTTGCGCTCGGTGCGCCGCCCGAATAATCAAAATTGAAAGCGGTTCTTCCTCTCATAAAAGGCGTGGGGGCGGGGAAATTGGCGTTTCCAGTTGGCGGGCAAATAGTTTGATAAGCACCTGATGTTAAACCAAATAATTGTCCATAGACTTCAAATGGTGGGCAGTGCATCACGGCAAACGCATTGCGACTGGTATCTGCCGAGGAAATGAGCAGCACATCTGATTGAACGCCCGCGCCGCTCACGGTTTGATTATTAAGTCCTTGAACAGACAGGGACATTCCGCCCGCGCACCCCTGATAGCCCGCCATTCGCGCATCTTTGGCAATGAATTCCACCGCAAAACGGGCATTTTCCTGCAATCCCGCTAAATCGTTTTGGACATTGTAGGCGCGCTTGCTATTGATCATTAAGGAAACAACTCCCGTCATTAAAACCAATCCAATGACCAAAGAAATCAGAATTTCAAGCAGGGTAAAACCTTGTAAGTGCTGTTGTCGTTTCATAAATCTAACACCCAACTGCGCGTTCTGGTGGCATTTTCAGTACTGGGATCATCGCGTAACGCTTCCGTGGGATTCCAAGTGATCGTGATGGTGTAACGGACGGCATTGTTAGCGGGTACAACTCCCGTAATTGCGCCTGTTCCGTTAGGTAAATTCGCCGCTAACGCATTGAACCAAATGAACAAATCATAATCTCTTGCCGCAGCGGGAGAACAAGGCGCGGTGATGCACGTGGTTGCACTCGATGATGGGGCGGCGGACGCAACATATCCCCCCGCCGTGCCCGAAAAATCCGTTCGCGCAAAATTTGCATTGACCCGAATTCGATCCATGATTTGATTCGCTAAAACAGTGGCTTGCGTGACAAAATAGGCTTCTTGGGTAAATTGTTGTCCGCGCGTTTGAAGGGCAGCAATCCCCAACAATCCCACCGACAACACCGCCAGCGCAACCAATACTTCAATTAGCGTAAAACCATGATATTGTTTAAGTTTCATCATCGCACCTTTTAAGGACAAGCGGTAAGGGCATCAGTCACCAAACTCACCCGTCCGGTTCGTGAAATATTGAGCTGCCGCCCCGGACGCTTTTTGTCGTTGAAAGCGTCAGTGTCGCAGATAAGTATATCAACGGACGCACCGCCATTTCCGAGAGCCAGTCCGCCATCGCTGCCCCGAAACATCAGCGTACTTTTCAATAAGTTAGCATCGCTAAGATTAGCAGCACTAATCGCGTCGAGCGTGGCGGGATTGGTCGTAATTTTGGGGTAAATCTTTGCGTAGCTTGAGAAATCGAAGACGCGCAGGGTTTCACAATCTTCGTGGGTTCGATTGACGGGGTTCGTGCCCAACACACAAGTGCCTTCGCCGTCCTGCCGCCCATCGACCCACACTTCCCAGCCTTTTCCCCAAGTGTTGCCCGCATCGCTCGAAGGCAACGCCGATACAAAAACATTTTGGTTACGGGTGATCGCTTCGCCGCGCGCAAAGTTGATAGTGGCAACGAGGGTATTTGTTTGGCTTGTCAAGCGGTTATTGCGTAAATATTCATTCATCGCGGGCATCGCCGATGCCAATAAAATCGCCCCAATTCCAATCACAACCAACACTTCTACGAGCGAAAAACCCAATTTCTTTTGCGTATTCATAATGGTTAGTTTGTTCTTAAATAGAGGAATTAAACTGCTAAATTAAGATAAAAGGTGGAATTTATCAGATAAGTTGTATTGCCCACCGCAGACCCGTGCTTGTCCATTGGCATCATCGTAAGTATTGATATTAGTATAACCGCGCGAATTTAGCAAAGATTTTATACACGCCCGTTGATCAAAACCGTGCTCAATCCACAACCAACCGTTCATCGTTAAAAAATTTCGTGATTTATCAATTAGATATAAAATATCATCTAAACCTTTTTCACCGCTAATTAACGCACTTTGCGGTTCAAATTGCACATCGCCTTGTTTTAAGTGCGGATCATCTTTTGAAATGTACGGCGGATTTGAAATAATCATCTCTGCTTTTAATCCCCGTAAATTTGAAAACCAATCGCTTTCAACCCATTTTACAGAAATGTTCAAACGTTGAGCATTTCGCCGAGCAACCTCTAAAGCAGAAACCGATTTATCAATCCCAAAAACAGAGCAATCAGAACGCTCTTTTGCAATCGCCAATGCGATACAACCCGATCCTGTACCTAAATCCCAAACGGTTGCCTTTTTTGGAAGAACATTCAAAGCAACTTCCACTAATAATTCAGTTTCTGGGCGCGGAATTAAAGTGTTTTCATTGACCTCAAATTCCATCGACCAAAATTCGCGTTTTCCCGTTAAATATGCAATGGGTTTTCCACGTTGTCGTTGTTCAAAAAGTTCTTCAAATTGCGCTATTTCAACCCCATTCAATTCATAATTATCCCACGCATAAAGAAAACTACGGTTTTTTCTCAAAATAAAGCTCAACAACACCTCCACATCTAAACGCGGCGAGGAAGATTGTTTCAATTCAGCGGGTTTATGTTGTAAAATCGTTGAAATACGCATTTCTAAAAGATAAGTGGTGAAAAATGTCCGATAAACCAATGTTTTTGAACAGCGAATCTATGTGTATAATGGCGCAATGTCTTTTATCAATCAAGCAGAAATTCTCATCATTATTCCCGCGAAAAACGAAGCCGATAGCATTCAAAATGTAATTGTCGATATTCGTGAACATTTCTCGGGAGAAATCCTTGTTATCAATGATGCAAGCACTGATCAAACCGCGCAAATTGCTCGACAATTAGGCGCAACCGTTTTGGATTTACCTTTATCTTTAGGAGCTTGGGGCGCAATGCAAGCGGGTTTGCGTTATGCGTTCAAATACCATTTCAAACTCGCCATTACAATGGACGCGGACGGACAACATCAAGCCGATGCGTTACTCTCATTACAAATGCCTATTATAGGAAATGAAACCGACGTTGTAATCGGTGCATTTCCTCAACGCGGCAGTGTTGCTCGACAAGTTGCTTGGTCTCTTTTTCGTTTGCTGTCGGGGATTTCTTTAGAAGATTTAACGTCTGGATTTCGTGCGTATAATCAAAGGGCTATTAAACTTTTAGCCTCTCCAAAAGCTACTTTATTAGATTACCAAGACTTAGGCGTTCTATTATTATTACATACCGAAGGATTGCGTATTCAAGAAATCCCCGTAGAAATGCGGGCGCGTAGTTTAGGAAAATCCCGTATTTTTAGTTCATGGTGGGCTGTTGCAAGTTATATGTTTTATACTCTAACGCTTTGTATTGCAAAGGGTTATCGTTTGCCATTTATTTCACGCCGTCGTTAATTTTATGATAACAACTCAATTGATTAGTGCTATTTTAGGAATTACCATTGCGGGTATGATTATTGTTTTAATTCGCCGCGATCATTTGCACACCCGCCATGCATTATGGTGGTTAATGTTAGCAACCACTATTGCAATACTCGGTTTCTTTCCCAATTTAATTGATACTGTTGGTTTGTGGTTAAATATTAAATATCCACCTACCCTATTGTTTATTCTAGGATTAAGTATGTTATTGATTAAAGTTTTAAGCCTCGATATTCAACAATCCCACCAAGAACGACAACTCCGCCGTTTAATCCAAAAAATCGCCCTTTTAGAAACCGAATTAAAACATTATCGATCAAACAATGACCACTGATTTTTTCTCCGAACAATTAGCGCATTTCCTAACCCAACGCAAAGAACAACATTTGTACCGTTCTCGCCACATTAATCATGACAATTTGCTCAATTTTTGTAGTAATGATTATTTAGGATTGGCAAAACAATTTTATCTTGAAAATCAACAGGTTGGTGCTGGCGCAGCGCATTTAGTTTGTGGACATTATCCCGTCCATCATGCGCTCGAAGTGGCTTTAGCAAATTTTACACGCCGCGACAAAGCTCTTTTATTTTCAACGGGTTATATGGCAAATATTGGTGTAATTAGCGCATTAATGGGTAGAAATGATGCGGTTTTTTTAGATAAACTTTCTCACGCTTCATTAGTTGATGGCGCATTATTATCGAGAGCAACATTATTTCGTTTTCCACATAATGATTTACAAATCCTTGAAAATCAACTGAAAAATTGTTCATTAAAACGTAAGTTAATTATTTCTGACGGTGTTTTCAGCATGGACGGTGATGTAGCAAGTTTACCAAAACTTGTTGATTTAGCTAAAAAATATCAGGCTTGGACTATGATCGATGATGCGCACGGGTTAGGTGTGTTGGGAGAAAATGGGTGTGGAACATTAGATTTTTTCAAATGTAATCAACAAGATATTCCAATCTTAATAGGGACACTGGGTAAAGCATTTGGTACATTTGGGGCTTTTGTGGCGGGTTCAGAAATGTTAATTGATTATCTCATTCAAACCGCTCGTTCTTATATTTATACCACCGCACTTCCTCCAATGATTGCTCAAGCAACGCTTTATAATCTTGAAATCGCTCAAAAAGAAAGTTGGCGACGAGAAAAATTATTTCAAAATGTCACTTATTTTAAACAACTCGCTCACAATTTACCCTTAATACCAAGCAATACACCTATTCAACCTTTATTGTGCAAAAGTAACGAAGAAGCAATTAAAGCATACCAATACCTAAAAGAAAACAATCTTTGGGTCAGCGCAATTCGCCCACCAACTGTTCAAACGCCTCGCTTAAGAATTACTTTAACAGCAACCCATTCATTTGAAAATATTAACTTTTTAGTGGAAAAATTAAATGATTTCTTCAAATTTTGAACCCTTAAATGCAATTCAAATCCGTGAAAAAATGAAATCTACAATTGATGAAATAATGATTTTTGAAAATATCACTTCGACAAATCAATTTCTTTTAGATCAAGGTATTTTAAGAAAACAGGTTTGTTTAGCCAATGTTCAAAGCAACGGCAAAGGTCGACAAGGTAAGCATTGGTTGTCACCACCCAATAGTGGTTTGTGGTTGTCATTGCAATGGTTTGAAAACACGCCACCACCCTCGACATTAGGTTTGAAATTAGCGGTCAATTTAGTAGAAATTTTGAACCTTTCAAATCTCGGCATCAAATGGTCAAATGATATTGTGTGGAGAGAAAAGTATAAATTGGCGGGTTTTTTAATCGAAACCAAACAAATTGGCAAACAATGGCAATGGGTAATTGGGTTAGGTTTGAATATAAAAATGCCAGAAAATCATCAAGTTAATCAACTATGGACAGATTTGTATCGCATTTCTGGAAAGACCTTTGATAGAAACGAATTAGCTGCACAAATTTTAGATTGTTTTCTTGAAACACTAGAAAATAAAGATTTTCAAATAAATCAAATACACTGGCAGAAATACGATGTTTTGTTTCAAAAGCCCGTTATTTTACACTTTTCAAATCAAAGTTCTTTAGAAGGCATTGCATGTGGAATCGAGGAAAATGGTGCATTAAAAGTATTAATAGATAATGAAATTAAAACTGTTATGAGTGGCGATGTTAGTTTAAAGATGTTTTTCTAATCCGTTAATTGCAATGATTTGTTTTGATTGAAGAATTTGTTGCAAACGTTTAAAATTTTCAACCTCATTTTTACGATCATTTTCTTTGTGCCACAAATGCAAAACAGGTGTTCCAAAACGACCTTCTTTTCTTTTAATTTGATTTCTCAACAAACGCACCACCAAATCTGCATCTTCATGCCCCCAACCTTGATAGCGTTCATCAAAACCATTAATCGCTTTCAAATCCTTTAACCAAACCCCTAAATTACAAGTTTTTGCTCCCTTCCAACTTTGATTAAATTTGCGCCAATTTCCATTAGGTAAAATTAACAGTGGAGAAAGCCGATTGATTTTTCTTTTTAATCTTAATTTAATCCATTGATCTAAACGCCAATTTGAAATATCTTTTTCATCTTCTAAAATAGAAGTTGTCAAATCGGAAGTTGCTAAAATTCTATTACCCGCTACAAAACAGTTTTGTTCTGCTAATTTGCAATGTTGCTCAACGAAATTAGATAAAGGAACACAATCGCCATCTAAAAAAATAACATAAGGTGTTTTTATTTGAGCAATTGATTTATTTCTAATCGCGGCTGCTTGAAAACCACGATCCTCTTGCCAAATATGTTGCAATGAAAAATGCTTAGTTTGAAAAGATTGGATCAAATCTGCTGTTTCTCGCGTTGAACCATCGTCAGCAATAACAACTTGAAACCCTTTAACGGTTTGCGCATTCAAAGCCTGCAACACCATTTGTAATGTTGCAGGTCGATTATAAGTTGTAATAATTAGAGAAATGTCCGTTGCTAACATTTAGAAAGGCACATCATCATCAAAATCGGCTTTGGGCGGGGGAGGAACAGGCGGGCGCGAAGCAGGTGTGTAATTGGGGGCGGCGGGCGGCGGAGCGTAATTTGAACGCGGCTGAGAAACAGGCATTGCGGTTTCTGCAGGCATATAATTTCCTTGCTCAGTTCCTTTACTTCCTAGCATGGTCATTTGATTCGCAATGATTTCTGTGGTGTAACGATCATTACCGTCCTTATCCTGCCATTTGCGGGTTTGAATTTTACCTTCAAGAAAAACCAAACTTCCTTTGCGCAAATACTGCCCAGCGATTTCTGCTTGACGGTCAAACATAACGATATTATGCCACTCGGTTTTCTCTGTTTTATCTTTTGAGCGTTCACTGGTTGCAAGGCTAAACGTTGCCATTTGCATACCACTTGCCGTTGTTCTCATTTCAGGGTCTTTTCCTAAATGACCAACTAAAATCACTTTATTCACACTTCCAGCCATATCTTTTTCTCCAAAATTAAGTTAAAAGTTGTTCCAATGCTGCTTCGTCTAAGAGGGTTTTATCTATTTTAAGATAGGCAACCTGTTCTTCACACACAACAACCGCTTCGGCAACGCCTGAAATAGTTAAAAATTGTTGCGCCAACGTTTGAGCGTGTTGCTCACTTTTACAATTGAGATGTAATAAAAGGTTGCTCAAATAACGAGGGGCTTTCATTGATAGCGTTACCAATAACCATAAAACATTCAAAATACCGCAAAAAACAAATACGCCAGAAATCCCCACTTTATGGTGCAACCAGCCGCCCATTAATCCCCCGACAAATGCGCCTAGAAATTGCCATGTTGCAAACACACCTAACGCCGTTCCTTTGCTATCGGCGGGGGCAGTGCGGCTAATTAAAGACGGTAAGTTTGCTTCTAAGAAAACAAAGGCGGCAAAAAACAACCACAATAAAATAATTAAACCCATTAAACTTTCGTGCAAAAAGATTAAACTCAATTGTACAAATGTTAATGTTATAATGGCTAAAATAAAGAAGAATTTTACCTTGTGTTTCTTTTCAGAAATAATAATAAAAGGGACGGCGGCAAGCATTGCAAAAATCATAATGGGCAAATAAAGCCACCCGTGTTGTTCAGCGGGCAATCCTGCGTCTTGTTGTAATGCTAAAGGGATAACAACAAACATTGCTGTTAATTGAGAATGGAGAAACAATGTGCCCGCGTTCAAACGCATTAAGTTGAAATCAGTTAAAACCCGTTTAAATTGCGACGGAACGGTTTCTGCGTCGCGGTGCAAATGGCTTTCTTTGGGGTTTGGAACGAGGAAATATAAAACCCCAATTGCGAGAAACGCTAACACGGCAATTAACCAAAACATATTGGGCACGCCGATTAAATGGCTTAACACGGGACCTGCTGCCATGCCGATCATGAATGCCATGCCGATGCCCATGCCTAAAATACCCATCGCTTTGGCGCGGTGCTCTTCTGCTGTTAAATCAGCGACTAACGCCATTAATGCGGCAGAAATTGCACCTGCGCCTTGTAATGCTCGACCGATCAAAACCCCTTCGATATGGGTTGAAACAGCGGCGACAATGCTCCCAATAATGAATAAAATCAATCCGATAGTAATGATCGGTTTGCGCCCAAATCGATCCGACAACATTCCAAACGGAATTTGCAGCGCGGCTTGTGTCAAACCATAAATGCCAATGGTCAGCCCGACCAACGTGGGGGTCACATTTTGTAATTGGGTGGCGTAAAGCGAAAAAACCGGCAAAATCATGAACAAACCAATCATGCGCAATGCCATAATGCCGCCTAACGCCCACACGGCGCGGCGTTCTTGAGGGGTAATATCCGTATTCATTTTGTGTTTATCAGTGCGTCAATGCCATAACCTTGCTATCATACTATAAAAATTCCCCGTAAAAATCCCCTTTTTGTAGGCACACATCTATGTACAATTCTGAACAAATTATTGATCCCCAACTCTTTGATAATGACGCATTTAGCCAAGCCCTTTTTCAAACTCAGCAACCTATCTCATTGTTTCGTGAGGCATTATTGAAAGGGCGCGACGTGCTCAATGCCAGTTTTGAAATGACCAAATCCGCCGATGAAGTGGTTTTACAACGCGCGTGGTTAATCGACCAAATCCTCCGCCAAGTGTGGACTTTATTTCATTTTCAAACCCCTCTTGCTTTAATTGCGGTCGGCGGTTATGGACGCGGTGAATTACACCCTTCCTCTGATGTCGATATTTTAATTCTCTCTCAAGATGCTCTCACTGAACAAACCCAACAAGAAATCCAAAAGTTTATTATGTTTCTCTGGGATATTTCCTTAGAAGTCGGTAGCAGCGTGCGTAGCTTAAACGAATGCGTAGAAATCGCCGAACAAGATATTACCGTTATCACTAATTTAATTGAATCCCGTTTAATTATCGGAGAAACCCATTGCTATGAAACATTACAACACTTAACAAATAGCGATAAAATCTGGCAAGATCGAGTTTTCTTTGAAGCAAAAATGCACGAACAACGCCAGCGTCATTTAAGATTTAATGATACCGCTTATAATTTAGAACCTAATATTAAAGAAGGACCCGGTGGATTACGCGATTTACAAACCATTGCATGGGTTACTAAACGCCATTTTGATGCTAATAATTTATACGATTTAGTTAAACACCAATTCTTAACCGAAGAAGAACACAAAACCTTATTACAATGCCAAAGTTTCCTCTGGAAAATTCGCTATCTGTTGCACAAAACAACTAATCGCCATGAAGATAGATTAATCTTTGATTATCAACGATCTGTTGCAAAATCTTTAGGATATAAAGATGACGATGAGCACATGGATGTTGAAAACTTTATGCAGCAATATTATCGAACCGCCCGTGAAATCACTGTATTGAATGAAATGCTTTTGCAACATTTTCAAGAAGTGATTTTACATGAAGGTCCCACAGAAATAAAACCATTGAATAGTCGTTTTCAAATTTGCAATAACTTTATTGAAGTGACAAACGAAAGAGTATTTGAACGTTATCCTTTCGCTTTATTAGAAATTTTCTTACTTTGGCAATATCACCCAGAAATAAAAGGTATTCGTGCAGGCACAGCCCGTTTAATTCGCCGAAATAATAAACTCATTGATCAGGCATTTCTTCGCGATATTCGTACCCGTAGTTTATTTGTAGAAATCATTCGACAACCCCAAGGTGTTACCCATGCTTTTAGAGCAATGAATCGTTACGGTGTTTTGTCGGCTTATATTCCAAGTTTCGGAAAAATTGTGGGGCAAATGCAATACGATTTATTTCATGTTTATACTGTTGATCAACACACGTTATTTATTATTAGAAATATGCGTCGTTTGTGCATTCCAAAACACAATCATGAATTACCCAAATGCTCTGAAATTATGCAGAATTTGCACAAGCCCGAATTACTTTATTTGGCGGGTTTATTTCACGATATTGCAAAAGGTCGTCGAGGAGATCATTCAAAATTAGGAGCAGAAGATGCTTTAGAATTTTGTTTGGCGCATGGTTTGAGCGATGCAGATAGTCGGTTTGTTTCGTGGTTAGTAAGAAATCATTTGATTATGTCGACAACGGCACAAAGAAAAGATATTGCAGACCCTGATATTATTAATGCATTTGCTCAACTGGTTGGGGATTTGACCCATTTGAATTATTTGTATTTATTAACGGTTTCAGATATTAGAGCAACAAGCCCTAAATTGTGGAATGATTGGAAAGCCTCTTTGCTATATAATTTGTATTCAAAAACCAAACAAGCTCTGCAACAAGGTTTATTATATCCCATCGATAAACAAGTGAGAATTCGTGATTTAAAAAACCACGCATTAGATTTATTACAACCAGCGGATCGTTTGAAAGCAAAAGAGTTGTGGAATGCGATTGATGATGATTATTTCTTGCGTGCAACATCAACGAATATTGCGCATGAAACGCAAGCCATGCTACACAAGCCTTCCCAAAATCCTTTGGTTCTTATTCGACATAGCAAAGAAGGCGGCGTGACAGAGTTTCTAATTTATGCAGAAGATAAAGAATCTTTATTTGTCGATACAACCTATTGCTTAGAATTACAACACGTTAATATTATGGACGCATATATTATTACAACCGCAGGCAGTTGTACGTTGGTGAATTATACTATTTTAGAGGAAGATAATTCACCCATTTCAGATCAAGAACGGGCAGAAAGTATTAGGCAAGCCCTAGAAATAGCCGTTCAAGAAACTCAGCCAATTAAACCCATTAATAGAATTTGGGCGCGGGTATTGAAATATTTTCCTGTTCCAACCCGTGTTATTTTCAACATTGATAATATAAACAACCAAACGATTATGGAAATCATTACAACTGACCGTCCGGGGGTTTTATCTCGGATTGCACAGGCGTTAATGAATGGTGAAGCAAAAGTGAAGAACGCAAAGATAGCAACTTTTGGTAATCGAGTAGAGGATACTTTTGTAATTACGGATAGAAACAACCAAGCTATTCGTTCTCCCGAACAATTGGATTATTTGCAAGAGCAACTTTCTCAATTGTTAGACAATAGTGTTCCTTAAAATTGGCGAGATTTATGATTTGAATCTACCATGTTGAAAGTGAGTCGTTTCTTATTACACGCAGTGTGGCGGGTGTTATTTCTATCCTTGCTAACGGGGTGTTTGTTTATCGCGTTGGTTTATTTCGCGTTTTGGCAATTAGAACAACAACGCGATCATTTAACTGCTTGGTTAGCAAACATATTAGAACAACCCGTTACATTACAAATGCTCAAACCTAATTGGAAAAATGCCAATCCTCAAATTCAATTAGAGCAATTACAAATCGGAAAACACCAGCTTCATAGTGCAACAGTTGAATTAGATTTGTTTTCAACTATTCTAGTGCAAAAACCCATTATCAAATATATCAATTTGAATGGATTAAACATTACTATTCCGACATCTACAAATACCCCGCCTTTACTAAATCAAGAAATCATTCAACTCGCCCAAAAAATTGACCCTTTTATTTCACAAACGCACCTTTATTTAGAAAATACCACGCTTTCTAATGCGGATTTTTCTATTAAAATTGCACAAGCTGAATGGATAAAATATAATAAAAATTATATACTTAGTGGAAAATTAGAACAGCTTTCTTCAAATATCAAGATGCCTTTTAAACTCACAAAAGGATTATTAGATTTTAATGTAGAATTAAATCCAGAATCATTAGAAACAAATTTCCATTTTCTTTCACAACAAGCACATTTACAACTCGCCAATCAAACAACTATTATTCCAAGCATCAAAACACATTTACAAATACAATGGCAACAAACCCCAGTATTAAGCGGTCAAATCAATATACCAACCCTCGATCCTGCTATTTTATCTGCTTTTAATTCTTCTCTTAAATTTGAAGGTTTCTTAAAAGATATTAATATCAATATTATTGATCAATTTGTAACAGCTCAATTTCAAGGTCATGATTTAGTTTTTTCAATTAAAAATCTTTACGACGATGAACCGCTCAAAATTAAGCAACTTCAAACCAATCTTGTTTGGAATTCCAACCCTCAATTTGAAATCACACTTTCAAATGAAGATATTTCTAATTTACAAATCACAGGGACATTTGATAATTGGCAACTTGATATAAAAAATGCGCAAACGGCGGCAATTTATCGTTATGTTCCGCAAACCGCCAAAGGGGCGCGACAGTGGCTAACTCACGGATTATCCAGCGGAATTATAAAAAATGCGCAGGCTATTTGGAAAAATCATCAATTCACTGCAGATGCACAACTCATTGATACAACAATAAATTATGCTGAAAACTGGGGAGAAATTACAAAAGCTAATGCCAATGTAATATTTAAGGATAATGCGCTAACCATTAATGCGCATTCTGGTAGAATTGCCGATAGCCAAATTTCGCCGACAACTCAAGTAGTTATTCATGATTTAATTAGCAAAAAACCTCTTTTAACCGTCGATGGACAGGTAAATGGCAATTCGGCGGCAGCTTTGCAATTTATCCACAAAAGCCCATTAGATGAACTCCTTGATTTACAAGGTTTAAACTTAAAAGGCGAGATGACATTAAATTTAAAATTAACGATCCCATTGACAAAAAATGGGGGGGTTGAAACAGAGGGTTTAATTTATTTGAAAAACAATCAATTATCTAATGAATTGCTCCGTAAAAAAGATTTGTCATTAACCCATTTAACAGGAGAAATTTATTTTGATAATGATGGTTTATATTCAGAAGAATTAAATGCTAAATTATTAGAATATCCAATACAATTAGAAATCAATAAAGATGAAGAAAATGGATTACAAATTGATTTGCAGGGGAAAGCAGATCGGGTTTTTTTAGATTGTTTATTTAAGCGAATAAATCCTCAATTTTCTTCTTTTCTTTGGTATTTAAGTGGGCAAACAGATTGGCAAGCAAAAATCCTTTACCCTTCAGAAGAAAAACCCTCAACATTAGAAATTACCAGCCATTTGAATGGAGCGGCAATTATTTTACCAGAACCCTTTGGAAAAAAAGCTGAGCAAAATCGTTTATTGCGTTATGTTGTTCCTTTAGAAAAAAAAGGGCATGGTCTATTTCAATATGGAAATATTTTTAATGGTAAATTTAGTGCAGATATGAAACAAGGTGTTTTACAATTTGGAGAAAAATTAGCCTCTTTAGATAATCAGATAGGTTGGAAAGTAGCTGGAACATTACCTAAAATAAATTTAGAACAATGGACGTTTTTAACTGATAATAAACCGATTTATTCATCAAATAATTTGTTACCAAAATGGTTTTTTGATGTTTATACACCGTCCTTAACATTCGTAAATCAACATTGGCAAAATGTATATTTGAAAGGAGATTTAGAAAAAATGACCATTAATGCTGATAAAATTGCGGGTAAAATAAACTATAGCGATGACATATTAAAAATTGATTTAGAACGGTTATTTATTGATGTTAAAAATGATAAAAAACAACAAGATAAAAATATTTTGCCTTTAAAAGATCGTGATACAGTTAATCAAATAATCCGATTTGATCCGCGTGAACTACCTGAATTGCAGGTGAAATGTCGAGAATTAAAAATTAATGATTTGAATTTGGGGATTTGGCGGTTTCAAACAACTTCATCAGAAGAAGGGCTAACTATTAATAAATTACAAGCGCAAGTGGAGCATTTGGATATTGAAGCAAATGGGAGCTGGAAACTTTCACCACAATTGACATCATTACAAATACAATTGCAAAGTGATAATTTTGGACATGGTTTAAAACAATTAGGGTATAAAAGTGGTGCAATAAGTGGAGGAAAAGTTCGCGCTAATTTTCAAGGAAATTTTCCGGGCGATCCATTACAATTCGATCGAGGATATTTGGAAGGTATTTTGGATTTGAATATTTCAAAAGGTCGTTTAGAAGATATTGAACCGGGTGCGGGAAGATTCTTTGGTTTATTTGATTTGTACGCTGCGCCGCGACGATTGTTTTTAGATTTTGGTGATGTGTTAGGAACGGGGTTAGAATTTGAAAACATTGGTGGGCAATTTCAATTTGCGGAAGGGTTTGCAGAAACTAAAGGATTATTATTGGAAAGTACCATGAGCAATGTCCTGATTCAAGGTAAAACGGATTTGCGCCGCCATTTATATGATCAAACGATGATTGTAATGCCGCACATTGCAAATACGCTATCTGTGATTTCATTGGCGTTAGGGGGTGTGGGTTTGAAAGCGATGACATTGTTGTTGCAATCCATGTTAAAGGAAGAATTAAATCAAATTATTCAATTTCGTTATAAAATAACCGAAAGTTGGGAAAAACCGCGTATTGAGATGATTGATGAATAAAAAAAGGCACGGCGGTTGCCGTGCCAAACCACCAAAGGAGGATGGAGGAGTCTGTGATTACGAGGAAAGCTACCTACGTAACCAATGAAGCGCATTCTACAGAGATTTAGCATATTAGTCAATACTTATATTTTAAATATTTTGGCAGTGCAGAATAAAATCAGGAGAAAAGGAAATACAACACAATGTTACCGTTTGCTCCACGGGTTTCTGATAGAAATGAGGCGGAGAGAACGGTAAGTTTTTTAATCCATGAACAAAGAACTCACCGATTCTTCTTCGCTGATGCGGCGCATCGTTTCGGCGAGCATTTCGGCGATGCTTAATTGGCGGATTTTGGGACACGCCCGCGCGGTGGGTTTCAAAGGAATTGTATTTGTGACAACCAGTTCGTCAATCTCAGAATTTTCAAGATTTTCAATGGCTTTTCCGGATAAAACCGCGTGCGTACAATAAGCAACCACCCGTGATGCGCCGTGATTTTTGAGGGCATCGGCGGCTTTGCATAATGTGCCGGCGGTGTCGACCAAATCGTCAATTAATACGCAGCTCCGATCTTTGACATCGCCGATAATGTGCATAACTTTGGCTTCATTGGGACGAGGACGACGTTTGTCGATGATCGCTAAGTCCGCGTCATCTAAGTGTTTTGCGACCGCCCGCGCCCGAACCACCCCGCCCACATCTGGCGAAACGACCATCAAATGAGGATATTCTTTTTTCCAAATATCACCCAACAACACCGGTGACGCATAAATATTATCGACAGGTAAATCGAAATAGCCTTGAATTTGGTCGGCGTGAAGATCGATGGTCAAAACGCGGTTTGCGCCGACGCTGCTGATCATGTTGGCGATGACTTTGGCGGTGATCGGCACGCGCGCGGATCGAGGACGACGATCTTGGCGAGAATAACCAAAATACGGAATCACAGCGGTGATGCGCCCCGCCGATGCACGTTTAACCGCATCAATCATCACCAATAATTCCATTAAATTATCATTGGTGGGCGCGCAAGTGGGCTGAATAATGAACACATCTTTGCCGCGTACATTGTCCATGATTTCAACTTGGATTTCGCCGTCGCTAAAACGCCCGACATGCGCAGAACCGAGCGGTAAATTGAGGTGATCGACGACCTCGCGGGCGAGTTCAGGATTGGCATTGCCAGAAAAAACAATCATTTTGTGCGGATGAGAGCCAGTAGCATCAGGCATGAGGAATATCACAAACGAGCAGATTTAAGAAGAGGAATGGCTGGGGTGAATGGATTCGAACCACTGAATGGCGGGATCAAAACCCGCTGCCTTACCGCTTGGCGACACCCCAAAAAACTTATCTTTGCAAAGCAGGCGATAGATTATAACCTTTCACCACCCAACTTTGCCAAGGCGACTGTTGATGTATTTGTTCTGCTTGAGATTTTTCTTCAAAAGCGGCGAAAACACACGCACCGGTGCCCGTTAGTTTTGCTGTTCCGAACTGATTAAGCCAATTTAGTGCGGTTTGAATGGCGGGATATTGTTTACACGCCACCGCTTGGCAATCATTGTGTCCCTGCCCAGCAAAGAAAGCGCGCATTGTAATGGGCTTTGTGTTGCGTGTCAAGTGCGGATCGCGAAAAATATCGGCGGTCGCAACGCTGCAATCGGGTTTTATCACCACAAAATACGGTTCTGGCAACTCAATGGAAGTAAATTGTTCGCCAATGCCTTCTGCCCACGCCGCTTTTCCATGCACAAAAACTGGCACATCTGCACCAAGTTTTATTCCAATATCAGCGAGTTGCGTGGGTGTTTGATGTAATTGCCAGATTTCATTTAAAGCTAATAAAGTCGTCGCCGCATCGGAACTGCCGCCGCCCAATCCTCCCCCGATTGGAATATGTTTTTCTATTTGAATAGAAACCCCTTGTGAAACCCCAAACCGTTGTTGCAATGCAAAGGCTGCTCGATAAATCAAATCGTGTTCTTTGAAAGGACTTTCTAATACAATTTGGTGATCGTTGCGGATTTCAAATTCCAATACATCGCACAAATCAATAAATTGAAACACGGTTTGTAACAAATGATAACCGTCTTCTCGCTGTCCAATAATATGGAGAAATAAATTTAGTTTGGCAGGGGCTAACCATTTCGTGAGGATTTTTTCATTCATTTTGCACAAATTCCTTATATAATTTTATTAAAGGCTTGACAATCAAAGTCAGCGGGGTAAAATGCAATTTAGGTGAATAGATTATTTACCTGTTTTAACTCACTTTAATATCATTTTTCAATAGTTCATTTTTAAAGGAGCACATTTATGAAACTCTTTAAATTGGTTATTATGAGTTTTTGCGTGTTGTTATATTCTCAAACTGCGTTTGCATTTGGAGCAATTGCTTATTCACAATCCACAGGTTCAATGGGTTATAGTTACAATGCGTCCTCAAAAAAAGCCGCCATTTCTAGCGCGGTGAAATCCTGTAAAAAACGTGATTGTAGATCAGTGATTTGGTTTAATAAAGCCTGTGGGGCATTATCGGTAAAAAGTAACAATCCCGCTGTATTCGCAACTAATTGGAATACTTCAAGAAATACTGCTATTAATAATGCTAACGCTAAATGTGGCAAGAATTGCAGATCAGTCGGTTCGGTTTGTGATGACAGGTAGACCCTAATTCTTAAAATATTTTAGAGAAATTTGACAAATGCTATCATCTGTTAAATTTCTCTTTAATTTTATATTGCAAAACCGATAATTGGTTGTTTTGAACCGCTAAAAATTTTCCCTTTCGCCACAAAAATCAGTACAATGGGCGCGCACAAAAATATCATAATAGGTAGGTCTTTTCGGTGTTTTTACTTTTCTTTTCACAAAAAGGAACTCAATATGCGTCCATTTCTTTTAATGAGTTTAATTTTTTTTAGTTCTCAACTTACGCAAGCGGCTGATATTGGAGCTTATGCTTATCCGTTTAAAGCCGTGCCAAATTTAACAGTGAATGGTAAATCCGGTCAAGTTTGGCTATTTCCCGCTCAACCTTTTTCGGTGAAAGTTGCTTTAGATGCAGGCGATCAAGCGGGTCAAATAGCAGATTGGTGGGTGCTCGGTCAAATCGGTAATGATTTTTATACTTACGATCCCATCGCAAAAACATGGCAAGCGGGGAAAAATCCCAAGTTACAAATGGGTTTGGGAAGTTTTTCTGATTATCCGTTACTTGAAAATATGGCATTGCCATCAGGTAATTTTGCACTGCATTTTGGGGTAGAAACTCCCGCCGATGGTCAATGGACAACAAATAACAATCGCCTTTCTTCCACACAAATAACTATTCCTCCCATTGCTCGACAATTTGTGGTTTCTCCACAAGGCAATGATGCTAATGCAGGCACATTAGAACAACCTTGGAAAACGTTAAAGAAAGCTGCTGCAACTGCACAGGCGGGAGATTTAGTTTTAATTCGTGGAGGAACTTATGCAGAGCAACTTGCGCCTGTTAATAATTGCCAACCTGCTTTGAAAGATCAAAGTTTAGCGGGTAAAAGTCCTCCCGAAACCTTACCCATTATTTTTGCAGCTTTTCCTAATGAAAAACCTATTCTCAATGGTTCGGGTATTTCTTTAACAAAAGTATTACAAAATGCGCGTTTTAATGGGTTAGTACACATAAATGGTTGCCACGATATTTGGATTGTGGGTTTAACGGTTCAAAACTCTTCTGAAATGGGTATTTATACTTATAATAGCAACCGTATTAAATTCATTGATAACAGCACTTACAATACTAAAAGTTCGGGGATTGGTGCGTGGTATAGTAGAAATGTTTTAATTGATGGAAATGAGGTTAATCTTGCAAATACAGGTGGACAGCAAGAAAATATTTCAATTGGTGAAAATATGCAGCAATTTGAAATACGTTACAATCACGTTCATCATGGTGGAAAAACTGCCGAAGGAATTGACGTAAAAGATGGTAGTAGTAACGGCACGGTTCACCATAACCATATACATGATATTGATAGTGTTTGTTTATATTTAGACGGCTGGGATCAGGTTTCTGAAAACATTGAATTTCATAGTAACCGTATTCATGATTGTGCTCCTTATAATGGGATTTCTCTTGCTGCGGAACAAGGGGGTACAATTAGAAATATCAAAGTCTATAACAACATCATTTATCATGTTAAACAAGTTGGGATTAATATTGGAGCAGGTTATAACCATCCAGCGCAAAACATTTTTGTGTATAACAACACTATTTATGAAACAGGTTATACGAATGTAGAATTTGGTTCTGCGATTATGATCGGTAATAGTAAAGCGACTAATGTTGTGATTAGAAATAACATTGGAGCAAGCACTGATGCACAAATCATTAATTCTGCCAAAATGGCAGCCCAAATCGATCATAATTTGTTTATTCGGACGCAAGGAAAATACAACAATGAAGTGAATGGAACGGATTTTATTATTTCTGATCCTTTGTTTGTTGATCCTGCAAATGGAGATTTTCGTTTGAAAAGAGGAAGTCCAGCCATTGGCAAAGGAACAACTTTAACATTACCTTCGTTTGACTTAGCAGGACAACCTAATTAATTTCAATTGAAAAGGGTAATTCTAGCCTTAAAATTACCCTTTCTTTTGATTTGATTTATAATAAAGCATTACATAGGAGAATTGCGATGAAAATTAAGTTTGATATTGAAGCAACGCCGCAAGAATTACGGACTTTCTTTGGTTTGCCAGACATTGAGCCTTTGCAACAAGAAATGATTAATATTATTCGTAAAAATATGGGGGTAGGAATGGAAGGATTTGATCCGGCGGTTTTATTAAAACCTTGGCTACCTGCGCATTTGCAATCGGTTGATTTTATACAAAAAGCCTTTTGGCAAGGATTACAAAATACTGCGGATATTATGACACCTAAAACGGATAGCAAAACTTAAAAGTCACAACACTTTGTACCGTTCTATTAAAAGTTATGGCGAAGGGATACTTTTCAAAGTTATCGGTATCCCGATCGCCATTTGTCTGGGTGCTTGAGTGCACCGAGAAAGACGCATGAGGTTGTGTGGCGAAAATCGAGTTTCTACAAACGCATTTCAATACCTTGATTTAACATGAATTGTTTGGCTTCGCTGATGCGATAATCGGCGAAATGGAAAATACTGGCGGCTAACACTGCGTCTGCGCCGCCTTTGATCACGCCGTCGGCTAAATGTTGCAAATTGCCCACGCCGCCCGACGCAATCACGGGGACGCTCACCGCATCACTCATCGCCCGCGTCAAAGCTAAATCAAACCCATCGCGCGTCCCGTCTCGATCCATGCTCGTTAAAAGAATTTCGCCCGCGCCCAGTTCGACCATTTTGCGACCCCATTCGATGGCATCGATGCCGGTGGGTTTGCGCCCGCCGTGCGTGAAAATTTCCCATTTATATTCAGCGGTTTGCTTGGCATCGATAGCGACCACAATGCACTGCGCGCCAAAATGTGCCGACGCTTCCCCGACAAATTCAGGGTTAAAAACTGCCGCCGTGTTGATCCCGACTTTGTCCGCGCCCGCGTTCAAAAGGTTGCGAATATCGTCTAATTTGCGCACGCCGCCGCCAACGGTTAGTGGAATAAAGACTTGATTTGCAACGGCTTCGACAACGTGCAGAATGGTTTTGCGATTATCGCTGCTCGCCGTAATATCCAAAAAAGTCAATTCGTCCGCGCCCTCTTCATCGTAACGTTTAGCAACCGCCACCGGATCGCCCGCATCACGAATATCCACAAACTTTACACCTTTCACAACCCGCCCCGCGTCCACGTCTAAGCAAGGAATAATGCGCTTCGCCAATCCCATTTCCAATCCTCAATTAGGTTTAATTTAATGGGTATTATAACCTTAAAATCTAATTTGTTCTATTTGTGTAAAATTACACGGGTTTTTTTATTTGGGATTTTGTTTATAATTGGAATTTTGATCGCGCGGCAGAAAAATAATAATGAGAACAAGTTGGGGTTATTTGCTAATCTTTGCGACAATTGCAAGCGTTGCCAATACAAAAGATATTACAACATTGCGAGAACTTTCTTTAGAAGAACTTATGAATGTCGAAGTTTCTGTGGCAACAAAAACGAAAGAGAAATCACTTAGAGAAACGCCCGGGATTGTGTCTATTATAACTGCCGAAGAAATTGTCAAAAGTGGCGCGCGCGATTTAATCGATATTTTGCGTTTAATACCCGGATTTGATTTTGGCATCGATGTAATCAATGTCGTTGGAATTGGAATGCGAGGAAATTGGGCGCACGAAGGCAAAGTTTTAATGTTAATAGATGGCATTGAAATGAATGAACGTAATTACGGTAATTTAGCGTTAGGAAATCATTATCCCGTAGAACATATCAAACGTATTGAAATTATGCGCGGTCCGGGGTCAGTTAATTATGGTGGATTTGCTGAATTGGGCGTAATAAATATTATTACAAAAAAAGCCGACGATCTTGATGGTGTTCAAATCAATTTCACACACGGACAAATGCAAAAAGCGATTGGAAGACAAACCCTCAGTTTTATGGTTGGCGATAAAATAAATAAAGAACTAGAAATCACTGCAGCGGGTTATGTCGGCAAAGGAAATCGCAGCGATGAAGAATACATTGATCCCATAGGAAATACGCTTAAGATGGCAAATAATAGCCAATTAAATCCACATTTTCTAAATCTTAGTTTGCGGAGTGGAAATTTTAATAGTCGTTTCTTATCCGATAATTACCGTTTGCATAGTCGAGATGGTTATGGTGAAATCTCTGAGTATACTTATAAAGCAGATTTCCAAATGTGGGCGTATCAAGCGAAATATTTTAAGGATTTGAACGAGGATTTGAAACTAACTTTTGAAGGCGGTTATCAACACGATACCTCATGGGCATCGGAGAATGGAATACCAGAGGATTTAATTAAAAATTTAGTTGAGCATTCATGGTTGAAAAGTCGTTTGAATTACGCCTTTAATAAAAAATTACAAATTGCGACAGGATTTGAATTTTATTTAGATAAATCAACGGATAAAGCGATTATTAATCCGCAAAGTATTTCAGATTTTCGTAATTACACGGGCTTTTTAGAAAGTGATTACAAATCCGATTGGGGAAACATTACAACAGGTGTTCGTTATGATCATCATAATTTGTTTGGTAGTGGTATTGTGCCGCGTTTGGCTTTAACCAATGCAATTGATCAATTTCATTACAAATTTCTTTACGGACATTCCTTTCGCACACCGGTTGTTTTTAATGTTTATTTGAACCCTTTAATTCAAACCGAAAACAGTAAAATATTTGAAGCAGAAATCGGCTATCAAATTCATAAGAATATGTCGATTGCAATGAATGTTTTTGATAATAGTGCAACTAATGCAATTGTTTATGATGTGAACCCTAATACAGGATTAGAAGGTTATTTTAATTCTGCCGAGAAAATGGGAACACGCGGGGTAGAAACTGAGTGGCGTTTCAAAAAAGATTGGGGAAATGTAATTTTAAATCATTCTTTTTATAGAAAAGCCTATGGTTCTGCGCAAAATCAAAAGGTCATTAATTTTCAAGATCACAATGAAATAAAATCGATCAGTTTGGCATTTCCCACGCACAAAACAACATTAAGTACAACCTTTAATTTTCCTTCGCAAATAACGTTGAATTCTTCTTTAATTTTTTATAGCCCCCGCTATGGTTATGAAGGTAAAGATAATGATGGTTCTGCGTATTTGAAAAAATATCCTGCATCTGTTTTAGCAAATATATTTGTACATTACAAACCGATGTGGTTCAAAAATGGTGATGTAGGATTAGGTATTTATGATATATTTGGGGATAAACAACGTTTTATTCAGCCTTATAATGGCGGACATAATCCTTTGCCTAATACATCGAGAGAAATTGTTTTCAAAATTGGTTACAAATTCTAAACAAGGAATCCTCAAATGGATAGAGAAGAAACGCATTTTGGTTTTCAAAAAGTACCAGTGCATGAAAAAGTTCAAAAAGTGAAAGCTGTTTTTGATTCGGTTGCACCTAATTATGATTTGATGAATGATTTGATGTCATTAGGTATTCATCGTTTGTGGAAACAATTTACCATTAATTTGGCGGGTGTTCAAAAAGGGTGGAAAATCCTCGATGTAGCGGGAGGAACTGGAGATTTGACCGCAGCATTTGCACAGCAGGTTGGAGAAAGCGGCGAAGTGGTTTTAGCAGACATTAATGCAGAAATGCTCAATGTGGGAAGAAATCGCTTAATAAATGATGGAATTGTTGGTAATGTGTATTATGTGCAAGCTAATGCTGAAAACTTACCTTTTAACGATGATCATTTTAATTTAATTACCATTGCATTTGGATTAAGAAATGTGACAAACAAAGATCAAGCATTAGCATCGATGTTTCGAGTTCTAAAACCGGGTGGACGTTTATTTGTCTTAGAGTTTTCACAGGTGCATTTTCCTCCCTTAAAAGCCTTATATGATATGTACTCTTTTCAATTATTGCCTTTTTTAGGAAAAATGGTTGCAAAAGATGAAGAAAGTTACCGTTATTTAGCCGAATCAATCCGAATGCACCCCAACCAAGAAACCTTGAAACAAATGATGGAAGAAGTTGGGTTTGAACGTTGCGAATATTTTAATTTAACGGGCGGCATTGTTGCTCTACACTGTGGTTATAAATTCTAATATGTATTCTTTAATTAGGTTGGGCGTTATTTATTTAACTTTAGTTCGTCATGGTTTAGATGAAGTATTAAGAGAAACACGTTTGTGGGCGTTATTTCGTATTGTGTTATTTTTAACGCCTGCTTATTGGTTAAATCGTCGTAAAAACAAAGGGTCACGTGGTGAAAGACTTCGAGAGGCTTTGGAAGAACTGGGACCTATTTTTGTTAAGTTTGGACAAATCCTTTCGACGCGGCGCGATCTATTGCCTGATGATTTGGCAGACGAGTTAGCAAAATTACAAGATCGAGTCACGCCTATTCCTTTAGAAATCTCTCGAGAAGTGTTAGGAAATGCCTATGGAAAACCACTCGAGCAAGTGTTCGCGTATTTTGAGGAAAATCCTTTAGCAGCCGCCTCAATTGCACAGGTTCACGCGGCGCGTTTGAAAGATGGTCGAGAAGTCGTGGTTAAAATCATTCGCCCGGGGATTTCTAAACGCATTAAACGTGATATAGAAGTGATGTATTTGTTTGCGCATTTGGCGGAGAAATATTGGTCGGAAGGAAAACGCTTACACCCTGTTGAAGTTGTCAGTGAGTTTGAACACCATTTGAATGATGAATTAGATTTATTGCGTGAAGCGGGTAATTGTACGATGCTAAGACGTAATTTTGAGGATTCACATTTGTTATATGTGCCAGAAGTAATGTGGGACTATTGCAACCCGCGCGTTTTTGTCATGGAAAGGGTATTTGGTGTACCGATTAGTCACCTTGCTGTTTTGAAAACAAATAACGTTAATTTAAGGTATTTGGCGGAAGCAGGCGTTGAAACCTTTTTTACGCAAGTTTTTCGAGATAATTTCTTTCATGCAGATATGCACCCGGGAAATATTTTTGTCGATATTTCAAATCCAAATTATCCTAATTATATTGCGGTGGATTTTGGGATTATGGGGACGTTGAGCAAAGCGGATCAACATTATTTGGCGGAGAACTTTCTAGCGTTTTTTCATCGGGATTATCGGCGGGTTGCAGAGTTGCACGTTGATTCGGGCTGGGTGCCCGCCAATACGCGCGTTGAGGAGTTTGAAGGTGCAATTCGCAGTGTTTGTGAACCGATTTTTAATCGCCCCCTAAAAGAGATTTCATTTGGTTTGTTGTTGTTACGTTTATTTCAAACCGCACGACGTTTCAATATGGAAGTGCAACCGCAATTAGTTTTATTACAAAAAACGCTTTTAAACATTGAAGGATTGGGGCGACAATTATATCCCGATTTGGATTTGTGGCAAACCGCGCAACCGTATTTGGAAAAGTGGATGAAAGAACGGGTAGGAATGGGTGCAATTTGGCATAATTTAAGAGAGGAAGCTCCACATTGGATTGAAACCATTCCAGAATTACCGCGTTTATTGCATGATGCGTTATTAGAACTGCGCAAACCTTCTTCTAAAATTCCTCAACATAATCCTGAATTACAACAGCTTTTGCAAAACTATCATCGACGTAATATTTTGGCAATTGCGGGGGGAGCTTTTTTGATTAGTGCGGCAGTTTTAATTGGTTTGAATACTAATGTTTTTCTGAATTTGTCGATACTCGGTACAATTGCCGCCATTATCGGTTTAATTTTCCTCATTTCCGCCGTGCTCGATTGAAATAAAATAACCTTTTCAATTAGTTAGAAACCAAATCACCAATACTTTCATAAAAAAAGAGATTACAATAATTGCTTTGTAATCTCTTCATAATGAGGTTAAGTTAGGTTATTCTTCAATTAAAGAAAGCAGCGCGCGTTCAACGGCTTTGTCGTGTTCTTGAGGGGTTAAAGCACGACCGTCTTTGATTTGGAGAGTTTCTCTCAAAGTTGCTCTGATTTTCTCCCAACGATCGGTATTGTAATGCTTATGACAAGCGACACAAGTTCCTTCACGTTCGGTTTTATTGCGTTCCTCGGTATTTAAAGGACGATCTTTGAGCAACGGCATATTTTGCACTTGTTTGCCATCTCGCGTAACCAATTGATCCCATGCGTAAGGAAAATCTTTAATTCCGGGGATTTGATTTTTCGCTTTCTCGGAGGTAGGAATATCCCCTTTAGTGGTATTTCCCATGTTAGCAAATTGGGGTTTGTTGCCTTCTAATTCGCCCGCCGAACGGCTCTTCGCAACGCCATAACCTAAGGTTTTTGGATCGGTATGGCAACTTTCGCAAGTCCTTGATGCTGCTGTAATTGCGTGCGGTTGTAACGGGGCTAAAGTCGGTGAAGGAAATCCATCAGACGTTTTATTGATTTTGTTCACTTCTTTTAACACGCCGTTCTTATCGACAAAACTCCACACCGTTTGACAACCCGGAATCACCGGAGAAACGTTGCCTTTGTAATTGATCGCTAAAATCGGGTTTTCCCAACGAATGTAACTCACGTTTTCAGTGTGAATGTCACCCGCGCCTTTCATGATTTGCTGACGACCTTTATCGTTATGATTCAACGCACTAGAAATCCAATCTGTGCCTTCTTTCTTCGCATCGTATTTGATGTGACAACCATAACATTGCGGTGCCCACGTTGCATGACACGCATAGCATTCCATTTTATCAACGTGTTGAGAAACGCTCATCATTGCAACCTTTCCTTGCTCAGTTTTCCAATCGTTGTTTAACGCTTTATTTTTGAGCAACGGCATTTCGCGTTTCTTTCCATCGGTGATATTAATTACAAAGGCTTTGTCGCCTTCTTTCACCCAACGGGTTCTCGCATTTCCTCGAGTGGTGATCAAATGCTCGGAGTTGTTTTTGTCGTCTTTGAAAACGCCGCGTTCGGCTTTGGTTTGAACCGGTGTGCCATAACCAACCGGCAATTCCCAAGGATATTTTTGTGGCGTGCCGTGACAATCCGCGCAACCCACTTCAACTTGGAAAAACGTTACTGGATAAATATTGCCGTCGCCATGCACATCGATGGACGTGTGACAATCCGCACATTGCATTCCGCGTTCACCGTGTAAATCTTCGCGTATGTGATTGTATTCCTTAGTATAAATCTGATCTTGCACATTCCCATGATCATCAAACGGTGGGGTTTTTCCTGATCCAACATATTGATGTTCAACGATTCCCGCAAAAGTTGTCCCGATCCGTTTGCCGCGCGTGTGGCAATGCGTACATTGTTGGGTGGGGATTTTGACGGTGATTTGATGTTTCATTGGACGTGAACGCCATGTTTTGTCATCTTTGGTTTGCGCAGTTTTGGGAATGGTTGGATCGCCACTTTCAGACACGCCGTCGTTCGTATAAAGCACATGACAAGCCGCACAACCACCGGCACGATGATCGCCCCGTTTATCGCGCCCTTCACTCCACACATGGCAACGTCCACATTGTTTGCGGTGCATATCAGCGAAACCGGCTTTGGCTTCGTCACCCCAAATTTTTGTGCCTTCTTCTAAGGTAGGCATTTCAACGGTTTGCGATAACGCATCGATAAGTCTGGTATCGAGAGCTTTCGCGATCCATTCTTTGTAATCATCACTGCCCGCATTCGGTACAAATCCGTCGGGATCGTCCATATTAAAATTCGCGTATTTCCATTCGCCTTTAGGAATGACCCCGTTTGACATGAGGGTTTTGTTCGCTTTACCGGTTTCCAGTGCCATTAACGAACGTTCCATGCGATAAACGTGGTTTGCGCCCGAAGCCCCACTCGGATCGCCGGCTTTGCTGCGAGCTGACATAATCGAACCACCTGCAGGATGATCTTTAGGTTTGCCCATTAATGTTTTAAGGGCATTTTTCGAGTTGTGACATTTTGCGCAACCTTTTCCGTCATTTAACAACCACATACTCGAAGGATTTGGAAACATCCCTTCGTGCGCGGCGGTTTTGGTAATCGCATCGGCTTTACCTTCGTGACAAACGGTGCATTCATAGCCAACTTTGCCGTCGACTTGATCGAGCAGTTCGGGCTGCATTTTTTCGTTGATGACTTCGATGCCTTCATGACACGACAAACACCCTTTGTCTTTGGCGCGCTGAGGATCGACGCTTTCAAAATCAGCCGCATACGTATTTGCGACGATTAAAAACATCAAATAAATTAACGCTTTCATAAAATAATAACTCCTCCATTTTTTGCAATTTAAGAAGCCCTAACTTTATCACGCCATTTTAAGATACAAAAGCTATTTGTGGCGTTTGCGCATTGAGTCGGGGCGGCGCAACTTGAAATCCGCCAAGATTACGCATAGATTGCTTGAGTTTCATTGAAAAACTTAAAACCCAAATAAGTGAAGAGGATTCAAAATGTGGTGGTCAATAGCGGTATTGGGCGGGTTAGCGGGTTTTTTTGGGATCATTTTGGGATATGCGGCGGTGCGTTTCAAAGTCGATGGCAATCCGGTGGTCGACCGAATTAACGACGTTTTGCCGCAATCTCAATGTGGACGCTGCGATTATTTGGGCTGTCGCGCCTACGCCGAAGCCATTCTCAACGGGGAAGCCGACATCAATTTGTGCGCGCCCGGCGGCGAAGCAACCATGCTCGACTTGGCAAAATTACTCGATCGCCCCCCGCAACAAATGGTGGAAACAGTCGCGCCGCCGCCTTCTTTGGCAGTGATCAACGAAACCCTTTGTATTGGCTGCACATTATGCGTTCAAGCCTGTCCGGTCGATGCGATTGTTGGCGCGGTCAAACTCATGCACACGGTGATCGCGGCGGAATGTACGGGGTGTGGATTGTGTTTGCCGCCGTGTCCGGTGGATTGCATTGAAATGCAGCCGCTTCCCCAACCGCTGAGTGCTTGGCGGCATCCTTATCCCGTTCAATTCCTGAAAATAGCATCGCCCAACGCGGCTTAATGCGGTTTATAACTTGACGCGGCGTAAAGGGTTGCCGACAATGTGCGTTTTACGTTACGTCGAGGAACAAGGGAATGAGCTTTCAAACAGCTGATTTATGTGATGAATTTCCAGATCAAGTCAAGGTCGCTGATCCGATTTTTAAAAGTTTTGGCGCGAAAACCCAATTTAGCGGTGAAGTCGTCACTTTAAAAATTCACGAAGATAATGTGCTGGTTAAACAACGTCTTAGCGAAAATGGACACGGAAAAGTTTTAGTGGTCGACGGCGGCGGGTCGATGCGCTGCGCGTTGGTGGGCGATATTTTGGCGAAAAGCGCGGTCGATAACGGTTGGGCGGGGATTATCGTGTACGGCTGCATTCGTGATTCTGCGATGATTAACACCATGAATATTGGGATAAAAGCCCTCAACACCCACCCGCTCAAAAGCCAAAAACACGGGCGCGGCGACCAAGATATTCCCGTCAATTTCGCAGGCGTGAGCTTTCACGTCGGTCATTATGTGTATGCCGATGAGGACGGCGTAATCGTTTCTGATGCAAAACTCAAATAAAATCAATATGATACGCCCAGACGATGGGCACTTACATTTGCGAGACGGCGCAGCAATGGCATCGGTGGTCGGCGCAACCGCTCGAGTTTTTCAACGCGCCATCGTTATGCCCAATCTCAAACCTCCGATTACAACGGTTGCGCAAGCGATTGATTATAAAAATAAAATCTTGTCATCGTTACCCGACAATACGTCTTTCAAACCGTTGATGACATTATATTTAACCGATCAAACGTCTCCAGAAGAAATAGAGAAAGTTGCTCAAACAAACGATTTGATCGGCGTGAAATTATATCCCGCCGGCGCGACCACCAATTCAAATGCCGGCGTGACCGATTTGAGAAAGGTTTGGAATGTATTAGAAACCATGCAACGTTGTCATGTTCCTCTGTTAATTCACGGCGAAGTGACCACGCAAGGCGTTGATATCTTTGATCGAGAATATATGTTCATTCGCCACATTCTCGATCCGTTATTAGAAAGTTTGCCTAATTTGAAAGTCGTTTTAGAACACATTACAACGCGGGAAGCCGTTGATTTTATTAATAATGGCGAAGATCGTTTGTCAGCCACCATTACCGCGCATCATTTGTTATGGAATCGTAATTCGATATTTCAAAATGGGATTAGACCGCATTTCTATTGTTTGCCGATTTTGAAACGTGAAGAACATCGTTTGGCATTAGTGGAAGCCGTGATTTCTGGATCACCCCGTTTCTTCTTAGGAACAGACAGTGCCCCGCACGCCCAATCCGCAAAAGAAAATAGTTGTGGTTGCGCGGGAATGTACACTGCGCCAGCGGCATTAGAACTCTATGCAGAAGTCTTTGAACATTACCAAGCATTAGATAAATTAGAAGCCTTTGCAAGTTTCTATATGGCGGATTTCTACGGATTGCCGAGAAACACCGAGTGCATTACGTTAATTAAACAAGCATGGCAAATGCCTGACAAATGCGCTTTAGGAGAGGAATTTGTGATTCCTGTTCGCGCGGGAGAAATGATTGCATGGCAAATCGAATGATTGCAGTTGCTCGACGCTTTCGTGGATTTCTACCCGTAGTGGTCGATGTAGAAACAGCGGGTTTTAACTCCAAAACAGATGCGTTATTAGAAATCGCAGTGGTGTTATTACAAGTCGATGAAGAAGGACATTGGCGGCGTGAAACAACTTATTCCAGTCATGTTCTCCCTTTTGAAGGTGCAAATTTAGAGAAATCTTCATTAGAATTTACTGGAATTGATCCCTTTCACCCGTTTCGTTTTGCAGTGCCGGAAGCGGAAGCCCTAAAAACCATTTTTGATCCGATTCGCCAAGCCATTAAAAAACATCATTGCTCGCGTGCAATTTTGGTAGGACATAATCCCGCTTTTGATTTGTCATTCATTAACGCAGCGGTAGAAAGATGTGGTATCAAAAGAAATCCGTTTCATCCGTTTAGTTGTTTTGATACCGCAACGTTAGCGGGGGTTGCATTTGGTCAAACGGTTCTCGCAAGAGCCATGCAAGCAGCGGGATTAGAATGGGACGGAAAGCAAGCGCATTCAGCTATTTACGATGCCGAACGCACCGCCGATTTGTTTTGCATTATTGTTAATCGATGGGATAGCATTAATGATTAAAAAAGGGCTAAATCATCACCCTTTTTTATTAAACAAAAACTAAGCAATCCACGTTTGGACAATTTCCCGCAAATGGGGTAAGAAACCATGAAAGAAATGATCGGCTTCTTCAATCATTTCAAAATGCGGCGCGGGTTGTAAGGTGCTCACCCAATTCATCACTGCTGGCGGAGAAACTACCGTATCATTTCCTCCCTGCACAATGAGCGTTTTTACTTCAGAATTCAAAGACATATTTTGATAATCCCAACGTTCAATCGGCGGCGCAACTAATATCAAACGTTCAGGAAGGACTTTTTCGTGCGCTTGAAATGCCACAAAACTTCCAAATGAAAAACCCGCAATCCACAATTTTTTGAAATGGTATTGTTGTTTGAACCAATCCACTAAAAACAATAGATCATCGGTTTCACCTATTCCTTGATCAAATGTTCCACTACTATTACCAATTCCTCTAAAATTAAAACGCACCGTTATTGCACCTAAATTGCGCAAAGTTGAAGTTAAAATATATACCACTTTGTTATCCATTGTTCCTCCAAAGAGAGGGTGGGGATGACAAATGATTGCAAGGGTTTTAGGTTCAATCGGTGTTTGAGGAAATCCCACGCGGGTTTCTATTATTTGACCTTGAGGCGTTGTAATGAGGATAATTTCTTCTTCAGATTGGGGTTTATTCATGGTGAGATTCTCAAGCGTTCAACAATACGTCCATTCACTAAATGTTCATTGATAATATCATCAATATCGTTTTGATCAACATAGGTGTACCAAATCGCTTCTGGATAGACAACCATTACGGGTCCGTGTTCACAACGATTTAAACAACCTGCGCTATTTATGCGGACTTTACCACTTCTCACTAAGCCTAATGCTTTAGTTTTAGATTTCGCATAATGACGCATCTCAAGCGCGCTCGATTGCTCACAACATTGCTCGCCATCTTCACGTTGATTGGTGCAGAAAAAAACATGATAAGTATAATAACTCATTTTAATCACTTTCAAAAGGTAGATAAAAGATAATTAGGGGTTTTGTTCGGTTCGTAACCTGCTAGTTCATATAACGCATCATGATGAACAATTTTTAATAAATGGTGTTGAAATTCTAAAATCCCTTGTTTTGCTAAAAAACGCAAAGTTCTATTCACATGAACTTGGGTTAATCCTAAGGTATCTGCAATGTCTTCTTGGGTAATGGGTAGAAATAGGGTATCGCTATGAGTTGGGTTGTAGATTTTGAGGCGTTCGTAGAAATCTAAAAAGAGAAAAGCGATGCTTTCTTGTGCACTACGATGAGAAATTGCGGTTTGGTGTTCATAATAACGCGCGGATAATAAAGCTAATTGGGTGGTAAATTGAGGAATATGCTCCATGATTTCAATCACGCTGCGTCGAGGAAAACTACACAAGGTTGAAAGCGTTAGGCTTTGTGCTGAATGATTCATCGGTGCGCCCAAATTGGATTGCAAACTGATAAAATCCCCCGGCAGTGCGTAACGGAGAATGTGGCGTTTGCCCGTGCGCAGCGTTTTGTAAAGCATCACCCACCCGCTGTGCAGCAAATAAAACTGTCCGTGCGGGTCGCCTTGCCGATAAAGGTGGGTTTTGGGTTGCAGAAAAGAGGGCTTGTTGCGCAGCCGTTGCAGGCGGTTGAGGAGGCTTTCCGGCACACCCCGACAAGGCGCGTGATCACGAACCAAGCAATGGTTGCAATCGGGCGCACTCTGGTGCAGATAACGAGGCTTTAAACGGGCTGACATAGCACACCATCTTAACATAAGTTAATTTAAGATGGCGCAAAACATCTAAGAAATTTCTAGCGGTTTATCAACAAAAAAATCCATTATTTCTAATAAATTGGTTGCTTGTTTGGTGAACGTTTTTGATGTGGTAGACATTTTCTCAGAAAATTGCGCATTTTCTTGGATTACTTGATTTAATTGTTGCATTGCAGCGGTGATTTGTTCTGTAACCGTATGTTGATTACTACTTGAAACACTAATTTCTTGGACTAATTGCGCTGTTTTCTCAGTATTGGGCACTAAAGTCAGCAAACTATCCACTGCTTGTTTTGCAATATCCAAACTATTATTTGAAAACTGCTTAATTTCTATGGCTGCCACGCCACTTTTTTGCGCTAAGTTTCTCACTTCAGATGCAACAACCGTGAAACCTTTTCCATAACTTTTTGCTCTCGCCGCTTCAATCGCTGCATTTAAAGCTAACAAATTGGTTTGGCGAGCAATTTCTTCAATGACAATAATTTTTGTAGAAATCTGTTGCATGGCTTTGACAGTTTCATGGACAATTTCACCACTAAGGGTTGCATTTTGCGCCGAATGTAATGCAATTTTCTCTGTTTGAATCGCGTGTTCACTATTTTGTTTAATATCTAATGTCATTTGTTCCATTGCATCTGATACTTCCTTTGAGGCAGCAGTTTGACTATTTGTTCCCATTAAAATAGCTTCTGTATATACCAACATTTCTTGGCTGCTTTGAGCAATCATTTGCGCGGAGAATTTCACTTGTTTAACAATAAGTTGCCATTTATGTGTTAAATCTTGCATCGAGGAAATTAAAATGTCTAGTTCATTTTTACCAAATAGGCGAAATTTACGTTTTTTAGAAATATCTTTCTCGATCGAATGAATACCTCCGCTCAAATCTCCTTGCGCAATTTTTTGTGTAAAAGCCACCAAACTAATAATCGGGTGGGTAATTGAGCGTACCAATCCCCACAAAATAATCAATCCAATAAACAAAGAAAGCAGCAAACCTACCGCTAAACTTACCGTAGTTTGTTTAAGAAAATCCTTTCTATCCAAATCCATTTGTTGCAATTGATCTTGTGTATATTGTTTCGATTGTTCAATTAAGGATTTTACCTTTTGATGATTATAACCAACAATCAGTTTTCCTAAAGTGATTCCTTCATGAACAATAGACGTTTCAATAAAGTGGTTGCTTTCAGTTTTTGATTTATCACCTGCGCTGGCTAAACTTTGTCCTTCAATATGTTTGAATTCAATAAATGAAATATCGGGGTCTTCACTCGCAAATTTCACTAAACGTTGTAAAGTTGTTAATTCAGTGCTAACGACTAAAGGGGGAGCAATTTCACTTAAAATCTTAATCGTTTGCTGGATTTTGAAATTATCTAAATACATATTATCTGCGGATTGTTGTTCTAGCATTTGATCAACAATAGAAATCGTTGAATTTAACAACCTTTCAGAGGCGTATTTTTGTAAGTATAAAAAAACAAATGCGTCTAAAAATAATAATAAAAACAATATACTACCGGTTGAAATTAAAATTTTTCCTACCAAGCCCGCGCGCATAACTTATTCCTTTTTTATTTTAATTAAAGGGTACAATTTTGAGCGTTTGTAAAAGTGTTTTCACAGGCTCATAAGAAATAGGTTCAACAAATCCTTTTATATCAGATTGTTGAGCGGCGGGATGTTCGGGTGTTAGTTTTAAGGCTGCTCGTTTCATTTCTTCAACCAATTTAGGATCAAGATGAGGTTTTGCTAACAAACCAAATTCAGGATATAAAATAGTTGTCCGTAATAAAGGAAATCCGTCTGTTTTTTGTTGATCAACGATTTCAAAATCTTCTATTTTTATTTTGCCCGCTTTCTCAAGCGATTCTAAAATACCTGTGCGAACAAATGCGGCATCAAATAAACCTAATTTTACACCCATCACCAAATCATCTTGGTTCTTACCTTCCTTAAAAGCTGAGAAATCTTGTTCAGGGTTTATTCCTTTGGTATAAAGGTGATAAACTTGAAATAGATAACCGCCCGCTCCTTTTCCGTGCTCCATTGAAATCACTTTCTTACCTTTTAGGTCTTCACTTTTAGTAATGCCGCTGCCTTTTTTAGAAACGATAACACCGCCAAACTGTGTTCCATTTAATGTATTCAATGTTGCTAAAGGAATATAATGTCCTTTCTCCATAAGAATGACGACGGCTAATGGCATCGTTAAAACAAAATCGATTTCTTCTTTTAACGCGGTTTCTACTAATTTACCCGGCATTAGTACTATAATTTTTACGGGCTGACCGAGTTGTTCTGAGAAATAATTTCTTAAGGCTTCCCAGCGTTTAATTGTTTGCAATTCTCCTCTCACGCTATTTATGCCTAATTTTATTTCTGCAAAAACTTGTACATTACTCATTATCAAGCTAATAAATAAAATACTTACCCAATTTTTTCTTAATTTTTGCACCTGACAAATCTCCTTACGTTATTTATTGTTGCATTGTAACTTTTCTACTAAAATAATGTCAGCCGTTTCGCAAGTTAAAAAACTTATGTGTCAATAAAATTGATTTTGGACGATATTTAAAAGCGGTTTTGTGAGGCGCAAAAAAAGCCTTGTCAAAAAAAGTAAAGTTCTCTATAATTGCTCCTTTGTGGCGGAGTGTAGCGCAGCCTGGTAGCGCACCACCTTGGGGTGGTGGTGGTCGGAGGTTCAAATCCTCTCACTCCGACCAAATATTCTCGATATTCCCTTCTAAATCAAATTGTTATTTTGTGACACTGCAACAGTAACTCTCTGTTTTTCCAAACGAATTCCTCACCTCTCTTAAAAAATATCGAATGCATTGTGCAATCCCGATATCATTCATTCGCAAAATCAATGCGCTAAAAACCCACTGGGGTTAGTGAGATTTAACAAAAACAATAGCTAATCATTGACGCGGCGTTTGAGATTCTTCAAAATCACTCTTTTACTGAAAAACATTGGAAACTGACCCATGAAAAAAACTTTTCTCGCTTTATTGTGTTGTAGCAGCGTAAGTTTTGCGGCGGAAATTGATGTCGCCCCTTTTCGTAATGCTATCAAATCGTTTGGCGGTGATTTGAAATCTGAATTACAAACCGCTATGAAAGCCGGCGGTCCTTTGAAAGCGATTGAAATTTGTAATATCAAAGCCATGCCTATTACGGAAGAACACGCTCAAAAATTGGATTGGAAAATTGGAAGAACCAGTTTGAAAATTCGTAATCCTAAAAATGCCCCCGACAAATGGGAAACCGACGTTCTTAACGCTTTTGAACAACGCAAAACCAATGGCGAAGACCCCAATAATTTAGAACAAGTTGAAACCATTACAAATGCCGACGGTTCAAAGGAAATTCGTTATATGAAAGCGATTCCTGTTGCAGAAGGTTGTTTGGCTTGTCATGGTGAGCAACTTAACCCTGAATTAGCGGCTAAATTAAAAGAACTTTATCCGGACGATCAAGCCACTGGTTTCAAAGTCGGTGATTTGCGCGGAGCTTTTTCTATTTCTCAACCCGTGAAATAACTTTTTTGAAATAGCACTCTCGATTTTTGGACGGTGGTGTATTTTTGAATGATGGACTCTATACTTCGGTCGGTTAGATTAAAAAACTTCACTCATAAATACGCCACTACCCTATTTTATTTAGATTAGGGTATTATAAGCAGAATTACGATCGTTGAGGGAAAATAGAAAATGAAGCAACTTCTTGTTTTGATTGTATTTATTGTAGTAAGTGCTTGTACAAACAATGATGAGATAGCGAAAGAAACCGATAAGTTATTTAAAGAATTTACAACTATTTGTTCTGATCCTAAAAAGCCCTATGGCAATGCTATTGATGCTGATGCTTTCCAAAAGACTTACCTAAAGCTAGATATTTTATTAGAAAAGTATCCCAAAGCGGATCAAGAAACAATTACAATCATACAAGAATATCGCAATACTTTGAAAGACGCATTTGATTTTATCAAGGATTACGAAATGTCTGCTAAAAATGTTAGTGGTGTATTTTCCATGATGTTGGATAGATTTACTCAAGGATATTCTGAATCTGGCATTATTAAAGGCATTAACGAATCGTCTAAGGGATTAAATAATGTTACAAAAGAAATAGGATTAAGACAAAGAAATCTTGAAGAACGTCTTAACAAACTTACAATACATTTAGAGAACTTGAAAACTAATTTATGTAAAAAATACCAATTATATTGCCAAACACTGCCATAACTGCAATAAATTATCCTTTCAAATACATATAAACAGGAATCATTATGTCTGACCTAGAAATTTCTTCACTCTTGAGCACACGCATTTTATTTTTAGATGGTGCAATGGGCACTATGATTCAGCGTCATGGTTTGCAAGAAGCAGATTATCGTGGCGAGCGTTTCAAAGCATGGTCGTGTGATTTGAAAGGCAATAATGATTTGCTCGTTATTACACAACCGAAAATTATTGAAGAAATTCACCGCGCTTATTTAGAAGCAGGCGCAGATATTATTGAAACCAACAGCTTTAATGCAACTCGGATTGCAATGGCGGATTATCAAATGGAGGAATTGGTATATGAACTCAATTTCACCGCCGCTCGATTGGCTAAACAAGTTGCCGAAGAATTTAGTATTAAAACCCCCGAGAAACCTCGTTTTGCTGCTGGTATTTTAGGTCCAACCAATCGTACCGCTTCTATTTCTCCCGATGTGAATGATCCCGCCGCGAGAAACGTCACTTTCCAAGAATTAGTTGATGCTTATACCGAAGCGGCATTGGGTTTAATTGAAGGCGGCGCAGATTTGCTTTTAATTGAAACCGTTTTTGATACTTTAAATGCTAAAGCAGCCATTTATGCTTTAGAGCAACTATTTGAAGAACAACCCTCTAAAAAACGCCCCATTATGATTTCTGGGACAATTACCGACGCATCGGGAAGAACTCTTTCTGGACAAACCACCGAAGCCTTTTATAATGCTTTACGTCATGCTAAACCTATTTCCATTGGATTAAATTGCGCGTTGGGGGCAAAACAACTTCGCCAATATGTTGAGGAACTTTCTCGCGTTTCAGAAACCTTTATTTCTGTTCACCCAAACGCAGGTTTGCCTAATGAATTCGGAGGATATGATGAGAGCCCCGAAGCAATGGCAAAAGAAATCGCAGAATGGGCTGAACAGGGCTTATTGAACATTATAGGCGGTTGTTGTGGCACAACGCCAGATCATATCAAAGCGATTGCTGAAGCGGTTTCAAAATACCCGCCCCGTTCTTTACCTAATATAAAACCCGCTTGTCGTTTGTCGGGATTAGAATCTTTCAATATTACCGAAGAATCTTTATTTGTAAATGTTGGAGAACGCGCGAATGTAACGGGTTCTGCAAAGTTCAAACGTTTAATTGTCGAAGGTGATTATGAACAAGCCTTAGCCGTTGCTCGAGAACAGGTAGAAAATGGTGCACAAATCATTGATGTAAATATGGACGAAGGTATGCTCGATGCGAAATTTGCTATGCGTAAGTTTCTCAATTTATGTGCTTCTGAACCCGACATTTCAAAAGTTCCCTTTATGGTGGATTCTTCTAAATGGGAAGTGTTAGAAATTGGATTACAATGTTTGCAAGGAAAAGGTATTGTTAATTCGATTAGTTTGAAAGAAGGTGAAAGCAAATTTATTGAGCAAGCCAAACAAGTTCGTCGATATGGTGCGGCGGTAATTGTAATGGCATTTGATGAGCAAGGACAAGCCGATACAAAACAGAGGAAAATTGAGATTTGTCAGCGGGCTTATAAGATTTTAACCGAACAGGTGAATTTTCCAGCGGAAGATATTATTTTTGACCCAAATATTTTTGCCATTGCAACGGGAATTGAAGAACATAACAACTATGCGTTAGATTTTATTGAAGCGGTTAAGGAAATTAAAGAAACATTACCACACGCTTTGATTTCTGGCGGGGTTTCAAACGTTTCTTTCTCATTTAGAGGAAATGATCCCGTTCGTGAAGCGATTCATTCGGTGTTTTTATTTCATGCAATTCAAGCGGGCATGGATATGGGAATTGTCAATGCGGGGCAATTAGCTATTTATGAAGATTTGCCAGCTGAATTAAAAGAAAGCGTTGAAGACGTGGTTTTAAATCGCAAAGAAGATGGCACTGAACGTTTATTAGATATTGCTCAAAAATACAAAGGTGGTTCTTCAGTTCAAGAAAACAAACAAGATTTAGAATGGCGCAATTTACCTGTTAAGAAACGTTTAGAACACGCTTTGGTTAAAGGCATTACTGAATTTATAGAAACGGATACGGAAGAAGCCCGTTTAGAATCTAAACAACCTTTGGAGGTAATTGAAGGTGCATTAATGGACGGAATGAATATTGTGGGAGATTTATTTGGGGCTGGAAAAATGTTTCTTCCGCAAGTTGTCAAATCTGCCCGCGTCATGAAAAAAGCGGTTGCCTATTTAATGCCTTACATCGATGCAGAAAAAGAAAAACAGGGCGATCTTTCTCAAAATAACGGCAAGATTTTAATGGCAACTGTTAAAGGTGATGTTCATGATATTGGTAAAAACATTGTTGGGGTAGTGTTGCAATGTAATAATTTTGAAGTAATTGATTTGGGCGTGATGGTTTCTGCGGAAACTATTTTACAAACAGCGCGTGAGAAACAATGCGATATTATTGGTTTGTCAGGATTGATTACACCGTCATTAGATGAAATGGTTCATGTTGCAAAAGAAATGCAGCGGCAGGGATTTCAAATTCCTTTAATGATTGGGGGAGCAACCACCTCAAAAGTGCATACCGCCGTTAAAATCGCGCCCAATTACCCTTTTCCCGTTGTTTATGTGCCCGATGCATCGCGCGCGGTGGGCGTTGCTCAAAATTTGTTATCTGAGGGATTAAAGGAAAAATATACCGAAGAACTTAATAATGAATATGCGCAAGTTCGTGAGCAACGTTCAAATACTCAACAAACCCGTAAATCTATTTCAATTCAACAAGCAAGAACTAATAAACTCGCCACCAATTGGTCAATATATCGACCGTTGAAACCCCGTTTTCTGGGCATTAAAGTCTTTGAAGATTATTCTTTAGAAATTCTCAAAGAAAAAATTGATTGGAGTCCATTCTTTCAAACGTGGGAATTGGCGGGTAAATATCCGCGTATTTTGAGTGATGAAATAGTTGGAAAAGAAGCTCAAAAACTTTTTGATGATGCGCAAAAAATGTTAGTGCAACTAATTAAAGAAAAATGGTTACAAGCCAAAGCGGTGATTGGTTTCTTTCCTTGTAATTCTGTGGAAGATGATCTGGAGATTTATACAGACGAAGATCGTCAAACTGTTCAAATCAAATTACACCATTTGCGCCAACAACTTTTCAAATCAGGAAAACCGAATTTGTGTTTGGCTGATTTTATTGCACCCAAAGAAAGTAAAGTCGCAGATTATATCGGCGTATTTGCGGTAACAACAGGGATTGGAATTGAGAAAAAATTAGCACAATTTGAAACAGAACATGATGATTATAATAGCATTATGTTAAAAGCCTTAGCGGATCGATTAGCAGAGGCTTTTGCAGAGCATTTACACGAACGGGTAAGAAAAGAGTTTTGGGGTTATGCTGAAAATGAAACTTTAACAAATGAAGAATTGATTGCAGAAAAATATCGAGGTATTCGCCCCGCACCGGGTTATCCCGCGTGTCCAGATCATACCGAGAAAGCGTTGTTGTGGACATTATTAGAACCTGAAAAAAATGCTCACATTACTTTAACTGAAAGTTTTGCAATGTTACCATCGGCAGCGGTTTCTGGGTGGTATTTCTCGCATTCTGAATCCCAATATTTTGGGGTAGGAAAAATCGCCAAAGATCAAGTGGAAGAATATGCGAAAAGAAAAGGCATTTCAGTTGAAGAAGCAGAGAAATGGCTATCACCTATTTTGGGATATGAAACCTAATTAAAATAAACGATCAGGTTGAGATGAAATGGGGGGACGATTCGGTTGAGAAACCCCATTTGAATTGGGAGAAGAAGTCGGCGGCGTTGAAACGGGAGGAGAATGCTCAGCTTCTCTAAACCAATTTGGCAAAGGACGGGTAACTGGTTTGATAGGAACACGTTTGCGCGGAAGGGTTTCTACGATGGTATTATCGCCGCGCCCGACCAACCCACTTTGCGGGTCAATTCTAACCGTTGTCATTTCTGAAGGCGGCGTGAGCGTTTTTTCGGGGCGATTTTCCAACGCGACGCGCATGAAATCAATCCACATTGGCAACGCCGCCACGCCGCCTGTTTCGCGCCCTGCGCTGCTTTTTCCGAGCGAATCGGGCTGATCAAAACCCACCCAACTGACCGCCACCACCTCCGTATTAAATCCGCAAAACCACGCATCATTCAAATCATTGGTTGTGCCGGTTTTTCCTGCAATATCCTTACGATTCAATGATCTAGCGCGGCGACCCGTGCCTTCGGTGATGACACTTTGCAACAACGAATACATCATCCACGCATTTTCTGCATCGATAACGCGCGGCGCAAGGTTTTGATCTTTCGTGGTATTTATCAACGCCGCCAAACCCACCGGTTTTTCGACCAACGCCGCATCTTCCGGATCGGGCAACGTTAAATCAGAGCAACCCACGCATACTTTTTTGGGTTTTTCTTGGAAAACAACCTTCCCATCGATGGTTTCAATTCGCTCAATAAAATAGGGATCAACTAGAAATCCCCCATTTGCAAAAACAGCAAATCCTCTCGCCATTTCTAAAGGGGTTAATTCCGGCGTGCCTAATGCTAAAGTAAAACTTTCTGGTAAGCGCGCTTTTTCAAATCCAAAACGACTCACATAATCGATGGTTTCTTGTAATCCCACATCAACCATTAAACGGATAGAAACAAGATTTCTAGATTGGGCTAATGCTGATCTTAAACGCATTTCTCCCGCGAATTGTCGACCGTAATTTTCGGGAATCCACACATCATTTCCCACATTAAAAACTAAGGGAGCATCATTCACTAAACTCGCAGGCGTATAACCTATATCTAAAGCCGCCGAATAAATAAAAGGTTTGAAGGTAGAACCGGGTTGTCGACGCGCTTGTGTCACGCGATTAAATTTACTATGGTAGAAATCGAAACCACCTGAAATAGCGAGAATTGCGCCGTCGTTAGGATTTAAAGAAACTAATGCCCCCGCTACGTCTGGAATTTGCGATAAACGCCACATTTTATCGCCTTCTTTGTGGGTGGTTTCTAAAATCATAACAACGTCGCCCACTTTGAGGATTTCTGCGGCGGATTTAGGTGTATGACTTTTGTGTTCTTCATCAATGTAACGTGCCGCCCACGATAATCCTTCCCACTCAACGGTAATATCGCCTTCTTTTCGATGATAAAGACGCGCACTTTTTCCACTCACTTCTAATACTAAAGCGGGCTGCAAATTTCCTATGCTAGAAAATTGTTTTAAGGTTTTATCCAACAAATCATTTTTCTTTACCGTTTTATTGGAATCTTCATTATCGTCGTCCTCGTCTATTTTGGGAGGAATCGGCAAATGTTTCAAATCCAAATGCGCTAAAGCCCCGCGATAACCATGTCGAGTATCGTAGTCAATTAATGTTTTGCGCAAAGCGGTTTGAGCGGCTTCTTGTAAAGGGGGTTGCAAAGTGGTATAAACTTTATAGCCTGCGGTGTAAGCATCTTTGGGGAATTTTTCCTGCATATAAGCGCGCACCATTTCTGCCAAATAGGGCGCGTCGACTTGCTGTTGAAATAAATAGCGATTGGTAGAAACGGGTATATCGATGGCTTTTTTGAAATCGGTTTCTTTAATGAAACCTAAATTCAACATACGTTGCAAAATATAATTGCGGCGTTCTAATGCGCGTTGAGGATTAGCGATAGGATTGAGGGCTGAGGGGGCTTTGGGCAAGGCGGCGATCATTGCAAATTCTGCTAGGCTTAATTCTTGCAGCGGTTTGGCGTAATAAACTTGTGCTGCCGCGCCCACGCCATACGCATGATGTCCGAGAAAAATCTTATTCAAATAGAGTTCCAAAATGTCTTCTTTGCTCAATTCACGTTCTAGTTGTAAAGCGACTAAAATTTCTTTAATTTTTCTTTCAAATGTTTTTTGGCGAGTGATTTCAGTGGAAAACAAGTTTCGGGCTAATTGCATGGTAATGGTGCTTGCGCCTTGAGATTTGTCGCCCGTTTTAATGAGATGTAAAGTAGCGCGCCCTAAGCTCTTGAAATCTACGCCAAAATGCTCATAAAAGCGATCATCTTCGGCGGCGAGAATGGCTTTAATCATGAGCGGTGGAATGGCTTTTAATTTGAGAGGAATTCGGCGTTCTTCCCCAAATTCTGCGATGGTGCGTTGATCGGCGGTATAAATGCGCAGCGGAACGGCTAATTGAGTGGTTTTAATGCTATCAAGCGACGGCAATTCAGGTAAAATTCCGCGCCAAACATACAGCGTAAAAACCCCCGCGCCAAGCGCAAATAACACGCTGCCCCAAAAAATTAACCGAAAAATTTTGAAAAAATAATGCACAATCATGCACAACATCTTATCATAACGAGGTTAGATTAGTTGCGATTGCGGTGGCTGTTTTATATATTTAAATCCTGTATAGTTATGCGTGAAGATTCAAGTGATAGGTGATGAAACTGTGCTAATGGGTTGTTTTTCTTTGGAGTGTTGCTATGTGGTTGTTTAGACCTGCACCGATTCCGGTGGTGGGTGTCGATATTAGCTCGACCGCCGTTAAAATGCTCGAACTCGCACAAGTGGGCAAAGGTAATAAAAATTATCGCGTGGAAAGTTACGCGGTCGAGCCGTTAGCCCCCAAAATAGTCGAGGATAAAATGATTAAGGACGTGGAAGCCGTCGCTGATGCGGTCAAACGTGCCCTCAAACGCACCAAAGTAAAAGCCAATCACGCCGCCGTCGCGGTTGCTGGTTCTTCTGTGATTAATAAAATTATTCAAATGCCTGCGGGTTTGTCTGATAACGAAATGGAAGCCGAAGTTCAAATGCAGGCAGAAACCCATATTTCTTTCCCAATTGATGAAGTGTATTTTGATTTTGAGTTGATTGGTCCGAGTGAGAAAAACCCCACCGAAGAATCCGATGTTTTATTAGCCGCTTCAAAACGAGATATTATTGATGATCGCGTTGCAGCAATGGAATTAGCGGGTTTAAAAGTGAAAGTGGTGGATTTAGAATTGTTCGCGCTAGAAAACGCTTTTGCATTGCTCGCCCAAAATGATCCAGAAATCGACCCAAAAGATGTCATTGCGCTAATTGATATTGGCGCGAGTAATATGACATTTACCATTTTAAATGATTTGAAAATCGTGTATATTCGAGAGCAAAACTTTGGGGGCAATCAACTCACCGAACATATCCAACAACGTTACGGTTTAAGTTTTGAGGAAGCTGCGCTGGCAAAACGTCACGGCGGACTGCCCGAAGATTACGAAAGCGAAGTGTTAGAGCCTTTTAAGGACGAAGTGGCGCAGGAAATCAGCCGAATGGTGCAGTTTTACTATTCCGCCGCGACCACCGGCAATATCGCCCACACCGTTATCGCAGGCGGTTGTGCGGCAATTCCCGGCATCGTTGAGCATATCGCCGACAAAATTGGCGGACACGTCACCGTCGCAAATCCTTTTGCAAATATGTCGGTTTCTGCCAAAGTGAACAAAAAAGCCCTGATGAATGATGCGCCGTCCCTCATGATTGCTTGTGGTTTGGCGATTCGTAGTTTTGATCCTCCCATGTAAAAGAAAAATAAAGAGTTTTTGAAATATGGCGCGCATTAATTTATTACCTTGGCGAGCGGTTCTACGCAAAGAACGTGAAACCCGTTTTGCAATCCACACCTCAATCGCATTAGGCATTACCGGAATGCTTTTTTTTGGGGTTTATTACTATATCGAAGTCCTCTCCGAATACCAAAAATCGCGCAATGAATATATTTCAAAACAAATTAAAGAAGCCGAAAAGAAAATCGAAGAAATTAAAGAAATTCGTAAAAAACATGAAAGCCTCACCAAACGGATTGAAATTATTCACCAATTACAAACCAGTCGTCCTGAAATTGTTAATATGTTCAATGACTTTGCGAAAACAATGCCGCCCGGTGTTTTCTACAGAAGAATCGCGCAACTCGAAGATAAAATTACATTAGAAGGCGTTGCACAATCCAGCGCGCGGGTTTCTAGTTTAATGCGTAAATTAGATGATTCTCCGTTTTTTGAAAAACCTAATTTAGTTATTATCCAAACCACCGCTAATTCTAAAGAAGGTTCTAAAGAAAGTGAGTTCAAACTCATTATTCAACAAGAAAAATCTAAAGTGGATAAAGAAAAAGAAAAAGCCGAGAAAGAAAAGGCTGAAAAAGAAAAAGCTGCTGCCGCCGCCAAAGCCGCCGCCGCAACCCCCCCCGGTCCTAAGAAATAACTTAAAGGAAACAACATGGCTGCATTTAAGTTAGAAGATTTCCAAGACATCGACCCAAATGACATTGGAAATTGGCCTGTTCCCGTCAAAATAGTCGTTATTTTGTTGGTTTGTGTGTTAGCAGCCGGCGCGGGTTTCTATTTCATTACACAAGAACAATTGGCTAACTTAGATAAATTAGAACAAGAAGAAGTTAAATTAAAGGAAGATTTTAGAACTAAACAAATTGAAGCAAATTCACTCGATAAACTCAAAGAACAACTCAAACAAATTGAAGATTCATTTAAGGAACTCTTAAAGAAACTACCCACCGAAACAGAAGTGCCCGCTTTGTTAGTCGATATTTCTCAAACGGGTTTGGCAAATGGTTTGAACTTTGAGCTTTTTCAACCGCTCGGCGAACGAGACGGACAAGGCGGTTTCTATAAAGAATTACCCATCAAATTAAGGGTTCGCGGAACATATCACGCGCTGGGAAAATTTGTGAGCGACATTGCAATATTACAACGTATCGTCACGCAACATAACATTACAATTGCACCCGTTCCAAATAGTAAAACTGGAGATTTAACCTTAGATACCACTGCAAAAACCTATCGTTATAAAGATGCCGATGAAGAAAAAGCCAGTGCACCTAAACCCGCCGCGCCGCCTGCTGCGCCTGATAAGAAATAGTTTGACGGGTTAAATCTATGAAAAGAACGATAACAATTTTGCTCTGGATCGCGGTACTTTTTCTATCAGCTTGTACCGATCAAGAAATGCCCGATTTGAAACAATTTATTGAAACCATTAAAGCAGAGAAAAAAGTTGCATTATTACCCATGCCCGCCTTTCCAACTGAAAACATCGTTCCTTACGAAGGGGCGAGTACCCGATCGCCTTTTGAGGATTTCGATAAAGAAAAGAAGGATGCAATGGATAATGCGAACAACGCAAATGCAAATGCGCTTCCTCCCGGGTGTATTAGACCGGATACTTATCGCAATAAAGAACCCTTAGAGGGATTTCCTCTGGATTCTTTAACAATGGTCGGTACATTACAAGAGGGAGATAATATGTGGGCGTTGATTGCTGATCCACAAAGAATTGTTCACATGGTTCGTCTAAACAACTACGTTGGACAGAACTATGGAAAAATTATAGGTATCTCTGAAAATAAAATAGATATTAATGAATTGTATAGTGATGAAATTGGCTGCTATTTTGAGCGTTCATCTGCTATTACAATGAAGGAATAACAACCCTGATAAAACCCAAAAAAGAGGCAACGCATGACAGGGCAAACAATGACATATCGCCGCTATTTCTCACTATGGTTCTGGCTTATTTGTACAATGATTTGTGGAGGGGGATTTCCCAATATAGCAAATGCTGCCGATGCGCAGTTAAAGAAAATTGGTTATTCTGTTCTACCCGGAAATCAAATTCAAATAGAACTGCAATTTAATCAAACTGCGCCCACTCCGGTGGGTTTTCCTACCCAAAATCCGGCGCGCTTGGTGTTTGATTTTCCTAATGTTCAATTGGACGTTAAAGAACGTTTTCAACGGGTTGGCATTGGCATGGTCAGCGCAATTAATGCGGTCGAAGCAAACAATCGAACCCGCTTAGTGGTGGATTTAATTGATAATGTTCAATATGAAATGAACACCCTCCAAGATAAGTTGATTATTTCATTATTAAACAACTCGTCGAGCATTGCTCAAAACGTTGCTCAAAATAAAGCCATTGACAATGCACCAACTGTTCCTCCACAAACAGAAGCAACTCCCGTTTCAACTGTGGTTAAACAACCCTCGCCCGCTGATGATAATGAAAGTTATTATGGACCCGCCTTAAAAAATATTGATTTCAGACGGGGAGAAGATGGAGGAGGAAGAATTATTGTTGCGCTTTCTCAATCGACTATGCCTATCGAAATGGAACGCAAAGGAAAAGATATTATTGTTGATTTCAAAAATGCGCATTTGCCAGAGAAACTAGATCGCAAATTAGACGTCACAGATTTTGCAACGCCGGTGCTTTCTGTGGATACCACGCACAAAAACAAAAACACCATTATGACCATTACAGCGAGTGGGGATTTTGAGTATTTGGGTTATCAAACGGATAATTTCTATACGATTGAAGTTAAACATAAAGCCCCCGAGTTAGAAGATCAAATGGATTTGACAAAAAAGAAATATTCGGGTGAACGACTTTCTCTCAATTTCCAAAAGATTAGTGTGCAAGCGGTTCTCACATTAATTGCGGAAATGCACAATTTCAATGTCGTATTTACTAACGCATTGCAAGGGGATATGTCGTTGCGTTTGAAAAATGTGCCTTGGGATCAAGCGTGGGATATTATTTTAGAATCGAATGGATTGGGCTACAAAGAGATTGGAAATGTGCGCATGATTGATTCAAAAGCAAGCATTTCTGCGCGAGAAAAAGCCGAGCTCGAAGCAAAGAAAGGTATTAAAGAACTAGAGCCTGTTCGAACCGAATTTATCCAAATCAATTATTCTAAAGCAAGCACCATTAGCGCGCTCTTAAAATCTAAAGCAAGTGGTGATGCGCAGCATTCGTTTCTTTCTAAAAATGGTAACGTTTCTGTCGATGAACGAACCAATACCTTATTAGTGCAAGATACCTCTGATAAATTAGCAGAAATTCGGCGATTAGTAACCGCATTGGATAAACCCGTTCGGCAGGTGTTAATTGAATCAAGAGTGGTGATTGCAAGTGAGGATTTTGCAAAAGATTTAGGGGTAAGATTTGGTCAAACAACTAACGCACATTTTACAACCAGTGCAAATGGTTCTCGCCAAGATTGGGGCATTATTACGGGCAACACTTCGGGGAATTTGAACACCTCAGTGCCCGTATCGCCAACAAGCACCGCTACGCCCAATGATTTCATTGTAGATTTGCCCGCCTCACCCATTACAGGCAAAGCGGCTTCTTTTGGTTTGGCGATTGGACGGGTGGGCAGTTATTTATTACAACTTGAATTGAGTGCTTTGCAAAGCGACGGGCGCGGGGAAGTTGTCGCCAGTCCGCGCGTTATCACCGCCAATCAACAAGAAGCTCTTATTAAACAAGGGGTTGAAGTCGCTGTTCAAGGGACAGCTGGCGCAAATGCCGCCGCCGCGCCTACTTTCAAAGAAGTGACGTTGGAATTAAAAGTCACCCCCCAAATTACCCCAGATGATCGAGTTATCATGGACTTAGCCGTGAAAAAAGATAATCTCGGTTCATTGCCGGGTAATTTTGAACGCCGCGAAGTGAAAACAAAAGTGTTAGTTAGCAATGGAGAAACAGTGGTTCTGGGCGGCGTTTATGAACAAACCAGTAGCAACAAAATGAAGCGAATCCCGTTCTTTAGTGATTTGCCTATTATTGGTGGTTTGTTTAGAAATCGCCAAGAAGGAAATTCGCGTAGTGAATTGTTGATATTTGTCACGCCGAAAATTTTGAAAGAAAATGAAGTGCAATAATCACCATTACAAAACCTCAGTCGTGATCAAAGGAAATCCTAACATCTCATTTGATCATTACCCCTAATTATTTATTCGAAGGGAGATTTGTGATGAATGGTCGGCAGGCGACTAAAAGGGAAAGGTTTTTCTTCAGAATTAAACGTTAAATATTGGGTAATTTGGTAAATGTAAGTGGTTAAACTTTCACTAAAATCTTGCAACCGTTCATTCGTTTCTCCTGTAATCAACCACGCGCCAAATTGAAAGAACGCAACCCCCAAAATAATCCAATAGGTTATTCCAAAAACAAAAATAAATAAAAGGGTTAATAAGCCGCGTAACCAAATGTCCAAAGATAACGCGCGTTCTTTAAGATCGTTCATTATCGTTTCTCCAACAATTAGATTTGCAAACAAGAAAAGAATCGGCAACCATTAAATGAGCGTGATTGCCAATCAAGGTGCATGAGAGTCTACGTTATAAAAATATAGCTATTCGCGTTTTTGAGGCGCATTTCAAATAAATCAGCAAAATCTTCTACTACCGAATTTTTAACAGACTCTTTTGTCAGCAACACATCGCTCCAATGCTGAACCTTCGGTAGATTGTCATAAAAATCAACTTTAGTCCACTGTTTTAATAATGCCAATCGCATAAAAAGGGGCGCGTAAGCGGTGTCGACTAATGAAAAGGTTTCTCCATTAAAGAAACTTCCTCCACTGACAACCGTTTCAAGCCGTTGAAGTTTCTCTCGTAGTTCTTTTAAGGTTGTTTCATAGGTATTTTTGTCTTGCGCGGTAATGAAACGAAACTGCGTCATGAGCAATTCAGAACCAAATTCAATCCATGCACGGTTCTTTGCTTTCGTAAGCGGATCAAGCGGATGCAAAGAAGGGGGCGTTATTTCATCGAGGTATTCGTTGATGACGGCGGATTCAAATAACACGTCTCCTTCCACCTTAAGAACGGGCACTTTGCACAGGGGAGATATATCCTTAAACCACTGCGGTGGAGCATCCAAATTAATGTACGAAATCTGAAAATCATGCCCTTTCTCCAATAAAGTAATCACGGAGCGTTGTACAAAAGGACAGAGCTTGAAACTAATCAGTTCTAATGGCATATCTTTACGTTTTATTCACTAAGGTTAAGGCGCGTTTGTAAAGGAAACTTCTTAAAGTTGGGTGGTGAAGAATCCAAACTAACGTGCGAAATTGACAAGTCATGTTTTCCTCCAAATAGTTATTATTATGAAGCAGCGGCTTGTTGTAAGATAGATATAAAAATATCGGGTGGATAATAACCGCTGTAACGTTTAGTAATCACGCCTTCATTATTGAGAAACAACAAGGTAGGCGTTGCGAAGATTTTTATTTCACGGGCGAATTTCTTTTCTTTGAGCATTTGGTGATTTGAAGCAGTCATATCACGATCACCATTCACATCTAATTCAATGACTTCAAAATGTTTGAGCATGAATTCTTTGATAGAATCATCTTTGAAGGTTGTGCTGACAAACTTCGCGCAAAAAGGGCAGTTTTCTTGGTGAGCAAAAATGAGGACTTTCTTATTGATTTTAGCCGCTTCAGTGATTTCTGTGGGTAAATCTAAAAATGAGGATTTAAACCAAGTCGGTAATTCAAAAGGGGTGGGTTTAATTTCTTCTTTGGGTAAGCTAATGGATTCGGGAATTTCTGCGTAAATATTTGCACTACCTATCCACATTAGAAATAAAACAAACTTAATCATTTAAGCCTCCGCAGGAATTAAATCAATTTTCTTTTCTTCGACATTAACTCGAACCACACGCACTTGCAACCGATCCGATAAGTGATACACGTTGCCACTTCTTTCGCCGCGCAAACGGTGATGCGGCGCATCATAATGATAATAATCGTTTTTTAACGCCGTGACATGAATCAACCCTTCGATAAAAATCCCTTCCAATTCCACAAATAATCCAAACGCGGTCACACCCGTGACAATCCCTGTGTAAATTTCTCCAATCTTATCAAGCATATATTGGCATTTTAACCAATACGCAACATCTCGACTGGCATCGTCGGCGCGGCGTTCTGCCATTGAACATTGTTCGCCTAAAAACTTAAGATTTTCAAAGCTATACCTAAATTCAGCGGGCGTTTTTCCTTGTAAAACATGACGAATTGCTCGATGCACCATTAAATCAGGATAACGACGAATTGGCGAGGTAAAATGCGCGTAATGTTCAAATGCTAATCCAAAATGTCCTTTATTTTCAGGGCTATACATCGCCATCTGCAAACTTCTCAATAAAACCGTTTGAATCCGATGTAAATCTGGGCGATCTTGGATAGATTTCAATAATTTAGCGTAATGTTGCGCGGTTGGTTCATCTTTGCCGCCAATTTTTAATCCTAATTCTTTCAAGAAGTTATGCAAATCACCGAGTTTTTCTTGCGTCGGACCATCGTGAACACGATATAAAAACGGCATTTCTGCGTTCGCCAAAAACTCCGCCGCTGCGACATTTGCTAAAAGCATCATTTCTTCAATTAAACGATGCGCATCATTTCTCACAACCGGAACAATTTTCTCAACTTTTCCTTCCGCATTTAAAACAAAACGGGTTTCTTGCGTATCAAAATCAATCGCACCACGTTTCTCACGACGTTCGCGTAATTTTTGATAGAGTTGAAATAAATTTTCTATCTGCGGCAAGATGTTAGCATCAACAGCGTTTTTATCACCTTTTAAAGCAGCCGCCACTTTGTTATAAGTTAATCGTGCCGACGATTTCATAATCCCTTCAAAAAACCGCGTTTTTCGCACCGTTCCTAAGTGACTGATTATTAACTCACACACCATGCACAACCGTTCAACATGCGGATTTAACGAGCATAATTCGTTCGATAACCGTTCGGGCAACATCGGAATCACGCGGTCGGGAAAATACACCGACGTGCCGCGCGCTTGCGCCTCCAAATCCAGCGCGGAATCAGGCTTTACATAATGCGATACGTCCGCAATCGCCACCAACAATCGCCAACCTTTGCCGTGCGGCTCACAAAACACCGCGTCATCGAAATCCCTCGAATCGTCGCCGTCGATGGTGACAAGTGGCGTTTGGCGCAAATCTTCACGCCCCTCAATAGGCATTTGATCGGTAAAGGTTTTTATTTCTTCTAACACCGCGCTCGACCAATTATTGGGCAAATTATGCGCGCGAATCGCCACTTCGGTTTCCATGCCCGCCGCCAATTCATCACCCAACACTTGCACAATTGTGCCCATAGGAGGTTGATGTTTATCGGGATATTTCAATAACTTAACGACGACCATTTGACCATTTTTAGCGTCGCCGTGTTCGCCGTCGGGAATTAAAATATCTTGTGAAATCCGACGGTTATGCGGTTCGACAAACGCAATTTTCTTTTCTCGCACATAACGCCCCACCAATTCGGTCAAACCGCGTTCTAAAACCTCAACGACCACACCCTCGCGCCGCCCCCGCCGATCCAAACCCGTCACCCGAACCAATGCCCGATCCTGATGTAAAAGACTAAGCATTTGTTTTTCCGATAAAAACACATCATCGCCGCCCGCGTCTGGAATCAAAAAACCAAATCCATCAGGGTGCGCCTGCACACGTCCGCGCACCAAATCCATTTTGTGCGGCAATCCATAATCGCCACCGCGATTCCACACTAATTGTCCGGCTTGTTCCATCGCTTTGAGGCGACGGCGCAGTCCTTCGAGTTGTTCAGGGTCTTGAATTTCCAGCAATTCCGCCAATGCGTGGCGATTCAACGGCACGCCCACATCAGCGAGTTTTTGTAAAATAAATTCCCGACTGGGAATAGGGTTGGAATATTTTTGCGCTTCACGATCCGCAAACGGGTCGCTTTGCAAAGGCGGGGAAGGGGGCGGTGTTTTTTTTGTCCTTGACAAGACGGTGAATTCCTTATAAATTATTTCACTTATGCCGAGATGGCGAAATTGGTAGACGCGCTAGTTTCAGGTACTAGTTGAGGAAACTCAGTGGAGGTTCAAGTCCTCTTCTCGGCACAAAACAAAAATTCAATTAAAACGGTAACTTAAATCCTGCTGGCAAACCCATGCCGCCCGCAACGTCTGACATCTTTTCTTTAGATAGTTTCTCAACTTTTCTAATCGAATCGTTAATTGCAGCAGCGACTAAATCTTCCAACATTTCTTTATCATTTCCTAACAACGTGGTATCTATTTCCACTCGTCGAACATCGTGGCGACCATTCATCGTAATTTTTACCATGCCGCCGCCCGATTCTCCAATCACTTCTAATGCTTCTAATTCTTGCTGAGTTTTTTGCAGGTTGCTCTGTAATTCCTGCGCCTTCTTCATTAAATCAGCTAATCCACCTTTCATTACGAATTCCTCAAAGGTTTGAATTATTGGTTTTGGTGAGAGTTGAATTGATTTTAACTTCAGCCCGTTCTCTCAAACTTTTCGCCAACCACTTAAACTCACTATTACCTATTTTAGGGGGCGTTTTATTTTCTTCCGTTGCACCCTCTTTGACTTCCAACAATGCAACCACACCAAAATCACTGTCATTGAGAGCTAACTGCTGATACAAAGCCTGTCCAGCCGTCGGCGAACCCATTTTAAACGCCGCTGCAACTAAAGCAGGTTGTTTTAATGTGGTGTCATGACGCTCAATCCATGTTTTGGGCGACCATTGTAAGTTTTCTTGCGCTAATAGTTTTTGCAGTTCTTCAGGATTTTTCAACGCATCAATGATTTGTCTACTCAACGCTTCAGCCGCTTTTTGCGCTTTCTCTTTTTTCAAACGCGCCACAATTTTTTCTTTGACCGTTTCTAACGGTTGTAATTGTGGAACTTCGTGTGCTTTCAAATGTAAAACCACCGCTTTTTGTTTGCCCACATCAATCACTTCGCTGTTTTGATTATCTTTAACAACCAAATCACTAAATGCTGCTTGCATAACTTTAGGGTGATTTAATGGTGCAACAAGTTTCGTATCACGACTAAACAAATCCGTATTTTGTAATGGCAAACCTAATGCTTGAACAATAGGTTCTAATGAATCAGGTTTTTCATACGCTAAGTTCGCCAATTGCTCGGCTTGCGCATAAAACTTTGTTTCGGCTTGTTCCTTACGAATGCTCTCAATAAGTTGTTCACGAACCATTTCAAATGTTTTGGTTTGTTCGGGCTTATTTTCTAAGAGTTTAATAATATGATAACCAAACTGACTTTTGACAGGTTCAGAAATCTCATTGGGTTGAAGTTTCTTAACCGCTTCTTCAAAAGGTTGAACCATGATGCCTGATTTGAAAAAGCCTAAATCTCCACCTTTAGAAGCCGAGCCTTTATCAGAGGAAAACTCTTTAGCCAATCCTGCAAAATCTTCACCTGCTTTTGCGCGTTTTGCAATCTCTTGAGCTTTAGTTTCAGCACCATTTTCATCGGCAGGAATTAAAATATGTGCGGCGTGCCATTCTTGGGGAACAACAAAATTTTTCAAATGTTCTTGATAATACTGTTGTAAAACGGTTTCTTCGATAGGTTCATTGACCGTTTTTACAATATTTTCAGGGGTTAGCATGACATAATCTAAGCTGACTTTTTCAGGGGAGAAATAGTCTTTTTGATTATTTTGGTAATGCGTTTGGATTTCCTCTTCAGAAATGGTAAATTTATCCATTAATGCTTGCGTAGAAATAGGAATATAACTAACTAAACGTTGTTGTTTTTCCCATTGCATGAAACGTTGTTTTTCTTGAGGAGTTACCAATGCGGATTCGGTTATGCCTGTTTCCAATTGTGTTAATAGCAAATCGCGGCGTAATTCGTTTTCAAAACGGGTTGGTTCTAATCCCTGTGCTTTGAGGAGTTGTTCATAACGAGCAGCGGAGAATTTGCCTTGATCTTGAAATGATGGAATGCTTTGAATGTATTTGCTTAACAAATCGTTGCCGATGGACATATGTAAATGGGCGGCGGTTTGAAAAAGCAGTTCATATTGAATGAGTTGGTTTAAGACGTTTTCTTTGATTTTGGCTTCGAAGGAGGATAAATCGGTGTTTTTGCCCGCCATGCTCGCGCGAAATTGTTGTAATTGCTCACGAGTGGAGCGGTCGTATTCCATGAGGGGAATGTCAGCACCATTGACGACGGCGACGGTGTTTTTGTCGGTATCGCCTGCGTACTCGTGGATTCCCCACAAAGCGAAGGGGACGATGATCATGCCGACGACGAGCCAAGCTATCCAACTTTGGGTGCGATCACGAATGCCTTGCAGCATAGGATGTCCTTTGGTTAAATCTTTGAATTCAGAAAAATAAAGGGGAATGCGCCAGTTGGTGCAATCCCCTAGAGAAGATGGCGGAGCGGACGGGACTCGAACCCGCGACCCTCGGCGTGACAGGCCGATATTCTAACCGACTGAACTACCGCTCCTGAAAACATTTTGGTGGGTGTTGAGGGGCTTGAACCCCCGACATTCGCCTTGTAAGGGCGACGCTCTACCAACTGAGCTAAACACCCCAACCGAATAAAGATGCCATTCTACAATACCAAAAATATCTTTGCAACTTTTTTTTGCTTGCGCGGGGACATTTTTAACGAAAGGTTCTTAACTTATTCATTGACGGCATCTTTTAGGGCTTTACCGGGTTTAAAGCTGGGCACTTTTGCCGCTTTAATTTCGATAGTTTCTTTGGTTCGAGGATTACGACCTGTGCGGGCGGCGCGGGCGCGCACCGAAAACGTTCCAAAACCAATCAAAGTCACTTGATCTTCTTTTTTAAGTGCGTCGCTGATGCTGTCCAAAACGGCATCAATCGCGCGCGTGGCATCTGCTTTAGATATGTCGGCGGCGGTGGCAACTGCCTGAACTAAATCCGCTTTATTCATAGTACCCCCAAATGGTGAGTTTTGATTTTTAGATGCACAAAAAAGGTACTTTCTGTGCACCACCGTCTAAATCATTGCAGATTTTTACCAATACCTCAATGGGTTTGCACGGTTGTCGAGGATTTTTTCGTATCTTTGGGCGCGTTCTCGGTTTCTAGCGGCGGATTTTCCAATGTCGCGAGGGGTAATGGCATTCTTTGCAACGCATATTGCAAAACTTCCTCAATCCATTTCACGGGTTTAATATCTAAACCAGCTTTGATATTGTCGGGAATTTCGGTCAAATCGCGTTGATTTTCGTGCGGAATGAGCACCGTTTTGATCCCACCGCGCAATGCCGCGAGTAATTTCTCTTTCAAACCGCCAATCGGCAACACTTCGCCGCGCAACGTAATTTCGCCCGTCATCGCCACATCTGAACGCACAGGAATATTGGTCAAAATCGACACCAACGCCGTGCACATACTAATCCCCGCGCTCGGACCGTCTTTGGGGGTCGCGCCTTCGGGAACGTGAATATGAATATCGCGGTTTTGGTAAAACTCGGGATCGATGCCCAAACTGTCCGAGCGCGACCGCACAACCGTCATCGCGGCTTGAATCGACTCTTGCATCACGTCGCCAAGTTGCCCCGTGTAAGTCAATTTGCCTTTTCCAGCCATCAGCGCGGCTTCGATGGTCAATAAATCGCCCCCCACTTCCGTCCACGCCAACCCCGTGACCTGTCCCGTTCGATCCTGTTCTTCCGCCAGCCCATAACGAAAACGTTTCACGCCCAAATATTTCTCAATGTTCTCTTTAGAAACGATGGTTTTTGGGTGTTTCTTTGATTTATCTTCGCTTTCTTGATGGACAATTTCTTTCACAACTTTACGACACACTTTGGCAATATCGCGTTCTAAGTTTCTCACGCCGGCTTCTCGAGTATAATAACGAATCATATCGCGCACGGCTTCCTCAGAAATTTCTATTTCTTTGGCTTTCAAACCATTTGCCTCCATTTGTTTAGAAGACAAATATTTCATAGCAATGTGGACTTTCTCATCTTCGGTGTAACCCGGAATTCTAATCACTTCCATACGATCTAACAACGGCGGTGGAATATTCAAAGTATTTGCCGTTGCAATAAACATGATTTCAGACAAATCGTAATCGACTTCCAAATAATGATCATTAAAAGTATTGTTTTGTTCGGGGTCTAACACTTCTAATAACGCAGAGGACGGATCACCCCGAAAATCCATCGACATTTTGTCGACTTCATCTAATAAAAATAAGGGGTTTCTTGTCCCTGCTTTGGTTAAGTTTTGAACAATTTTACCCGGCATTGAACCAATGTAAGTTCTTCTGTGCCCACGAATTTCTGCTTCATCGCGCACGCCGCCCAATGACATTCGAATAAAATTACGATTGGTGGCTTTTGCAATCGATTTTCCTAACGAAGTTTTACCCACCCCGGGTGGTCCTACTAAACATAAAATTGGACCTTTTAATTTCTTCACGCGCTTTTGAACGGCAAGATATTCTAAAATCCGTTCTTTCACTTTTTCTAATCCATAATGATCGGCTTCGAGGATTTCTTCGGCTTTAATCACATCGTGGCTTACTTTTGAACGTTTTTTCCAAGGCACACCCGTTAAGGCTTCGATGTAGTTTCTCACCACCGTTGCTTCCGCAGACATCGGCGACATCATTTTGAGTTTGTTCAATTCAGAAATCGCTTTTTCTTTGGCTTCTTTCGACATTCCTGCTTCTTCGATGCGTTGAGAAAGTTCTTCGATTTCACTAGGGGCTTCTTCCATTTCACCGAGTTCTTTTTGAATAGCCTTCATTTGCTCATTCAAATAATATTCGCGTTGGGTTTTTTCCATTTGACCTTTCACCCGTTTGCGAATACGTTTCTCGACCTGTAACAAATCAATTTCCGCTTCGAGCAACGCGATCAAGTGTTCTAATCGGTCGTGAATATCAACGATTTCGAGGACTTGTTGTTTTTGATCCAATTTGATGGTCATATGGGCGGCGATGGTGTCTGCCAAACGGCTTGGATCGTCGATATTTCCTAAGGAATTCAATAACTCTGGAGGAACTTTTTTGTTTAATTTCACATATTGATCAAACTGCGAAATAATAGAACGCGAGAGCACTTCGATTTCACGATCGTCGTCGATGCTGGGTGTTATTAAGATATCGATTTCGGCACTGTGAAACTCTTCATTTTCAATAAATTCAATCACTTCTGCGCGAATTTCGCCTTCCACCAACACTTTAATCGTGCCGTCGGGCAATCGCATTAATTGCACGATGCTAGAAATAGTGCCCACCCGATAAATATCGTCCAAAGAAGGGTTATCTTCGGAAGCACTTCTTTGAGAAACTAATAGGATTTGTTTATCATTTGCCATCGCGTGTTCTAATGCGCGAATAGATTTCTCACGCCCGACAAATAGCGGGATCACCATGTGCGGATAGACCACGACATCTCGCAAAGGTAAAATGGGTAACACACGCGGCGATTGGATTTCTAGCTGAGACACGGGTTATTTCCTCTGAGTTTTTGAAATTGCTAGTTTAGGATTGTGCTTTTTGACAATAAAATCAAGTTTTTTTGAATAATGCTTCTAATAAATCGCCCGCCCCTTTCGAAAGTAATTGTTCTGCAAGCGAAATCCCTATGGATTCAGCGTATTTGGCATCGCCCGACATTTCCCCAGAAATCATTTGTTTGCCGTCTTCGCTGCCGACCAATCCGCGCAAACGTAATTGATTTCCTTGAAGTTCTGCAAATCCCGCAATCGGCACTTGACAGCCGCCTTGTAATTTTTGATTAAAAGCTCGTTCGGCTTTCACGCGACAATGCGTTTCTGAATGGTTTAAAACACTCAATAATTCATTGACTTGTGGATCATCGCGACGACATTCGATTCCAATCGCGCCTTGACCGATTGCGGGCAAACTTTGATCGGGCGATAAAAACTGGCGAATTCGATCTTTCAAACCGAGCCGAATTAAGCCCGCCGCCGCCAATAAAATCGCATCAAATTCACCGTCATCGAGTTTTTGAAGGCGTGTGCCAACATTACCGCGCAACGGAAAAATCTGAAAATTCGGATAGTTAGCTAATAATTGACATTGTCTGCGTAAACTGGCTGTGCCGACTTTTGCGGTTGGCGGTAAATCATCTAAATTATTGAATTTATTTGAAACAAACGCATCAAACGGTTCTTCGCGTTCTAAAATAACGGGCAAATGCAACCCATCGGGCAATTCCACCGGCACATCTTTCATCGAATGCACTGCCAAATCTGCCGATCCGTCCAATAAACCTTGCTCTAATTCTTTGACAAACAAGCCTTTTCCACCAATTTTGGCGAGCGGGGTGTCCAAAATTTTATCGCCTTGCGTGGACATTTCCAGTAATTCAATATCGAGGTGTGGATATGAAATAAGTAGTTGATTTTTAACGTGATTGGCTTGCCACAAAGCGAGCGGACTTTTTCGAGTTGCAATGCGTAATTTCATAATGATTCACTAAATTCTAAATAAACGCATTATACCCGTTTCGCCTTTTTCTGTGTTTGCGCAAAAAATGAAACGGTTGCGCGTTTTTTGGGTAAAATGGGGCGTAAAAAGCTAATTTTGGAGAAAACCATGTCCACAGTGTATGATTCTGCGGTGCGCAGTTTGCCATTGCTGCATAAAGGCAAAGTCCGCGATATTTATCAAATAGATCAACAATATATGTTAATCGTCACCACCGATCGATTGTCGGCATTCGATGTCGTGTTGCCCGATCCTATTCCTAACAAAGGGAAGGTTTTAACGGCATTATCGTTATTTTGGGGCGATTTTACCCGCGATATTTTGCCCAATCACTTTACAAATCAGCCACTTGCCGATGTTTTAACCGATCCCGCCGAACGCGCGCCGATCGACGGTCAGGCATTAATTGTTCGCAAACTCAAAGCGTTACCCGTTGAAGCGATTGTGCGGGGATATTTGGTCGGATCGGGTTGGAAAGATTATCAACAAACCCAAGCAGTGTGTGGGATTGCCTTGCCAGCGGGCTTGCAGCAAGCCTCTCAATTGCCCGAACCGATTTTTACTCCCTCGACAAAAGCCGCCGTCGGCGAACACGACGAAAATGTCGATTTCGCGCACATTGCCAACTTAATCGGCGAAGAAATGGCAAATAAAGTCAGAAATGCCGCATTGCAATTATATTTGCGCGCGCGAGAATATGCCGCCAAACGAGGCATTATTATTGCCGACACCAAATTTGAATTCGGGGTCGATGAAAACGGTGAATTAGTGTTAATTGATGAAGTACTAACCCCAGATTCCTCTCGTTTTTGGCCCGCCGATCAATATCAATTAGGGATTTCTCCGCCGAGCTTCGACAAACAATTTGTTCGTGACTATTTAGAAACCTTAGATTGGAACAAAAAAGCTCCCGCGCCAGCATTGCCTGTTGAAATCATCAATAAAACCGCTGACAAATACCGCGAAGCGCAAACACGTTTAATGTTATGAACACCGCTGCTTTAGGCTGGATAACCGCCCTTTGTTATCTATTTGCACTAACCCGTATTTCGTGGAATTGCTCACCGCCATTACGTTCGCAGTTCTTACTGTTAGCGGGTTTGGCGGTGGTTCTTCATGCTCTCATGTTATACAGTGGAATGTGGAACAGTACAAATGGCATTCAATTAGGTTTTTTCAATGCGGCGTCTTTAATCACTTGGGTAATTGCTTTGTTATTATTAGGTGCAATGTTGTTCAAACCGGTTGATAATTTAGCTGTTGCACTCTTTCCAATGGCGGCGATCGCGGTTTCTGCGGCTGCCTATTTTCCAAACACCCGTGTTTTAACTTTAAATACCCTTCCAATCGGCGTAAGTTTCCATATTGTAACCTCTATTTTGGCGTATAGTTTATTGAGTTTAAGCGCATTACAGGCTCTGTTCGTTGCAATGCAAGACTACTATTTGCACCAACATCGTCCTCTCAAAATTATGTGCTGGCTGCCGCCATTACAAACAATGGAAGTTTTACTCTTTCAAATCATGGGGGTAGGGTTTGTTTTGCTTACGATTAGTTTAAGCAGTGGCGCATTGTTTTTAGAGAATATTTTTGCACAACATTTAGTGCATAAAACGGTACTTTCTCTCTTAGCGTGGTTGGTCTTTGGTGTTTTGTTGTTTGGACGTTGGCGTTATGGTTGGCGTGGACGCAAAGTTATTCGATGGATTTTAATGGGTTTCCTCATTTTAATGTTCGCGTATTTTGGGAGCAAATTAGTTTTAGAGTTACTGTTAAAACGCCAATAAAAAAGACCTGAAAGATTCTAAAAATCGGCAGGTCTTTTCTCATTTCATTTCTTCAAAAAATCTAACATCGCTCTTAAATCTTCGTTTTGTTGCTTCATTAAAGTGATTTCTTTGTCTTTTTGCTCAATAATTAATTCAAGTTTTTCTATCTTATTTTGACAATCTGAGTTATTTATTTGAGTCCTACATTCTACATCATTTATAAAACAAGTTTGGTTGTAATCACTTTTTATCATTTTTACTGTTTGATGATAAGTATTTTTCTCACCAAAATGTTCCAACTCATCTTTACTTACATTTAATGCTTGAGCAATTTGTTCAATGCGAGATTCTTTCAAATCAGTTTTACCACATTCAATATTAGAATAACCTTTAAGTGACATATCGAGTTTCTCTGCTACTTGTGCTTGAGTTAAATGTTTTGATTGTCGCATAAATTTAATTTTCTCACAGGTTTTCATAAATAAGCACTCTAACTGCTCAAATTCCTAGCCACACTGGGTTCTCTTTTAGAACCAACCTGTTTAGAGTTTAACAGCTACTTTTTGTTATTTCAACGGTTTATTTAATTAAGGAGTATAGATTTATGAAACGTTTAGGTTTCGCGGGATTTTTATTTTCATTGACAATAACTTCAGCACAAGCTACTGATATTCAAGGATTTTGGAAATATGATAATCATGACGGTCGAGTCGTCGGAGATTGGGCAATTGGGGTTAGTAATGGGCGCATTCATGGTTCAGCCTATTGGTGGCTTGATGGAAAGCCCTATGCCGGCAATATTGATAAACTCGAAGGGACAATAAGTGGCAATACTGTATCGATAACTCGTTATTTATCAGGGGAAAATCAAGGTTCAACACAAAATTATAAGGGTACAATTACGAGTGATGGAAAGGTTTCTGGTTCATGGACTGGAGCAGGTGACGGCAGTTGTGGGGGGGCTTGTGGTTGGAGTGCGACCATTACTCCTCTTGCATCTTCAACACCAACCTGTCCCGTTGTAACTTGCCCTACCGTTCCAACCTGTCCGACAATTCCTTCTTGTCCAACGGTTACAACGGATAAATCAACCTTTAATTTCAACACAGGTCGTTTGATAATTCCTAACTTAGGCGTTTCAATGACACCCCCTTTTGGAGGAACACCACAAGTTTTTAATTATGATATTGAAATGCAACAACGCAGTGGTGCATTTGTATTTGATTTAGATTTGAGCAAAGTTGTTCAACGCTAAGTTTATTTCTAGTTCCCATGTTCGCGCGTGGGAATTAGAAACACGAATAGTGATGCAAAATAGCATGAAATACCACTCTAAATTATTGAAATATAAAGATAATTTATCTTCAATCATACCGCCACCCTATTTTTGTTTCCCTAAACAGGTTGAACCCTTTTTTCATTATTTCTAAACGATTCCAATCGTTTTTTTTCGTTTGTTTTATCCATGAAGGATTGGTGGTTTTATGTCATGGCGCGCGAACGCAAATAATTGCTAAAAGAGTAAAATCATGTTATCCTTAACGGTTTATCTATAGCAAAATTTGTGAGCGAGGTTTCTATGCGTTCCGGCATTCACCCCAAATATGCAGATGTTAGCGTCACTTGTAGCTGTGGGCACACTTTCACGACCCGCTCCACGCTGGGTAAGCCCTCTTTACACGTCGACGTTTGTTCTGCTTGTCACCCTTTTTACACCGGTCAGCAAAAAATGATTGACACCGGCGGTCGAGTGGATAAATTCCGCCGCAAATACGGTATAAAATAGGCGACAGAGTCGAAAAGAGGCGCGAAATGCGCCTTTTTTTATGGCTTTTTTTCTGTCAAAATAAAAGCCCGCGTCCCTTTTCAAAAAGGTAGATTTGTGATGATTAACCTGATTATTTCACTAAAAGATAAAATTTCCGCGCCTTTTCTTCAACATAAACTACCCATTTTCCAATGGGGAATTGTTCTAGTTGTTCTTTTCATTAGTTGGCAAATATTGCTCATCACCTTAAATAGTTTTGTTGATATTGTTCAACAAGATCAAAAAGGTTTGTATATGCGGTTGGGAAGATACATAGAAACTGTTGAACCCGGACTGCATTTCAAATTACCGTTAATTGATTATGTTACACGCATTTCGGTCAGAGAACGTCAAGGCTATATTGAACACATCGATGCAATGACGCAAGATAATGTTATTATTAAAATTTCTTTGCAATACACTTATACTATTAGCGATCCTAGAAAATACCATTTAGATATTATTCAACCCGATCAAATTTTAACTGAATTCGTACAAGGAAAATTACGCGATATTGTCAATGCTATTCCAATGAATGAAGTGATGAAAAATCGTACCCAAATGAATCAAAAAATTATGTTAGAATTGCAAGCAAAAGAAAAGGATTATGGCGTGAGTTTCAAATTGGTGCAAATTCAAGGAACTTATCCGCCGCAAGAAGTGCAAGAAGCGATTAAACAACGCATGGTCACGGAAGAAAAAACCGCCGGCGCAAAAGAAGAAGCCTTGCAAAAGAAAATCCTCGCCGATGCGAATTTCTACGATGCTCAAAAGAAAACCGAAGCCGAGAAATATCAATTGGTTGAAACTGCTCAAGCCAAACAAACCGCCATTAAAATGATGTTAGAAGAAATGAACAAATATCCCAGTATTTCTTCTAAATATTTGGATTATTTAATGACGCAAGAATTAAAATCCAATAGCAAATGGATTTTAACCAATCCAACACAAACGCAATCTCCAGATATTCGTTTCTATGTCGATGAAAACCCCTCGACAAATACTCAAACCAATCCAATTTCTTCCAATAATTAGAGGAACTTCTTATGATGATCGATCGCCGCCAATTCCTACAGTTATTAAGTGCCGCTGCGGTAGCAGGTTTGTTACCCAAAACTTACGCTAATTCCTCTGATTATTATAATCTCCCTAATTTCGGAAATGTGCGTTTGTTACATATCACCGATTCTCACGCGCAATTGTTACCGATTTATTTCCGTGAACCTAATGTTAATATTGGCGTGCATGAAATGTCTGGAAAAGCTCCGCATTTAGTGGGTGACAAACTCCTTTCACATTTCAATATTCAACCGAATTCTTTAGATGCCCACGCTTTAACCTATTTGAATTTTGCAGAAGCCGCAAAGACTTATGGGAAAGTAGGTGGATTTGCACACTTAGCAACTTTAATCAAACAATTACGTGGTTCTTTTGGAAGTGAGAAAACCCTTTTATTAGACGGCGGCGATACTTGGCAGGGTTCTGGAACAGCATTGTGGACTCGAGGAAAAGATATGGTTGAAGCCTGTAATTTGCTCGGCGTTGATATAATGACGGGACATTGGGAATTTACCTATTTAGAAACCGAAATTTTTGAGAATCTCAAAGCATTCAAAGGCGATTTCGTTGCACAAAATATCAAGGTTAAAGAAGAAGCTAGCTTTGATTATCAACACCCTTATGACAGCGATTCTTATCGTGCTTTCAAACCCTATACAATTAAAGAATTAAACGGTGTTCGAGTCGCCGTTATTGGGCAAGCATTTCCTTACACGCCGATTGCAAATCCTGCGCGTTTTATTCCAAATTGGACATTTGGTATTGATGAAGAAGCCTTACAATCCTTAGTTGATCAAATTAAAGAAAAAGAAAAGCCTTCAGTAATCGTTTTGATTTCACATAATGGTATGGATGTGGATTTGAAATTAGCGTCTCGAATTAGCGGAATAAATGTTATTTTGGGTGGTCACACGCATGACGGCGTTCCTATGCCGGTTGAAATCAAAAATCCTCAAGGAATAACCTTAGTGACCAATGCGGGTTCAAATGGTAAATTTGTCGGGGTTTTAGATTTTGATGTGAAAGATAACAAAGTCGCGGGTTATCATTACCGTTTGCTACCCGTGTTTGCAAATATGTTGCCCGCCGATCCAGAAATGAGTAAATTCATTGAAAAAACCCGCGCGCCTTTCTTAGAAAAATTACAAGTTCCTCTCGCTACAACAGAAGAATTGCTCTATCGACGGGGTAATTTTAATGGCACGTTTGATCAAGTGATTTGCAATGCCTTGCGTGCGAAGAACGATGCTCAAATTGCTTTATCCCCGGGCTTTCGTTGGGGAACAACCGTTCTTCCCAATCAAACGATTACAATGGAACACGTTTTAGATCAAACTGCAATGACTTATCCAGAAACCTATGTGAGAGAAATGTCGGGTGAAGAACTTAAAATGATTTTAGAGGACGTGTGCGATAATTTGTTTAATCGTGACCCTTATCGTCAGCAAGGAGGAGATATGGTGAGAGTGGGTGGTTTGGATTATGTTTGTAATCCGCTTGAAGAAATGGGCAAACGGATTTCAAATATGACCTTAGATGATGGTAATTTAATTGAAGCAACGAAGAAATATAAAGTGGCTGGTTGGTCGACGGTTGGTTCTCAATCGGCGGGTGAACCAGTTTGGGATACGGTGGCGAGTTATTTGCGCGATATGAAAACCGTGAAATTAACTAAATTCAACCACCCTAAAATTATCGGTATTGATGCATAATATGCTGCTGAAAATTAAGAAGATTTTATGCGCGTTGGATTTGAATGAACACGCTAAAATTACCTTTCGTTACGCAATGAGTTTAGCGCAACAATGTCAAGCAACGGTGATGTTATTGCACGCAATTGAACCCTTGAATAATGTCGGCGTGGCTTTATTAGAAACCTATATTTCTCAAGCCGACATTCAACAGTTGCATCAAGAAGCCCTAGAAACTATTAAAAGCAATCTTCAGAAACGCTTAAATGATTTCTACCATGAAGAATCTCAGTTGGTAACAAATGCCAAAGAATTGTTTGATAAAATCGTGATTTTAGAAGGCGCACCTGCTAAAATAATCGTTGAGCAAAGCATCAAAGAAAAAGTTGATGTAATTGTTATGGGTACGCATCATCAGTCGGTGGTTGGAGAAATGTTAGTGGGTTCAACTGTTCGTCGAGTGACACATTTGTCACAAATTCCTGTTTTAATCGTTCCGTCTTTTAATCAAATTTAGGAGTTTTTTTATGAAAATATGGCACAGTGTTGTATTAAGTTTTGCAATCAGTCAATGTGTTTGTGCAGATGAAGCTGTACATTGGAGTTATGAAGGGGTTGGAAATCCCTCGCAATGGGGCAAGTTGAAACCTGAATTTGTTATGTGTGAAATAGGTAAAAATCAAACACCGATTAACCTTATAGAAAGCGACATGATTGAAGCAGAATTATCACCGTTACAATTCATTTATCAAAACGCAATTTCCTCTGTTATTAATAATGGGCATACGATTCAAGTTGATTACCCACAAGGTAGTACAATAACGGTTGATGCAAAAACGTTTAAATTAGTGCAATTTCATTTCCATGCACCCAGTGAAAATCAAATCAATGGTAAAACATTTCCTTTAGAATTGCATTTGGTGCATAAAGATGACAACGGGGCATTGGCTGTCATTGGGGTGATGTTTGATGTGGGCAATGAAAATTCCTTAATTGATACGATTTGGAAAAGTGTTTCTGAGAAACCCAATGAATCGGTCAAACTTTCTCAAGAAATTAACCCATTAAATTTATTGCCAGAAATTAAAGATTATTTTCGTTTTAATGGTTCTTTGACAACCCCACCTTGTTCTGAAGGTGTGCGGTGGTTTGTTATGAAGAAACCTTTAACTGTTTCTCCCGCGCAAGTTCAACAATTCAAAGGCTGGATAAAACATGACAATGCGCGCCCTTTACAAACCATTAATGCTCGACCTATTTTGAAATAAAGTTGAAATGGATACTTACGATAATTTACGCGCCATTATTTGGAAAGAAAACGCCTTACAGTTGCTCGATCAACGGGTTTTGCCGCACGAAACGCGATATTTAACTTTGCAAACAGCAGCAGAAATCGCTAATGCAATCAAAGAGATGGTGGTGCGCGGTGCGCCTGCGATTGGAATTACTGCTGCATTTGGAGTGGTTTTAGCGGCTCGTCAAGCGTTTGCGCAGGATCAAAATAATTGGAAGTCGTTGATCGAAAAGGATTTACAACTCCTCGCTGATTCTCGTCCGACCGCAATTAATTTATGTTGGGCACTCGATAAAATGCGGAAAATCATTGCTGATTCAACGAATTACGATGATGCCGCTTTATTAAATGAGGCGCAACGCATTTATGAGGCTGATATTGCTGATAATTATCGCATGGGTGAGTTGGGCGCGGCGTTTATTGAACCCGACAGTAATGTGCTAACCCATTGTAATACAGGCAGTTTAGCAACAGGCGGTTATGGAACAGCGTTGGGCGTGATTCGAAGCGCGTATCGAGCGGGGAACATTCCGCAAGTTTTCGCTGATGAAACAAGACCTTGGATGCAAGGTGCGCGTTTGACCGCGTGGGAATTGGTGCAAGATCAAATTCCGGTGACGTTAATTGTCGAAGGCGCGGCGGCGGCATTAATGCGTGAAAAGTCCATTAAATGGGTGATTGTGGGCGCGGATCGAATTACTGCAAACGGCGATGTGGCGAATAAAATTGGCACGTATAATTTGGCAATTCTTGCGAAATATCATGGGGTTAAATTCATGGTGGTTGCGCCGACATCGACAATTGATATGAAACTGCTCGATGGTTCTGCAATTCCCATTGAACAGCGCGCGGCTTCGGAAGTGCTTGAATTGAAAGGTCAAAGCATTGCAGCAAACGGCGCAACTGCGTGGAATCCCGCCTTCGATGTTACGCCCGCCGATTTGATTGATGTGATCGTCACCGAGCGCGGCGTAGTTGAAAACCCTTCTTTAGAGAAAATGCAAGCATTATTGCAATAAAATAGAAACAACTTGTTATGCCGATATGCTTAGCAAGTTGTTTGCGTTTTGATTTGAATGGATTGTGTGGGACAAACCCGAAAACACGCGCCGCAACCGGTGCATTGATTGAAATCCACTTGAGGCGTTGCAATTCCGCCGACTTGTAATAAAAAATGAATCGCTTGCTCTCCACATTGTTCGGCGCAACTTCGACAGGTTGTTCCTTGCATCGACAAACAGGTAGTTGAAATGAAGGCTTTGAGATTCCAAACGGGTTTTTCTTCAGAGAAACGCAAGGCTTTTGTTCGACAGTTCTTTGCGCATTCTCCACAAAACGTGCACTCGCCTTCTTCAAAATTGATTTTAGGAAAACTACCCTGTCCGCGTTCTAAAATTTGAGTGGGACACAAACGCACGCAATCGCCGCAATGGCTGCAGGTTTTGACGAATTGTTCCTCTTCAATTGCCCAAGGCGGACGAATCGCCACTTCGCGCCCCCGTAGAAATGCCCGCCGACTTAATGCCATGTTGGTTCTCACTTTAGTAGTTATTGATATGCTAATCAATGGCGGCGCGGGCTCTTAAAATCAAACCAAAGCGAGTTCAGGATTGGTTTCGAGTGAAGAAATCAGTTGCGTGGCATCTTTCCAATCGGGATTTTTGCGGAGTTTTTGCCAATCCCAATGTTCTCGCCCGTGCAAACGCAACAATCGAATTTGTGACGCGGGCGATTCCCAATGCCCCAAATGGGTGATCGCGTCGATGGCGGCAGGACGATCGTTACAAATCAAGATCATATCGCAGCCCGCATTCAACGCCAATCGACACCGATCCACAATCGACCCCGCGCCCGCCGCGCCGCCCATACTTAAATCATCGCTAAAAATCGCCCCCTGAAAGCCCATATCGCCGCGCAACACGGTTTTCAACCATTTTTCCGAAAAACTCACGGGCTGATCGTCAAACGCGGGAAATCGCAAATGGGCGGTCATGATCGCGGGCAATCCGTAATGAATCAGGCGTTGAAAGGGCACTAAATCGTCCAATAGCAAATCCGCAAACGGGCGTTGATCGATGGGTAATTCATGATGCGAATCTTCGATCACCCCGCCGTGCCCGGGAAAATGTTTGCCGACCGCCGCCATGCCCGCGCGTTTCATGCCTTGCATCAGGGCGTTGGCGAGTTGTGAAATCGTGTCGGGGTCACGATGAAATGCCCGATTATCAATGACTTTGCTGATTCCGCGATGGACATCTAAAATCGGGGCGAAACTCAAATCGACACCCCCCGCCCGCAATTCCGTCGCCAATAACCACCCCGCTTGTTCGGTGATTTCAACCGCTCGATCGGGATTTTGGTCGAATAATTCCCCGTAAATTGCGCACGGCGGCAACGTCGTAAAACCTTCCCGAAACCGCTGAACCCGCCCGCCTTCGTGATCGACCGCAATCAATAATGGGGGCGATCGCAGTGTATGAATGTCGTGGGTTAATTGGGTAAGTTGTTCAATCGATTGGAAATTGCGGCTAAACAAAATCACCCCGCCGACCAATGGGTGTTGAAGAAGTTGGCGATCTTGATCAGAGAGCGTTGTGCCCGCGACATCTAACATAATGGGACCTAACGACATTGTGCCTCCTAAAAAGGTTATTTATTTGATATTTTAATGTAATTTCAGGGTTTTACAAGCACGCAAGACAAATAAAAACACCCTTGTGAAAAGGTCACTTTCGACGGTATCCTATAAAGGTCGTTTCTCACTAAAAAAGATGGCACACAAATGGGTTGGATAATTGCACAAGCCGAGCACGTGGGCGGTCGCCGCGAACAGCAGGATCGGAATTTGGCGCGAATAAGCCACGATGAACAGCGTTGTTGGTTGGTCGTCGCCGACGGCATGGGCGGACACAGCGGCGGCGCAATGGCAGCACAAGCCGTTGTCGACTCCGCGCTTCAGTTATGGAACGCCACCGACGAAGGACTGTCCATCAACGAACCCCCCGCCTTTTTGTGGCAATTTTTCACCACCGCGCAACTCAACATTACCTTGATCGCGCAACAGCAACGCCTTGATCCGCATAGCACTTGTGTCGCCGCCTATTTGACCAACAAAGAAGGCTGGTTCACCCATTTGGGCGATAGTCGACTTTATCATTGCCGCCAAAACCATTTTCTTCACCGCACCAAAGATCATTCTTTTGTGCAAATGTTGGTCGATTTGGGGAAAATTCGTGAAGAAGAAATGGCAACCCACCGCGAACAAAACAGCCTTTATCAAGGACTTGGCGGAAACAAAGACAGAGATATTGAATTAGAAATCAAACACGCGCTCGTTCAACAAGGTGATGGTTTTTTATTGTGCAGCGACGGCTTTTGGGGAAACATTACGCACCCAGAAATCGAACAACTTTTCAAACAACCCGCCCATCTACAAACCAATCTTTCAAATGCGGTCAATGATGCCGTTCAACGCGGTGGAATGCATTGCGACAATGTTAGTGCGATTGCCGCCATGTTTCTCTAAATTTATTTGAAACGATAACGGGTTTCTATAAACCAATTACGCCCACTTAAAGGCAAATCATAAGTAATGAAACTTTGAGACGGTTCTCTCGCATCAACGTCAAATAAATTCTTCACGCCGAATGCCAGATTCCATCGATCATTTCTAATATCTTTATAACGCACCGTCAAATCCACCGTGTTATAACCTTTCAAATGACCGCGCAAATCCCGTTCATCGTCGTCATTACGGTAACGTGCACTGATCCAATTAAATTGTGTATTCAAATACCAGTTTGTTTTTAATAGCCAATCGCTTCGAATATAGGCATGGTGGCGCGGCGCATTTTCTAAAATAGCATCATGGATTTCTCGCACATCGGCAAACGCATAATTGAATAACAGACTCGAGCGATTATTGATTTTCCAACGTGTTTCAAGTTCTAATCCTTTTCCTCTCCAATTACCCGTATTTTGTGCGAGAAGAACGGGGGGTGTTGAAAAATCAGAGGATTCCTCACGATGTTCTTTACCCATTTGGGCGGGTTCAAACAGAATTTTGTCTTTAATTTTGAAATAAAACAAATTCAACGACATATAAATATCATTAGTTGCGCGCCAATCCAATGCTAATTCGGTCATTTTGAGGGTTTCTGGTGAAATGTTTGGATTACCCAATTGGCTGTTTGGGCTATTTATATATAATTCTCTAAAGGAAGGGGCGCGAAATGCTTGTCCATACAATAACTTAGCGGTAAGGTTTTTATCAACTTGCCAAACCAATGACAAACGAGGATTAATGGAACGATCAAAATCAGAGTAATGATCGTAACGCAAACCGCTGGTTAATTCCCAATCATCGGTGAATTTCCAGGCATCTTGCACGTATAAAAATTGGTTAATTCGACTGCTATCTGAGGGATAAAGGGCTGCTGCCGTGCCGCTCAAATCGACGAGCGTAGTTGAGAAAATGGGTTGTCCCTGCGCGTCTGTTCCGTAATTCGCGGCGTAAGTTGCATCGTATTGTTTTCCATATCGATAACCCGCGCCAATCCGCAATAAATGACGTTGCCAACCCGTATAAAACAACGATGTTTCGGCGTTAATATTTTGTTCACGCCCGCTGCCGCGCATTTGCATACCGTTTGGGTACAAACCACCGAACGTCCCAGCGGGGAAAAATGTCATAAAAGTTGTGCTGTAATTATTATCAAAACTGAGTTGTGCGCTGATGTCCCAGTCTTTCACAAGTTTTTGATTATGATAGCTTAATACAGCGTTATAGGTATCGCCATTCAGTTCGCCGTCGACATCGATGGAGTTGGGAACGCCGACACCCACGTTGCGCCGCGTGCGATAACTGGTTTGCAAGCGAAGCCCGTCTTTTGAAACGTCGACCCGCGCGTCCAGCCCTTGTCGCGCCAAATTGATGCCGCTGGGTGCTTTCGATATTTTCGTACCCATCGCCCGATCCATCTGGGTTTGCGCATCTTCTTCAATAATGCTATGTTGTCCATTAGAATCAAAGAGTTGCACGCTTGTTGCGACATTAAACCCGTTTTCTTTGTAACCGTTCAAGAGCCACGCATCGGAGGTTTGATAACTGCCTAATCGCAGCCCCGTTTCCGTGCCATTGATTTCAGAGGCTTGTTTTGTCACGATATTTATCACGCCCGCCATCGCATCTGCGCCGTACAATGCCGATCCGGGTCCGCGGATCACTTCGATTTGAGAGATATTTTGCACCGGCATTCCCGCCCACACTTCGGCGCGATTACCACTTTCTAAACTTTTTACCGCCACCCCATTGATCATTAAAAGAATTTCAGGGTTTGCCCGCGAATAAATCCCCCGCATAATGTAGACGGGACGATAAGACAAACTAGAATACGTCACATGAAGTCCGGGGACAGTTTCCAACACTTCGTCCAAATCCCGCGCGCCCATCGCTTCAATATCTTGCGCGGTAATCACGGTTGTAATGGCGGGAGCTTGCGAGGTTTTTTGTTCAACGCCGCTCGCTACTTTGACTTTTCTCGCTTTAATTAACCCGTCAAAAACATCAAAAACTTCATCTAAACGGATTTCAACTTCGCTGAGTTCTTCAAGCGTCAAACTTTTCAAAAACTCCAACCGCTCAATGCGTTCCTCGCGATCATTTCCTTTAGCATAACATGAAAAAACCAGACTCAAAAAAAGTCCAGTCCAAATAACTATTTTTCTCATAAATAAAAATCCACTGTTATTTAATAATTTTAGAAATTTGTAATAATTTTGCACTCGCCTTTAAAGATAGATTTGAAATCCGTTCGGGAAAGACCGTGAGTTTCACTTTGTTATCAACCGTTACAAACATAATCATACCTCCTTGATCAATAAAATCGTCGGTATCACCAACGGTTAAAACAGGATAATTTTTTAGTGTATTCAATATTTTAGACATTTTATGTTGTTCAGAATTACTAATAAAAACTAATTGACAACCTCTCGCATCTACTTCATTACTTAAACGGGTAATTTGGATAGAACGCCCCGCGATTTTTTGATTATTGGTAATTAAATCTAAATTTTCACCAAACGGATCATTACCTAAAATACATAGAAAAAAGGGTGCATCTTCACTGCTGTAGGCTTTGGCGGGCCACGTAATAAAATTACCTAAATTATAAAGAAAAGCCGCTTTTAACTCGTATTCTGAGGGGCTTGCAATCGCTTGAAATGGCATAAAGAACGTCAAAAGCAACCAAGTGTATTTTAGTTGGGGTTTTGATGAAAACAACAACATAAGTGTTCCTCTGATTTATTAGAATAATTTGTTCATAATTAAGGGTTTCTTATTCCGCGCCAATAATTCAACACAGCATTTTCTAATGAAAGTGTCTGCGAAACGGATTATTAAGATAACACTTTGTAAAAGCTGCAAATTATTTGCCATAATAGCCTTATTCTGTAAATTGTCAGCTGCCTTTTTGACAGTCGAGTTTAGCATATTTTGCAACATTCAATGCTTTCTTTCCATAAAATAATTAAAGGTGCTGTAATTTTTTTGCTCCCACCCAATCTCGCACGAATTGCATTGCGGCTCTTCCACTCCGACTTCCTCTCAATAACGCCCATTGTAATGCCTTTTCTCGAACATTTGATTCTGTAATTCCCAAATACCCAAAATGCTTTAACCAATAATCCACAATTTTCAAATAATCTTCTTGGTTAAATGGATAAAAAGACAACCACAAACCAAACCGTTCTGATAATGAAATTTTTTCTTCACTGGTTTCACTCGGATGTAATTCACCATCAACCCATTTTATGTCGGTATTTTCTTTACCAAATTCAGGCATCAAATGGCGACGATTTGAAGTCGCATAAATGAGAACATTTTGAGGTGCAGAACAAATAGACCCATCTAAAATACTCTTTAAGGCTTTATAACCCGCATCATTTGCTTCAAAAGACAAATCATCGCTAAAGATAATAAACCGTTGTGGAAATTGGCTTAACATTGTGGTAAGTGAAGGTAAATACGGCAATTGTTGTTTGTCGACTTCAATTAATCGCAGCCCTTCTGAGTAATAAGTATTTAGGAGGGCTTTAATCAAGGAAGATTTCCCAGTTCCTTTCGCTCCCCACAATAAGGCATTATTTGACGGCAAACCGCGTAGAAATTGCTGTGTATTACGATCAAGCAAATTTTTTTGCTCTTCAAGATTTTGTAAATCATAAAGCTGCAAATTGCTCAATTCTTTAATTGGAAACCACTGATCTTTTTGCCAAATAGCAGCGGGGGTTTTCTTCCAATTTGGCATTTGAGATTGGGGAGGAACTAATTGCTCAAGTCGGTCTAATAGTTTCTCTAATCGTTGTATGAGTTGTTTATCCACCACCAATTGCCCTCACGATTTCAACTTTGTCGTTACTTTTTAAATTATATTGCTCAAATTGACTGCGAGGAATAATGTTCTGATTGATTTCAATTGCCAAACGCTGTTTCTCCAATTGACAAACCGCTAATAATTGAGCAATCGAGCAAGATTCTGGGATTTCAAATGCTTCACCATTCAGTAAAATCTGCATGAATAAAACCTTTCTTGACTTCATTGTAAAATCACATTATAGTTCGCTTTTTATTTCTTTGCACAGTCCGTCTGCGGGTGTAGTTCAATGGTAGAACTGTAGCTTCCCAAGCTACTAGCGTGGGTTCGATTCCCATCACCCGCTCCAATCCTTTCTTTTTATTCAAAAATTTCTTCTCATGAGTATTGAAAAACCTTGGACGGGTCGTTTTACCGAACCCACAAATAGTTTTGTTGAGGCTTTTACCGCGTCGGTTTCTTTTGATCAACGTTTGTATCATTACGATATTATGGGTTCAATTGCTCACGCGAAAATGTTAGCAAAAGTCGGTGTTTTAACGGATAAAGAACTGCACCAAATTGTCGATGGTTTAAATAACATAGAAAGTGACATTGAACAAGGTAATTTTGCGTGGTTAATTGAGTTAGAAGATGTGCATATGAATATTGAAGCACGATTAACCGATCGCATTGGAATTGTCGGTAAGAAACTTCACACAGGAAGATCGAGAAACGATCAAGTTGCAACCGATATTAGATTATATCTCCGTGATCAAATTGATAGCATTTCTAGCGAATTACAACGTTTCATGCAAAATCTTTTAATTATTGCGGAACGTGAAGCGGAAACAATCTTACCCGGATTTACCCATTTACAAAGCGCGCAACCCGTTACTTTTGGACATCATTTGCTCGCGTGGTTTGAAATGTTAAAACGCGACTTAGAACGTTTCAAAGACTGTAGAAAACGGGTTAATCAAATGCCGTTAGGTTCGGCGGCGTTAGCGGGAACAACGTATCCTTTAGATCGAGAATATACCGCGCAATTATTGGGATTTGAAGGAATTTGTCAAAACTCATTAGATGCGGTCAGTGATCGGGATTTCGCCATTGAATTCACCAGCGTTTCTGCGATCTTAATGATGCACCTGTCTCGTTTTGGAGAAGAACTCGTTTTATGGTCTTCACAACAGTTTGATTTTATTGATTTAGGCGATGCGTTTTGTACAGGTTCGTCGATTATGCCACAAAAGAAAAATCCTGATGTTCCTGAATTAGTACGCGGTAAAACAGGGCGGGTTTATGGGCATTTGATGAGCCTTTTAACGTTAATGAAATCTCAGCCTTTAGCCTATAACAAAGATAATCAAGAAGATAAAGAACCGTTATTTGATACCATTGATACGTTGAAAGGCAGTTTGAAAGTGTATGCGGATATGATGTTGGGTATCAAAGTGAAACAATTCAACATGAGAAAAGCCGCCAAAGAAGGCTTTACAACCGCAACCGATTTAGCGGATTATTTGGTGAGAAAAGGAATTGCCTTTCGTGATGCGCATGAAATTGTTGGAAAAGCGGTGCGATATTGTGTCGATCACCAACAATATTTAGATGAACTACCTTTAGAAATATTCAAAACATTTTCTAAACAAATTGAGGAAGATGTTTATTACGTTTTAACATTAGAAGGGTCGGTTTCTGCGCGTAATCATTTGGGAGGAACTGCACCTGAGCAAGTTAAAAAAGCCATTCTGCGCGTTCAAGCAAGTCAGTAGTTAAGAAAAAACCTAATAGGTTTGGGGTGTTGCGCCACCCCTTTTGAAAACCCGTCAGATTTGATTACAATCTAAAGAAAAAGGTCGTAAAAAATGATTCAACGAGTTAAGGGAAACAAAAATATAAATGTAAAAGCTGTCATCGCCAATTTGTATAGAACCCAAAATCCAATAAAATATCAGAAGAAAAGAAACAATTATTATTGTTAGAGAAAATATCCTTAGCGGGGATTGTACGAAGCACCCAAGTTTCTAAAAGATGGCTACAATATTATGTGAATTATAAATATGAAGAACAACCAGAAGAACTTCATTATTAAAAATAAAAACTCTCTTTTAGCTCCTAAGAAACTTTCTCATCATCTTACTTCTATTGGGCAACTTATTCACCATTACAATTCTTCTCTTTCATTAACCTCTTAATTTGATCAAGACCAATTAAAAATATCGCTTTTGATTTTAGCAAGTGCATTGGAGAGTTCATGTACAAAACTGTATTCAGAAGATATGCAACATAAGTAAATTATTGAGGAAAAATTATAAATTATCAATCCTTTTTTATATTTACAGTTTTATTAGGGATATAGAATGAAAACAGTAGCAGTATTAGATTATGGTATGAGCAATTTACGCTCAGTCAGTCGAGCATTAGAACACGTTGCGGATAAATCATGGCGAGTTTTAATTAGTCGTAACGTGAAAGAAATTCAGCAAGCTGATAAAGTGGTTTTTCCCGGGCAAGGAGCGATTGGAAATTGTATGCAATTGCTTAAAGAAACGGGTTTGGAGCAAGCCGTTTTAGAATCCGTTTCTCAAAAACCATTTCTTGGGATTTGTTTGGGATTACAAACATTGTTAAGTTTTAGTGAGGAAAGTGGGGGCGTAAAGGGATTTGATTTAGTGAAAGGTAATGTTACAAAATTTGCTGATCACCTAAAAGACCCAATGACAAATGAACATTTGAAAATTCCCCATATGGGTTGGAATCAAGTTGAGCAAGTGCAAACACATCATTTGTGGAAAGCTATTCCGAATGAAAGTCGTTTCTATTTTGTGCACAGTTTCCATGCAAAACCTGAAGAAAATCAAGTTATTGCGGCAACCACACCTTATCCAACACCCTTTGTATCAGCGATTGCATTTGAAAACGTTTTTGCAGTGCAATTTCACCCTGAAAAAAGCCAACATCAGGGTTTGAAATTATTAGAAAACTTTTTGTCTTGGTAATTTTACGGAAGAAAAACAGAGGAATTATGCGTAGTCATTATTGCGGTGAGATCGATAAAAAATTGATAGATCAACAAGTTATTTTATGTGGGTGGGTGCATCGTCGCCGCGATCACGGGGGAATCATTTTTATTGATTTGCGCGACCGTGAAGGAACGGTGCAAATTGTTTTTGATCCCGATGTGGTTGAGGCTTTTGCAAATGCAGAGAAAGTCCGCAGCGAATATGTTTTGAAAATCATTGGAAAAGTGAGAAATCGCCCCGTTGGAACTGAGAATCCAAATATTAGAACCGGTGAAATTGAAATCTTAGGAAAATCCTTAGAAATTTTAAACACCGCAGAAACCCCTCCCTTCCAATTAGATGAGGAAGAAATTAACGAAGAAACCCGTTTGCGTTATCGTTATATTGATTTGCGTCGTCCAATCATGCAACAACGGTTTCAATTGAGAGCAAAAGTGGCAAAAATATTCCGTCGTTTCTTAGATGATCGGGGTTTCATGGATATAGAAACACCTATGCTCACCAAAGCAACGCCAGAGGGTGCACGAGATTATTTAGTGCCCAGTAGAACACATCAAGGAAGTTTCTTTGCATTACCGCAATCACCGCAGCTTTTCAAACAGCTTTTAATGATGTCTGGAATGGATCGTTATTATCAAATCGTTCGATGCTTTCGTGATGAGGATTTGAGAGCGGATCGACAACCTGAATTTACGCAATTAGATATTGAAATGTCTTTCATTGATGAAACGATGTTAAGAAACTTAATGGAAGACATGATTCGCCACACATTCAAAGAAGCCTTAAATGTGGATTTGCCAAACCCCTTTCCAACGATGCCGTATCATGAAGCCATTAATCGTTTTGGATCGGATAAACCAGATTTACGGATTTCTCTGGAACTCATTGAATTAACAGACTTAATGAAATCGGTTGATTTTAAAGTGTTCTCTGCACCCGCCAATGATCCGAAAGGAAGAATTGCAGCATTATTAATTCCAAATGGAGGGGATTTGAGTCGCAAAGTAATTGATGAGTATACGCAGTTTGTGGGGATTTATGGTGCGAAAGGATTAGCCTATATCAAAATCAATGAAATTGCGAAAGGAAAAGAGGGATTACAATCGCCGATTTTGAAGTTTCTACCCGATGAAGTTGTGAAGGGTATTTTGGAGAGAACTAAAGCGAAAGACGGCGATGTCATTTTCTTTGGTGCAGATAAAGCAAAAATCGTTAATGAATCCTTAGGTGCATTGCGTTTGAAAATAGGTCAAGATCGGGGATTGGTAGAGAAATCGTGGAAACCTTTGTGGGTGGTGGATTTTCCAATGTTTGAATGGGACGACAAAGAAAACCGCTGGGCAGCATTACATCACCCTTTCACGTCACCTAATATTTTAGATGCAAAACAACTCAAAGAAAATCCAGAAACTGCGCTTTCTCGGGCGTATGATATGGTGTTAAATGGTTCTGAAATTGGCGGGGGTTCAATTCGGATTCATCGCACGGAATTGCAATCCACCGTATTTGATATTTTGGGCATAGGAACTGAGGAAGCACAACAGAAATTTGGTTTCTTATTAGATGCGTTGAAATATGGTTGTCCGCCGCATGGAGGAATTGCGTTTGGTTTAGACCGTTTAATTATGTTAATGAGTGGAGCAACTTCTATTCGTGATGTGATTGCATTTCCTAAAACACAAACTGCTGCTTGTCCTTTAACTTCTGCGCCTTCTCCTGCGAATGAAATGCAGTTGCGTGAATTAAATTTGCGGTTGAGAAAAGTTGAGAAAACGGCTTAAAAATACTCGGTAGTGCGTAAAAGAAAAAGGCACTACCGAAAAACACGAGGGCGACCATTTGCGCTATAAATATCAAGTACTTGACCGCCAACAACAAGAAATTAGCGGCACAATTGACGCGGCAAATGAACGTGAAGCAACTCGTCTTTTGCAACGGCGTGAATTAACCGTTATTCATATCGAGGCGTTCAAAAACAAATCTACCCATACCGCTAATCGTAAGCCCAAACCCCGCGATACTTGGGCAATTATGCACGAGTTAATTACGTTATTAGAATCGGGCGTTTCTCTCATTGAAGCGGTGAAATCTCTCGCTGAATCTTCTCACCATTCGCATTTGACGCAGGCTTTCTCACAAATCGCTATGAAATTACGGCAAGGCGGCAATTTTTCTAGTGCTTTGAAAGAATCTTCATTAGAACTTCCTTGGTATGTTTCTCAACTTGCACAAGCAGGAGAATTAACCGGTAAATTAGCTCCCGCGCTTCGTGATGGATTGCAACAAATGGAATACGATACGCGCATTAAAAATGAAATGCGAAATGCTCTCGTGTATCCTACGATTTTGGTGGTTTCTGGAATTATCGCCGTTCTTTTAATTTTTACGTTAGTTGTTCCCAAGTTTGCGAGTATTTTGAAAAACAAAAATCCTGACGATATTCCTTTCTTAGCAAAAGCGGTTTTGAATACCGGAATGTTCTTAAATAATCACTTTTATGAAATTGCAATGGGTTTAGGTTTATTGTTGATTTTTATCGTTTATTTATTTCAAAATCCCCATTTTCAAATCAAGTTTCGAGAAATGTTAGGACGTTTGCCGATGTTGGGCGAATGGCTTATTGAATCAGAAACGGGGCGTTGGTCGGCGATGTTGGGAACGTTGATTGAAAATCGCGTGGCATTGTTGCGGGCGTTGGAATTGGCGGCGGAAGGCGTGCAATTGCCGAGCTTAAAATCGAGATTATCCCTTGTTAGTCAGCATGTTAAAAACGGCGTGACCCTTTCTCAAGCGTTGCAAGATAACGATGCAATTACGCCGACAGGTCATAATTTAATTCGGGCGGGCGAACGGGCGGGTGAATTGGCGAGAATGCTCAAATCGTTGGCGCAATTGTACGAAGAAACGGGGCGTAACCGCATGAAAAGATTACTATTATTAATTGAACCGATCGCTATTTTAGTGATTGGTGCGGTGATTGGCGTTATCATCACGGGCGTAATTTTGGCGATTACAACTGTCAATCAAATTAAAATCTAAGATTGCTTGAATAAAAATAACGGGTTAAAATGATGGGCTATTTTATCTAACCTTGAGGAAAACTGACCCGATGCCAAATGTTCGTATTCGTGATAATGAATCATTCGAAGTGGCGATGCGCCGTTTCAAACGTTCTTGTGAAAAAGCAGGGACTTTAGCCGATGTTCACCGCCGTGAATATTACGAAAAACCCACCGAAGTGCGCAAGCGCAAAGCCGCTGCCGCCGTCAAACGCCACCTCAAACGCATTTCACGCGATTCTTTACGCCGTGAACGCTTATATTAAGCAATGAGCCTTAAAGCACAACTGAGTGACGACATGAAAACCGCCATGAAAGCGGGGGAAAAAGCCCGTTTGGCGGTGATTCGGCTCGCGTTGGCGGCAATCAAACAGCGCGAAGTCGACGAACGCAGCGAACTCGATGATCCCCAAATCCTCGCCGTCCTCGACAAAATGATCAAACAACGCCGCGATTCCGTTCAACAATATCAAAACGGTAATCGTCAAGATTTAGCGGATCAAGAAACCTTTGAAATCAGTGTCTTACAAGAATACCTGCCGCAACCTTTAAGCCCCGAAGAAATCACCTCTCTTATCGAACAAGCGATTTCAAATTCGGGTGCAACTTCCGCTCGCGAAATGGGCAAAATTATGGCTCTTCTAAAACCTCAATTACAAGGTCGCGCCGATATCAGTGCCGTGAGCAACTTAGTTAAACAACAATTTAACTAGAAATCCCGCCAGAGTTATTCTTTTGCTCTGGCTTCTTTTACGCCTACCTATCAATATGTTATTTAATTCTCTCACTTTTTTGGTATTTTTTGCAATTATTTTAGGTCTGCATTCCTTACCCCTTAATTGGCAAATCAAAAAATCCAATTTGCTCATTGCAAGTTACCTTTTCTACGCTGCTTGGAATCCCCCTTTTGTTCTCTTGTTATGGATTTCTACAGTAGTCGATTGGTTGGTGGCTGGAAAAATGGCGGCAACAACTCATCAAAAAAAGAAAACATTTCTACTTGTTATTAGTTTAGTGGTTAATTTAGGTTTGTTAAGTTATTTCAAATACGCAACATTTGTTTTAGATAATTTTGTTTTTTTCATTAACCAATTGGGCTTTGTTTATCACCCAGCATTACCCAGTATTATCTTACCCGTTGGCATTTCATTTTATACCTTTCAAACGCTTTCTTACACCATAGATGTTTATCGTGGAGAAAAACCTTGTGATTCTTTCTTAGATTTTGCACTATTTGTCACCTTTTTTCCTCAATTAGTCGCCGGTCCGATTGTGAGATCAAGCTATTTCTTGCCACAATGCAAAACTCCCAAACAAGCCACCGAACAACAATTAAGTTGGGGATTAAGTTTGCTCATCATAGGCTTATTTCAAAAAACGATTTTAGCCGATAGCTTTTTAGCACCTGTTGTCGAACAAGTTTTTAATAATGCCATGCAAACAACAGCATTAGATAATTGGTTAGGAACATTTGCATTTTCGGCGCAGATTTTCTTTGATTTTGCGGGTTATTCAACCAGTGCAATTGGCGCAGCATTATGCTTTGGTTTTGTTTTGCCCGATAATTTTCGCGCACCTTATGCAGCAGTGGGTTTTAGTGATTTCTGGCGACGTTGGCATATTTCATTATCAACTTGGTTGAGAGATTATTTGTATATCGCATTGGGTGGCAATAGAAATGGCACATTACAAACCTATCGAAATTTATTTCTCACCATGTTACTGGGTGGTTTGTGGCACGGGGCAGCGTGGGGATTTATTGTTTGGGGATTTTTGCATGGTTTTTACTTAATAATTGAGCGTTTATTACGCCCTTATTTTGAAAATATTAAAGAATTACATTTACCAATTGCTCAATTTTCCTTAGCATTAATAACTTATTTTTTGGTTTGCATTGCATGGGTCTTTTTTAGAGCAAATGATGTTTTTACCGCGTTCACGATGTTAAAGGTAATGTTTTTATTAGAACACGCCCCTAATGAAACTATTTTGTTAGCATTTTCGCCTTTTATGGTGATAATAATTGTTGCAGGTTTGTTTTTATTTCAGTGGTTTAATCGTGAAAACTATTTTGAGCAAGTTGTTCAAAAATTACCTGCCAATATTTGGGCGGTTTTTTTAGCAATTTTGGTGCTATGGTTATTACTCGCCCCCGGAGATCAACGTGCTTTTATTTATTTCCAATTCTAATCAACGTTTGCCAAAACATGACTGGCAATTAATTTGGGTAATTACTTTGAGCATCGTGGTGATTACTATTAGTATTTGGGAAAGTTTTTGGCGATTACGAGGATTTGAACCGTCCTTAAATGATGATGCGCAATTATGGATAAGTATTCGGCGAAGTATTCCACCCAATGATCCATCGGCAGTTGTTCTAATGGGTTCTTCAAGAATGCAATTGGATTTTGATACCCAAGTTTTTAAGCAATACACTAATCTTACTCCCTTTCAACTTGCAATTGATGGGACATCGCCATTGCCTGTTTTAGCTCATTTCGCCGATGATGCAAGTTTTAGAGGAACGATCATTTGTGACATTAATGAAGCCAACCTTATAGCAAAACAAACACCTTCAGTTGCCGATCAATGGATTAAAGCCTATCAACATAGTAAATTCAACGCCGAATTTGAGTTTCTATTGAATTCATTTGTGCAAGAAACATTCGTTTTTCGTTTGCCAGAATTGCAACCCATTAATATTTGGCAAAACATAACAAATACTGGGCATTTACCATTGCCTTTTTATTTGAAATTGCACGCAGATAGGTTTAAAGCAGGCGATTACTTATTGCTAAACAAATACCCGAATTATAGCATTGCTGCACATTACAATATGCGATTAGAACGTCATAAAGGAATGTATGAAGGATTACTACCTGTTGATCAAGCAATTTTTGAGAGCAACTTGCAGAACATTCAAAGCCAAGTTCAGAAAATTCAACAGCGCGGTGGAAAGGTTGTTTTTGTGCGTTTTCCAACCAGTGGTGGGATATTAGAACTTGATGAACAACTTTTACCCAGAGAGCAGTATTGGAACGTATTTGCGCAGCGGGTTTCTGCGATATTTCTCCATTTCAAAGATTATCCCGATTTACAATATAATTTACCCGATGGTTCACATTTAGATTATCGGCAAGCCGTTCTTTTCACAAAAAGCCTTACGCGCTTGTTAATGAACTCATTACATTTAACGACAAGTTAATCAACTTTAATGCGTTGAGTGTTGCGAAGAAATGCGCTGTTTTTCTTTGCTCAAAAGAAATGATGATTGTTGAGAAAGTTGTTGTCTTTCTTCTTCCGTCAAGCCGTTTGGATCAAAGCGATAACGATTATGTAATTGTAATAATTTTTTTATTTCTAAATCCAATTCAAATCGATTTAACCAGTGTTGTAATGTTTCATGAGCAGGGCGACAAAAATATTGTTTTTCAATGTGAGCAATAATGTCGTAAAATTCCGAATCTTTGCCTATTCTTTTGGGTTGTAAAATAAGCGAATTTGAAATCGTTAGTGGGGTTTCTTTTTTAGAATAACGCATTAAACGCCATATTAACCAACCAATCAGAGGAATTAATAGAAACAACCACTTTTCTAAGTCGTGTTCTCCTGATTTCTGCCACCGCCATTTTTCAACGCCATAACGCATCCAAGCCCATATATTATAAGCACTTTCCCACCATTCAGCCTGCTGACTTTCCTCAGTTGCCCAAATCGCGGGGGTGGTATCAATATCCTGCCAGTGCCCGTCGATATAAGCCATAGTCCAAGCATGGGCATGGCGGCGACGCACCACGTAAGCCCTTTCTAAATCTGAATATTCTTGCACTGCATAGCCTGTTGCATAACGAGTTGGAATACCCGAAGCCCTTAATAAAAGTGCGGTTGCGGTTGCAAAAAACTCACAGTGTCCCGCACGGGTATCGGTCAAAAATACTCCGAGCGGCGTTTTATTTGTTAAAGAACGTTTTTGAATTAAAGAATAGCTAAAATTGTTTTGAAAAAATTGAACAACTTTCTCAAGTTTGGCTTTCTCAGAAAGTCGAGGATTTAGTAAATTAAGTTGTTTAGCAATGATTTCAATAGTCGGTAATTCTAGGGCTGGAATATCTAAGAAATGCTCTTTAGAAATAGGTAAAGGTTGCGGCTCTTCCACTCGATCTAATGAAACATAATTAACTTCATAATGTAAGAAATCAGGCGCATTGAGCAACTTAACTGAACCATCATAAACATTTCGCCACAATTCTAAACCTGAAATGGTGTTAATTTTATAAGTATCTAAAGGGAGAGGAAGCATACCTTGTCCACCTTCAAAATAACTTGAGATTTCTAATGTAGAAACCCGGGAGCTTTTTGGGTTTTCTGATAATTGCCAGCTTCCTGCTTTTTCTAATAACAGTTGCTCAAATTTAACGTTTTTAGAATGCCAACTTTTTCCACCATAACTATCATAACTTGCTTGGCGTAATAATAAAGGGCTTCCGGCGTTTTTAACTCTAAACAAAATTCGTCCCGATAATTTTAATTCTCCAATATCGCCAATGGCAGTGCGTTGTTTGTAAGGATCGCGATCTTGCCAGCGACTTTCTAACCATTTCATTGCCCATTCTTCAATTTTGTTTTGGAGATTTGATAAACCGTGTTGTCCAACAAATCCTAATCCGATTGCAAAACTGAGCAAACAAAACCACGTTATAAGAGAGAACCGTTGAGAACGCCAATAGAACAATCCCCATAATGTAAAGAAAGCTAATCCATAAAAGAAAGTGCTATTTTTAGGGGTTGAAGCAGAAACTAAACAAATGACCAAATAAGGATAAGAAATATTGATATAAGGTGATCCAATAAATTCCTCACGAGGAATGCTTCGCAATGACATAAACAACGCCGCTAGAGGAATTCGTTGAAGTGCTGAATAAGTTTGAATTAAAATTAAAAGAAATAATAATACTGGAAACCATCGTAATAATTCGAACAAACCGTCGGTTATATTTTTAGAAATCCAATAAACCGCAAAGATAAGTAATAAGAGCGTGGTTAATTCAGAAATACGATAGAAACTCTTTTCAGGAAAATTCCATCTTGTTTTTATAAGATGATGAATTTCCAGCAAAAAAGCCATCGGCACAGCAAACCAAAAAGTTTCAGTTTGCCAACCCCAAAATAATAACACCGCCCCAGTAAATAAAGGCGGTATTGAATCTTGTTGAGAAAAGGATTTCATTTAAGAGGAAGAAGGCGGCATCATAACGTTTTTATGAAGCATGGGTTGATAGAAATAGATTTCGCTATGTTCTTCTTGAATACTGAGAGAACCGTGCGGGCGATAGCCTTTCAAAATGAGTTCCATTACACGGGTTTCTAGGGTTGCAAGTTGGGATTCACAAACGACGATATAGGCTTTCGCTTGTTGATTAGATGGATTAGGTGGCATTTGATTTCTCCGATGGATTAGAACTGGCGAATAACGCCCACACCTAGCCCTTCAATATGAAAGGGTTGCGTGCGTAAATCAACAGAAATAGGTTGATAATGAGGATCGCGGTTTTCAGGTAATAAATAAATCATAGGATCGTGGGCGTTTTTACGAAAGAAACGTTTAACCGTCACTTCTTCATTTAGTCGAGCAACTACGATTGCACGATTGCGAGGAATCATTTGAAAGTTCTTTACCGCCAACAAATCGCCGTCAAATATTCCCGCGTCTTTCATACTTTCGCCAAAAACCCGTAATAAGTAATCCGCTTGAAATACGCCATTGACTTCATAATAGGTTTCAATATTGGTTTCTGATAAAATAGGCAAACCCGCCGCCACCCGTCCAATAACGGGCAAACGTTGGGGATAAGAAGTCTTTTCAAAAACGATTTCTTCGCCCGCTGCTAACAAACGAATCCCGCGCGATTTTTTGTGATCATCTAACGCGATCATGCCTTTGCGTTCAAGGGCTTTCAAATGTTGCTGCGCGGCGTTGGGCGAACTAAAACCTAATTTATCCGCTAATTCTTGGCGAGTTGGCGGCGCGTGATTGCGCAAACTCTGGGCAATGCAGCGCAAAACAGCTAATTGTTTATCAGTGAGCGCATTCATAACAGTTGAACGGTTGTTTTAAGTTGTACGGGTAAGTTTCTTTAATTTTCGGCGTGCTGTCAAGGTATAAAAAACAATGAAAAATCAATTAGTGGATAATTTTGGGCGGCGGGTAAATTATTTGCGAATTTCAGTCACGGATCGCTGCGATTTTCGGTGTGTCTATTGTATGGACGAAAAAATGCAGTTTCTTTCACGCCATCAAATCCTTTCTTTAGAGGAAATCTTCCAAATTGCGCAGGCTTTTGTTCAATTAGGCGTTGAGAAAATTCGTATTACCGGCGGTGAACCTTTAGTGAGAAGAAATATTTTATGGTTGTTTGAGAAACTTAGCCAATTAAACGGTTTGAAAGAGTTAGTTTTAACAACCAATGGATCGCAGTTGAAAAATATCGCGCAAAACTTAAAAAATAGTGGCGTAAAACGTTTGAATATTAGTTTAGATACCTTAAAAGCCGATCGCTTTCAAAAAATTACTCGAACCGGACGTTTGTCAGATGTTTTAGCGGGTATTCAACAAGCCAAACAAGTCGGTTTCAAACGCATTAAAATAAATTCGGTCATTATGAAACATCGAAATGCTGATGAAATTATTGATTTGGTGAATTTCGCTCTTCGTGAAGATTTAGATATTACTTTTATTGAAGAAATGCCGCTGGGTTTAATGTCAGATCATGATCGAGAAGCAGTCTTTTATTCAAGTGATGAAGTTTTGCAAGATTTACAGCAACACTTTGATTTAACAGCTCTTTCAGAAACGTCTGGCGGTCCCGCAACTTATTATCAAATCATTGGAACATCAAACAAAATTGGTTTCATTTCACCACACAGCCACAATTTCTGTGAAACCTGTAATCGAGTAAGATTAACAGCCGAAGGACGCTTATTATTATGTTTAGGACAAGAACATTCAGTAGATTTAAGAAACATTGTTAGAACTTACCCAAATGATCAAGCAAAATTAGAGCAAACTTTAATTGAATCTATGCACTTAAAACCGCAAGGTCATGATTTCAATTTAGCAGAGCAACCGCTTATTTTTCGTTATATGAATCACACGGGCGGCTGAGGAATTGCTCTATTTCATTGATAGTGGTCGGCAGGCTTTTAGAAAGGATTTCATAACCGGTTTCTGTCACTAAAATATTATCTTCAATCCGAATACCTATATTCCAAAATTCTGGCGCAATATCTTCTTGATTATCAGATATATATAATGCTGGTTCGATGGATAATACCATGTTGGTTTCAAATTGCCGCCATTGTTGAGCAACTTTGTAACTTCCACTATCGTGAACATCTAATCCCAACCAATGCCCCGTTCGATGTTGAAAAAACCGTAAATAGGCTTCTTCTTCAAAGAGTTGCGAAACTTTTCCTATCAATAATCCAGCCTCTTTCAAACCCTGCGTTAAAACCCACATTGCCGCTTGATGGGGTTCATTCCAATGTTTTTGAGGTTTAATTTCCTCCAACGCCGCCTGCCGCGCATTCAAAACAATTTCATATAAAATTCTTTGCGCTTTAGAAAACTTCCCATTGATAGGAAAAGTTCGAGAAACATCTGAAGCATAGAAATCATATTCTGCACCCACATCAACTAAAATTAATTCTCCATTTTTTAAAGTCGAATGATGGGCGTTGTAATGAAAAATACAAGCATTTTTTCCACTTGCAACCATTGGAGGAAAAGCTAATTGCGCCCCCTTTCTTAAAATATCATATTTCAATTGCGCCACCATTTCATATTCTTTACTATTTTCTCGACACTTTTTCATGGCATTTTTTAAGGCATGACAACTCAAATTAACTGCTTCACGAATACAAACAATTTCCTCTGAATCTTTAATCAATCGTAAATCACCAATTAACCGATCCACTTGCACCAATTCCAAAGGAGGATTTGAACCATTGGGAATTTGCTTTTTTAATTGATTCAACCAATCTAAAACTTGCCTATCAAACTCAGGGTATTTTCCTAATGAATAATAAAGCTGTTCTCTACTTTCTAGTAACCCCGTTAAAATATCATCAATATCCGTAAAAGGAAACGCATCATCTGCACCATAAATTAAACAAGCGTTCTCTAATCCAATACGCTCTCCTGAAATACGTTCTTGTTCAATATTCCTTTCTTGGCAAAATAACAAATATTCACCACTTTCTCGCTGCGGAAGCAATACCATTAATGCATTGGGTTCATCAAATCCTGTCAAATAATAAAAATCACTATCTGAACGATAAGGATAAAACACATTTGCATTACGTTGTTTTAAGGGTGCGTTAAAAACAATTGCAATACTATTATCAAGCATTTTTGCAATCAAATGTTGGCGACGTTGCGCAAAAAGAGCTTGATTAATGCCCGAACTTTTCTTCATACAAATTAAAAACCCCAGCTCTCAAATATTCCACTAATTCAACATAAGCATTTTCGTTATCATTATTTTCTACACAATCATTGAGCAATCTTTGAGAGAAAGTTGAAACATCACTAATAAATTCTTGTTCAATTAAGGTAAAATGATCGTTTTTGGGTTTTCCAACCCCCACACCATATAAAAAACCTTGACACCAATCTTGTAATGCTTGTAATCGTTGAGATAACAAAGCGTCATCTGGTGGTAATAATAAAATAAATTCAAACTCTGTCGATTTGAGTTGCTCTCTTGTAGCATCTAAGAGTTTTTGAAATAAATTAATGGCTTGTTCATTACTTTCAGAAAGTTCTGATGCTTCACCCAATTGAAATTGCCAATCGGTTAAAACAATTTTCTGTTTGAAACACAGCAAACCTGTAAAAAATCCATGTAATTCAGAGAGTTCAATTAAACTAGTGGTTTCTTGCAAAGCAGATTGTAATTTAGCATACAGTGATAACATAGTTATATTCTTTGGTAATGTGCAAAGTGATAAGGAAAAAGGTTTTTCTCATCGGGCAAATACGATTCAATATTGATCATTTTCCACTGATTAAAATCAATTTCTGGAAAGAACGTATCTCCCTTAAATTCCCCTTCAACCCAAGTAATATACAAATCATTAACGATAGGAAGAGCCAAAGTATAAATTTGAGCACCACCTATCATCATAATCTCTTTTTCAAAAGGAAGTTCTTTAAGATTTGAAATGACTTTGCAGCCCTCAATAGAAATAGGCTGTCGACTCACAATAATATTTTCACGTTGGGGTAAAGGCTTGCCAATTGATTCAAAGGTTTTTCTTCCCATGACAACGGTTTTATTGAGGGTCAGTTGTTTAAAGTATTTCAAATCAGCTGGCAAATGCCAAGGCAATCGATTTTGAAACCCAATAACATTATTTCTTGACATGGCTACGATTATAGAAACTGTCGGCAAAACGTCTTTCCTCATCATTATCAGGCATTGGAGGCTCCCAAGCGGGATAAATTTCGCGCGCTTGATTTAATAAACTTTGAATATCTTTGCTCGAATTTTCCCATAAATTATTGAGCAATTGCAATGCTAAATGGGTAGGATCGAGAATAATATCGGCGGCGGAATCAAAGAGTGCTTGTTGCACCGCTTTCAAATCAGGATCAGTTACGAATTCATAATCGCGTAATAAGGATTGTAATGAACTAACTTCTAGTTTGTGTTTCAACCAATCAAAATCGAGCAATAATGATTTGATTTCTTTACTGCGTTTTGCTGCAAACAAATGATAGCACAAATAATCATAATAATAACCATCATTCACGCCGTTCAACCAACCTTGTTGGCATTGGCGTGCATAAGCAGATAACAACCGTGCTTGAAGTTTATCCAAATCTGAGAAATCAAGAATGTAATCATGTTGAAAGCTATGCAAACTTAAATAAGTATCGTGTAAATTAACCAATCCTTTCTCTGCAAAAGCCTCCAGTTCTTCTTGAGTTTGTTTCTCAGATAAATTAAACAAGTTGTTCCAAAACATAGCAATCGCCGTTAAAGGAATATGCGTGTAATCGGCAAAGACAGCTAAGGTTAAATAATATTCCCCTTCATCGCCCAATGTTTCCAAATACAAATGCAAAGCCTGCATCAAATACGGCGGATATTGCTCAGATAAATCCATTTCTGGGTTATTTAAGCGTTGATTTAATTCTTTAATATTTTCTGAAATCGCCAAAGTTGCAGCAACTAATTGCAATGCTAAAGGAGAACCCTGACAACTTTCTAATAATTCAGTTGAGGAAAGTGGTGCAAAATGCGCAAACAATTGCTGAGATTGTTCTATATTAAAAGGCGATATTTCAAAAAGTAGTGCGTGCATCGATTTGAATTTAATGAAATCAAAAATACTTTTTTCTGTACTGGTGACAAGCAATCGACATTGCGTGCCCAAATCATAGAAAGGAACAATGTGTTCAATGAGCTTTGCATCATCTAAAATTAACAATGCCCGTTTAGCCGCAAAAATGCTTTGCAAATAATTACCTGCTTGTTCTTCATCTGAGAAACCTAATGTGGGTTTCCCAGCCATTTCTGCCAAACGTAAATAAAGTGTTCCAATATCGGGTTCTTTTCCTAAAGAAATCCAATAAATGCCATCTGGAAAAAGTGCTTGAATATCAGTATCATAAGCTAACTGTGCGGCTAATAAAGATTTCCCAAAACCTGCTGCCGATTGAAACATAATAGGGGCGGTGTAAGGTTCAACACCTTTATTAGCTAATTGGATTTTAACTTCCGCTAATAATGGGGTTTCAAATAACGGGTGTTTGGGTAAAGAAGGTATGCCATATAAACCCTGCGGTTTGTTTATAGAAACTTGGCTTTTTAGGCGTTTAATTTCTGGGTGCAATTCTTCTAATGTAAATTCAATATGGGTAATCAACTGTAAAATCGCTTGATCCTTTTCTGATGCAGAGGATTTCTTTTCTGCCAGCCGCAAATTTTTTAAGGTATGTTGTAATAAATTTTCGTATTGTTGCTCTAAAATTTCCCAAGATTGAATCATCGTGTTTTCCTCAGAAGTTGTGCCCGAAGGTGTAGAATTTGGTATATTTTAACCTTTTTTGAGAATCCATTATCGTATGAATGTAATCGCGACCGAAATTCCCGCCGCCATTATCATCGAACCTAAAGTGTTTGGCGATGCGCGGGGCTTTTTTTTAGAAACTTATCAAGCACAACGCTATTTGGCGGCGGGCATTCCGACATTTGTTCAAGATAATCAATCACGTTCGGCAAAAGGCGTGTTGAGAGGCTTGCATTTTCAACGCAATTTTCCTCAAGGCAAATTAGTATCGGTCACGCGCGGGGAAGTCTTTGATGTGGCTGTAGATTTACGCAAAAACTCGCCCGCATTTGGCAAATGGGTCGGCGTGCATTTGACCGAAGACAATCATCGACAATTTTATGTGCCCGCTGGTTGTGCGCATGGATTTTGCGTGTTGTCGGAACTTGCTGATTTTCAATACAAATGTACCGAATACTATCACCCCGAAGACGAAGGTAGTATTATTTGGAACGATCCCGATCTCGCTATCGATTGGCAGATCGAAAACCCCAGTTTATCCCCCAAAGACGCGCAAGCCCCTTTTTTCAGAGATGTGAAACCCTATGAATTCTAAAAAGAAAATCCTTTTAATTAGTTGCATCGGTCAAGTTGGCGCAGAATTATGGCGTGGATTGCAACCGTTGGGCGACGTGATTCCCGCCGATCAACATTTGGCAACCGTCGCACGACTCGATTTAACCAATCCTCAGCAAATTCATGAGGTTATTCAACAAGTTAAGCCGAATATTATCGTGAATGCCGCTGCGTACACTGCCGTCGATAAAGCCGAACAAGATCAACAGGTTGCGATGGCAATTAATGCAACTGCTCCTCACATTCTTGCCGATCTTGCGAAACAAACTAATGCACTTTTAGTCCATTATTCAACGGATTACGTTTTCGACGGCACTAAAAACGCGCCTTATTTAGAAACCGATGCGCCTAACCCATTGAATATGTATGGAAAAAGCAAACTCGCCGGCGATCAAGCGATTCAAGCAAGTGGTTGTCATCATTTGATTTTTCGGACAAGTTGGGTCTATGGGCGTTATGGTCAGAATTTTTTATTGACAATTCAAAGGCTTGCAAAAGAACGCGAAGAATTACGGATCGTTGCGGATCAAATCGGCGCGCCGACGTGGAGTCGTTTAATTGCAGAAATGACTGTCCAAGTTTTATCGCAATTATATTCTCCTCGATTTAAAACAGATTTTTCAGAAATATCAGGGATTTATAATTTAACCTGCGGCGGTCAAACCAATTGGTGCGAATTTGCGGAACGTATTTCTGAACGTGCGCCCAAACCGCCTCGCGTGATTCCCATTCCCACTGCTGATTATCCCGCGCCCGCAAAAAGACCTTTATATTCAGTGCTTTCCAATGAAAAACTGGCTCAAACTTTTGGGCTTGAATTACCCGATTGGCAAGAAGCTCTCAATATTTGTTTAAGCCGCAGCCATTGAATTGAAATAAAGGAGATGAGGCTTTTTAGAAAGCTACTTTCTCTAAAAACACATCTTCTTAATTACTCAAATTATGTTAAGTACAAAAGTTCATGCTTGCGGACATTTCATTAACGTTGATTACCGCTGGACAAATGAAGGTTATCTTTCAACTTATATCGATCCAGAAACCCATTTACCACTCATTTGCTGCCCAGAATGTGGAGAAATGCTTTCCGAAGAAGTTCTTCACGATTTAGCACAAGAATTAGCCATTCAACAAATTTTCGGAAAAAATTTCAAATGAACAATTTACCCCATGATAAACAAATAGTTATTGAAAAAGAGGGCGATTATTTTCCCGCCAATTCATCTGATAAAAATCCACCCACTAACAAACCTAAACGCAAATGGTTTCCTCTCGTTTTAGGTTTGAGTTTCTTGATTATTTTGTTCTTTGGATTGCAATTGGGTCGTCAATGGTATGATAGCTTAATGGCACGCCTTGATCATTTGCAAAAAGTTCACCCCGATGAAAGCAAAATAGTGAACCCGATCAAACCACAAATTAAACCTCAAGTTCAATTGTCTTCGCGCTTTCAAAATGGTCAAACTTATCGGGTTTTAGTGGATGCGGAGAAATATTCAAATTTTGTACAACAACAAATCGCTTTTTTTGAAGAACAACGTCAGCAATTACAAATAAAGACTCAACAAAAATTAAAAGCCGATTTAGCCCCCATTTTTCAACAAATGCAACAACGGATTCCTCTCTTTGCGGATTGGTATTTTGCGTATTTAACAACGTATGATTTGCTCTTAAAAGCCACTAGCTCGGTTGTTCAACATAGTTTAAGCAGCGAAGCTCAAAATTTATCCGGTGCTATTAGTTATGATTTGCAAAGGTATTTTCAGCAACATTATGAACAAATTATTTTGCAGCCAGAAATCAATGATCCTTTATTACAAACCCTTTATCAAACCCAATTAAAAACGGCTTATTTGCAATGGTTAGAAAGTCTGGCGATGGTTCAGGATAAGTTTCAATTATTTGTTTCTCAGCAAACGACTCATTTGCAGGACGTTTCTCAAAAAGTTTCTCTCGAATTAGATTGGAAAAGTCATTTGAATAAAATCAATTTTGCAAACTATCAGAAAAGCGGCGCAGAAACGTGGCGGGGTTTGTTATTTGCAACGGGCGGCGGCGTGACAGGAAAAGCGGTGGGCAGCGCACTCGCAAAAGGCATCGCCGCTAAAACAGCAGAAACCACTTTATTTAGCAAACTTGCAAGCCCATTTGCCGCAAAAGCCTTAACGATTGGCGGCAGTGGCGCAATTGGCTCTTTAGGTGGTCCGATCGGCGCGCTGGCAGGCGTTTTAGGAGGAATTGGCATCGATTATTTGCTCAACGAAGGCATTGGTTTAATGCAAAGAGATGCTTTCATTCATGATACCGATATTGCATTACAAAGCACTAAAGCAACTTGGGCACAAATCCTCAACGATTCTCTCAATCAAACGATTCAAATTTGGTTTGACGATAGCATTCAACTTCTTCCCAAATATGAAATGATGCCATAAAAAAAAGCCCAGCGAATTAACTGAGCTTTTTGTTTTGATTTAAAACGTACTATTTCGGAGGTTCACACAACCCTTTAGTGGTTTTTTGATCGGAGAGGCTGTGGTTTTTGTCGAAGATAAATGTCTGACATTCACTTCCTTTGTCTCCGTCGTGGTCGAAAAACCATGTTTTGGCGTTGTATTGATCGCTGTCGTTGTCGGTAAAATCGGGCAGCCGTTTTTGTTGTTCGAGGATTTTTTTGCGATCGCCCTGCGCATTTTTCATGGCTTCATCGAGGATTGCAGCACTGTCGTCGATGCCGTCGTCCATGTTGTCGGGCGGGGGCTGATCGTCGGGTTGTTTGGCGGGCGCGGCGTTGTCATCGGGCAGTGGCGGACCTTCCGTGTCGAGGGCGGCGGCTTCCGATTGGGGCGTTACGAAAATCCCATCACAGTATTCGAACCAATACAACAAAACTTGGTCGACTTCCTCGACGGTATCGGATTCAAAATCGCGTCTAAGGCTTTTGTAGGGGGTTTGTAGAATGCCGGGGTGCGTGCTAAGGATTTGTTTTTTTTGATTTTTATAGGTATTTGCGTCCGCGTTGAATTGGCTGCGAGCTTTATCATCGGCATCTTCGGGGAGCGGGTTTTGCGTGTAATGCGTGCACAAATCGAGGGTGAGCGTGACGGTTGGCATCACCTCGGCGGTTAATTTTTTAATTAAATCTGCTCGTTGGGCGGCGGCACTTTGAGATTGGGCGACCTGTTGCTCGACCTGAGGCTGTGCGGCGGTGATTTTGGCGACCAACTCAGTTTCGCATTGTCCGTACAGGGATTTGTAGTCTTTTTCACCGAACTGCGCATTTTTAGGCTTGTACAGTGCGTCAGATTTGACAATTTGAGGATTGAGAATGGTGGCGGCGTTGCGATAGGTTTCGTATTTTTTGAAATACCGCTGCAGGGTTTTCAAGCCGACGATGCTTCTGGGCACGGGCAGCATTAAACCTTGCTCACAATAGGTGAACGCCTGTTGAATTTTTTTGTCGGCGGGGTCGGGGACGGTCGCTGCTTGAACAGAGCCCGCCAAACCGCCCAACATTACACCGACCATGCTTAATACGCTAAAACATTTCATGATTGCATCTGACACGAAAAACCGCTTAACAGTATAGTAAGATTACACGCGATTTGCACGATTTTTTAATTAGAACTGCTGCCCCAACTTCAAACCCAGTGCCGCCGCCACTACGCATAAAATAACGTTTAATCCAATATTTAACAAGGCTTTCAAGGGGTTTCCCGCCAACAATAAATGCAGCGTGTCGAGTGAAAAACTTGAAAACGTCGTGAATCCCCCTAAAAATCCCACCAAAATTGCCGTTCGCCACACCGCGTCAAGATCAAAATGTTCAACCAATACAAAGGCTAAGAAACCCATCGCGAACGATCCCAACACATTGACGCTGAGCGTTCCAAACGGAAATCCCCGCCCCAACCATTCCACCATCGCCGTCGACAGCAAAAAACGCAATATCGACCCCAACGCCCCCCCAATCCCCACCATCACAATTTGTAACATTTCTTATCCTATTAAACCACTATTTCCTCAAATTATATCACGGGACATTTGAACAGTTTTGAACACTTTTGGATTTTATGTTTCCTTGTAAATTCAATGGGTTATTTTTTTCAAAGAACACCCGTTGAACAGTTTTGAACACTTTTTTATCGTTAAAAATCAAATGTTTATGTCTTATTAAAATTTATGCAATTCACAGTTTTCCATGAAATCAACAATAAATTCATTAAAAATCAATGCGTTAAAAAACGGCATAAAGTTTGAATAGCGCACTGGGCGAAAAGTCAAGTTAATACAGCCAGTCGGTTGATTTTATCCGATTAAAGAACCCAAAACAGAGGAGTGATTGTCATGCCAAACCTGAACCCAAACGCCCCGAAAATGATGACTAATGCTCAACAAAGCGTGTTTGAAGCCATCGATAAATTAACTTCAGACACAGAGAAGATGCTTTTTTACAGTGAAATCATTAGTAAATCTGGTTATAGTAGAACTAGTGTCATTACGGCTATTAAATTGTTAAGCGCATTCAATTTAATTCAAATCACGAAACCCGACTGCAAAAAGCAGAACTTACCCTACACTTATAAAGTAAATAGAACATAATTGATTGATTCATGGTAGTTGTTGAGTTGCCTCGTTTTTATAACGGGGCTTTTTTTATGCTTAATTGGTGCTTAAAAATAAAGAGTGGATTATCACACGAATGAAACAAAAAATCATTTGTCAAGTGATACACCCATTCACACCTCTCATGCGCAATGCAAACGACTAGTACACATCACTACTTTCTCTTTCTAACTCCACTACAATATTCCTCAAATGAGCCCCGCTTATTTTAAATCCACCAACTCAGAGGATTTTCCTCTCTTTATTCAAAGGAGCATTACCATGAAAACCAAACATACTTTATTATCATCTGCTATTTCAAGTATTTTAGGCATTACTTTATGCGCACCCACCGCTTCCTTAGCAGCAACATTACCACAAATATCAACGGGTTATGGCTATTCATTTGCTTTACGCGATGATGGCGTTTTATTTCAATATAGCAACGCGCCTCTTATCCAAATTACCTTACCCAGTTCCTCGTCCGTACCTTTTCAGCCAAATACAGCAATTTTAAGCAACATAGAAAGCATTTCTTCCGATAATAATTATGCTTCGGGTGGTTCAAATATTATTTCTTCAAATGGAGGAATAATGTGTTGGTCACCAACAACTGATTACAACTATAATAATATGACGACCACACCTACTAGTTGTTTTAGTATATCGGGAGAGAAACCTAAGCAAGTTGTCAATATTTCAAACTATAGTAACAATAATAGTTACTACGTTTTAACAGAGAACGGAAAGGTCTTTAAGTTTGATTATGCATTTGGACATTTTACAGCCCCTGTTCAAATATCAAATAGTGCAAATGAACCCGTTGTAAAAATCGATAATCAATGGGGTAACATTTCGTTTCTCACACAAAACGGAACAAATACGACTGTTTGGATTGGTTCAACTAAATTAACTCCTCCCGAACCCATTTCAGATATTAAAGGAAATTACGCATTAGCACAATCAGGTAATGTTTATAGAATGGATTATTGGAATACAAGTAACCCATTTACTCAAATAAGTGTTCCAGCCATCAAATCATTACCTAAAAACGCTGATTATGGAATTGGGATTGGTACGGCTACAAATGAAGGGCAATTGTTTAGCTTAGAAAATAGTGGCTGTCTAAATAATATTGGCATTTCAAATGTTATTGATGTACGAGGATATTATTGGCAAGGAATTGCATTAACTGGTGGAAATGGAACAGATGCTGGAAAGATATTTTCCTATCAATGTAATTGGAATGGTAGTTCTTATAATTACAATGTTTCAGAAATTCCCAATTTGAGCAACGTTAAAGAAATCAAAGGAAACAGTTGGCGTTTTAACGCATTAACTAAATCTGGAGAAGTTTTTTATGTTGAGAATAATAATGTAATGCAAGTTGGAGGAATAAGCGATGCAACATTGATTTCTGATCCGAGCGCAGGACATTCTTTAATTATGAAGAAAGATGGGACAGTTTGCGGCTGGGGAAATAATGATAGAAATCAATTGAGTAGTTTTGCAACATCAGGTTATATTGATATTTCAAATCCTGTGTGCGGAATAGAAGATTTAATTGTAAATACTTCAACAACTTCGTGTATTGCAGAATACAAACCACAAGAACCCCGCACCGTTTCAATTAAAGCAATTGATTTGCCCATTCTAAATGATATTACGGGCGAAGAAACAGGAAAATATTTAACGTGTAAAGGAGATTTAGCATTATTACGCGGCGCAATGGATTTGACTATTAAGGGAGAAACGTTTAGTTGTGATCCAGTAGCAACTTTAGGAAATTTCTCAAATGCGCGTTATAAATTTGCAGATAATACATTGCATATTCCCTGTGTTTCAATTCCAACCACTATTCGCTTACCCGCTGGGATTTTAATTCAGGGTCCAACTGATTATTTCTCAGCGATATTACAACTGATGCCAACTGATGCGAATTTTGGTGTATTTAAGGTAATAGATTTCCAACCCACCAATCCGTAAATAATTTTCTAATTCCCACGTTCAGGCGTGGGAATGTTGGTTTAAAACTACGGTTTAGAATGGCAACGATTGCACGCGACTTGATCGCCTTTGTTAAAGGTCACGTTTCGCCCTTCAACATTAAACGAACGGGTTTGCGCAACTTTTGACAGCGGAGAACCGTCCAACGTTTTGCCGTGACACGCGCGGCAATTGTCGGGGTTTTGGCGATAAAAGTTTTGATGTCCGCCATTCGCCCAGTTTTGATCGCCGACATTGTGCATGCCGTGCGGTCCGTTGGTCGTTAAAGCCAAACTGGTGTGACAGGTTTTGCATTCGCTGATCACGCCCGTATGTCCTTGAAGTTGTTGAGAAGCGACGTTGTCGTTGGCGTTCGGATCGGCATTCGGGAATTCGGCGTGCGTGCTGCCGTGACAACCTTCGCAGGCGACATTGCCGTGACCTTTGCTGTGTCGATACAAAGTGCTTGAATTTTCAGCAAAACGCGAAGTTGGCGAAGAAATTGGAGAAGCCGACGTGTCGTTCACGCGATAAGCCTGTTTCAAACGAAAACCGTCCGAATTGAACACTAAATCCGTTCCCGACAAATGATTCAACGCATCACCCGTGTGGCACGATTGGCAGCGGGGCGTGTCTTGCCAAGGACGACGAGATTGCCCGTCATTTTTGCCGTCGATGCTGCCGCCGCTCAATAAAGGCGAATTTCCCGCGACCGCCGTCATGCCGCCGTGACATTCAAAACATTGCATGCCGCCATTTCGCATTGCGCCGCGCTGACATTGGGTGGTTTTGCCCGGGTGGCATTGATAACAGGTTTGTTCGACATTGCGCGATCCGTCGTCGGTGAAGGCGTGTTTGTTGTGCATTGCCTTTGACATCGTGGGTTTGCCGATTTGAATGCCTTGCGCGCCTGTTCCCGCCAAATCGAGAGCCGCCGAATAATGACAACTTGCGCACAACACGGGCGTTGAGGAACTTAATTGCGTGCCTTTGTTTTTGTCGTGCAACGTGAGGATATTTTTCTTGGCTTGAACTTCAATATTGGGATCGGTCGACCAACTGATCGCGGTTGAACTGGCAGCCATTTTTCCGGTCGCGTGGCAATTTTGGCAATCGGTTTCCTGCGCAACCGGCACAACAATGTCGGTCGAGGTTAAAAGCGTCCCGCTCGATGTGTCGTGTGCGCTGATTCTCATTAATGGGTAAGGATTGACGCGACCGGTGTCATCGATGGGCGTAATGGGAATACCTTCCGCACTAAATAACCCATTGATATTATTGAAAGGAATGACTTGTCCGCCCGATTTTAGGGGATTGTCCGACGGCATGAACAGCCCTTTCAAACCCTGACCCGTCTGCAAATTTACCCCAAACAACGCATTCGCATATTTCCAAAAATCGGTTTTATTGACGCTGCTGCTATTGACGGATTTAGTGCTGTCGAGCGCGCCGTTATAACGCACTTCGACCGCCGCCGCATCGAGCAATTTGGGCGGATTGCCTTGTTGAACGACCTGCGCATTCACCACGTTGTAGGGCGGCAAAATCGAAAAAATTGAATATTCGCGATCCATGCAGTGCATGCCCAAATCGTTCGCGGCTAACAGTTTGAAATTCCCCGATAAAATGGTCGGCGACGAACTACACGACACCGATTGCGCAGATTTCAAACCAAAAGAAAGTGTCGTAGAATCAGGGCGTTGCTCTATTTCCACGTTGTAACACACCGATTGTCCCGCATCATCTTTTAATTCCACCAACGGCAACGACGCGATCCCCGCCCGATAAGTATTTTGGGTGGCACATTGCGTTAAAAGTTGCGCGGCGGATAATCCCAACACAAACGTCGTATCGTTAGGAAGTTGTTGAAGATAAACAGAAAAACACATCGAATTGCCCGACGTATCCTTCAGTTCGATGCTCGGAATGTGTAATAACCCGTTTTGATAAATGGCATGGTCGGCAAAACTAGGAGTCGCCGCGATCGCCATTATAAATATAAAAAAAATCTTTTTAATCATGATATTACCCTCTTCATTCCCACGTTTGCACGCAGGAATGGCATTTAAAAATTACGGTTTGGAATGGCAACGATTGCAGGCAACTTGATCGCCCTTATTAAAGGTCACATTTCGCCCTTCAACATTAAACGAACGGGTTTGCGCAACTTTTGACAGCGGAGAACCGTCCAACGTTTTGCCGTGACACGCGCGGCAATTGTCGGGATTTTGGCGATAAAAGTTACGATGTCCGCCGTCCGCCCAATTTTGATCGCCGACATTGTGCATGCCGTGCGGTCCGTTGATTGTTAAAGCCAAACTGGTGTGACAAGTTTTACACTCGCTGATCACGCCTGTATGTCCTTGTAATTGTTGAGAAGCGACATTGTCGTTCGAGGCGGGATCGGCGTTGGGAAATTCGGCGTGGGTGCTGCCGTGACAACCTTCGCACGCGACATTGCCGTGACCTTTGCTGTGACGATATAAAGTGCTTGAATTTTCAGCAAAACGCGAAGTTGGCGCAGCAATCGGTGAGGCTGATAAATCATTCACTTTATAGGCTTGTTTCAAACGAAAACCGTCCGAATTGAACACCAAATCCGTGCCCGTCAAATGATTTGCTGCATCGCCCGTGTGGCAAGATTGACAACGAGGCACATCAAGCCAAGCCGCGCGCGATTTACCGTCGTTTTGACCGTTCAAACTGCCGCCGGTTTTGAGGGGATATTTGCCGCCGACCGCCGCCATGTTGCCGTGACAATTTTGACAAGTCATGCCGCCGGTTTTCATTGCGCCGCGCTGACATTGGGTGATTCGCCCGGGGTGACATTGATAGCAGGTTTGGTCGACGTTGGCGTTGTCGGGAAAAACGAGTTGTCCTTGCGCATTTTTGGTGTCGCCGTGAAAGCGGTGCATTGCCTGCGACATCGTGGATTTGCCAATTTGATTGCCTTGCGCACCCGCACCCGCCAAATCGAGAGCCGCCGAATAATGGCAACTCGCGCATAAAATGGGAGTGCTATTTTTCAGATTGGTGGCGTGTTTAACATCATGTAAAATCAAGATATTTTTCTTCGCTTGAATTTCCATATCGGCATCGTTTGCCCATGAAACCGTGCTTGAACTGGCGGCGATTTGTCCGCTGGAATGGCAATTTTTGCAATCGGTTTCGCGCGAAACGGGGACAACCGCGTCGGTCGATGCCAACAAACTGCCGGTGTTTTTGTCGTAAGCCCCGACTTTTAATAAGGGATAAGAATTTTCGCGCAAAATGTCGTCGAAGGGGGTGATCGGAATGCCTTCGGCGTTGAACCAATTGAATTTAGTGGAAAAATCCATCGGTTGAAAAGCGCGTTTTTGTGGATCGTCGGCGGGCATATAAATCCGTTTTAAGCCTTCTCCCGCTTTTAAATCCAATCCAAACAATGCCTTAGAATATTGCCAAAAGTTAGTTTTTTGGGTGCTCGAGCTGTTGATTGAACCTTTGGCATCGGCGACGGCGGTATAACCCACACTCACCGCATTGGTATCGAGCAATTTGGGCGGACTGCCTTGCTGAATTACCTGTGTATTCAACACGTTATACGGGGGTAAAATCGAAAACACCGAATATTCTTTGTCGATGCAGTGCATACCCAAATCATTGAATGCTAACACTTTTAGATTAGATGCACTGACGGGCGTGGTCGTTGTGGGGGTCGTAGTGGTTGGTGTTTCGTTGTGGTTGTCGCCGGTGTTTTCGGAGGTGCTTTCGCTGCTTCCTCCGCCGCCGCACGCGTTCAACAATAGCGTGCTAACTATCAGTAAATACTTGATTTTCATCTTTTAACTCCTGTCAAAACCCATTAAAACCCTCATTATAAGGCGCAAATATTAAGGAAACCTTAATAAAAATATTTTAAGATAAACCGTATTTGAATGAAATCTCTTGGAAATGAAATGCGCTTGTTATTGGTCGAAGATGATTTGTTGTTAGGAAATGGTGTGCAAGTTGTTCTGCAACAAATGGGTTATGCAGTCGATTGGCTGACAAATGGTGAATCAGCGATTCATGCTTTAAATGTAGAAACCTTTGATGGGGTTATTCTGGATTTGAATTTACCTCGAAAAAGTGGATTAGAAGTCTTACAAATGTTGAGAGCATCGGGACAAACATTACCCGTTTTAGTATTAACCGCTCGAGATACCACACAAGATAAAATTCAAGGCTTAGATTTGGGTGCAGATGATTATATGGTTAAACCCTTTGAACTCGACGAATTATTGGCGCGTTTAAGAGCTTTATTACGGCGTTCAAAAGGTCGAGCAACTTCCTATCTTGAATACAAACACATTCGCCTCGATCCGATTGCTTTATTAGTAACTATCAATGATGAAATTGTCGGAATGTCCAACAAAGAATTTGCGATTTTACAAACACTTTTAGAAAACATTGGGCATATCATTTCTCGCCAACGTTTAGAAGAAAGTATTTATGCGTGGGATAACATGGTGGAAAGCAACGCCGTTGAAGTTCATATTCACCATTTACGCCGAAAATTAGGTAAAAACTGCATTAAAACTATTCGAGGAATGGGTTACATGATCCCTAAATAACCATGAAAACAACTTCTTTAAAAACCCGTTTGCTAGTTTCATTGCTAAGTATGATTTTAAGTGTGTGGTTAATTATCATATTTAATGTTTATTATGAAACAAAGCACGAAGTCTCCGAATTGTTTGATGCCAATCTTGCTCAAAATGCCAATATTATTTACCAATTATTGGCGCATGAAATTGTTGAGCATTATCATTTGACCTATCCTTTAAAATCCTCAAGATCACCACTGAATTATAAAATTCATTACGATAGCAAAGTTGCCTTTCTTGTGCGCGATTCAATGGGGAATTTAATCGCCAAATCAAATAGTGCGCCGTTGTTTCCCATTCCTCAAACAAAAGAGGTTGCAACTTATCAAAATTATGAGGTAGAAAATTATCATTGGCGGGTTTTTACGTTGAAAGCACCGCACGGTATTTTACAAACCGCTGAACGGCGAGATATTCGGGGAGAATTAACCGGAGAAATCTTTTGGCAAATGATTGATACGTTGTTATGGAGTTTTCCTCTACTTGCTATAATAACATATTTGAGCATTCATCGCGGTTTGAAACCTTTACAAAAGATTGCTAATAAGATTGCAACTTGCACTCCAGAACAATTGCAAAAAATCGATATTCAAGCTGTTCCCTTAGAAATAAAAAGTTTAGTGGATACTTTAAATAATTTATTTCAACAACTCAATCAAACTTTTGAAAATGAGCGGCGTTTTACAGCTGATGCTGCACATGAATTACGCACCCCGTTGGCAGGTTTGAAAATTCAAGCCCAAATTGCTTTACAAAACCAAGCCTCGCCTTTGGGTTCTCAAGCCTTACAAAATATTTTAACTGGGGTGGATCATGCACATCATTTGGTGGCGCAATTGCTCACGTTAGCCCGCATCGATAATAATCAAACGCTAGAAATACAACCCATTGATTTAGAAACGATTGCACAGCGGGTTATTAATTTACTTATTAATCAAGCATTGAACAAACAGCAAGATTTAGGGTTGTCAATTCTTACAGATCACACCCAAACTAAAGGTAATCCAGAAGCCTTAGAAATTTTATTGAGAAACTTAGTGGATAATGCGCTACGTTATACGCCTGAAAAGGGAGAAATTACGATTTCAATTGAACGTTTAAAATCGGAGGAACTTTGTTTAATGGTTAAAGATAATGGGGCGGGGATTTCTGAAGATAAAATGGAGAATATTTTTGAGCGTTTCTATCGTGGTGAGCATCAACACATTCAAGGAAGTGGTTTAGGATTATCTATTGTTAAACGCATTGCAGAATTACATCATTTGCGATTACATTTTGAAAACGATAATGGTTTAATGGTCACAGTTATTTTTCCAAACGATGATGCGTAAAGAAATGATAAGAAAAACCTGTAAGATTGTGATTGGATAGGCTTACAGGTTTCTTTTGTTTGATGTTATAACAACCGCAGTTTCAAAACGCCTTCGATACGGCTAAGTTCTTCAACCACCGACGACGGCACAGGTTGCTCAACATCGACCAACGTGTACGCCAAATTACCGCGCGATTGATTCAACATATCCACAATATTCAAGTTGGCTTTAGCGATGGCGGTGCTGATTTGTCCGAGCATATTGGGGACGTTTGCGTTAGAAATTGCGATGCGGGGGCGGTCGGCGACGCGGGGCATTTGGGCTTCGGGGAAATTTACCGCGTTGCGAATCGTGCCGTTTTCCAAATAATCGCGCACCTGTTCGGCGACCATGATGGCGCAATTGTCTTCGGCTTCGACGGTCGACGCGCCCAAATGGGGCAACGTGATAACTTTGGGGTGATTTTTCAATAAATTACTCGGAAAATCACATACATACGCATGGATTTGTTGTTGATTGAGTGCCTCGACAATCGCCGTATTATCGACGATCCCATCGCGCGCGAAATTCAAAATCACCGCATTTTTGCGCATCATTTTCAGGCGATCGGCGTTGAGCATATTGCGCGTCGCATCGATCAACGGCACATGAAAAGTCACAAAATCCACGCGGCTAAACAAATCATCTAAACTCAATGCTTGTTTAACTTCAGAAGACATTTGCCACGCATTTTTGACGGTAATTTGCGGATCGTAGCCAATCACCTCCATGCCCAACGCAATCGCGGCATTGGCGACTTTCACCCCAATTGCACCCAATCCGATCACGCCTAAGGTCTTGTTTGGCAACTCAAAACCGACAAAATTTTTCTTACCTGCTTCGACCGCTTTATTGATTTCGTCGTCTGTTCCGCTCAAATTGCGCGAGAAATCCCACGCGCCGCCAATATTTCTCGCCGCGATCAACATGCCCGCCAACACTAACTCTTTGACTGCATTGGCATTTGCCCCCGGCGCGTTAAAAACCGGAATCCCACGATCACTCATTTTTTGGACGGGAATATTATTGACACCCGCCCCTGCGCGTCCAACTGCTTGTAAAGATTCAGGAATTTCCCAATCGTGCATTTTAAACGACCGCAACAACACCGCGTCAGGATGTTGAATTTCCGACGCAATTTCATACCGATCTCGCGGCAAATATTCCAAACCCCGCACCGAAATATTGTTTAATGTCAAAATCTTATACATCTTTCTATGTTCCTTTGGTTCTCATTTTAATGAAGGACGCTATTTTAACACTGAAATCTTAGCCTTGAACGCGGAATATTTGAAATGGCGTTAAAATCTCAAACGTGCCATCTTTCAAACGATAACCAATCGACGCTTCAAATCGCCCCACCAAACTCAATTGCGCATTTTTGGCTATTTCAATATCCAACACGCTAGAAAGCACCTTATTAGCTTCCCAAACGCCTTCAAAAATTTGCGGCTCTCCTTCCAATGGCGTATAAACAATTTTGTAAAGAATATCGGCAACTTTATTCAAATGAATGGACGGCGGTTGAATCCACGCATTTGCAGTAAAAATTTGCGCTTTTGCTAAGGTCGCTAATTGGTCTTTTGTTCCCCGAATTGCCAACCCATTGCTCCGAATTTCTCCTCCAATATGGGGCGTGGTATTTTCTATCACTTTAATGGTGAATGTTTTATCCAAGAAACCACCCGCCGAATCAATAACTCTAACGCCAATATTTAATGTCGAATTGCTCGAAAAATTAAGCGGAAAACTCTCCGACATTTGTAATTGATCGCCCACAATTTTGAAATACCCAAATGGCGCGCCCGTATTTTGTGTAATAACATAGCGAAAGAAATCATCTTTATTCAAATCCTGCGCAACAAATTTTCCAACAACTGTTCCCGCTGGACTCCTTTCAACTAAGGTATTTCTACTTAGGCTAAAATCCGTCGGGGGCTGATTTTTTTGCACCTTAAATGTCGTCGCTAATCCTTTATTTTCTACGCCATTTAAGTGATAACCTAAAACCACTTCAAATCGCCCCGCCAAATAAATCAAACGTCCTTGATATAACATCAATTCAATATTTGATTGTAAGGGTGTATTGTTTAACAAAGTAATCGGCGGTAATTCAATCGTTGCATTCGTGGGAGAAATATAGCGATAAATAACAAAAACATCACCTAACTGATTCACTTGTTCAGGCAGCGGTTTCACAAATCCTTTAACCGTAATTAGCTCTGTTTCATCAACCGTTGTTTTCACGCCTTCTGCTGTGATTACTTCCGCTAAAAAATGCTGAACTACATTCTTAACCGTCAAATGAAAGTTCTTTTCAATAAACAAATCTCCGCTATCGATACTTTTTATTGCAATATCAAAACTTGAACTATTTGTAGGAAGGGATTGTTTTGTCCATAATTGATTATCTCTAATTTCAAACAAATCATTACTATCTTGCAATGTATAAAATTGAGAATCACCTACATCAGGATCAAGGCTAGAAATATTCGCAATTAAGGTATTTGCAGGCGTATCTTTGTTTAAGATTTGATTACTTAAAACAATATCTGTTGGTGGATTATTCAAACCACTTCGACAAGTTAATGGGTAATGAATAAGAGGGTTTGTGGGTAAAGAAACTCTTCGAGCAACTGTTGCATTACTTGTAACAGACAAAGTCGCCAAATAAATCCCCGTTTGTAGTGGATTACAACCGATATGAACAATTTGAAATCCACCGCTTTCAATGGTGATTGGAAAAGTTCGATTTTCGACATTAAACACATTCGCATTTAATCCTGAAATATCTACATTTGAAATTGAAATAGGTTGATCGCCAGCATTAAACATAATTAACTGACGATCTTCAATACTTCCAGCGGGAACATTACCAAAAGGAATTCTCTCACCAATTCTTGGTAATGACGCATAAACTGCGCCTGTAGAACGTTTTAAACAAGCCAACCCGTATGTAACATCGGCATTATTAGGATCATTCGTTTTTAAGTGTAGAAATCCTCCTTGCAATAATTCCTGAGCAGGCGTGCATTGCAACATTAAAGGAAATGGAACACTGGTCGTATTTGCAGCGATTGTAAAAGGTGCAATTCCGTTTATAACACTGAAGGTGCTTGCATAAATGCCACCGGTTATTTCTAGGGAACTAATTATCAAATCTTGAGAGCCTTGATTTGTTATATAAATAGTTTGAGAAACGGGTGTGCCTTGTGCATCACTATTAAAGAGAACAATGCTATTTGTAGGTGGATTAGAAACATATCTATTTTGTAATTCACCTTCGCATTGCAACGGATAAGAAATTATTGGCGAATTCGGGTCATTTAGCGACAATTGCAAGGTTGCATTGCGAATCCCCGCTGTTTGAGGTTTGCATTCAATGGTAAAGGATTGTGGTGGGCTACCATCGGGCAAAGTCATTGAATTTGGAGAAATTTTGAAATCGCCAGCATTAACACCCACGATAGTCGGCGTAATATTTAAATCAACATTTCCTGCTTCCGTAATGTCTAGTTTCTTTTTAATTATTTGATTAATAGGGACTTTTCCAAACTGAATGAGTTGATTTGCTGGCGGAATGGAGGTAAAAACTGCAGTCTTATCCAGTCCTTCGCATTGCAACGGATAAGAAAAAAGGGTAGGAAAATTAGAGGAATTTGTAGAAAGTTCCAATGTTGCAGTTCTAATACCTTTTGCCGCCGGTTTACACTCAATTGTAAAGAATTGTGAAGGGCTGCCATCGGGTAGAATCATTGCAGTCGGAGAAACCTTAAAATCGCCCGCGTTGATCCCCGTAATGTTGGGAGAAACTTGTAATGCCAAATCACCCGTTTCAATGATTTCTAATTGACCCGTATTTGTTTGACCTAATGTGGGTGTTAAAACCAATGTTTTTCCTAAATCAATGAGTTGATTTGGAGGAGGATTTGAAGAAAAACGCGCCCCGATTTTTTGTATTACATTGATATTAAAGGTTTTATCTATAAATAAACCACCCGCATCGGTGCTTCTAATAGTAATGCTATAGGGACTATTTACCGCCAAAGGAATGGCTTGTGATGTCCATAACTGATTGTTTTTAATGAAAAATAAATTAGAAGGATTTTGCAAACTGTAGGTGTGCGTGTCATTTAAATCAATATCCGTTGTTGAAATATTTGCAATCAAACTATTGGCAGCTAATCCTCCTGTAATAGATTGATTATCAAGTAAAATATTTGTTGGCGGACTATTTCCAATCCCATTACACGTTAAACCATAAGTAATTGATGTGACATTTGAAGCATTGGTCTTTACAATTAAATTAGCTTGCAAAAGTCCCGCTCTTGTGGGTGAACAAGTGATTACAAAATAGGTATTTGAACCGCCATTTAATGGTGAAATAGGACTTTGAGAAACCCGAAAATTTACCGCATCATTTCCACTAAAAGTAAGAGAGGAAATATTCATTGCCGTATCGCCCGTATTAAAAATAACACCGCTGCGAGTTTTGCTTGTACCCACATTGACATCACCAAAACTACTCATAGGAGTGTTTTTTGCGGGATAAGATTCATATAAGATTCCCGTCGAATTTCTCGTACATACAAGGGTATAGGAAACTGTTGATTTAAGCGGATCATTTGTTATTAAACCTAAATTCGCATAGGTAAGATAACTAGTTAAATCGGGTGTACAAGTGATTACAACTGATGAAGAACTTCCTGCTGGAATTTTAATAGGAAGAGAGCTATTTGTTCCCGAACTTGCAATAGAAAAATTGTTTGGATTGGTTAAACCAAATACTGCCGATGTGATTTCTAACGGATCAACGCCGCTATTAGTAATTCTAATCGTTTGAGAAACGATTTCACCGCTTGCAGTGCTATTAAATTTAATTAGAGAACCCGCCGCTGGCAATGCCTCAAAAACGGGCGCAGCAATGACATGAGTGGTTGCAAACGACAACATCCATAAAACAAAAACACGTTGCAGAAACATAATAAACTCCTTCTAGTTTCAAACTGCATTCTATATTAAAATACACCTAATTTCTTTCACACGATGGTTTAACTGACAAATGGCACTTACATTACGACAAAAGGTAGAACGTTTTGCTTTCTTAGATGCACTGCGAGGGGTTGCTGTGTGGTTAATGATTACGTATCATTTTTGTTATGATTTAGTCTTTTTCAAATTCGCGCATTTTAATCTAACGCAAGATAGCTTTTGGTTAAGTTTTCGAGCTTTCATTGTGAGCCTATTTCTTCTCATTGTGGGAATTTCTTTACATTTTTCATTACGCATAAGAAAAGATTGGAAGTTGTTTTATAAACGATTGATTATGTTAGGTTTGGCAGCTACATTAGTTTCAATAAGTAGTTATTGGTTATTCGGCGCACGCTTTATTTATTTAGGGGTTTTACATTTCATTACAATTGCGAGCATTTTAGCGATATTTTTCTTAAAATTTGATCGATTGAATTTAGTGGTAGGATTGATTTTAATTTTATTAGGTTTAACCGTTCAACATTCTTTTTTTAATCAACCCCAATTGCATTGGTTAGGCATGATGACATTCAAACCCCCAACTGAAGATTTTGTTCCCCTTATTCCTTGGTTTGGTGTGGTTCTAATAGGGTTATTTGTAGGTAAGCATTTGCCCATTTCAACATTATCCCGCTGGAAAAACGATCAGTTTCTTAAAAAGTTATTGGTTTTCTCAGGACGACATAGCTTAATCATTTATTTGATTCATCAACCGATTTTAATGGGTTTGTTTTATGGTTTTCTATCTTTATACCGCTAAAAGTTGCTCAATCATTCTTTGCGCTTGTCCCAAATAACTACTGCCAAACAAATTCAAATGATTTAGAACATGATAAAGATTATAAAGTGTTTTGCGCGTTTTGTAATCTTCGTCCAATGCCCAGTTGTTCTGATAACCCGCATAGAAATCCTTAGAAAATCCACCAAACAACTCCGTCATCGCCAAATCCGTTTCACGATCACCAAAATAAACAGCGGGATCAAATACAATTGGCGAACCCGTTTGTGTCACCGCGTAATTACCACTCCACAAATCCCCATGCAATAATGATGCAGGCGGACAATAATGCTTAAAAAACTTATCGAGTTGCATTAAAAGTTGCTCTCCTTTGTTCTGTAAAGTTCCTCGATAACCTTTTTGAGCAGCGAGTTGTAATTGAAATCCCAAACGGTTTTCTTTCCAAAAGGTAATCCAATCATTTTTCAAATCATTAATTTGAGGTGTTGAACCAATAAAATTATCGCGTTTCCAACCATATTGATCATTTGTTACACGGTGCATTTCTGCTAATTGCTCACCTAATACATATTGCGCATTTTTATCCGCATGACCGGTTTCAAAATAGCGCATAATTAAAAAGGCTTGTTTCTCAATTGTGCCACAAGCTAAAGGTTTGGGGGTTTCTATCGTATGGGTTTGCGCAATTTCCTGCAATCCTGCCATTTCTGCGACAAACATCTCGTACAAATCCACTTGATTTAATTTTACGAAATAGCGTTGATGGCAATTTTCCAATAAAAATGTTTGATTAATGCAACCACCATCAATATTACGCACCTGACAATTACTGAAATCTTGTTCTAGCAATATTTCAAATTGAGCAAAAAGGGCTGTCCAGTTATGCATTTACGAATCCTTAAATAAAATACAATAATCGACAGATGTTTTTAATGTATCGCCATTCCATTCAATTATTCTCCAACCCGGGTTTTTATGCAATCCCTTGAAATGCGAAACTTGGCAATCAAATTGTAACATTGTTGAAGGCGTTAGAAATACCGTTTTACCTTCTTTTATAATCGTTCGTTCGGTATGATAATGTCCGCAAAAAATGTAATTTACACGCTTTAATTTTCTAATCACTTCCCATGTTTCTGGAATATTTTTTAAGGGATATTTTTCATCAATAAAATTACAACCACAATACAAAGGAGGGTGATGGATAAAGAGTAATATTTCTTCTTTAGATTCATCATCTTGTTGTTGTAACCATGCTAATTGTTTCGCGGGTAAAGAATAAGAACTGCTATCTAAAAATAAACAAAGATGTCCTTGAATATATGCTTTAAAGTAATACCCTTCTTCATGAAAATGATCGGGATTTAGATCAAAAGTTGTTTGCATATTTTGAGGAATATCATGATTACCTGCGCAGAAATAAATCGGACACTTGATTGTTTTGAGTTGTTTCTTTAACCACAAATAAGCAGGTATTTCTCCAGAAACCGCCGCAATATCCCCCGTTAAAATAAGCGCATCTAATGGCTGTTCTTTTAAGATATTGAAAGCAGCAAGAAACTGTGTTCTCACAGGAGAATCATAAACATCTACTTCGGTTTCTCCAAGATGTAAATCCGTTAATTGTGCAATCCTAATTGGCTTTTTCATAACATTACCGATGAGTTAGAACAGGAAAATTTTTTCTCAATTGTTGTAAAGCAACAGGATCATAATTTGAAATCACAATGCCTTGACCTTTTTCTCGACGATTTAAAACCGTTCCCCAGCCATTAATAATCAAACTATTTCCATAAGTTTCTTGTCCGTTGTTATGTTTTCCACCTTGATTGGCTGCAATAACATAAACCTGATTTTCTATCGCCCGTGCACGCAATAAAACCTCCCAATGAGCTTGCCCCGTTGTTTGCGTAAAAGCAGCAGGTATTGCAAGTATTTCTATCGCAGTCATTTCACGAAATTGCTCTGGAAATCTTATGTCATAACAAATACCAATTCCTATGTTAGCAAATGGTGTTTGAATGGTGGTTATTTGATGTCCTTTCTCAAATGTGGCAGATTCTTCGTAATGTTCATTTTTCTCTGGAATAGAAACGTCAAATAAATGAATTTTGTTATAATGTCCAATTTTCAATCCTTGCGGGTTAAAAACTAAACAACTTGCCAGTAATTTTTGAGGAACAGTTGAGCGTAATGGAATAGAACCGCCCACTAAATAAATACCATGTTTTGCAGCTTGATTGGCGAGGAAATCTTGCAATTTTCCTTGTCCAATGGGTTCGGCGATGCTCAACATTTCTTCGGGTTTTCCCATTTGTGCGAAATACTCGGGTAAAACACAAATCCTCGCGCTTTCAGAAACCGCTTGTTTTAAGAGTTGTTCGGCTTGTTTAAGGTTTGTTGAAATGTCGGTATTTGAAACCATTTGAATGGCGGCAATATTCATAGAAAATGACTATTCCAAATTTAATAATTCTTGAATAAGATCATGGACTAAAGAGGGAGTGGAGGAGAGTTTTGAAATATCTAATTGAGATAAATCTAACAGTTGAGAATGGTGAGGAATTTGGGCGAGGTTTTTGAAACCCATCGACCAATTAGGAAAGTTACGATTTTCGATGGTTTCCCAACTCACAATACTGATTTCACGGTGACGTTGATCTTCTCTGAGTTTTTGAAATAAAGGTTTGATAACTTCACTATCCCCTTCTAACACTTGCAAAAAAGTTCTTCCTTTTATTACTAATAGACCCGTGATTTGTTTTTCTGCATTATTACGACGACTAGCCTCTAAAATTTGCTCTAAATCTTCAGTGGTTAATTCTTTCGCAGAAACACTCATATAAATTAACTGTTGTAACATTGTATTTATCCCCAAAAATTGGTTTTATGAAAAGGAACTCGCTATAATCTTTGTCCGAAACTTTGGAGAAACATTATGGCACACGATAGTAGTTGGGGAAAGACGCGCGGGCGACAAGTGGTTGGTTTTTTAGAAGATATTGGGTTGGTTTTTATTTTGTTGGCGGTGGTGGTGGCGATGGCGCAGGAAGTGCGTGATGTAATTATGCGCGGGAATGTCATTTTAGCGGATTTATTGTTGTTTTTCATTTACTTAGAAGTGATTTCGATGGTCGGTGCATTTTGGGAATCGGGGCAATTACCCGTTCGAATGCCGCTGTACATTGCGATGGTGGCGTTGGCGCGCTATTTGACGTTGGACATGAAAGCGTTAAATGCCACCCAAATGATGGGGATTGCGGGGGCGGTGTTATTGATTGCGTTGGCGGTGTTGGTGGTGCGTTTTGGTCATGTGAAATTTCCTTATAAAGAACGCGCGAATCCGCCGCCCGACAATCAAAAATTTTCTTAACTATTCACAAAGATAGTTAAAAACAGGTAAAATCATCGCCATATTTTTTTCAAAACATATCAAGGCAGGTATTACTATGAGCGACTTGGAGAGTAAAGTATTGGCGATCTTAAAAGATTTTGGAGGAGAATCTTCGATGTTTTTAATCACCAATCCGAGCAGTCCGTGGGGAGGTTTAGGCGATGCCGCTGCCCTTACCGCCGCCGTCAATTCCTTAGTTGCACAGGGCGCAGTTGCTCACGATGCAGCTAATGATGTGGTTAAAGTTTCTTAATCCCCTTTCTAATCAATTTCCTCCCGTTTTTGGTGAGGAAATTCCTCTGTTTTGTTTCATTCCCCCATTTTTGGATTGATGCGCGTCAAGGTGTAACGACTTGAAATAGTTTGAAATAGCGGCATGGAATTAGTCTGCCCCGCAGGAAGTTTGCCCGCCCTCAAAGCCGCTGTCGATCAGGGCGCAAATGCCGTCTATCTCGGTTTCAAAGATGCCACCAATGCCCGCCATTTTTCAGGGTTAAATTTTGATTCGGCTAAAATGGCGCAAGGCATTGAATATGCGCGTAAAAATAACGTTAAAGTCTTTTTAGCGATCAACACTTATCCGCAACCTCAAAACTGGTCAAACTGGCAAACCTCTGTCGATCAAGCCGCCGATTTAGGTGTTAACGCCTTGATTATTGCGGATATTGGGGTTTTAGATTACGCCACCGACAAATATCCTCACGTTTCGCGTCATCTTTCGGTGCAAGGTTCGGCGACCAATCACCAAGCAATTTCTTTTTATTTTCAACAATTTGGGATTAAACGAGTGGTGCTGCCGCGTGTTTTATCTTTAACACAAGTTCAAAGCGTTATTTCGCAAAGTCCTGTTCAAATTGAAGTTTTTGGATTTGGGAGTTTGTGCGTGATGGTCGAGGGTCGGTGTTTATTATCCTCATACATTACAGGGGATTCACCAAATACTTTTGGAGCGTGTTCACCTGCGCACGCGGTCGAGTGGCGAGAAACTCCGCAAGGCTTAGAAACCCGCTTAAATCAAGTACTTATCGATCGGCGCGGCGTGGGTGAAACAGCGGGCTATCCGGTGTTGTGCAAAGGGCGTTATCAGCAGGGCGGACACACTTATTACGCGCTGGAAGAACCTACTAGCTTGAATACCTTAGAAATTTTACCGCAACTTTTTGAAATGGGTGTCGCCGCAATCAAAATCGAAGGTCGCCAACGCAGCCCCGCGTATGTGGCACAAGTGACGCAAGTGTGGCGAGCCGCGATCGATGCTTGTCAAAAAAATCCTCAGCAATATCAAGCAAGTAGCGCGTGGCAAACCGCTTTACAAAAAATCTCCGAAGGCACACAAACCACTCTCGGCGCATATCACCGTCCTTGGCAATAAAAACAACGGGTTACTTAGGTTAAGCTCCCATTAAATCGTCTAAATAGGGGGCGGCGGGATAATGAAAAGGAACGGGTCCGTCAGCTTCGAAATTCATGAATTGTTTCACCCATTCGGATTGAGAATTTTGTAATTGATCGGGTGTGCCGTGACCGATGATTTTTCCGTTTGAAATCACATAGATATAATCTGCAATCGAGCAAGTTTCATGCACATCGTGAGAAACAATGACGCTAGTTAAACCTAACGCATCATTCAAACTCCGAATTAGGCGCACCAAAACCCCCATTGAAATCGGGTCTTGCCCCGTAAAAGGCTCGTCGTACATGATAAACATCGGGTCGAGCGCAATCGCCCGCGCCAACGCCACTCGCCGCGCCATGCCGCCCGACAATTGCGATGCCCTCAACTTCGCCGCCCCGCGCAAACCCACCATTTGTAATTTCATTAACACCAGATGACGAATCAAAATATCAGATAAATCCGTATGTTCACGCAATGGAAACGCCACATTGTCAAAAACATTCAAATCGGTTAATAACGCACCCGTTTGAAATAACAAGCTCATTTTTTTTCGTAATTGATATAACGCAGAAAGTGAAAGTTTTTCAACGGGTTGTCCATCGACTTCAATTGATCCAGAAATCGGGCGTAATTGTCCACCTATTAAGCGCAACAAAGTGGTTTTGCCTGTTCCGCTGGGACCCATGATGGCGGTGATTTTGCCGCGAGGAATGTCGATATTGACATCATCAAAAATCCACCGCGTCCCCCGCGCGAACCGTAACCCTCTGATTTTTACCAATGTTTCCACGTTCATTCACATTCACAATCCAATAAAAAGCCCATTGTCAAACACAATCCCCATGAAGGTCAAGCGGCAAAAAGGCGTTCGTTTGGCGAAACTGGAGCGGTTTTTCGGGGAAAAATCGGATAAAAAACGGGTATAATTCAATTTTTTAGCCATTAAGGAGTGATTTTGAGATGTCATTGATGCGCACAAAGGCAATTAATGCCGACCATCATTTGGTCGATACGGGGTTGAAACGGTGTTTAACCGCAACGGATTTGACGTTATTAGGCATCGGCGCAATTATCGGCGCGGGGATTTTCGTTTTAACGGGCGTGGCGGCGGCTACCAAAGCGGGTCCGGCGATTGCGCTATCATTTGTCGTGGCGGGATTTGCGTGTGCTTTCTCGGCGTTAGCTTACGCAGAATTAGCCTCGACCGTTGGCGGTTGTGGAAGTGCTTACGGTTATGCTTATGCGGGTTTGGGCGAAATCGTCGCGTGGATTATTGGTTGGGATTTGATTTTGGAATACGGTTTAGCCACTCCCACCGTTGCGATTGGTTGGTCGGGTTATGTCGGAAATGCTTTAACTGCCATCGGGTTAGAATTACCTAAGATTTTATTACACGCACCCGGAACACTAGATGCTAAGAGGCTAATGATTGAAGGTGCAATCATGAATTTACCTGCCTTTCTAATCATTACAATTTTATCGGTTTTATTAGCGGTAGGTGTTCACACGAGCGCGCGTTTCAACCATGCAATGGTTTTCGTTAAATTAACGGCAATTATTGTCTTTATTGCGGTCGCGGCATTTAATGTAACGCCTTCAAATTGGACACCTTTTATGCCGTTTGGTTGGGAAGGCGTGATGGCGGGTGGTGCATTAATTTTCTTTGCATATATTGGATTTGACGCGGTTTCAACTGCCGCCGACGAAGCCATTAATCCTCAGCGCGATTTACCGATTGGAATTTTAGCATCGTTAGTGATTTGTACGATCATTTATATTTTGGTTTCTGGCTTATTAACGGGATTAGTGCCTTATAAAGAACTCAACGTGCCTTCACCGGTTGCATCGGCGTTATTAAGTGTGGGTCATAAGTTTGCGGCGGGCTTAATTGCGGCGGGAGCAATTGCGGGTTTAACAACGGTCATGTTGGTTTTATATTATGGTTTGACGCGGATATTTCTAGCGATGGCTCGCGATGGTTTGTTGCCACCGATTTTTTCTAAAGTAAATTCCAAAACTCAAACGCCAATTCCAGTGATTTTAATTAGCGGTGTTTTCATGGCATTGGTTGCGGGTTTTACGCCGATTAACGAAGTCGCAGAATTAGTGAATATTGGAACATTAGCGGCATTTGTGTTGGTTTGTGCAGGGGTGATTGTATTGAGAGAAACGCACCCTGATATTCCTCGTCCTTTTAAACTACCTTTTAGCCCGATTTCACCATTTCTAGGAATTGCTTTTTGTTTGTATTTGATGTTCCAATTACCCTTAACAACATGGTTAAGATTTGGGATTTGGTTAGTATTAGGTTTAATTGTTTATTTTGTTTATTCGAGAGGAAATAGCGAATTAAACAAAGCCTCTGTTTAAGTATTATTTTTACTGTTCCTGCGTTTGAGCGTGGGAACTGTAACTAAATGTAATCACTACCGAAATTTACAATCAGTTTCTTTAAAAAGTGTCCATACTTCTTCTAATGTAACATTTAAAACCCCATTTCATTAAAACAATTCGATCATTTCCATTTTCCTGCATTCGCTAACTCATGAATAACGGTGTATTTTGAAATCCAAATCAAAATATCATCAAAATTTGCCATGATCACATCTTGCGTATATTCTGCACCAAGCGGAGAAGTAGAATTCTTACAGTTAGCACTCCCATTATGAGCATTTTTAGCATCGGGCACACCATTCTTTCCATAAGAAAAAACAATGGCAACAATGCGTGATTGATTATTTTCATCAATAGCATCTAAACGTGTTCCATCTGTTCCCGCTAAACTACACACGGTTAATTTATCATTTGTTATATGATTATTTGTAGATATTGTCGTTGCATATTTGGTATCAACACGATAACGAAAATGATTTCCCCAGCTATCTTTTTCTCCAATGCCTCCCAAACTCGCGTAAGGCAAATAACCTTCTGTTCCAGCAGAACAACCTGTACTTTCAATACCATCATTACTAGTATCGGGGCAAGGAAAAAAACCTCTCACTAATACATATCCCAATAAGGCATTTTTAATTTCTTCTAATGTTTTCTTTGTTTCTCTAATATTTTGCACTTCCCTATATTCAGTAAGTGTGCCCAATGTCGAACCCAACAACAGAGCCATAATAAACAACACAATCGCCACTTCTAATAAACTAAATCCACGCATTTTTAACATAAAAGATTACTCTATTTTCAAAACAAAATCATTAAAAGGTATATTGTTACTATTTGTTACAAAATCTCTATTTGTAGGAACACTATTTTTACCTTCTAAATAGTTTGAAATATCGATTCTCTCTGTATTTAAAACCCTTGTTTGCAAAATATCTGGATTTAATGATTTATTTGTTTTCCTATTTGCAATAAAAATAACAGCTTTTGCTCCTGTGTTATCTAATTCAATAGTTTTACTAGAATCTGCGATTGGTGCATCGTTTCCATTTACAGCAATAAAAACTAGTTCTTTCCACTCATTCCACCAACCCCACCAATAACCATCAGCAAAATTAGTACGAGTATCATCAAAACATTTACATCTTATTACAGTACCATCATCATGAAAATCACAGTTATCTTGCACATCATCGCCCCAAAAATTATTCATTGTAGAATCACTTATCTTTGTATTTGATAAATCCAGAGAAATTCGTCCAAATAGTTCATCTGTAGTATCTTTATAATTCAAATTAGAACCATCTAATCCCAGTTTTGCTGCCCAAGGATATTTATTTTGATTTGTATTAGCGTATTGTTTTAAGCAATATTGCACTCTTTTTGCAACCCATTGATTCATTTTTTCATAAATGGGCGCATAATCTTCTGGTGTAATCCAAATCATTTGATCATTGAACGTAGTTGAAATCGATGCATTAACAAAAACTGACGGCAATATTGTGGGTAAATTTTCACTACCAATTCCTCCCGCTATTGCATTTGATTTTGTTCCTTTCGCATTATTAATACCATTAAGGGTATCTAAATAATTTTCTGGTTTTGAACAATCAAGATTTCCTCTTGTTTGTCCATTGATTGCTCTATTGGGCGCAAAAACAATTGCAATTGCTCGATTATCTTCACTATTTCCTACTAGCATATTGTTATATTGATCTTGAATTTGAAATAATCCGTTTGTATCACTGGTTAAACCTTGTTTGGGATTATCCTTATAAGTGCCAGAAACCACATACCATAACTCATTTCCAAAATAATCGGTTAATCTTTGCATTCCCAATGTTCTATAGGGAAAACAGCCTATAAAACTCTTACTTTTTTCTCCACAAGTTTCTGCACTCCCATCACCATCTCTATCTGGGCATACTAAATAGCCCACGGGCTGTCCTACATGGGTTTCTGCGTAACTTATTGCAAAACCCATTAAAGCCGCTTTTGCTTCGGCGAGTACTTTTGCATTATGTTGTTGTGCTTTGATTTGATTTTGTAATACGCTATCTTTTGATTGATTCAAACGTGATATTAAAACACCAGAAACAATCATTAACATGGTTAAAAAGAGCACAATTAAAACCGTGCCTTGTTGTTTATGGTGTTGGTTTTTTTTGTTCAAAATCATCTGGTTGCGGTGGTGGTTCATAATAATTCTCGATAATTTTACCATTAGTTGTATCTAAATGTTGCCCGGGTTTGAGTTTGAGTTGTTTATCCCCATTAATGATTTGTATTGGGAGTCCCTGTACATTTACATTTTGAATATCTAAACGCAATCCAGGAATGTTTAGTTCTTCTATAGGTTGCTTATTGTCAAACCAAACCACATTCTTACCTTTATTATTTGTAACAAAACCCCTTAAATTTAAGAAACTAGGAATAGGTAAATCGGTTTCTTTGGTTTGGGTATATTTAGCCTGTTCTGCTTGTATCCGTAAGCGATTTAATTCTGCACGTTCTTTAGGTGAAAAAAACAATCTTCCAATTTTTAATTCCTCAGAAAAACTTAACGAAGAATAAAACAAAATCATTATAAAAAACCATTTCATTTGTTATTCTCCAAAGGTTTCAATTTAGCACTATACCATTGCAACGTACAAACTGTTTCTAAAAGTGGTTTTCCAAGATGTTGTTGCCAAGCAAAACTAGCAGGATATTTACGTTTAATTTCACAACTTTTCAAACTAAATAAAGGGAGTGTATTATATTTTTTCAAGCCCTGAATCAAATGAAATAAATCTTCTGAATGTAATATTTGGAGCGTTAGTTTTATTTCTGAGATAAAAAAATCCACACCATTATTTGTTTTCTTATCAAAAATGGGTAACACCAAAGGCTGCTGTGTTCCAAATTCATAAGTCAGCTCAGATATTTTAATTTCTTCTTGCAATGTTTTCAACCAAGAAACCCAATTTAAGGACATTTTTTCATGGTCAAAGAAATTAAATTTTTTCAACTGTTCATATTTAGGATAAGCGGTTTTAACAATGGCTAAATTCTTTTGGCTTTCTTCATTACGTTTTTGTAAATCATTTAATTGCATTTCTGTGCGCTTAAAAGCGTGTTGAGATTGAATATCCTGTTCACGGCTGGCAAACACCATTGAAACCGCCATCATTAGCCCAACTAGAAATAAAAATATCGGCATCTTTAACGGTTGCCATTCAATACTATTTTTCTTTAAGGTTTCTTTGTGCTTCATGGTATGTTTAAGGTTATTTCTAAAGAAAATGGTGCTTCTTTCGTTTGCGTATTTGAATGGGTTAAATTTCCTTTAACTGTATTGGTCGGGGATAAATTTAGAGGCAAAACCAATTCTTTAATATCTTTAATATGCTTATTTTTTTTGAGATGTTGTTCAAAATTACGGATAGTTTCTAATGCCTGTTCTGCATTTCCATTAAATGGTAAAATCTTACCTTCAAGCATAACAATATCCAAAAATTTGCTCTCATCTAATCCTGCTTCTTTTCTTTTTGCTTGTAATAATTGTTGAATTTTACTATTCGAGTTTTCTCCTCCAATAGATTGAGAAACTTCTTCTTTATAAGACCAAGAGAGTTTCTCTAAAGATAATTGAGGAAAATCGACCAAATATTCGCTAATTATACTAAAAGATTGTATAGGAAAACGTTGGCGGCGACTTAACCAATTTGTTCCATCGACAGTATCTTTAAGTGCTAAAACATCAATATCAACTGGTTGCAAGGCTTTTGTTTGTTGATAAAGAGTATTCATATTTGCAAGTTTTTCCTCTAATTGTTGGGTTTGTTGTTCGGTTTCATAAGATTTCAACATAATATAGCCTGCAAATAAACTACTCATGATTAATATAACAGCTGTTGAAAGCTGTAACATTTGGCGTAATTTGAAATATTTGAAATAGCGTAATTCAAATGGTTTCGCATAATGATTTGAAGGAGATTTTTTAACTAATTGTTGAAAAATTAAACTATAAAAATAAATGATCGGGGGCGATTTTCTAATACCCTGTTGAACTATCCATTTTGCAGCATTAAAAGACTGTATTGTAATACCTGTAGAAATATTTTTCTTTATATTTTCTATTTCATTAAGATAGGTCTGTTCACTAAAAATTAAAACATTAAGCGAGTGTTCGTGTGATAAAACATTGATACCCAACAAATATTGACGAGTTTTATGAATTTCCTCCATTAAAAATGTAGAAAAAGAAACCTCTTGTTGAGGAAAACTAATCCAACGACTTAATATTAATTGGTTTTGAATTAAAAAGATTTGTTTTAGTGCAAAAGGTTGGTGTTGATTTAAGGGTTCGGTATGTGTAATTAATAGCGTATAACGCGCCGTTGGCAAATAAGAAGTAATACTTTCTACTAACAATGGCAAAGAATATATTCCTCGAATTGCGATTTTATTTTTTAATAAAATAGTTACAAATAATTGCAAACTATCAGGTTGGGGCAAACCAATGCACAAGGCTTGATCTTCTAGGCGAGTGGTTTCAAGTTGGGGAGATTTTCCTTGAATATAAGCAAAACTATAAGGGGTGTTTGGAAAGCATCGCCGACAACGCAATTGTAATAATTCTTTTCTATCATGAATTGAAACGTGCGGCACGCGCTCCCAGAAATACTCTTCCTGTCGTGAATCCACTACAATTGAAATCGGTTGATACCACGCTTGCAATGAACTTATCGGCAACCATTTTTCAAATGCAACTTGACCTTGTTCATCTGTCGAAAAACGTTGAACTTCTAAAACGGATTTATCGACAATTTGATAAATAATTAATTGGGTGTCGGAGAAATAAATTAGCGGGTGGGTTTTCATATCAACCTAGCATATTTGAGGTTGTAATAATATCGTAAATAGGTCCAAGCACAGATAAAATCAACCACGCCATAATAATACCTAAAAATAAAATAAGCATTGGTTCAATCATTGCTTGAATTTTTCCAATCGATTCTCTCACTTCACGATCATAGAAATAGCTCACGTTTTTCAAAGCATCATCTAATGCGCCTGTAACCTCCCCAATTTGTAACATTCTAACAACCAAAGGTGGAAACAATTTGCTCTGATTAAAAGCCTGACTAATACTGATTCCGTCGGCGATATTTGCATGAACTGTTTTAATTGCTTCCTCGATGGCTAAATTATTAGAAGTTCTGGCAATAATTGTTAAACTTTCTAATACCGTAATACCGGCTGCATACATAAGAGCAAAGAAACCTGCAAAACGCGCTAAAATGATTTTTTTGAAAATAGGTCCAATTATCCAAATTCTCAATTTGAAATCATCAACCGCCAAACGAACATGAAAACTCATTTTCATAGCAAAAATAAAACCCATCGTGATAACAACAGGGGTCATTAAAACAAGATACCAATAGTTCACTAAGAAATTTGAAACATCTACTAAAAATTGGGTTTGAGGCGGTAATTTTCCAACCATATTTTGCATAAAAGAAACTAATTGCGGCACTAACCAAATCATCATAAAACCAACCATACCTAAAATTACAAATGCAGTGAAAGCAGGATATAATAACAGTTTCTTAGTTTGTGCAATTAGTTCATCTTGCCATTTTAGAGAATCTGTCAAATGTCGAAAAACCTCGCTTAATTCGCCACTTTCTTCTCCAACTTGCACTAAGCTGACAAATACGGTGTCAAATATGCGTGGGAAACGCAATAAAGCCTGTGATAAACTTTTCCCAGCTTGAACATCTTCATATAAAGAACTTAAAATATCTCTGAACTTAGAATCAGAAAGCGTATCTCTCAAATCTTGCAAGCCTTGTAATAGAGGAACACCCGCGCGCAGCAATTGATCCATGTAAAAACAAAAGGTAATTAAATCTTGGCGAGAAATGCGATTAGTGAAATGAACATTGAAATGCCGGCGGCGAAGTTCACGAAAGCTAATCAAATCCAATTCCATGCGTTGCAAACGGATTTCTAAATCGTCGGGATTATCGGCAGCTAATTTACCGCTGACAATTTTTCCTACCTTACTCATGGCTTTATATTTGAAATCCATTTTTTCCTCAACTTACACTAAAACAAGATTGTCGCGGTGAATTAACTCGGGTTCGTCGATGTAACCAATTAAATCGAGGAACTTATCGCTAGATTGTCCAATGATTTTGCGGGTTTCTTCGGCGTTGTAATTGATTAAACCGCGCGCGATTTCTTGATCATTGGAATTTAAACAAATTACCATTTCTCCGCGTTGAAAAGTTCCTTCAATTTTTGTAACTCCAACCGCTAATAAACTCGCGCCCGATTTGCATAAACGATCCGCCGCGCCGTCGTTTAACCAAACCGTTCCGCGTTTGTGCAAATGTGATGCTAACCAACGTTTTCGTGCGGCAATCGGCGGTTGCGAAGGCAATAGCAAAGTTCCAATTTCATCTCCTTTTGCGAGATTTAACAACACGTTATCTAAACGCCCCCACGCAATCCATGTTGCCGCGCCCGATTTTGCCGCTCGTTGTGCGGCGAGAAGTTTGGTTTGCATCCCGCCGCGCCCCAACGCCCCGCCCGACGGACTCGCCATCGCCAATAAGTGCGGATCGTTGGCTTGCCCTTCGCTAATCAAAGTCGCTTGTGGATTTTTGCGGGGATCGTCGCTGAAAAGTCCTTGTTGATCGGTTAAAATCACAAGTAAATCAGCCTCTAACAAATTCGTTACCAATCCGCCCAACGTATCATTATCGCCGAGCCGAATTTCGGCAGTCGCGACGGTGTCATTTTCGTTGATGACGGGAATGACCCCTAAATTCAAGAGTGTTTGCAAAGTGCTGCGCGCGTTCAAATAACGTTCGCGATTGGCTAAATCTTCATGTGTAAGAAGGACTTGCGCGGTGTGAAGTCCGTATTTTTGGAAAAAAGATTCGTAAGTTTGCACAACTCCCATTTGACCGACGGCGGCAGCGGCTTGTAATTTATATAATTCGCTAGGTCGTTGTTTCCATTGCAATCTTGCCATGCCTTCCGCGACTGCGCCCGACGAAACGAGGACGATTTGCTTGCCCATTTGACGCAATTGGGCGATTTGGGCGACCCATTTTTCAATTAAATGGCGATCGAGTCCGCGCCCGTCGGCGGTAATCAGCGCGCTGCCGATTTTGATCACCCACCGGGAAGTTTGCGCGATTTTTTGGCGATAATCCATGCCGAATCCGTTTGTTAAGAAAATCGCTTATTTTACGGCTAAAATGAGGATTGTGCAGCGGCTTTTCTTTCAAAGTTGGGTGAATTGTCAGAAATTAGAATGCTCATGTTGAACCATTTTTCATTATTTCTATTGCAATAATAATATTTCATCTCTTTTTCTCTTTCTTTGTTCTCTAAAAATTACTGTTATATCATCATGATATGCAGCACTTGCGACACGAGATTAATGCTTACCTTCAACTTTCTGAATCACCTCATCACTTTTTTTGCATCACCGCCACTTTTTCAGGTCTTTTTAAGAAATTAACCGCAAAAATATTGCTAAAAAGAAAAGGTTCGGCTATATTTTTAAAATCATTTAGGTTTGTAATGTATTTGAATGAAAAGAACATTATGTTAAACAAAAGGAGGAACAAAAATGGCACAAATTAAAGGAAAGTTCATTACTTTAACGGGAGCTTTAATGAGCCTTTATCCAGAGGAACTCGCGCAAGCCGATCGAGTTTTATTTCAAAAAATAAAGAAACATTGGGACGAACTTGATCCAGAAAGTTGGTATGAAATAAGTTTGTTCAATTTGTTTATGGAAACCTATTTTAGCGCATCGCCTTCTAAAGAAAAATCCTTTGTTACATTGGGAAGAAAAGTTTATCCCACAATTAAAAAAACCGTAGGATTACCACCCATTTCTGATCCATTAGTGTTTTTAAAATTTGAAGCCGCAAATTTCTTAACAGATCATCGAGGAAATGATGTGAAACCTCGTCGTATTCTGCGCGAACAACCGGGTGATTTTTTAGTGGAAGCCTTTGCTCCCGGTTATAATTCAAAACTTTACGAAGGTGTATTTCTAGGTATTTTAGAAATGTGCGGCGTTCAGGACGCTAAAGTAATCCAAACAAAATGCCAAGAAAAAGGTGATGATACCTCTGAATTTCATATCACTTGGAAATGCTAACTTTCATCAAAACGATATAACCATATTTTGAGGAAATAAAATGAAAAGATGGGTTGTTTCATTGAGTGGTATATTATTAACGCTGTCTGTTATTGCAGAAGAGGATAATAGTGAAAGCAATATTGTAAAATTAGCCCCGCTTTCTCTTGAGGAATTGATGCGGGTTGAAGTGGTTTCTATTGCAACAGGAAAACCGCAAACCATTGCCGAAGCTCCCGCCGTTACAAAAGTTATTACAGAGCAAGATATTGAATCGATTGGAGCAACTGAATTAAGTGAAGTTTTAGCAACTGTCCCGGGTTTTCACGTTGCTAGAAATGGTTTTTTGTATTCACCTATCTATACTGCTCGAGGGGTTTATACTGGGCAATATAATCCGCAAGTTTTATTTCTAATAAATGGTTCGGCGGTTTCTACTATCTACACTGGTGGAAGAGGATTTTCTCAAGGAACTATCCCAATTAAAAACATTGCTAGAATTGAAATTATGAAAAGTCCCGGAGCGGCTATTTATGGAGCAGATGCGGTGGCAGCGGTGGTGAACATTATCACTAAACAAAAAACTGATATTTTAGGTACGCAAGTGGGTGGAAAAGTTGAAAGTTTTAATACCCAAAATGCTTGGTTTTTACATAGTGATCGGGTCGGAGAAAATGATATAGCTGTTTCTTTAGAACTGCTTCAAACAGCAGGCGACCAAAGTCTTATAGAGAAAGATGCGCAAAGTACTTTAGATAAAATGGTAGGAACTCACGCTTCTTTCGCGCCTTCTCCAGTGCAAAGAGGTAATAAAACAATAAGCTCTCATTTGGAAGTGTCGAGAGAAAACTGGAAATTGCAAACAAATACATTATTACAACGTGATTTAGAAACAGGTACAGGTGCTAATCAAAATATTGATCCAACAGGGAAATTTGATTCCAACCAATATTTAGTAGATTTAACTTATCGTAATGATAAATTATCTCCGGCTTGGGAAGTTATGGCGAAAGCAACCTATTTCTATTTTGGTTTTGACAATCCTTCTTATCAAACCATTTATCCACCGGGTACAAAGTTTAGTAGCAATGGTTATCCAAATGGTGCTTTGGTATTTACAGGTGCTGCTGAATATCATAACAACTTAGCCTTAGATGCTTTTTATAAAGGTTGGAAAAATCATTTGTGGCGCATAGGAACAGGTTATCAACACGCTAATCTTTATGATATTAAACAAGTGATGAATATAGCCGATAATGGTCAGGGAGTATTTGTTCCTATTGAAGGGTGGATTGATGTTTCAAAAACGCCATTTGTTTTTACTTCAACGGGGATAAGAAATAGTCGCTATTTTTTTGTGCAAGATAGTTACAAATTTTTAGAGGATTGGGAATTAACTGCTGGAGCTCGTTATGATAAGTATTCTGATTTTGGATCAGTAGTTAATCCTCGACTGGCGTTAGTTTGGCAAACCAATCCTTATTTAACGAGCAAATTGATTTATGGAAAAGCCTTTCGCGCCCCCGCACTTTTTGAATTATATGGGCGTTCAAATCCGGTTGGATTGGGTAATCCAAATTTACAACCTGAACGTATTCAAACAGGGGAATTAGCATTGGATTATCGCCCTATTCCAGATTTGAAAATAGGTTTGAATTTATTTGTGTTTAGGGTAGAAAAAGGGATTGGATATATGCCATCACAAGAAATAATCACGCGCGCGGTGGCGAGTAATGCTGGGGAACAAACAGGCAAGGGTTTTGAAATAGAAAGTCGTTGGAAAATCCTCAAAAATGTGGTTTTAAGTGGGCATTATGCTTTTAGTGATACTAATGAGAAAACACCCCAAGCAACAGCGGGCAATATTCCTCACCCAAAACATTCCGCTTATATCCGTTCTGATTGGTCTTTTACAACGCATTGGTATTTGAATAGTCAGCTTAATTGGACGGGGGTTAGAAAACGGGGTTTCAATGACCCGCGCGCGGATTTGAAAGGTTATGCGTTATTTGATTTGAATCTGAATTACAAACCTAAAAATAGTTGGCACATTAGTGCGGGGATTAAAAATCTTTTTGATGTTAGTGCAAAAGAACCTAGCCCGGGACCTAATTCATCGGGAATTATTGGAATTCCAGCGGATTTTCCTTTGGCAGGGCGCACGTTTTCCATAGAAACCCATTATCATTTTTAGGTTTCGCGCCGATTTCTGTATAATGTTTCTGTCCGATTTAACTTGATGAGGAGTTTTAGTATGAACTATGTGAACAAAATGCTTTTAGGATTAGGCGTGTTGGGGATTATTGGGTTGAGTGGCTGCGCAACGACCCCGACAGAATGTCAGCCGCCGTCGTGCGATCCTAAAATTGAAGCCGCGCCGCTCGCCGCTTCCGCCAAATATGGTCAGGCGCAACAATCGAATAACGCCGCCGCCCCCGCCAATTTACCTGCGGATCGCGTGGTTTATTTCGATTTTGATATTAGCGATGTGCGCGCCGATCAACGCCAAATTTTGGATACGAATGCCGCTTATTTAGCGAAAAATCAACAGGTTAAAATTCGTTTGGAAGGTCACGCCGACGAACGCGGTTCGCGCGAATATAATCTTGCGTTAGGTGAACGGCGCGCCCAAGCCGTGAAACGCTATCTGGGTTTGTCGGGTGTGCAAGAAACTCAAATGAGTACATTGAGTTACGGTGAAGAAAAACCCGTCGCCGAAGGTCATGATGAGGCTTCTTGGCAGCGCAATCGTCGCGTCGAGATCATCTATCTTGGTCAGTAACCTCATGAATAAATGGCTCTTTTTAATATTAAGTATTAGTTCAGGCGTTCACGCACAGAATTTTTCGGGCGATAAAGATCGCCTGATGCAAACATTACTTGAACAAGATCAATTGATTAAAGATTTGCAGCGGGAAATTCGACAACTGCGTGGCGACAATGAACAAATTCATCATCAATTGCAGCTTTTGCAGCAAAATCAACGGGATATCGAACAACGGCTCGGCAAAACCAATGCCCCCAACCTATCGTCCCCCGTCGCCGCAAATAGCATGAATTCAATAACTACAATGAATTCAATGGGATCGATGAATGTTACGCCACCCGTTCAAACGCCACCACCTGCGCAACCGCCTGTTTTGCCGGCACTTTCTTTAGCTGATCCCAAAACGACCACCGCGCCTCAAGAATATCAACAAGCCTTTGATTTGTTGCAGCGCGGACAATACGAAAAAGCCACGCAAGTTTTTGAATCTTTTATAAAACAATCGCCAACCGGAGATTATGCGGATAACGCGCAATATTGGTTGGGCGAAGCGTATTATTCAAAACGTGATTTTGTGGGTGCGCTCGCGGCGTTCAAAAAATTGGTCGACAATTATCCCGATAGCCCCAAAAAATCGCACGCTTTGCTAAAAATAGGCTTTAGTTACGATGAGTTAGGCGACAAAGTCAATGCCCGCCAAACCCTAGAACAAGTGCGCAACGAGTTTCCCGCGACCATGCCCGCACGTTTAGCAGACGAACGCCTCAAAAAACTCCGCTAGTCTTTTCTTTGGGTAGTGATTAAATTGAGATGCTTGTTAACTCTATGATTTACTGAAAAAAATACAAAACAGGCAAATTATCTCTTTGTTTTGATCACTACCCATTATTTCAAAAAGAATAAGTTTTCAATTGGGATTCGGTGAGGAAAAAGACTCCATCGCCGCCGCGTTTGAAATCAGGGAAAATGAAATCCACGTTAGGGTAAGTTTCCAATAGAGCCTGTTGGCTAAAACCTACCTCAACAATTAACAGCCCATTGGGTTTCAAATGCTGATGCGCTTGTTTCAAAATTCTTTTCACAATATCCAACCCGTCCTCCCCTGCTTCCAATGCTAAAACGGGTTCGTGGCGAAACTCAGGCGGCAACGCTGCCATTTCCGCATCATCAACATACGGCGGATTACAAATAATCAAATCATACTTTTGATTTTTAACAGGTTCAAACAAATCCCCTTCAAATAACTGCAAACGATCTTGTAAGTCATAGATTTCTCTATTTTTAAAAGCGACTTCTAATGCGTGCGGAGAAATGTCCACTGCATCGACAATTGTGTGCGGCAAATGTAAGGCAGTTGCAATCGCAATGCAACCGCTTCCTGTTCCAATTTCTAAAACATTTTGAATGGTATCACTTTCAATCCACGGATCGAATTGTTGCTCGATTAATTCAGCGATTGGTGAACGGGGAATTAGCACATTTTCATTAACGTAGAAACTAAAACCTGCAAACCATGCTTCGTGGGTTAAATAAGGGGCGGGAATACGTTCGTCGATGCGGCGTTGAAATAAAGTTGCAATGCGTTGTTTCTCTGAAGAAGTTAAATGACACGCCCACAAACTATCGGGTAAATTAGGGGCTAAATGCAATGCGTGCAAAATGAGCGCAACGGCTTCATCGATGGCGTTATCAGTGCCGTGCCCAAAAAATAATTTTGCTTCATTAAAACGGCTCGCGCCCCACCGCACGAAATCGCGTAAAGTGGATAACTCTTTCAAATCTTTGGCTAAAAAAGGCATTGGGTGCGTCCAAGGGTTAAGAATTAGCACTATTTTATCATGTAGCACATTTGAAAACGGCTTGTTTCTACACGATGAGGTGTTTATAGTATCAAAAACGCAAGATAACGATAACAACGTCAAAAGGATCATCAAAAATGTTGAATGAAAACAATAAGAACCGCTTGAATGTCGTGATTTGTTGGCATATGCACCAACCCGAATATCGCGCAGGAAATCGCGGGGAATATCAACAACCTTGGACATATTTGCATGCCATTAAAGATTATGTGGATATGGCAGCCCATTTGGAAAATCAACCGCAAGCCCGCGCGGTGGTGAATTTTGCACCCACGTTGTTGGAACAACTAGAAGATTATACCCAACAAATGCAAGCATTTCTACAAAGTGGAGAAACCTTGCGTGATCCTTTTCTCAATGCGCTCATTACCCCTGCATTACCTATAGAAACTGAGCAACGACTTTCTCTCATTAAAGCCTGTTTGCGCGCGAACAAAGGACGTTTAATTGATCGTTTTCCAGCCTTTCGCCGTTTAGCTGAAATCGCCGATTGGTTACAACATAATATCGATGCCGTTCGTTATCTTAACAATCAGTTTTTAGTAGATATTTTAATGTGGTATCATTTGGCGTGGTTGGGAGAAACTGTCCGCCGAACCAATCCCAATGTTCAACGTTTAATGAGCAAAGGACATAGTTTTACACTGCACGAACGGCGCGAACTTTTAGAAATCATTTATGGTTTGACGCGCAGTGTTATTCCGCGTTTCAAAGCCTTATTTGAAAAAGGGCAAGTTGAACTCTCAATGACCCCCTATGCACACCCGATTATTCCTCTATTATTAGATATTCAAAGTGCGAAAGAAGCCATTCCTCAAGTTTCTCTCCCAAAATATAGCCATTATGAAGGGGGAGAAACACGGGTAAAATGGCATATTACAAGGGGGTTAGAAACCTTTAAGAAATGTTTTGGCATGACACCGAAAGGTTGCTGGCCCTCTGAAGGGGGCGTGAGTGAAGCGACGATTAAAATATTGGAAAAGTCGCAATTTCAATGGGTTGCATCGGGAGAAAATGTTTTGCGCCACAGTTTTGATCGAGCGCAATCCGAACAATTATCCGTTCATCAAGCCTTTCATTTGAAGGATTCACAAATCGCTTGTTTCTTTCGTGATGACAAATTATCGGATTTGATTGGTTTTGAATACACCAAATGGCACGCCGATGATGCGATTGCGAATTTAATCAATCAGTTAGAAGATATTGCGCGCAGTCATTTTGATCCGCAACAAAAGGTTGTTTCTCTGATTTTAGATGGAGAAAATGCGTGGGAATATTATCCCGAAAATGGTTTCTATTTCCTCAGCGTGTTATATCAACGCATGGCGGCGAGCCCTCATTTGAAATTAACGACCTTTTCCGAATGTTTGAAACAACCTTTGCCGATGGCAGCTTTGCCGACATTGGTGGCGGGAAGTTGGGTTTATGGGACTTTTTCGACGTGGATTGGCGACAAAGACAAAAATCGCGGCTGGGAAATGCTCATCGATGCCAAACGCGCTTACGACAAGGTGGTCGGCTCTTTGGACGCTAAACGCCGCGATGCTGCCGATCGGCAATTGGCAATTTGCGAAGGTTCGGACTGGTTTTGGTGGTTTGGCGATTACAATCCCGCGCATTCAGTCGGGGATTTCGAGCGGCTATTTCGCCTGCAATTGGCGACATTATATCATTTGTTAAACGTTGAACCACCCGACTATTTAGGTTGCGCATTCACACACGGCGGCGGCGCACCCGAATCAGGCGGCGTGATGCGGCGCAATTAACCCTTTCCAATCAAATTTGATTCAAAATAAAGTGGAGCAATCATTTCAACTTTCTCGGCGGTCGGGATATGAATTATTGGCAATGTTGATTTGGGTTGTCTTGCCACATTTAACCCGTTTGCCAGTTTGGACAACAACGTTATTTGTTATTTTATTAGGGTGGCGTTATTTGTCATTGGAAAAAGGTTGGGCATTGCCGCCTAACTTTTTGAAAAATATGCTAGCTTTGCTGGTGTTGGGCATGGTTTTAGTTACATTTCGAACTTTAAATGGACGTGATGCAGGCGTGGCGTTTCTCGTGTGTTTGATGGGTTTGAAAATGTTAGAAATCCGACAATTGAAAGAAGCCTTATTATTGGTCTTTCTCAGCTATTTCTTAATGCTCACCCATTTTCTTTATTCACAAAGCATTTTAACGGTTGTACATTTAATGTCGGCGGTTATTTTAAGCACTGCCGTATTAATGGGATTTCAAAGCCCGCATTTTTCTCAACGCGATTCTTTAAAATTATCGGTTAAATTATTAGCTCTGTCTTTACCGTTAGCGATTGTTTTATTTGTCTTTTTTCCGCGCATACAAGGTCCATTATGGGGATTGCCGCGCGATGCGTTTAATACCGCTGTTACGGGTTTGAGCGACCGATTAGAATTGGGAAATATTGCGAATTTGAGCGCACTGGACAATGTCGCTTTTCGAGTGCAATTCGACGGCAAAGTCCCTGATTCTTCACAAAGATATTGGCGCGGCGCGGTTTTTTGGCACACCGACGGCAAAACATGGCGCGGATCAGCGGGCGACGGCACACCCACTAAAATTGGGAGAGAATGGCGCGGCGAACCCGTCGATTACAACCTCACGCTCGAACCCCACCCCCAACCTTGGTTATTTAGCTTAGATTTACCGTTTTCTATTCCCTCAAACGGGGCGGAACAATTGAAACCGTTTTTATTAGCGGATTATCAATTACAAACCCGCTCAAAAATTGGGCAACCCGTTCATTATCAACTGCGTTCTTATCCGGAGGCTTTGATTGGATTGCAAGATAGCCCGCAATTACAACGACATTTGAAAGCGGCATTGCAACTTCCTCCCAATAAACACCCGAAAACCCGTGCAATTGCTCAACAATGGGTTGAGGAAAATCCCGATCCAAAAGCGTTAATTGCGCGGGCGATGGGGTTTTTCAATCGGGAACAATTTTTTTACACGCTTGCTCCCCCGCCTTTAGCTAATGACCCTATTGATGAGTTTTTATTTGACACTCGAGCGGGTTTTTGTGAACACTATGCAACAGCGTTTGCAACGTTGATGCGGGCGGCGAATGTTCCGACGCGAATTGTGGTGGGTTATCAAGGGGGTACGCATAATCCGCTGGGAAATTATTGGGTTATTCGTCAGCGCGATGCGCACGCTTGGGTTGAGGTGTGGTTGAAAAGTGAGGGGTGGGTGCGTTTAGACCCGACGGCGGCGGTCGCGCCCGAGCGAATTCGTGACGGCGTGCCCGATAGTTTGCCGTCGTTTTTTGAACCGCTCGGTTTCAATCAAGAAAGTTTCGCCGCGCATCTTTTCCAGCAGTTTCGTTATCGATGGGATTGGTTTAATAATGCGTGGAATCAATGGGTTATTGGCTACAACCAAACTCAACAACAACAGCTTTTAGAATGGTTGGGATTGGAAAAATACGGTTATCGCGCGTTGTTGGGATTATTGATGGGATTGGGGGCGGTGTGCGTGGGGGCGGTGATGGGCTGGTTGTGGTGGCAACGCCCGATCAAACCGCGCGATCCGTTGCTTGTGGCGTACAATCGATTGTGCGCAAAGGTGGCGCGGCGAACCGGCGTTCTTCGCCAACCCCATGAAGGTGCACGAGATTTTGCGCAACGCTTACAACAAACTTGTCCGCATCTCTCCGCAGATTTTGACGCTTTAACCGATAAATATCTAAAACTGCGTTATGATGGCGGATTGCCCGTTGATATTCAAGCATTTGTGAAACAAGTTCGACGTTGCAAACTATAAATTTTACACAACTTAAATAAAAAGGAGACTCTCTATGTCGGTCAAACATCCGATTATTGCAATTACAGGTTCGTCGGGCGCAGGCACGACGACGGTGAAAAAAGCGTTTGAGGGCATTTTCCGCCGCGCGCGGTTGCGGTCTGCCGTCATCGAAGGCGACAGCTTTCACCGTTTCAATCGCAAAGAAATGAAAGAAGTGAACGCCAAAGCCGAAGCGGAAGGACGTTATGTCAGCCATTTCGGCGCAGAAGCCAACTTATTCTTTGAATTACAAGAACTATTCCGCGAATATTCTGAGAACGGGACAGGCAAACGCCGTTTGTATCTGCACAACGAAGAAGAAGCCGCGCCTTACAATCAAGAACCCGGCACGTTCACGCCTTGGGAAAACTTGCCCAATGACACGGACTTGTTGTTTTACGAAGGATTGCACGGCGGCGTAAAAGATCCTAAAACGGGTGTTGATGTCGCGCGTTATGTGGATTTATTAGTTGGGGTTGTGCCGACCGTCAATTTGGAGTGGATTCAAAAGATTCATCGTGACGTGGGCGAACGCGGTTATTCTCAAGAAGCGGTTGTCGAAACCATTTTGCGCAGAATGCCTGATTATGTGCATTACATCGTCCCCCAATTCACCCATTCTCATATCAATTTTCAGCGCGTTCCTTTAACGGATACTTCAAACCCATTTATTGCGCGCGATATTCCAACTTTAGATGAAAGCATGGTGGTTATTCGTTTTAATCGCTATAGAAATCAAGACTTTCCGTATTTATTATCGATGATTCATGATTCATTCATGTCGCGCCCTAATACGTTAGTGGTGCCGGGTGGAAAAATGGGTTTTGCGATTCAATTGATTTTTACGGGAGTCATGGAAGAAATGATGGAAAAACGCCGCAAAGCTCTCTTTAGTTCTTAACTTAAAACCGTATCCTACCTAATTTGGCGGCTTTCGAGTCGCCTTTTTTTGTGGATTTTGGGATATTTTGTCGCTACTTATCAAACCAAAAATCATGTTATGATTGAAGAATTATTGTTTATGGCACAAGCGGAGGGGTTGCTTTATGAAAATGTTGGACAAGTTGGTCGATAAAATGCGTATTGGCGCACGATTAGGCGGTGGATTCGGGATTATTTTGTTATTGCTGGCGATATTGGGCGCGATGACAGCGTACGATATGGACAAACTATCAGAATTAACCCAAAAGCTATACGACCACCCTTTCACGGTAAAAACCACCGCACTGAGCCTTTCCTCTCATATCGACGAGATACATCAGAAGGTTATCAATGAACTTTCGGATTCAAATAGTCTCAAAGTAATCAACGAAAGTGCCGTCGAATTAAACAATCATTTCAAAATTGTCTACACTGAATTTGATGTGTTGTTTGATCGTTATTTGGGTGATAAGCAAGATATTGAAAATATGCGCGTGGGCTTTCAAGAATGGTATGAAATTATCAATCGTGAAGTCCTTATGTTACAAGATGAAACCCGAGAAAAAACATTAGCAGAACTCGACCAACAAGCCATTCAAATAAACGCGCAAATGAAAGAGATTGCTCAATATTTGATTAATTTTGCGAGTAATAAAGCCGATGAGTTATACAATAAATCCCAAGAAATACTCAATGCTCATTCTAAAGAAATGTCAGAAAATAGTAAAGCAACTGAAATCGCAAAATTATTAGAAACGCTTTACAACCACCCTTTCATTATGCGATCAACTGTTTGGAGAGTTGATGGTAATTTGAGCCGCATTAGAGTTGAAATGCAAAAAATTGCGAAAGCTCAAAACACTGAAGCCGTTGAAGAGGGACTTAAAGCCATTCTCGCTTATCGTGAGCAAATTACCGAAGATTTTGCAACCATTAGTAAAGTCTTTTTAGGTTCAAAAGATAAACTTAAAGAGTTTGAAGAGATATTGAAAGCATGGCAAACAACCGTCGATAAAAGGGTTGTCTTATTTAAAGATTTCTCCCGCAAACAAAATCTCATCGATTTAGATAATCAATCCAGAGAAAAATATTTTGCGCTAAAACAGTTAATCAATAAAATAAATAGTTTTGCATCTAATAAAGCCATTTCTTTTATGGATAATGCCAAATTAGTAAAAAATAATACGTTACATTTTACTTATTGGTTTATTGGAACAGTGATTTTAATTGGGATTGCATTGGCGTATTTCACAAGCCGCAGCGTTATTCGTCCTTTAGCAAAAGCCGTTGCCCTTTCTAGCCAACTCGCCGACGGTAAATTAGCCAGCCGCGCCGACATTTCTCGTCACGCCAAAGATGAAATTACCCAATTGTTATTTGCAATGAATACGATGGCAGAGAAACAACAAAATGTCATTAAGGATATTCGAGCAATTATGGGCGAATTAAGTGTAGGAAATTTGAAGGTGAGAATTACTTCTGACTTTCCAAATGATTTCGCTGAAATTAAACATTCTACCAATGAAATGGCAGAGAAACTCCAAAGCATTATTCAAATCACCAGCTCGGCAGTTGGACAGTTTGCAGGCGGCGATATGAGTGCGCGAATTGAACCGAATTTCCCGGGCGATTTCATTGAAATTAAACGTGCCGCCAATGAAATGGCTGAGAAGTTTCAAACGGTGGTTTTTGAAACCCGCCAAACCTTAGGACAATTAGCCGACGGAAACCTTAAAGCGCGTATTTCAAAAGATTTCTCAGGAGATTTGGCAGAAATTAAAAAATCCACTAATGAAATGGCAGAGAAACTCCAAAGCATTATTCAAACAACCAGCAAAGCCGTTGGAAAATTTGCGGACGGCGATATGAACACTCGAATTGAACCCGATTTTCCCGGGGATTTCATTGAAATTAAACGGGCTGCAAATGACATGGCGGAGAAACTTCAAACGGTTGTCGTTGAAACCCGCCAAGCCTTAGGAAAACTCGCTGATGGTAATATGGAAACCCGCATTTCAAAAGATTTCTACGGCGATTTGTCTGAAATTAAACGTTCTACCAATCGAATGGCGGAGAAACTTCAAATCATGATCAAAGAAATTAGCCATGTATTGGGCGATTTTGCGAATGGCGATTTGCGGGTAAGAATTTCGGGAGATTTTGTCGGCGATTTCGCAGAAATCAAAAAAGCCATTAACGACAGCGCGGAGAAATTACAACAAGTGATGCGGCGCGTGCAATCGGCAACGGGGCAAATTACCGATGCTTCTGAACAATTAAGTATGACTGCGCAAAACATTTCTCAAAGCAGCAGCGAACAAGCCGCCAGCGTTGAGGAAACCAGTGCTTCAATTGAGGAAATGAGTGCCAGCGTTGCTCAAAATGCACAGCACGCCGCAAATACCAATGAAATCGCTGGACAAACCGCCCAAATGTCTGAAGAAGGCGGTCAAGCCGTTAAAGATACCGTGAATGCCATGCGCCAAATTGCAGAGAAAGTTAAAGTCATTGAAGACATTGCTTATCAAACTAATTTATTAGCTTTAAATGCCGCCATTGAAGCCGCGCACGCCGGTGATCAAGGACGCGGTTTCGCGGTGGTTGCAATTGAGGTGAGAAAACTCGCCGAACACAGCGAATTAGCCGCAAAAGAAATCGGCACAATGGCGTTAGGTAGTTTAGGGGTTTCTGAACACGCAGGGGCGTTATTAAATCAAATCGTTCCCAACATTAGAAAAACCTCAATGCTCGTTCAAGAAATTACCGCCGCCAGCGCAGAACAAAATAACGGAATTAATCAAGTCAATCAAGCAATTGCGCAATTAGACACCGTGACACAACAAAACGCTTCTTCTGCCGAAGAACTCGCATCGGCAAGTGAGGAAATTGCTAGCCAAGCGGCAATGTTGCAACAAATGATTAACTATTTCAAAGTGACCGATACGGTGATTATTGAGGAAAATGAATTCTCTAAACAAAATCCTCAATTTTCTAAACACAAAGCGAAAGAAAAAACTACCGCTGGCGTGGTGGTTTCTAGCCGATCATCGCCCAAAACACACTTATTATCCTCTCACGATAAAAAAGATTTTGAGAAGTTTTAGGCGTTTGAAATAATAGGTTTTGGCAACAAAGCCCAAACTTGCTAAAATGAACCTTTAATTTTTTTAAGGAAGATTTTGAAATGTCCCATATTCCCGCAGACCTAAAATATACCCGTGAACACGAATGGTTGCGCATCGAAGGTGACGAAGCCGTTGTCGGCATCACCTATCACGCTCAAGACCAACTCGGCGAAGTTGTGTTCGTGGACTTGCCTAGAGTGGGAGAAAGTTTTGAGCGCGATTCGGAATTTGCAACCATCGAATCGGTGAAAGCCGTTTCTGAAGGGTATATGCCTGTTTCTGCGACGGTTATTGCCATCAACCAAGATTTAGAAGGCAATCCCGAGCAGGTGAACGATGACCCTTATGGCAATGGTTGGTTAGTCCGCATTAAAATAGAAAACACAAGCGAAATCAACGCATTACTCGATGCCGCCGCTTATCAAAAATTTATCACAGAAGAATAACCATGCCATATATTCCTCATACAAATCAAGATATTGCTGAAATGTTGTCGGTGATTGGCGTGCAGCGTATTGAAGATTTATTTGATGAAATTCCAGCCGCGTTGCGTTGCGGAGAGTTGAAGTTGCCCGCCGCGCTCAACGAAGCAGAAATCACCCGTTTGATGGACGAACGATCAGCTCAAGACGCGGGCGCGCTGTGTTTTGCGGGCGCGGGGGCGTATCAACATCATATTCCGGCGGCGGTTTGGCAAATTGCGACACGCGGCGAGTTTTATTCGGCGTACACCCCTTATCAAGCCGAAGCCAGTCAGGGCACGCTGCAATTGCTGTACGAATATCAAAGCATGATCAGCCACTTAACGGGCATGGAAGCGTCGAATGCCTCACTTTACGACGGCGCGACGGCTCTCGCGGAAGCGGTTTTAATGGCGGTGCGGCTGCACAAAACCGCACAAACTAAACGAATTTTAATCCCCAAAACCGTCCACCCCCTTTATCGCAAAGTGGTTAAAAATATCGTTAAATATCAAGGCATTGAACTGGTTGAAATAGATTACGATGCCAAAACAGGTCAAACGACGATTGACGCTTGCGAAAAAGCCAAACAAAATCAAGATGTTGTTGCATTGGTGATTCCACAACCCAACTTTTTTGGCGTGTTGGAAAATGTCGACGATTTAACCAATTGGGCGAAACAAAACAATGGGTTAGCGATTGGGGTGGTCAATCCGATGTCGTTGGCGATCTTAAAATCGGTCGGTGATTGGGGCGAGTCGGGCGCAGACATCGCGTGCGGCGACGGGCAACCGTTGGGCATTCCGCTGTCATCGGGCGGTCCGTATTTTGGATTTTTAACCTGCAAAAAAGCCCACGTTCGCCAATTACCCGGACGAATTGTCGGTCAAACGGTTGATTTAGAAGGGAAAATTGGCTACACCTTAACTTTGCAAGCCCGCGAACAACACATTCGCCGCGCCAAAGCGACCTCAAATATCTGTACAAATCAAGGACTTATGGTCACCGCCGCGACGATTTATTTATCGTTAATGGGCGCAGACGGCTTGGCAAAAACCGCGCACGCTTCTCATCACAATACCTCTCATTTGGTCGAGCAACTTTCTCAATTAAATGGGGTAGAAAAAGTCTTTTCAGGCGCGTTTTTTCATGAAACCGTGATTCGTTTGCCAATGGGGGTTTCTCAAGTCTTAAAAACTTTAGCGGCACACAATATTTTAGGCGGGTTTGATTTATCAGCAGATTATCCTGAATTAGGCGATGCGTTATTGATTTGTGCCACCGAATTGCGTACAAACGTTGATCAACAGAAATACGTCGATCATTTGAAACGTATTTTAGAGAAAACCCGTAATTGTCCTGTTTCTCCCAAAATCTAATCTTTTTCTCCCCTCACATTAAACAACTGGGGAGAAAGTGCGTTTTATGAATAAGCGGATCAAGATAAATTAAATCCGCTCTTTCCTCTCTGAGTTGTTTCAAGTTCTCTAAATCTTCATCTAAAATCAATGGGTTAGTTATTTGATTGAAATATTAAAACAGCCCCAACTATCATGCAAGAATTTCTAAAAAAAGAACGGTGAAAGACGTAACATTCGGTTAAAATAACGCTTTTTTTAACCATGAAGCGGAGAATTTCTAATGAGCCAATTTGAACAAGTCAGCGTCATCAAAAAAGCCAATGTTTATTTTAACGGCAAATGCGTGAGCCACAGCGTGTTAATGCCCGACGGCAACCGCAAAAGCGTCGGCGTGATTTTGCCCAACGCCATTCTCACTTTCAACACCGCCGCCCCCGAAATCATGGAAATTATCGACGGCAGTTGTCGCGCCAATGTCGCTGAATCTGAATGGAAAATTTACCGCGCCGGCGAACAATTCCATGTGCCAGCCAACACCCGTTTCGACATCGAAGCCCTCGACAACGCCCCCGTTCATTATGTTTGTCATTTCGGTTAATTTTTGAGCAACAGGATTAGAAAAAATGAGCAACTTGATTGCAATTTTGGCGGGCGATGGGATTGGTCCAGAAATCGTCAGAGAAGCCGTAAAAGTATTACATCGATTGAAAGAAAATGGATTAGAACTCGCTTTAGAAGAAGCCCCCATCGGCGGCGCAGCCATCGACCAAACGGGTGTCCCATTACCTGATAACACCTTGAATTTATGCAAAAAAGCTGATGCTGTATTATTGGGTGCGGTCGGCGGAACAAAATGGGATAATTTAGAACGTTCAATTCGCCCTGAAAAGGGTTTATTGGGTTTGAGAGCAGGTTTGAATTTATTTGCAAATTTGCGTCCGGCGTTGTTATATCCCGCCTTAGCAAATGCATCGACGTTGAAATCTGAAGTCGTTGAAAATTTGGATATTTTGATCGTGCGTGAATTAACCGGCGATATTTATTTTGGACAACCGCGCGGCATTAGAATCTTAGAGAACGGTGAACGTCAAGGTTTCGATACGATGCACTATTCTGAAAGCGAAATTGAACGCATTGCAAGAGTGGCATTTGAAAGTGCGCGGCGGAGAAATAAAAAAGTCTGTTCGGTCGATAAAGCAAATGTTTTAGATACCAGTATGTTGTGGCGAGAAATTGTGAGCAAAGTTGCTTTAGAATATCCCGATATAGAACTTTCTCACCAATACGTGGATAATGCGGCAATGCAACTCGTGCGCGCACCTAAGCAATTTGATGTCATTGTAACGGGTAATTTATTTGGAGATATTTTGTCAGATTTAGCGTCGATGTTGAGCGGTTCAATTGGTATGTTGCCGTCGGCTTCTTTGGATTCAAATAACAAAGGAATGTACGAGCCAATTCATGGTTCTGCGCCCGATATTGCAGGTCAAAACAAAGCCAATCCTTTAGCGACTATTTTATCGGTTGCCATGATGCTGCGTTATTCTTTGCAACAACCTGATTTAGCAGATAAAATTGAAATCGCAGTGAAAGCCGTTTTAGCAAAAGGACTGCGCACGGCAGACATTGCAAATGCGGGAGAAAAAGCGATTTCAACTTCTGAAATGGGCGATGCGGTGGTAGCGGCATTACATCTTTAAGAAAATGTGTAATTAAGCTCGGTTATAAAACAAAACAACTGGGCTTAATTTTGTGTAATGAAAATGCTCAAAAAAGGGATTTCTATTTGCGATCTAATCGGCGATAAGTGATGGCTTCGGTCAAATGCGGGGTTTGGATATGATCGCAATTTGCCAAATCCGCGATCGTTCGGGCGACTTTTAGAATTCGATGCCACGCCCGCGCCGACAATCCCAGCCGTTCCATTGCGGTGTCTAAAAGTTGATTATCTTTTTGATTTAACACGCAAAATTCTCTAATTTCCCGATTATTCAAATCCCGATTGGCTTTATTTTGACGGCGCAATTGACGCATTCTCGCCGCCACCACTCGATCCCGCACTTTTTCCGACGGCTCGCTTTTCGCGTCGTGATGGCGTTGCGCGGCGGGCAAAGTTGGCACTTCGATATGCAAATCAATGCGATCGACAAGCGGTCCCGACACTCGACCGCGATAACGCTGAACTTGATCCGACGTGCAATGACAACGCCCGCTCGATTCGCCCAAATACCCACACGGACACGGGTTCATCGCCGCAACCAATTGAAAAGCCGCCGGAAAAGTCGCCTGAATCGCCGCGCGCGAGATCGTGATGTGTCCCGATTCCAGCGGTTCTCTCAACACTTCAAGGACTTGGCGACTGTATTCGGGCAACTCATCTAAAAACAAAACCCCTTGATGCGCAAGCGAAATTTCCCCCGGACGCGGTTGATTGCCGCCACCCACCAACGCCACCCCCGACGCAGTGTGATGCGGAGCACGAAACGGGCGTTTTCCCCAATTTTTTGGTTCGAAGCCTTGCGCGCTAATCGACAAAATCGTTGCGGATTCAAGGCTTTCCGTTTCAGTCATCGGCGGTAAAATCCCCGATAATCGCGTCGCCAACATGGTTTTTCCCGTCCCCGGCGGACCGATCATCAACAAATTGTGACCGCCCGCTGCCGCCACTTCTAATGCGCGTTTGGCGTGATGTTGTCCGCGCACGTCGCTTAAATCAGGGCACTCGACTCGTTCGCTGGAGATGTCAGCTCGATGCGGTAAAATCGGCGATCTTCCTGCTAAATGCCCGCACACTTCCAACAAATGACGCGCGGGAAAAATCTGGGCTTTTTGCACCAATCCCGCTTCGTCGGCATTCTCAAACGGCACAACCAACGCGCGCCCCGCCTCTCTCGCCGCCAACGCAACAGGCAACGCCCCTTTCACCGCTCGCAACTCCCCGCTTAACGCTAATTCTCCAATAAATTCATAGTCTTGTAAAATATCTTTTGAAATTTGTCCGCTCGCCGCCAAAATCCCCAACGCAATCGCCAAATCAAAACGCCCACCATCTTTGGGGAGATCGGCAGGCGCAAGATTGATCGTACAACGTTTGATGGGAAACTCAAATTGGGCATTCAAAAGCGCGCTTCGAACGCGATCTTTGCTCTCTTTGACGGCGGTTTCGGGCAAGCCCACAATTGACAACGACGGTGTTCCATTCGTCAAATGCACTTCAATCGTCACCGGCAATGCCGTCATCCCACATTGTGCTCGACTATGAACCACTGCCAACGCCATGATTTTATTCCTCTTTTATTTTAAATTGTTTAGAGTTTTCTTTTTCTGATTCTGGATTAGAAATGAAACGAACACTAACATCAATTGCTATTTTATTATTTTCATATTTAACATTTTCTATTTGAATCTTTTCTACCGAAAACTGAAGTTTCTCTATAATTATATTTCTAATACGGTAGCGGTATAAAGTTGGGTGAAATTTTGAGCTAACCAATTGAAATATAAAGACCATCACTCGCTACTTATACCACTGCCCCGTATTTTTGTGACCCCTTTTTCACTAATTCTAAACTATCACAATCACGACATCTCGTTTCTTTTCTCCTCTCTACTTCCCTCTAAATTTCTACATTATATCACCCTTCCTTATATCTCTACCCTATTTCCTAATATGAAGTTTCATTTATTTTCCTCGCAAATAAAGCTCATCGTTGAAACTGCTAACCCATTGAGGACGATACACCACTAAAATGGTTATTAATCCACCATTACTAAAGGCTTCTGGGAACATCATAATGGGTAATAACGCAATGTAATCATTAGGAATATTTTTATAAACTTCCGCTATCCACAAAATAGACATTCCCGTTAAACGATTTGCTAACATGGTTAGTGCGCCCGTAAAAAATGCACCCATAAAAATATAAACAAAAAAATGTCGTGGCAAATAGCGATCAATAAGGCGATAACTCAGCCATGTTAGCCAAATCGGTAAAATCCCATTACAAAGCATATTTAATCCAAACGACAAACCGTCTGCTTTACCTTCTAATGTGAGCAAACTTTGAGCAATTAAAACACCCCAACTCGCCATTGCTCTTCCAAACATTAGCGTTAAAGTTGTTACCAATAACAAATGAAATTCAAACCCCGCTAAAACGCCCACGCTCATTCGCCACATAAGCCATAAAATCAATGTTGCAGCAAAGAAAACATGAGCATCTTGGGGATTTTTCAAATGCGACCAAGGCGTGTTTCTAATAACCCACAACATAATTAAAATAATCCCACCATTTGCAATCCACAACCAAGCAATTGGCATTTCTGAAACCGGAAAATTCATAAAGTTCTTTTACCCTAAATAACTTGTCAGTTATCAAATAGCTGATTATTATACATAGTTTTTTTGGCGATAGGCGGTCTGCTATGCTGCGATTCTTTGGTATTTTAATAATTTGTTTGGTTTCTGATGTCGTTTGGAGTGAAGAACCGACGATTATCGTTGATATTCAAGGTGTTAGCGATGAACTATTGAATAATGTGCGTGGAAATATGGCACTTGCTCAACCTCATAAACATTTGTCTCCTACCCGTCTGAAACTCTTATACAAACAAGCTGTTCAACAAATTGAAACCGCTTTACAACCCTTTGGTTTCTATCATGTAGAAATAGAAAGTTCTTTAGAAAAATTACCCGATCAACAGAACACTTGGAAAGCTACTTTTCAAATAGAATTGGGCGATCCCGTTCTTTGGAATAATGCTGATATTCAAATTACCGGTGATGCTCTAAAAGATGAGGTTTTCCAACGTTGGTTTCAAGAACTACCTTTCAAATATGGTGAGGTATTTCAACATGAAGAGTATGAAACCGCTAAAAAAGAACTTCTACAAATCGCAGAAGAACGTGGTTATTTTCAAGCAACCTTAACTAAACATCAAGTTCAAGTCGATGAAAATACCAATCAAGCAACGGCTATTTTACATTTCAATAGCGGTATTCGTTATCGTTTTGGAAAAGTAATCATTAATCAAGATTTTTTAGAAGAACAAGTGATTAAAAATTTACTCCCTTTCCAATCAGGAGAGGGGTATCAACACAAACATTTATTAAGTTTTCAAAGTGCGTTAAGAAATACCGATTATTTTGAGAATGTTCAAGTCATTACTAAACGTCAAGATCAGGAATATCTTGTTGATTTAGAAATAAATATAAAACCACAACGTCAAATTAGTTATCGTGGACGATTAGGTTATGGCACAGATACAGGATTGCGAGTTGTATTAGACACACCAATTCGTTATTTGAATAGTTATGGTCATCGCTTTGTTCCTAGCATTGGTTGGAGTCAAAATAGAAATCGTTATTTAGCAAATATGCGTTATATTGCACCGATAGGAAAACCAGAGGAAAATTATTTAGAAGGGACATTAGATTTCAAAGCAGAAGATTTAACCACTGGTGATTTGTCATTGAAAGATAGTACCATATCGGGTAAAACCCGCGTAACGGATTTACATTTTAAGATGAATTACCACCAACCTAGAAATATAGGTAGCTTTCATTTTGATGAAACGATTGGCTTAAACTATTTAATAGAAAAATATCAACTATTACCTCTACTATTTTCTGAATCAAACCAACAATTAATAAACGCTCTTGCAGAAACCGAAGGCTGGAATCTAAAACCGCTTTCTCCTGATTACAAAATACTTTATGCTAAATTAGGTTGGACATATAGCAATGCAGATAATGCTTTAAATATTAGTCATGGAGAAAAAGTTTCTCTGATTTTGAAAGGGGCTCTAAAAGGATTGGGTTCTCCGGTAAGTTTTAGTCAAGCCTATTTGAATGGTATTTTAATTCGCCCGCTTTTTAATAGAGGAAAAGTTATTTTAAGGGGTGAATCAGGTTATACTAATGTAGAAACCTTAAACATTTTAGATGTGCTTAAAGCAAATGATTTACCAAAAGATTTACAATTTCGCACGGGCGGTGATAGAACAGTGAGAGGTTTTAAGTATCAATCGATTAATGGCGATTCAAATAGTTTAGTTGGAGGAAAACATCTATTAACAGGTAGTGTAGAATATGAGCACGCTTTTACAGATACATTAAGTTCAGCCGTATTTTTTGATGTAGGAAATGTCTTTAATAAATTTGATAAAATCAAATTAAAACAAAGTATTGGCGCAGGATTACGTTGGCATTCACCTGTTGGAATTGTGAGAGTGGATGTGGCTTTTCCTATTTCAAAAGATGATAGTGGCTGGCGGTTTCATTTGGTTATTGGACCGGAGTTTTAGAAATGTTACGACGCTTGATTTTAGGTTCTTTCATTATATGTGCATTATTTTTATCTTTTGTAATGTGGTTAGCCATTTCAAATACTGGATTACAAATGGTAACAATATGGGTAGAAAAATTTGTACCTCAACTTAAAATAGACCAGGTGAATGGACGATTATTAAATGGTTTCTGCGCGGATAACATTACTTATCAACAACCCGATGGATTACAAATCAATATAGCGCACCTTTGTTCGGAATGGTTTTGGCATCAAAACACACTTTCTATCTCTTATTTGGAAGGAAATCAAATCAATATTGTCTTACCTGTTCAAACCCAAACAACAAATGAGCCTCCTCATATTCCAGATATAACATTACCTTTCAATATTTCATTACCTATTGCAAGATTAAGAAATATTAAATTAAGTGATTTTGAAATATCATTATTTGAATTATCCGCACAACTTGAAAAACAACTTCATATTGATCATTTTCAGATGAAAACCCCCTTATTTCAAACTATATTACAAGGCGATATGGGATTACAAAAACCACATATTTTAAATCTTAAAACACAATGGCAATCAGATATTGCAAAAGGTGTTTTAGAAATAAGTGGAAACCTTGCCGATTTACAACTAAATAATCAATTTCAAGAACCCGTTCCTGCTCATTTACAAGCAAATATTCGTGGATTACCACAATCCATTGATTTAACAGCAAATATAGAGAGTAATTTGCTATGTTTTCCATTAAATTGCAATCAATCAGAAATAAAAGCAGAACATCTTCAGTTACAAGCCACTGGAAATCTTCAAAACTATCAATTGCAAGGACAAGTTGATTTGAATGGTGCAACGATTCCTTCTACACAATTGATATTAAATGCTAAGGGTAATAATACAAGCATTTCTTTTCAAGATTCATTAGTTAATACTTTACAAGGTCAGCTTAAAGTTTCTGGCGATGTTTTTTGGTTGCCACAATTAAGTTGGAATTTAAATATTAATGGAAAGAGTTTTAATCCCGCTGTGCAATGGAAAGATTGGAATGGATTGCTCGATTTTTCATTACAAACAACAGGTCAAAAAACAGAACAATTGCAAGCCGAGTTATTATTAAATGAATTGAAAGGAACATTGCTGGATTATCCTTTCTCTGCATCGACACAAATTCAGATAAAAGGCGCACATTATCAAATTCCAACCTTTACATTAAACTCAGGAGATGCAACATTAAAAGCGAGCGGTTTTTATGGAGAAACATTTGGAGGAAAATGGCAAATAAATATTCCCGAATTAGAGGCTTTATTACCCTTTGCAGAAGGGCATTTTGTAAGTGAAGGAGAAATCCAACCACAAAGTGTTACAGCTTATATTGAAGGTTATAATTTAGGGTTTGAAAATTATGCTTTAGAAGAAATACAAGGTAATATTCGTGCGTCCACTGATCTCAAAGCCCCATTTGTTATTGAATTAGAGGGTTATAATTTCCAACAAAATAATGAAAATATCTTAGAAAACATTAACTTAAAAAGCGATGGAAAAATAAATAATCATCGTTTAAAATTAGAGCTAGAATCTGCATTTTTACAAATAAAAAGTGAATTACAAGGCGGGTTAAACCTTGAAAAGCAACAATGGACAGGAACATTACAAAAACTATTACTCACAATTCCCGAATTTTTAGGGGATTGGCAATTAAAAGAAACGGTAAATATGCAGGTTTCTCCGACCAAAGCAATGTTGAGCAATTTATGTTTAAATCATGAAGGAATTGGTTTATGTGCAAAAGCAGATTGGGATATAACAAAAGGCGTGCAACTTGAAACCAATGCGAAGACTTCTTTAGAAATCTTAAATGGGTTTCTACCAGAAGAAAGTCAAATGACAGGTATGGTGCAAGCCCATGTTTTAGCACAGATTTTACCGACTGGGCAATTACGCGGTGAAGCCCATTTGGATTTGAGCGAAGGGGCTATCGATTTGATTTTAGCGGAAGATTTGCGGCAATTTCAATATCATGGCGGAACGATTTCTGCCCTGATTGATAATGCGGGTTTGCGGGGGCAAGCACACTTAAACTTATTAAAAAACAGCAAGTTAGATGCAAATTGGCGCATCATTGGACTCAATCGTTTGCCTTTGCCCAATACATTGCCGATTGATGGGGAAATGCACGTTGATTTTAATGATTTAGGGATTATTGGGGGATTTGTACCGTCAGTAGAAAATATCGATGGAAAATTAAATATGCAATTGAATATAAAAGGAAATTTACCCGCACCACAGTTAGAAGGTCAAATTGTTTTAGAAGGTGGAACGGTAGAAATTCCAGAAATCGGCGCACGATTGCACGATATTAATGCAACCCTAAAAACACTCAATGAAACTCAAGCGCAATTAAATGCTGAATTACAAATAGGCGATAAAAAATTACAAACCTATGGTGAAATCAATTTACAAACACTTAATGCTCAACTTAAAGTTGTAGGTCAAGATTTGAAACTCATTGATACAGCGGAATTTACTGCATTGATAACACCTGATTTGAACGTCAATATTACCCCCGAATCCTTAAATGTAAAAGGCACAGTTGATATTCCCAGCGCAAACATTATTCCTAACATTCGTTTAGAGAAATCAGAAACCGATGACTTACACCCTCCCAAAACAAAACTTTCGTCAGTTTCTCCCGATGTGATTATTATAGGGGAGGAAAATGATGAGGAAAATAACATTTCAAAATTGCAAACAAATGTAAAAGTTTTGGTGCGATTAGGCGACGATATAAAATTAAATGTAGTTGGGTTTGAAAGTAAATTAGCAGGAGCGGTAGAATTTGAGCAAAATTCAGATAATAACTTTATTATAGGAAATGGTGCATTTTTTATCGAGAAAGGAAGCTATCGAGCATACGGACAAGATTTAGAAATTAATCAAGGTTTAATTCTATTTATTGATAGTCCTGTTGATGATCCCAATTTAGATATTCGGGCGGTGCGACATATTCGCCACGATAAAAATATTCCAAAAGTAAATTCGGCGGGGATTTTAATTACGGGAACGGCGCAGAATCCTGCGATTGAACTGTTTTCAGAACCTAAAGTTGAAGAAAGTCAAATCCTTTCTTATATTGTAACGGGGGCGGCATTTAATGCTGATCCGACCAAAAGTTCTTTATCGATTGGGGGTTATGTTCGACCTGATTTGTATGTAAGTTTTGGGTTTAGTTTATTTGATGAATCAAAAGCCTTTAATTTGCGTTATGATATTAATGAAAAATGGGGTATTGAAACGACAATGGGTGATAAGGATCAGGGTGTGGATTTTTCTTATACGTTAGGGCGTTAATTTTATTTTAAGTTGAAAGGAGTTGTTATGTTTGAAAATTTGACGGAACGATTGAGCAATGTGTTAAAGAACTTGCGTGGACAAGGACGTTTAAGTGAAGAAAATATCAAAGATGCGTTGCGAGAAGTTCGAATGGCGTTGTTGGAGGCGGACGTTGCGCTTCCGGTCGTGAAAGCGTGTTTGGATCAAGTGCGCGCGCGGGCGGTTGGACAAGAAGTGGTCGGCAGTTTAACGCCCGGACAAGCCCTCATTAAAATTGTGCGCGACGAATTGACCGCGTTGATGGGCGATAAAAACGACGAATTAAATCTCCGTGCCGCGCCGCCGGCGATTATTTTGATGGCGGGTTTGCAGGGCTCGGGGAAAACCACCAGCGTTGCGAAACTGGCGCGGTTGCTCAAAGAACGCCACAAGAAAAAAGTGATGGTTGTCAGTTGCGATATTTATCGTCCCGCCGCGATTGATCAGTTAAAAACCCTTGCAAAAGAAGTCCATGCGGAGTTTTTCCCCAGCGATCCGTCCCAAAAACCCATCGACATCGCTCAAGCCGCCATCGCCGAAGCCAAACGCCGCTTGGTCGATGTATTGTTGGTGGATACGGCGGGTCGTTTGCACATTGATAACGAAATGATGTTTGAAATCAAATCGTTACATGAAGCAATCCAACCCATTGAAACCTTATTTGTCGTCGATAGCATGACGGGTCAAGATGCCGCCAACACTGCGAAAGCGTTCAATGAAGCCTTGCCTTTGACAGGGGTCATTTTGACGAAAACCGACGGGGACGCGCGCGGTGGGGCGGCGTTGTCGGTGCGCTATTTGACCGGAAAACCCATTAAATTTCTGGGAGTTGGCGAAAAAACCACCGCGCTCGAACCTTTTTATCCCGATCGGGTGGCATCGAGAATTATTGGGCACGGCGATGTGTTGAGTTTAATTGAGGACGTTGAACGCAAAGTCGATAAACAAAAAACAGAGCAACTCGCAAAGAAAATGGAGAAAGGAAAGTCCTTTGATTTAGAGGATTTTAGAATACAACTCCAAGAAATGCGCAAGGTAGGAAGTTTGTCGGGAATTATGGATAAAATGCCCGGTATGTCGCAAGTGCCCGATCAAGTGAAGAACCAGCTCGATGATAAAATGATTATTCACATGGAAGCGATTATAAATTCCATGACCCCACACGAAAGAAAATTTCCCGATGTCATTAGAGCATCGCGTAAAGTTCGGATTGCAAAAGGCTCTGGAATGCAAGTGCAAGATGTGAATCGTTTATTAAAGCAATTTGGGCAAATGCAGAAAATGATGAAACAAATGCACAAGAAAGGCGGCATGATGAAGATGATGCGTGCTATGAAAGGTAAAATGCCCGGCGGTGGAATGTTTTAATTTTTTTTTGATCTCTAGAAACCTGGTCAGGTATCAAAAGCCTGTCAGGTTTCAATACAATAAATTGTCATTTCAGGATATAAAAACAATGATAGAAAATACTTTATTATTTATTAGAAACAATCTTTCTGTGTGGCAATCAAATAATTTGAACGAAGCACAAACTTGTCAAGCCATTATTTTAAGAATTTTACAAGATTTACATTACGATATTTGGAATCCACTGGAGGTTTTTCCTCAAGATACCAATACCAAAGGGGCGGGGCGACCTGATTATTTGATTTGTTTAGAAGAGCAAGAAAAATTTGTGATTGAAGTGAAAGCATTAAATAAAGAATTTAGTGACGCAGAATATACGCAAACCGTTAATTATGTGAATGCAAAAGGACTGCGTTGGGCGATTTTAACTAATGGCATTCAATGGTTGTTTTTTGATAATTTACTTAAAGGTACGATCAAACAAAAACTTGCATTAGAATTAAACATTAACGAAGTCTATTTTGGAAATTATTTGAACTTGTTGCTCAATCAAAATAATTGGGTCACGCAAAATGCTCATGAAGAAATGACAAAAAAAATTTCTCTTATCCATATAACATCATGGGTTTCCAAAAAGAGTAAATTTTATGCAAAAACTGAGGAAGGTTTAGAGTATTTAATTGAGAGAGAATTCGATCATAATCAAAAACAACTTGCCAAAGAATATCTTGATTTCTTACGCGATTTTTATTTGAATGGAACGGTGCAATTTTTTTCCTCTAAAAATAAACCAAAACCACTTTCTCAAACACCTTTACAAAATACGCAGGAAAGTGCTGTCGATTTATTTGTAGGGATTATTTCTAATTTTAAAGAAAATGAATCCAGTAGAAATCAAGTTAAAATAAAAGTCCATAATCAAGAATTAGCTTTTTTTAGTTGGAAAAGCGTTTATTTTGCAATCGCAGAAACTTTAGTGCAACTGAATAAAATACAAGCATTAAAAGGCGTTGTGGAAGAAGATGAACGCGATTTGAATACTTATCCTAAGTCAGCTTACAAAAAATTGAGCAATGGAAAGCATATTTACATTCATTACAGCGCGAAAGATCATCAAATTCACATTAAACAATTGTTAGAAATATTGGGTATTTATATTGAGATTATTTACAAAGATAATCCACCAATTTTATTGCCTTAATATATTGGCGCGACTTTTTTTGAACAAATAACTGACAAACGCCGCGTAATTGTGAATAATACAAAGTTTTATTTGACAAGTTAAAAGGATTTTTGACTTTATGAATACCGATTTCCCCCGCATCAATCGCTTGCCGCCGTATGTGTTTGCGATTGTGAAAACCTTAACCGCCGAAGCCCGTGCGCGCGGTGAGGATATTATCGATTTTGGCATGGGCAATCCCGATCAGCCCGCCCCCTCGCATATCATTGAAAAATTGGTCGAAACCGCTCGCAAACCCACCACCCATCGTTATTCAAATTCGAAAGGCGTGCCCCGTTTGCGCAAAGCCATGGCAAATTGGTATAAAACGCGCTATCACGTTGATTTAGATGCAGAAACTGAAGTGATCAATACCATTGGTTCAAAAGAAGGTTTATCGCATTTGGCATTGGCGACGACCGGTCCGGGTGATGTGGTTTTAGTGCCCAATCCCGCGTATCCCATTCACCCGTATGGATTTATTATTGCGGGCGCGGACGTGCGTCACGTTCCTTTAACGCCCAACGTGGATTTTTTTGAGGAACTTGTAAAGGCAATTAAAGAATCGTGGCCCAAACCTAAAATGTTGGTGATTAGTTTTCCCGCCAATCCCACGACTCAATGCGTTGAATTAGAATTTTTTGAAAAAGTGGTTGCAATTGCAAAAGAATATGGCATTTGGGTCATTCACGATTTAGCGTATGCCGATTTGGTATTTGATGGTTATGTTGCGCCGTCGATTTTACAAATAGAAGGGGCAAAAGAAGTCGCGGTAGAAAGTTTCACGCTTTCTAAAAGTTACAATATGCCGGGTTGGCGGGTAGGTTTTATGGTTGGAAATAAAACATTAATCGGTGCATTGGCGAAGATCAAATCGTATTTGGATTATGGTACATTTACGCCAATTCAAGTGGGGGCAATCGCTGCGCTCGAAGGCGATCAAAGCTGCGTTTTAGAAATCTGTGAAATGTACAAACAACGCCGTGATGTATTATGTGATGGGTTGAATGCAGCCGGTTGGAATATTGAGAAACCTAAAGCAACGATGTTTGTGTGGGCGAAAATCCCAGAACAGTTTCAAAATATGGGATCATTAGAATTCACCAAACTATTACTCGCGGAAGCAAAAGTCGCGGTTTCTCCGGGGATTGGATTTGGAATGTATGGCGATGATCATGTGCGTTTCTCATTGATTGAAAATCCACATAGAACACGTCAAGCCGTTCGTGGTATCAAAAACTTATTGAAAAAGGGTTAGAACATGAAACCAGTTAAAATCGGAATTTTAGGATTAGGCACGGTTGGTGGCGGGGTTGTCAATGTATTGCAACGCAACGCCTCAGAAATCGCTCGACGCGCCGGACGCGGTATCAAAATCACCCACGCCTCAGTGCGAGATTTAAGCAAAAAACGCCTGTGCAGCACGACTGGCATCGTTTTAACCGAACGCCCGATGGAAGTCGTGAACAATCCCGACGTGGAAATTGTCGTGGAATTGATCGGCGGCACAACGCGAGCACGCGAACTCGTCTTAAAAGCCATCGCCAACGGCAAGCACGTCGTCACCGCCAACAAAGCCTTAATCGCGTTGCACGGCAATGAAATCTTCGAAGAAGCCCAAAAACAAGGGGTTATCGTTGCATTTGAAGCGGCGGTCGCGGGCGGCATTCCGATCATCAAAGCGATTCGTGAAGGATTAAGTGGTAATCGAATCAATTGGTTAGCAGGGATCATTAACGGCACGACTAATTTTATTTTAACGGAAATGCGTGAAAAAGGTCGTGAATTCAATGATGTATTAAAAGAAGCCCAAGCGTTGGGTTATGCTGAAGCCGATCCGACGTTTGACGTGGAAGGCATTGATGCAGCTCACAAATTAACCATTTTAACGGCGATTGCGTTTGGTGTGCCGTTGAATTTTGACGCAGCGTACACCGAAGGCATCACTAAAATCGACCGCGAAGATGTTCAATATGCAGAACAATTTGGCTATCGAATCAAGCATTTAGGATTTGCCCGTTGTTCAAATAAAGGCGTAGAAATTCGTGTTCACCCGACCTTAATTCCTGAATCACGTTTAATTGCCAATGTCAATGGGGTGATGAACGCGGTGGTGGTGAATGGCGACGCGGTGGGTTCGACGTTGTTTTACGGCGCGGGCGCGGGTTCTGAACCGACGGCGAGTTCGGTGGTGTCGGATTTGGTTGATGTGGTAAGAAGTTTAACCGTTGATCCAGAGAACCGTGTTCCCCATTTGGCATTTCAACCCGATGCCATTCATCAAAAAAGTAAGTTTCTCCCGATTGAGGAAGTTGAAACCGGTTTTTATTTGCGCATGAAAGCCAATGATCAAACCGGCGTTTTAGCAAGAATTGCGACGATTTTGAGTGAAACAGGGATTAGTATTGATGCGGTTTCTCAGAAACCCCCAATGGTCGAAAATGCGAAACAAAACACCATTGCAATTCTTACTCATAAAGTCCAAGAACAACAAATGAATCTGGCGATTAAACGCATTGAAAGTTTGCCCGAAATTATCGGCAAATTAACTCGTTTGCGCGTTGAGAATTTGATTTAGTTTTTCAACCATAAAACACAGGTAATTTTTTCGATTTATCTGTGTTTCTAGGTGTCCATTAAAATGCAAAAGATAATAGTCACCGATTTAACTCGATTTTCTGAAAAGAACCCCGATATTGTTTGTATTGCTGGAATAGATAAAGAAACGGGTCAATGTATTAGACCCATGCCCTATTTGAAAAAGACCGATTGTCAAACATTAGGGATTTGTCCACGCGCTATTTTATCGGGCATATTTACCCCATTTCTAACCCAACACAATCCTCATTGGGAAGATAGAAAATATGAAAGTCTTCGATATCAAGGTTTGAGCAATACAAGTGAATTTAAAGCTATTTTAAGCAATGATTTGAGCGACAGTCTTGAAAAGGGTTTTGAAATATCCTTGCCTTATAAACAACGTTATATTCCCGTCGATCATATTTTGAGCAAATCGATCATTACTATAAAAGTTGATCCGCATTATGTGCAGTTTATTAAGAATGATTACAACACGGGAGGAAAACTAAACTTTTTTGATAGTTCTGGACGGGATTATCGTTTCTTCCCCATTACAGATTTAACGACGCACAATATGATAGAACAACACCAAAACTTTTCTCAATTAAATGCGTTTCTACACGCGCAATCGGAAGTGTATTTGAGAATCGGTTTGAGTCGATGTTGGAACAAACCGAATACAACAGAGGAATGTTATTGGTTGCAAGTGAACGGGATTTATAGCTTTCCTCATGCTTTAATAGAAATAATTTGAGGTGTTTATTGATGGACAAAATACTGTATACCATTGGGCATTCAAATCATACGATAGAAACTTTTATCGATTTATTACAAAAATATAACATTACAGCCTTAGGAGATGTCCGTTCTCATCCTTATAGTCGATATGTTTCTCAATATTCTTATGAATCATTAAAACAAGCACTCACAACAGCGGGAATAACTTATGTCTTTCTGGGAAAAGAACTTGGGGTAAGAAGTTCTAATCCACAGTGTTATTATCATGGAAAAGTGCAATATGATTTATTAGCAAAAGAATCTTTGTTTAAACAAGGGCTTATTCGTGTAAAACAAGGCATGGAACATTACACTCTTGCGTTAATGTGTGCAGAAAAAGACCCGCTTGAATGCCATCGATCAATTTTAATTTCTCGTCATCTTTTTGAAGAACAACTCTCTGTGCAACATATTCATGCAAATGGTGTATTAGAAAGTCATCGTGTATTAGAAGAACGTTTATTAAAGGTTTGCAAAATCTCAAAAGATGATATGTTTAAAACCCCAGAACAATGTCTTGCAGAAGCCTATCAAATACAAGGTGAACGGATTGCTTATCAAGATAAGAAAATGGAAGAACTAGAAATCGCCGCATGATAGAGATATTTACAATTGGATTTACCCAAAAAACCGCTGAGCAATTCTTCACACAACTTAAACAATCTCAAATTAAAAGAGTGGTGGATATTCGCTTGAATAATAGTTCTCAATTAGCGGGCTTCACTAAAAAAGAAGATTTGAAATTCTTTCTCCGTGAAATCTGTCAGCTCGATTATTTACATTTGCCAGAATTAGCCCCCACTAAAATAATTCTTGATCATTACAAACAGCAAAAAAACTGGCAAATTTATGAGGAACAATTCATTACATTACTTACCCAACGCCACATTGAAACCTTTGATAAAAACTTAATACATCAAAGCGGTTTATTGTGTAGTGAAAATAGCCCACAATATTGTCATCGTCGGCTAGTTGCTGAATATTTCTCTCGTCATTGGAAAACGGTGACAATTCATCATTTGTAAGGTTAAGAAAAAATGGCACTTTTCCAACAACGTATTTTAAGCAAATATCTTGAGGAACTTCCTTTAGAAAAGGTTGCAATCGCTTATCAAAAATTGGTCACTTATTTTCACAATAAAACCATTCAACAAAATATTCGTGAAGCTAAAGAAGAACAATTTCAAGAAGGCTTTTTAAGAGAATTGTTTGTCAATATTTTAGATTATACGATAAATCCCCATCAAAATTATAATTTAACCACAGAATTCAAAAACTTAAAAGATGCTAAAAAAGCCGACGGGGCGATTTTAGATGGAAAAAAAGTTAAAGCGGTTATCGAATTAAAAGATACCAGAAAAACCGATTTGAAAAAGATTGAAATGCAAGCATTTGGTTATAAAAACAATCAGCCAGATTGTCGTTATGTGATTATTTCTAATTTTGAGAAACTTCGCTTGTACATTGATAATGCGGTTGATTTTATAGAATGGGATTTGTTTAATTTATTAGAAAAAGATTTCAAAGTCTTATTTCTATTATTACAAAAAGATCAGTTGTTTGCGGATTTACCTGCTAAAATAAAAAATGATTCTTTAATTCAAGAAGAAGATATTAGTAAGCGATTTTATCAAGAATACTCAATGTTTAGAAAAGAACTGTTTCAAAATTTGATGAGCTGTAATCCAGATATTGAGAAACTTTTATTATTTAAGAAAACCCAAAAATTATTAGATCGCTTTTTATTTCTCTTTTTTGCCAAAGACAAAGGATTGATACCGCCCAATGCGGTGTTATTTGTTTTAAATACTTGGAAAGCACTTAAAGAAAATCCGTTTGCGCCACAGCAATCTTTGTATGCGCATTTTAAGCAATATTTTCATTATTTGAACAGCGGTTTTAAGAGTGAGAAACTTGAAATCTTTGCTTATAATGGCGGCTTATTTGCGCCCGATGAAATGATCGAACAATTACAAATCAGTGACGCGGTTTTATCACAAGCCTGTGAAATGTTGAGTAAATATAATTATGACAGTGAAGTTGATGTCAATATTTTAGGACATATTTTTGAGCATAGTTTAAAGGAAATTGAAGAACTAGAAATCCAATTATTAGAGATAGAAAGTCCTCAAATAACCAGAAGAAAAAAAGATGGGATTTTCTATACGCCAAGCTATATTACCCAATATATTGTAGAAAACACGTTGGGGGTTTTATGCCAACAAGAAAAACACCGTCGGGATTTGAAAGAAGAGGATTTCTTTTTTAGAAAAAATACCAAAGCAAATAAAGCAACGATTAAAGCATTATTGGAGAAACTACAGGATTATAAAGCGTGGTTATTAAATTTGAGCATTGTTGATCCCGCGTGTGGAAGTGGGGCATTTCTCAATCAAGCCTTGACCTTTTTAATTGCCGAGCATAAATGGTTAAATGAATTGGAAGCAAAATTGATGAATTCTTCATTGGTTTTTGATTTAGAAAACAGTATATTAGAAAACAATTTGTTTGGTGTTGATATTAATGAAGAAAGCGTTGAAATTGCTAAATTATCGTTATGGTTAAGAACCGCCAAACCGCGTCGTCAATTGATTTCATTAAATGATAATATTAAGTGTGGAAATTCGTTAATTGATGATCCCACCGTTGCGGGAGAAAAAGCCTTTCATTGGCAGCAAATGTTTCCGCGTATTTTTGAGAAAGGTGGATTTGATGTAGTGATTGGAAATCCACCTTATGTAAGATTGCAAGGTTTGAAAGCAACTTATGAGAAAGAAACCCATTATTTTCAAACAAACTATCAAGCGGCAACAAAGAATTATGATATTTATGTATTGTTTATTGAAAGGGGGTTTTCTTTTTTGAAAGAAACGGGAAAAATTGGTTTTATTTTACCGCATAAGTTTTTGATTTCTGAATTTGGAGAAGGTATTCGACGATTTTTAGTGCAACATCGGGCGGTAGAAAGTTTATTGCATTTTGGTTCAGAAATGGTATTTGAAGATGCGAGCACTTATACTTGTATTTTAACGCTTTCAAAAGCGAATCAGTTATTACATTTTCAACATTTGAAACCGCAACATATCACGAATTCTCTCAATACCTTTGAAAGCATTTCTTATGAGAAACTTTCTCACGAAAAATGGCATTTGAATTCAAGCAATACCACCAAAATTTTAGAGAAACTTTATTTGCAACCTTTAACAGTTAAAGATGTTTTTGCAAAAATATTTCAAGGTATTGCAACCAGTGCCGATGATATTTATTTAATTAAAGGAACTGTGCAAGGAAATCTGGTTTCTGGTTATTCTAAATCTTTAGATAAAATAATAGAAATTGAAAAAGATTTCGTGAAACCGTTATTAAAAGGCGAAGATATTAGTCGATATGCGTATTTGAAAAACCGTTATTTTGTGATTTTTCCTTATCTCATTGACAATAACAAAGCAACACCAATGACGGCGCACTATATTCAACTCCATTTTCCTAAAGGTTATGATTATTTGAAATTAAATGAAATCGCTTTAAGAAATAGAGAGAAAGGAAGAATGAATAAAGAAGGTTGGTTTTTATATATTTATCCGAAAAGCCTTACAGAATTTGAACAAGAAAAAATCATAACACCAGAAATATCTTTGGGTTCAAATATGACTTATGATAATAATAATTTCTATCATGGTACAACACTATACAGCTTTATAAAAAGAAAATCTGTTAAAGAAAGTTATAAGTTTTATTTGGCAATTTTGAATTCTAGGATAATGTGGTTTTTCCTTAAAAATACGGGCACAGAATTGAGAGGTGGTTATTTTAGATTTAAAACAAAATATTTAGAGCCTTTTCCGTTGCCAAACTTAAAGGAAATTAAAGAACAACAACCTTTTGTAGAACGGGTTGATAATTTATTACAACTCAATCAACAATTATTGGATTTGAAAACCGATTTTAATGATTATATAATCCACGCTTTAAAAGTGAGCAAATTATCGAAAAAGTTACAAAATCCCGAGAAACTTTCTTTAGAAGAACTGATCGCTGAACTGATAAAACAAAAAGTAGCTGTCGATGATTTTAATATTTTCAAATCCATTAAAACCTTGCACTTAAAATTATTAGACATTAAAAATGACATTGAAACCACCGATCAAATCCTTAATCAAATGGTTTATGATTTGTATCAATTAACCCCCGACGAAATTGACTTAATTAACTATGAAAATGAAAGCCTTTTACAATAACATTTGAGGATTGAAAGATGATTAAAGTTTTATTTGTATGTATGGGAAATATTTGTCGTTCGCCAACCGCGCAAGGTACATTTGAAAAGGTCGTAAAAGAAGCGGGTTTAGAAAAAAAAATCTTTATCGATTCAGCGGGAACGCACGCTTATCATGTCGGAGAACAACCTGATCTAAGAAGTCAAAGTGCTGCAAAGAAACGTGGTATCGATTTGAGCAAACAACGGGCGCGTCAAGTTTCTCAATCTGATTTCAAAGAATTTGATTACATTTTAGCCATGGATCAGGCAAATTTGTTTGCGTTGAAAAATAGTTGTCCAGTTAATGAATTCAGCAAAATAAAACTGTTTTTAGAATACGCACCAGAAATCCATTTGAAAGAAGTTCCTGACCCTTATTATGGGGAAGAAAAAGGATTTGAACGGGTATTAGATTTGACGGCAGCCGCTTCTCAAGGTTTATTAGCCGCCATTCGCCAACAACATTATATTTAATGTATGAATTCAATCAGTTGTGAAGAAATCTTTGCGCGATTTCAAACTCAAAATCCCCACCCAACAACCGAATTGCTATATCAATCGCCGTTTGAATTGTTGGTGGCGGTGATTTTGTCCGCGCAGGCAACCGACAAAAGCGTTAATTTAGCCACGCCAACCTTATTTGCGGTGGCAAACACGCCTGAAAAAATCCTCGCGCTGGGCGAAGAAAACCTCAAAAACTATATTAAAAACATCGGGTTATATAACTCAAAAGCGACCCACATTATCAAAATGTGCGAAAAACTAATCGAACAACATCACAGTCAAGTCCCTGATAATAGAAAAGATTTAGAAGCATTGGCGGGGGTGGGACGAAAAACCGCAAATGTTATTTTGAATACCCTTTTTAATGAGCCAACTATTGCGGTCGATACGCACATTTTTCGCATCGCACAGCGCATCGGTTTGGCGCACGGCAGGACTGTTCGAGACATTGAAAAAGGCTTAATCGATTGTATTCCCAAGCATTATCAGCTTCATGCGCATCACTGGTTGATTTTACACGGACGCTATACTTGCACCGCTCGCCAACCTAAATGCGAAAAATGTTTGATTAATGACTTGTGCGAAGCGAAAAGATTGGCTATAATTTGAGGCTTGTCGCGTGATGGTTGTTTTCAAACAATTTCTTTAATGAAAAAAGTTTAGAAAAATACTTGACGAGTTGAAACGAAGTGGTTAAAATGCGCACTTCAAACAAGCGGGAATAGCTCAGTTGGTAGAGCATAACCTTGCCAAGGTTAGGGTCGAGGGTTCGAGTCCCTTTTCCCGCTCCATTTTGATTTAGAACGACGACGTAGTATGGCTGAGTGGCAGAATGGTCATGCAGCGGCCTGCAAAGCCGTGTACGCCGGTTCGATTCCGACCTCAGCCTTATCTTTTCTAGCAGCACAATCAATAGTAGCACTTCACCCGCCCGGGTGGCGAAATAGGTAGACGCAAGGGACTTAAAATCCCTCGATGGTAACATCGTGCCGGTTCGAGTCCGGCCCCGGGCACCACTCCAATCAATAATTCATTTGTATTTTTGTTTCCCATTTCATTTCCTCAATTGATTTTATTGGATATTCATATGTCGGGCATGAGTGGTTTTGAAGTATGTCAATGGTTGAAAGCCGACGAACTCTTGCGAGCGATTCTTTGTTTTATCGACTACTATCTTGCTACCCTTTAATTTTTACCCGATTACCCAGCTTTATACCACCACCAATTTTAGCGAAAAATTCATCAACTCCAATCGTGGCTAGAAAGGTAACTTTAACCACCCATCGCATAATTGTTTTGGTGTTTGCGCAAAAAACCCCACACCCATTGCCATTTCCGTCTGCACAATAACAAGAATGAACGTGCATAAAAAGCCCAAAAAATGGTTTGCAGATATTATTGGTCAAGAACTCACCATTCTATGTTATATGCGAAGGGTGTAAAAGATGTTTGGGTGGAAACCTTGTGGGAAACCCATTTATGGGAAGAAATTCATGAATATATGATTAGAAGTGCCTTAATTCACAATAATACCCCCTCTATCCATCCAAATTCCACTTTATTTTTTTGCCGCTTAGTGATTGAGGGATTATGGTGAGAAAAAATATCGGTGGTGATATGTTAGTTGGCGATCGAGGCGGGGGGGAATGTGCAGGAAAAGAGGCTGCCTTTGGAGAGTTGGCTTTGGATGTGGAGTTTGGCGTGGTGGCGTTGGAGGACGTGTTTGACGATGGCTAAGCCCAACCCCGTGCCGCCGTGATTGCGCGACCGTCCGACATCGACCCGATAAAAGCGTTCGGTTAAACGCGGAAGATGTTGCGCATCAATCCCTTCGCCCGTGTCTTCAACCTCAAAATGTGCGCCATATTCATCATGATACCAACGAATGGTGATGCGACCTTGCGCGGGAGTGTAGCGAACGGCGTTGAACACCAGATTGGAAAAAGCACTGGTTATTTCGTCGGGCTGTCCGTAAATGCGCAGAGTTTGATCGATGGATAAATCCAAAAAATGGGCTTGATCGCCACTTAACGCGCGGGCGGCAGCGACAATGTCTTTGAGCAGATTGGGCACGTCGACGGTTTTGCGCAAATTGGGCGGCACTTCCGATTCCAAACGCGATAACAGTAACAAATCATTGACAATATTCTGCATTCGTGAGGCTTGTTGTGCCATTAAAGCGAGCGGATATTCCCATTCTTTGTGTGCGGATTCAGCCAAACTATCCTGCATTGTTTCGATGAAGCCCGTGATCACCGTCAGCGGCGTGCGCAATTCGTGAGACACATTCGCCACGAAATCCTGTCGCACTTGCTCCAAACGCTGCATTTCCGTAACATCGCGCGCGATTAACAAACGCATACTGGTGTCGTAAGGCACTAAATGGATTCGCAAAACGGACTGTGGATTAAGCGGCGACGGGATTTTGATGGACGTATCTTTGATGGTGTGCGGATCGCGGTGTAAATAATGGGTGAAAGCGGGGTGGCGTAATAAGTTATTGATTGGAGAGCCAATATCTTGCGATGTTTGCAAACCGAGCAAAGTGCCCGCCGCTTTATTGAACCATTCGATGCGATGTTGGGCGTTCAAAACCACTGTCGCGTCGGGCATCGCGGCGGTAGAATTTTGAAAACGCCTTAACATTTCGGTGAGTTTGCGTTTGCGTTTGCGATTGCGGCGTTGCAAACGATAGATTTGGTAAAAAACTTCGCCCCACAACCCGCGCGCGTCGGGCGAATCGAGTTTTCGAACGTGCAACCATTGATTCAAACGATACAAATTTCTGAGATTAATCAATAAGTAACCGCTCAACAAGATCGTCGCCCACCCCGTCATGCTGCCGACCAGCGCGCCCAATATCCACGCCATTGCGAGCAATCCGCCGATCCGACTTATCACAAATACCCACAGGTTTAACATAACTTAACCTTTGGCAGAAAAACGATAACCCACGCCGCGAACGGTTTGCACCAAACTATCATATCCCTGTTCTTCCAAAGACTTACGCAATCGGCGAATGTGCACATCGACTGTTCGCTCTTCGATGTAAACATTGCCGCCCCACACATGATCCAGCACTTGCGCCCGACTGTACACGCGATCTTGGTGGGTCATAAAAAAATGCAGCAGTCGAAATTCGGTCGGACCCATGTGAATGTCGTGATCGTCGATGGTCAAACGGTGCTCATTGAGAAAAAGTTTAAGATTTTTAATCGTTAAGCAGTCGGCGGCGTTATCGGGCGCGGCGCGGCGCAACACGGCTTTAATGCGGGCAATCAATTCACGGGGAGAAAACGGTTTCGTTATATAATCATCTGCACCGATTTCTAATCCGCGAATTTTATCGGCTTCTTCGGTTTTGGCGGTGAGCATAATAATGGGAATATCTTTTGTAAAATTGTCTTTTTTCAATCGGTTGGCGAATTCAATGCCATTTGTCGCGGGCAACATCCAATCCAATAAAATCAACATGGGCAATTGTTCAAAAATATGCGCGTGTGCTTGTTGTGCGTCGGCGGCTTCGATGATGTTAAAACCCGCCCGATTGAGTGCGATTCGCAACATTTCTCGAATGGGTGCTTCGTCTTCGACAATTAAAATATAAGGATTTGACATGAAATGATTTTTTTCAAAAAAAGGTGGACTCTAAATGAATCAAGAAGGCTTTTTGCAACGGTTTGACAGGGGGATTTGCCCGCCGCGCCCCCTTAAATCCATCAAGAGCAACGCTATTTTCTAACAACAACATGACAACACGGTGACATTCTAACATAGCGGGCGTTGCAAAAATCAATCGCGCCAAATGACCCGCTAAAACCACGCATCACAACAGAGGTATTTTTATGTTAAAACGCTTAAAGAAAGTTTTTTCAGCGTTGCCCGCCACAGAACAACAAAGTGTATTAGATTTTGCAGAGTTTTTGCACAGCCGATTAGAGAACAAACCGCCTCTTTTAGAAATCAATTTAATTCCCCGACCTGATAATGAAAGTGTTATTGCCGCTATCAAACGTCTAACGCGCAGTTATCCTATGTTAGATCGCGGGCAACTCTTTAATGAAACGTCACATTTAATGACGCAACATATTATGCAAGGTCGAGAAACATCATTAGTTATCGATGATTTAGAACGGTTATTCGATCAACATTATCAGCGATTTCTGAATAATGACGTTTCTCAATCGTAGCTTTGTTCTTTAAGGGGAGGAAAGTTGCCAATTTGAAATAAAGATTTTAGCGGAATAAACACTGTTTTGAATGTGAATCTTTTTGGGCAGAATTTCCCCTTCAACCTCTTGATAAGATTGATAATCGACGCGCCAACCTGCTTGTTGCAAAGCGTCCAAATAGCCTTCTTCATTCACTTCAAGTTCATCAATGTCATGATCGGGCAGCGGCATTCCCAATAGCCAATAACGCAAATAACTGACGGGTAATTTCAAATCGGTGTGGTGTTCCAACAACAATTCTGGGGTGGCGGCGCGGTAGGTGTTGTGATCGGCGGTGGTGAGTGTCACGCCGTCGGGTGCGCCCACCAATTGCAATGCGCCTTGCCCCAAAGGTCCTTGTAAATCAAGTGTATAGTGAGTATTTTGATATTGCCAAAACACCCGCGCATTCCAACCGTTGTCTGCTGTGTGGGCGGCGACACTGCCCGATAATGTCCAAGTGCTTAATTTTCCGAGTTTTTTATGTTGTGCCTGCCACCGCGCGTCGACTTCGGGATCGAGCGGTAAATGCGTGCAGCCGTGCAAAAATAATATCGTCGCTAAAAAGAGGAGTTTTTTCATAAGCCTAGTCTTTTTTGTTGATTGAGAAGGGTTTCATTTTGAGGAAAAGTTTGTTGTGCTTCATTTGAAAACTGGCGCGCGTCGGACGGCTTGTTCATTGCCCAGAGCACGTCGATCAAATGGCTGGCGACTTCCGGATCGGGGTGCAATTTGTAAGATTGGCGCAAATAATACTCGGCTTCCGCGTAACGTTGCAAACGAAACAATACCCACCCCATGCTATCTAAAATGTGAGGTGCGTCGGGTTGCAAATCGAGGGCTTTTTGCACTAAAACCAGCCCTTCTTCAAAGCGTTGCGTGCGATCAGCCAAAGTATAACCGAGAGCATTTAAGGTTTCAATATTATCGGGGTCTAACGAAAGAACCCGCCGCAAATCTCGTTCGCACCAATCCAATCGATCCAGCCGTTCCGCCGCCATACCCCGCAAATATAACAAATCTAAATTCTCGGGGTCATTTTCCAACGCCCGATCATAGACTTCGTAAGCATCTTGATAACGTTTTTGTTTCGTGTACAAATCGCCTTCTATTTTAACCACGATTTCTTCGTCTTCTGGACTTGTAACCTGAATAGATTTGATCCGTTCTAAGGCTTCCTCTAATTTATTTTGATTGGCTAAAATCGCCACAAAACGGGTTTTTGCATCAAAATAATATCGCCCCGCATTAACTTGTTCATACCATTTAATCGCCGCATCATTGTTTTTAGCCATTTCCTCAGATTGTCCTAAGAAAAAGCGCGCCACATTACGCTGTTCTTCTAAGGTTGCTACCTCGAGCATTTTGTTCAAATATTCTTGTGCATCTGCGGTTTTCTTTTCTTGTAAATAGAGCAAACTTAACGCATATAGCAATTCATGATCATGAGGTGTTTCTGCCAATAATACTTTGAATTGATCGGCGGCTTGATAGATTTTCTTGTTATTAATCAAGATTTTTGCATATAATTTGCGCCATTCTTTATTTTTCGAATTATCGCGTAACAAATCATATAAAAAGTCTTCGGCGCGCTGCCCTTGTTTTAAGTCTTGTAAGAGTTCTGCATACAAAGGAGTTGCTTGCGCGTAATGGGGATCAATTTTAACGAGTTTCTCTAAAACTTCAACGGCTTTTTCATTTTGTTTTGCACCCATTAAAATCCGTGCGTACAAATACAAAACCCCAACATCTTTGGGACGTTGAGCGGCGAGTTTTTCCATGACTTGAACGGCGGCTTTTTGATCTGCCCCTTTTCTCAACATATTGAGGAGCAAATTCAATTGTTGTTCGGACATTTTAGCGGTGTCGCTTAAAACATTTTCGATGTAATAGGAGGCATCGTTGGCGTTGCCTTGGCGCAAAGACGCGGCGACCATCGCTTGTTGGGCTTCGGGATCATCGGGTGCGAGCGCGATCCACAATTGCGCGGAAGAAAGGGCTAATTCCTGCAATTTAGCGTACAAAGCGACCTTAAACGCGCGCGCTGCCAGTCGAGGATCGACGGTCAATTGGGCGGCTTCAAAAAAAGCATACGCGGCATCGGCGTAGTGTCCGCGAAAGCCCGCCAATTCTCCCGCAATGACTTTGTAAAAACTTTCTTGATACAAAGCGGCTTGTTCGGGCGAATCGAACGCGGGCGCGAAAGAAGGCGGTTTTTTAGGTTTGGCGGTTGTTGGGGCGGCGGGTTCGACGGGCGGATCGGCGGGTTTTTCTTGTTCGACGGGCGGCGGCGGCACAGCGGGTTTCGTTGCACAGCTCACCAATAAACTTCCGATAACACTCAACATCAACAAACGACCATAAAACACGATAATTCTCACCTTTAAATAACGCCAACGGGGGATTTTATGTTGGGGAAACCGTTATAATAATCCATTTTGGGCTGTCACACCGTCGATTTTTATGGAATTATTTGCTTTTGGCGTTAATCATACCACTGCTTCTGTGGATATTCGGGAACAATTGAGTTTCCCAGAATCGCAATTACCTGAGGCGTTGCGCGCCCTCAAACACGATGCGCACGTTCAAGAAGCCGTGATTTTATCGACCTGCAATCGAACCGAACTGTATTGCAGTATCCGCGACAATAATAAATATGTCATTGATTGGTTTAGTGAATATCACTCGATGCCCCGCGAAAAATTAACGCCGCTGCTGTATTTTCATTCGGCGACCGCTTGCGTTCGACATTTGCTGCGCGTGGCGTGCGGATTGGATTCGCTGGTGTTGGGTGAACCGCAAATTCTCGGACAACTCAAAAAAGCCTACAAAATTGCGCAAGATAACGGCGCATCGGGCAAATTATTGAGCAAATTATTTCAACACAGTTTTAATGTCGCCAAACAAATCCGAACAGATACTGCCATCGGTTCAAGTCCGGTTTCTGTGGCATTTGCTGCCGTCCGTTTAGCGCAACAAATTTTTGGGGATTTAAAACCGCACACTGCCCTATTAATCGGCGCGGGAGAAACCATTGAATTAGCTGCTCGCCATTTGCACGCCTCGCAATTAGGGCGCATGATTATCGCTAATCGAACCTTAGAACGTGCTCGACATTTAGCATTACAATTTGGAGGATACGCCATTACACTTCCTGAAATTGCTGAACATTTGGCAGAAGCCGATGTGGTGATTTCGTCGACGGGAAGTCCCGATTACATTTTGCGCGCCCCACAAATCAAAGATGCCCTCAAAACCCGCAAACGCCGCCCGATGTTTATGGTGGATATTGCTGTTCCTCGAGATATTGATCCCGCGATTTCAACATTTGATGATGTGTATTTGTACACGGTTGATGATTTGCAGGGGGTGATCGAGGAAAATCGCCGGTCGCGCGCTGAAGCCGCCAAACAAGCCGAAGAAATCATCGATACCCAAGTCGATCATTTCATGAGTTGGGTGCAATCCTTGGGTTCAGTTGAAACCATTCGCGCGATTAGAAATCAAGCTGAAACCGTTCAACAACAAATCCTCGACAAAGCCCATCAAATGCTTAAAAACGGTAAATCTTCAGAGGAAGTCCTACAATTTGTAGCGCACCGTTTAACCAACACTTTATTACACGAACCCTTCGTGCAACTTCGCCAAGCGGGCTCAAATAATGACGTTGAATTTATTTCAATCGCCCGCCAACTATTCAATATTTCTTAACCTACAAATCCTACCCTAAAAAACGACTGTTTCTAAACGCGGGCAATTGAACATTTAGGTTTTTGCTTAACCCAATCACCTTAAATAATTCACCCATTTCATGAGGTAAAGTGAGTTGTTTAATTTGCTGAGCAAAAGTTAAACGTTGCTGCAAAGGAAGTTCCTCAAAATTTGATAGCAAATTCAATAATCCCCCTTGCAATAAAAAATCTCCTTGAGAAGTGTAGCCCAACATCTCTAAACCCGCTTGTTGTGCGCTATTTGAAATCGCTGTAAAATCAACGTGCGCCGTAATATCTTGCAAACCAACATAGAAAAAAGGATCGTCATGCGCATAATGTCGATAGTGACACATTAATGTACCTTGATCACGTTGCAAATGATAATATTCTTTTTGAGGAAAACCATAATCCATTAAAAGAATCGCGCCTTTTTTAAGCATTTCTCCAAGACTTTGAATCCAAGAACTTAAAAATAAATTGATTTCAGAGGAATAATAGGGAGGAAAATCGATATTCAAATCTTTAACAGCGGTTTCTAATAATGAATCGGCAGGTTTCAAAATCCATTCAAACTGACCATTTCTAACGGTTACAAAATTTTCGAGAATTTCTTTTGTTTTGCCGATTTGAAATTTTCTGACTGGCATCGCATCTAAAACTTCATTTGCTAAAATCACGCCTTCAAATTGTTCTGGCAATTGATCTAACCAAATCACTTGGGATTTGAAATTCTGCAATTTTGTGCGTTGGCGTTCCTTTAAACTTTCACTCACTTCTACAATAAAATAGTGGGTAGGTAATTGATGTAAAGATTGTAATTCTGTTAAAATCCCTAAAGCCATTTCTCCACTGCCCGCTCCAAATTCTAAAATGTCGCCTTTTTCAAATAATTGAAGACATTGGTGTGCTAAACAACGTGAAAACAAAGGTGAGATTTCTGGGGCGGTTACAAAATCACCAATTTTTCCAAACTTTCTAAGCTCTGCGCTGTAATAACCTAACCCCTTTGTATAAAGGGTAGCGTGCATAAATTGTTCAAAAGAAATGCTCCCCCCATGATGGTTTATTTGATCAATGATGACTTGTTTTAATTGATTGCTATGCAAAATAGCTGCATCATCAGGGGTTGGTAATGGATTTTTAAGTTTATTATTCATCGTGTTAAGTCAATATAGCTAATTGTTGTGGTAAATTTGTAAGTGAGAGGAAATGACAGGTTGGATAATAAATATAATCTTGAGGTGTAGAAACCCCAACAATCAAAGCACGGAAAGGTAAATTCAAATGTTGTAACCATTTCACAAAATCCTGCCGTTCTTTATCCCAATCAAGAAGAACACAAACACAACCACTCATTGCGGCGGCGTGTTGTTGAACGAGAGGATATAATTGATCAAAAGTGTGAGAAGAGGGTTTCACGCAAGCTAAAATTTCTAATAATGTAGTGGCTTGTCCAACGCCGTGTCCGCTGGTAGTACAAAAGGAACGTTCACCAATTAACATTAAATCTAATAAAGTGTCTTGAGTGGTTAAATTTCCAACTAAAGAAGCTGCGATAGAAACAGCGGTTTCAAATCTTTCTAATTGCTCTGGTTTGGCAAAGGTATCTAAAATTAAAGCATGGCGAACAAAAAACTCATCGGTGAATTCTTTAATGATGGGTTTGCCGCGCTTCGCCCAACTTTTCCAATGAATATAACGCGGTGAATCGCCCGCTCGATAATCACGCAGTGCCGAAAATTCCCCTGAGTCTCCTACGGACATTGCCCACTGCACGCCGCCAATCTGATATTTGCGAGAACCCGCCAAATTAAATAACGGAATATCATATAAAATCGGTAAAATCAATACCTTAGCGGGAGATACCAGCCGACGAATCGCCCGACACAGCCCAAACGGATCAGGGCGCGCAATCATTACATTTGAAATATCCACATAACCGCGTCGCAACGGCTTAAATGATAAAATGACATCTATTTTTGAACGCGCAGGCAACGGCGGTAAATCTTGCCATTCATTTGATCCACCACGATTTTTATGCGCTAACATCACCCAACGCGGATAACCAATATAGTGATCAAAACGGTTGTGATGGCGTTTTTGGCGTGAAAGGGCGTTAAATTCTAAAAATGTCGGTAGATGTCGTTGAAATTCATCACGAATTTGTAATCCTATTTGCATTTTATCTGTTGGATTATGTATTTCAAGCGTGTAAAATAACCGTTCGCCGACTGTGCCATAACGCGGCATTTGGCGGGTAATTTGTAGGGAAATCCTAAAAAAACGATTCCCCAAAAAACCTATCAATAATAACGCCAGCCCTAACGTAAATAATTGATAAGCAAAGGTTCTTCGAGTATCCAATCCAAACACCGCGCCCGTCGTCATCGCGCCCAACACCAACAAACCCGCCGGCGTGAGCCGTTGCCGCAACCAACCACTCACAAGATAAACCCATCGAAAATTACGAAATAGGATTTTTTTCAATATAATCATCTGGATATTTGATCTTCGTGAAATTCTGGGACTAATCTTTTTAATAAGCGGCGGATTTCTATTTCATTATGTTCTTCACAGGCTTCTTTTAAGTTATTCAAATGCGTTATTAAATTATTCCACTCGGCTGAACGAGAAGCAGCTAACATGATTTTGCTATGGCGAGTTCGACTCATTTGTTCCTCTTCAGAATGGAAAAGTTCCTCATGCAGTTTCTCCCCCGCTCTCAAACCCGTATAAATGATTTGAATTTCTTTATCGGGGATTTTTCCCGACAAACGAATAAGTTGTTCCGCTAAATAACGAATTTTAATGGGCGATCCCATATCTAAAACAAAAATTTCACCACCGTAACCCATTGCCCCTGCTTGTAAAATTAATTGACAGGCTTCAGGAATTGTCATGAAATAACGGGTAATCTCGGGGTGTGTAACGGTTACAGGTCCTCCCTGTGCAATTTGCTGACGAAACAGAGGAACAACGCTTCCTGCAGAATCCAAAACATTTCCAAATCTAACCGTAATAAAACGTGTTTTTGAACGCTCATTTAATGCCTGACAAAACAATTCTGCAATACGTTTGCTCGCCCCCATAATATTTGTCGGATTAACCGCTTTATCCGTAGAAATTAACACGAAACTTTGCACATTATGTTCAACCGCTAATTCCGCAAAGGTTTGCGTGCCCAAAATGTTATTTTTAACGGTTTCACGGATTTGGTGTTGTAATAAAGGAACGTGTTTGTAAGCGGCGGCGTGAAATATAACATCGGGTTGATGAATGCTCAAAATTTGTTTAACACGAATGGAATCTCCAACATCGCCTAAATAGATATGTAAAGGGGTTTCTGGAGAAATATTTTGCAGAGATTGTTCAATTTGATAAAGATTAAATTCACAGCGTTCTAAAATGATTAGTTTTTGGGGTTTCAACGAGGCGATTTGTCGGCATAATTCTGCACCAATTGATCCGCCGCCGCCACTTACTAAAACGGTTTTATTTTTCAAACGATCTTCGATGATACTCCAATCTAATTTTACCTTTTCACGACCGAGTAAATCATCTAAAGAAACTTGTTGTAATTGAGAAAGCGATGTGGTGGGAGATTCACTGAGTTTAGGAAGGGTAAGAAAAGGTTGCTGAGTTTGCTCACAATACTCGACAACACGGCGCATTTGGGCATCGCTTGCAGAAGGAATAGCAATAATTAAACGTTGAATATTGTATTTGCGAACCAATGCAGATAAGCGTTCAATTCCGCCGTGTAAAATGGGAACACCCTGTAATTTTGCGCCGTGTAATTTGGGGTTATCATCGACTAATCCTACCAATAAATATTCACCATCGCGCAACATATCACGAACTAACATTTCTCCCGCGCGTCCAGCTCCAATGATTAACGTACGTTTGGGTGAGCGAGAATCTAATACATAACGTAGAGAATGTTCTTTCCATAATCGATAGAACAAACGTGGCATTCCTAAAAGAAATCCCAGAAAGAAAGGATATAGCACAAAAGCAGTGCGTGGAATGAAATGTAGGCGGTTAAAAAGAAATAACATAGCAGCAATGGCTAATGCCCCAATAACGGAGGATTTTGCAATGTGCGTCAAATCGGGCAAACTCGCAAATCGCCAAATGCTTTGATAAAGCCCGTAATACCAAAAAACAGGTAATTGTGTGATTAAAATCAAGGGGATAGCTTGCCAAATATTCGCGTCGAGCGCATCGAGTTGAAATCCCACGCGCACCGTCACCGCAAGCAACCCCGCAATGATTACCATTAGAGCATCATGTAAAATAACTGCCAGACGGCGCATATCAACTATCATAAGAATCTAGGTAGGAAAGTTCCACTGTTTCAAATCAGGCTTTTTCTTTTCAACCGAATTGATATTTAACACTCTTGGGATTTCTCCACGATTATCAATGCCAGCGACAACACACCATTCGCCACTTTCAGGAGAAGAGAGAGGAATTTCAACAGGTTGTTTGATATCTGGTTGTACTAAAATTTTTCCATCATAACGAGCAAAACTATCTTCTTTCTTAAAAAATGAAAAGAACCCTTTTTCTTTATAAATATTGACAGCAATTAAAATATAATCCATTTCTGAAATTGAGGTGATAATTAAATTCTCTTCATTATCACCTCCCGTATTTCCAATCCCAGAATCTCCATCTAATTTTATAAAAGGAAAGTTTCTTAAACTGCCTTTGTTATCATAAAAGATTTCTCCAATCTTGCCATCTTTTGCACGATAGAACGCATATAAATCTAAATCAATGGCTTGCGTCCAACTCAATGTCACGGCAATGTAATTGAAAACACTTGATATTTCTGAAAAATCTTTACTTTGTTCTAATACCTTGACGCTTTGTTCAGAATCGGGCGTGGTATTTTGAAAATTTCTATAGGCTTCAAAAGTTTGCCCTAATTTTATTGCCGTATAAACAACAGGAACGTGTCGGAGAATTTGATCGGCTTCTTCTGTTTTGAGAAATGTCCAAATATTATTCAACGTATTTCCAAAATACGTCACTGCTGCCCCTGAACTTCGAGATTGTTCACTGGTTAAATCTACGAATTTTAAATCAGTTGAATTCAAGTTTGCGATTTCTGTTTTCAAATCGGGATTATTACTCACTTCAACATATTTTTGTAAGAGTAATTGATAGGTTTGTTTTTCTTTATCAAGATCAGGATTTTTATATTTGTGGAGAAATTCAACTGTGGTTAGATTTTCGTAATTTTCTCCGCGACGAATAATCACCGTTGGAGAACCAATTCGACAAATATAAAATGAGGCTTCTTGATCGGTAAAGTTAAACCATCTTTTTGCGTGCATTTTGCTACAAGCTGCACAAAATCCACGATTGATTTTTCCTATTTCTATTTTTCCTAATAAAACTAACTGGTTAATAAATTGTTCTAATTCTTTTAGTTCTTCAAAATTTTCAGGCGGTAAATCGGGCTTTTTCTTTTCAATGGGTTCTCTAATAATTTCTGATTCATTTAGAAATGCAGGCAGTTTTTTTAATAAGGTATTTTTTCTTCCAACCGAATCCATGCCAATTTGTTGGCAAAACTCTTTAACTTGCGCTTCATTCCAAGTATTTGCAATTTCATATACTCTAATGTCTGAATTCATAACTATTTTAACTAATTGATCTTTTTTTGTTGAAGATTCACATTCAATTCCAAAATATTTTGCAAGTTTTCGCAAATCACGCACCGTTAAACTTTTAATTAAATTTGTTCTAATTTCAGCGGTATTACTCATGACATTTTCCTCCTGCGATATTTTCTATGCTTTGAATTATAAAACTTGATCAAGATCAAGCAAAAAAGTTGTTTGACTTACGTCAATGAGGGTTGAGGACTGGTCGAGGAAACTAGGTTTGACAACCTTATCAATATTGTTTTCAAACGTCATTCACTCGGAGGAGTCCTCACCCATGAAACCTATTGTACACAAATTCTCATGCGTTTTTGTAGCAACCACCTTATCGTTGGCAATTACCAATGTCTTAGCCGCCAAAGACGACAAAAAAGCCGCTGACAAAGCAACTCAAACCGAAAAAAATTACCAAGCTGCACCCAGTGCGATTGACCCCAAAGCCGCTAAACAAGCGGAAGTAGCCAAAGCTCCGCCCATTACCCCCGAAGAATTCACCAAAGCAAAACAAATCTTTTTTGAACGCTGCGCAGGCTGTCACGGGGTGTTGAGAAAAGGTGCGACCGGCAAACCTTTAACCCCCGACATTACCTTAGCGCGCGGCACAGAGTATTTGAAAACCTTCATTAAATACGGTTCACCGGGCGGAATGCCAAACTGGGGAACTTCCGGTGAATTAAGCGATGAAGAAGTGGATTTGATGGCGCGTTATTTACAACACGAACCCCCTACTCCGCCAGAATACGGCTTGAAAGAAATGAAAGATACGTGGAAAGTCTTAATTCCCGCAGAGAAACGTCCTAAAGAAAAGATGAACAAAATTAACTTAGATAATCTTTTCTCTGTAACATTAAGAGATGCCGGTCAAGTTGCTTTAATTGATGGCGATACCAAAGAAATCATTAATATCGTTAAAACGGGTTATGCCGTGCATATTTCTCGGCTTTCTGCATCGAGCCGTTATTTATTTGTCATTGGTCGTGATGCAAAAATCAATTTGATCGATTTATGGATGGAGAAACCCGATAACGTTGCAGAAATCAAAGTGGGATTAGAAGCGCGTTCAGTTGAAACCTCGAAATATAAAGGTTGGGAAGATAAATACGCGATTGCTGGAACGTATTGGCCCCCTCAATTTGTCGTGATGAATGGGGACACTTTAGAACCTTTGAAAATTGTTTCTACGCGCGGTATGACCGTTGATACCCAAGAATACCATCCTGAACCCCGGGTTGCCGCTATTGTAGCCTCTCATGAACACCCTGAGTTTATTGTGAACGTTAAAGAAACAGGGCAAGTATTGATGGTAGATTATTCTAATTTAGAGAATATGAAAATTACCACTATTGGGGCGGCGCGTTTCTTACATGATGGCGGTTGGGATTCTACTCAACGTTATTTCTTAACAGCGGCAAACAAATCAAACAAAATTGCCGTAGTTGATTCAAAAGAAGACAAACTCGCTGCATTAGTTGATGTGGGCGCAGTTCCTCACCCGGGTCGTGGAGCAAACTTTACCGATCCTAAGTTTGGTCCCGTATGGGCAACCAGTGATTTGGGCGATGAAGGTATTTCTGTGATTGGAACTGATCCTGAAGGGCATAAAGATAATGCTTGGAAAGTGGTTAGAAGTTTGAAAGGACAAGGCGGCGGTTCTTTATTTATTAAAACCCATCCCAAATCCACTAATTTATATGTCGATACGGCATTAAATCCTGATGCAAAAATGAGCCAATCGGTGGCGGTTTTTGATATAAATAATTTAGAGAAAGGATTTGAAGTTCTTCCAATTGCAGAGTGGGCTGATGTGGGTGAAGGTCCTAAGCGCGTTGTTCAACCAGAATATAACAAAGATGGTGATGAAGTTTGGTTCTCCGTGTGGAATGGAAAAGAGCAAAAATCCGCTATTGTTATCGTTGATGATAAAACCCGTAAGTTAAAGAAAGTCATTAAAGATGACCGCATTGTTACGCCAACGGGTAAATTCAATGTGTATAACACCGTTCACGATATTTACTAATGTTCTTTGAAATAATTTTCAGAGAAACTTTTTACTAACGCGGCTGTTTGTACCAAAACATCGGTGCAAGCATTCTACCTTTGGCGGGGCATTTGTCCCCCCATTTTTTTGATATGAACAAATACCATATAATTGGATTTCTATTCCTCATCATCACAACGATTGCAAATGCGCTTTCTACACCGCGTCAAATTGAATTGAAATCGTTTTTAGAACAAGATTGTGGTTCTTGTCATGGTATGACCTTGCAAGGTGGTTTAGGAACGCCTTTAACATCAGAAGCCTTAATTAATAAAACAAATGACTATTTGAAAACCATTATTTTATACGGCAAACCCAATACGGCGATGCCTGCGTGGAAATCTTTATTAACAGAAGAAGAAGTTGATTTCATTATTCAAATGTTACGACAAGGAAAATAACTTATGTTTCGTTTCTTTTTTATTTCATTTCTTTTATTTCCCCTTTTAACTTTTGCAAACGAACTGCGAGGAACGGGCGATTTAGGAGTGGTAATTGAACGCGCAACGGGTTCGATTTTAATCATAGAAACAACCCATAAGAAAATCCTTTCAAAAATCGAAGGATTGGGGGATTTGTCACACGCCTCAGTTGTTTTTTCTCGTGATGAACGATTTGCTTATGTATTTGGACGCGATGGCGGTTTAACAAAAATTGATATTTTAGAATCAAAAATTGTCAAAAGAATCATACAGTCAGGAAATAGTATTGGGGGTGCAATTTCTCAAGATGGTAAAATCATTGCAGTTTCAAATTATACCCCGGGCGGCGTGAAATTATTTGATGCAGAAACCTTAGAACAACTTGCCGATATTCCCGCAATTTACGGTGAGCAACATCAAACCTCTAAAACCGTTGGATTAGTTGATGCGTCCAATCAAAAATTTGTAACTAGTGTCTTTGAAGCAAACGAAATTTGGGTCATTGATGCAAAAAATCCTAAAATGCCTCAAGTTCAAAAATTTTCAAATATAGGAAAATTACCTTATGACGCGCTTATTTCAAATGAAGGACGCTATTATATTGCAGGTTTATTTGGAGAAGATGGATTAGCGTTATTGGATTTGTGGCACATAGAAAAAGGGGTTCAAAAAATTGTTTCAACTTTAAAGAAAGAAGATGAGAAACTGCCTGTTTTTAAGATGCCACATTTAGAAGGTTTTGGAATTGCAGGAGATTATGTATTTGTTCCAGCAGTGGGTCGTCATGAAATAGTCGTCATTGATAAGAAAACATGGCAGGAAATTAAAAGAATTCCGGTTTCTGGACAGCCGATTTTTATTAGAGTTCGTCCCGATCAACGACAAATGTGGGTTAATTTTGCATTGCCAAACAATGAGAAAGTGCAAGTATTAGATATTGAAACCTTAGAAATCATAAAAACATTGGAAATTGGGAAAGCCGTTTTACATTTAGAATTTACGCCAAAAGGTGAGGAAATTTGGCTTTCTGTGCGAGATGAAAATAAGTTGGTTGTTTATAATACAGAAACGCTGTTAGAAACGGCGACATTGCCTGCTGAGAAACCCAGCGGCATATTTCTCACCGTGCGCGCACATTACATTGGATTATAGAAATGAACGTGCAATCTCTTCATGCGGTTTCATTGAGTGAAATTCAGAAACGTTTATTAAATGATTTTCAACATAACTTTCCGCTTTCTCCGAATCCTTATGCAGAAATCGCTGAGCAGTTAAATATTTCGGAACAAACTGTTATTCAATATCTAAAAGAACTAAGCAATCAAAAGGTCATTAGTCGTGTTGGTCCGGTGTTTCGCCCGCATAGCATTGGTAAAAGCACTTTAGCAACCATGCACGTTCCTACTTCTCGTTTGCTAGAAATCGCAAATTATATTTCAAGTTTGCCTGAAGTTAATCATAATTACGAGAGAGAACATTATTTCAATTTGTGGTTTGTTGTTACAGCAATCGATGAAGAACATTTAGAAGATGTATTGAATGAAATTGAACAAGAAACCTATTTGTCAGTTATGTCATTACCGATGCTAGAAGATTATCATATTGATTTGGGGTTTGACTTATGCTTTTAGATTATCGTGATTGGAATATTATCGAGGCAATTCAAAAAGGATTACCTTTAGTAACAAAGCCTTATGCGTTTATTGGAGCGCAAATTGGATTATCAGAAAGCGAGGTAATTTCCCGAATTGAACAATTACAAAAAGCAAACATTATTAAACGATTTGGGATTGTTGTTCGCCATCGCCAATTAGGTTATCGATCAAATGGTATGGTTGTATGGGATATTCCAGATGATCAAGTGACAGAAATTGGAAAGAAAATAAAAAATTTTGAGTTTGTCACTTTGTGTTATAGAAGACCTAGAAAATTGCCTGATTGGCGTTATAATTTGTTTTGCATGATTCATGGACAAGATCGAGAAAATGTTAAAGAAAAAGTGGCTTTAATTATTGAACAATGTCGGTTTCAACATCTTCATTATGAAATTTTATTTAGTCGGCGGTGTTTCAAACAATGTGGGGCGATGTACATTCAAAGAAATATGGTTGCATTGGACGCGGTAAATGGATAAATTAGATCGCCAAATTATTAACCGATTGCAAAGTGGTTTTCCGATTTGTGAACGACCTTTCAAAATGGTTGCAACGTGGCTTAATATTACCGAACAAACCTTATTGCAACGATTGGAAAAGTTATTGGAAGAGGGGATTTTAAGTCGTTTTGCACCGTTGTATCACGCGGAGAAACTGGGGGGCGGTTTAACTTTAGCGGCTTTGGCTGTGCCAGAACACGATTTTGAACGGGTAACAAATATAGTCAATAGTTTTCCTGAAATTGCACATAATTATGCGAGAGAACACGATTTGAATATGTGGTTTGTCATTGCAACAGAAAAGCCTGAAAGAATCAATGAAATCATTAAAGAAATAGAAAAACAAACCGCTTTAACTGTTTATAATATGCCCAAACAAACCGAATATTATATTGGATTGTATTTTGAGGTTTAAATCATGCAAATAGATGAAATTGATCGCAAAATTATTCAAGCAACCCAAAAAGGACTTCCTTTAGTTTCAAAGCCTTATCACGCTATTGCAGAACAATTAAACTTAACAGCGCATGATGTGATGTTGAGAATGCAAAGGTTATTAGAAGTGGGCATTATTCGGCGCATTGGGGCAATTCCCAATCATTACAAATTGGGTTTCATTGCAAATGGTATGAGCGTGTGGAATGTGCCCGATGAAATGGTTGATGAATGTGGAAAGAAAATAGGCGAATTATCTTTTGTGAGTCATTGCTATCGTCGTCCGCGCCATTTACCTTTGTGGGATTACAACTTGTTTGCAATGGTGCATGGAAAAACGAAAGAAGAAGTTGAAGAAAAAGTTGAACAAATTGCTTTATTATTGGGAGAAAATGCTCTCGATTATCAAATTTTGTACAGTCGTCAAATCCTCAAAAAAACCGGTTTGCGTTTAACCGATTAGATTTTTCTCTTAAAAATCAAACCCCTCGTTGAAAAAATCCCTTCTTTTTTTAGAATCGACCCTTATTGTGTTCATAATTAGTATAATATGGGCATTACAATTATTTTTGCTGAGCAAAACCAAAGGAACTCGGTGTGCAACCTACTAAATCATTAGCTAAAATAGGCGTTTATGTCGATGTTGCAAACGTGAATCGCAATGGCGGTTACGGAATGCATTACGATATTTTGCGTGAATTTGCGTGTCGTGACAACGCGGAAGCCTTGCGTTTGAACGCTTATGTCAGTTTTGATCCTGAACGTGCCCGCGATGATATTGCTTATAGAAAAGGTATTCACGGTTATTTCTCCGTGCTTAGAGAATATGGTTTCAAAGTGATTCAAAAAAACGTCAAATGGTATGAAGATGAGAAAGGAAATCGCTATGGAAAAGCGAATGCAGATTTAGATATGGCGGTCGATGTTTTATTGCAATCTAGAAACCTCGATCGGGTCATTTTAGTCACGGGCGATGGGGATTTCATTAAAGTCGTTCAAGCTATTCAAAATTACGGTTGTCGAGTGGAAATTATGGGGTTTGACAACGTTTCTAGCGAGTTAAAACGTGAAGCCGATATGTTTATTTCTGGCTATTTAGTTCCTAACTTATTACCACCAAAGAAAACCACTGAAAATTCTCCAAATTGGGGAGAACTTGCTTCAACCGTTCGCGGCTATTGCTATCATTACGACGAAGAGAAAGGTTTTGGTTTCATGCGTTACATGGAACGGATTGGACAGGGTTTGTGGATTACCGATTCTCGTAATGCTGAATCGCCTTATAGTTCAGTCTTTTTTCATGGTTCAAATCTCCCCGCCAATGTCAATCCAAATTCTTTGCCCAGCCGTGATTTGTTGTTTGAATTTCGCTTAGAAAAATCTAAAGCAAATAAAGACCCCGTTGCAATGAATATTCGTTTGGTAAATCCTAATATTATTTCTTATCCTTTTAAATCCTAAAGTGTGATCATGAACCAGTTATTTGAAGAAATAGAGAAACGCCGTACTTTTGCAATTATTTCACACCCTGATGCAGGCAAAACAACTTTAACCGAGAAACTCCTTTTATTTGGGGGGGCAATTCAATTAGCAGGAACGGTGAAAGGTAGAAAAGCCTCTCGTCATGCAACGTCGGATTGGATGGAGTTAGAAAAACAACGCGGTATTTCGGTAACAAGTTCGGTGATGCAGTTTCCTTATCACAATAAAATCATTAACTTATTAGACACACCCGGACATGGCGATTTTTCTGAAGATACCTATCGAACCTTAACCGCCGTTGATTCGGCTTTAATGGTTATCGACGTTGCAAAAGGGGTAGAAGATCGCACGATTAAATTATTAGAAGTCTGTCGTTTAAGAAATACGCCAATTATTACATTTATAAACAAATTGGATCGAGAAGGACGTGAACCTATTGAGGTTTTAGATGAGATAGAAAGTGTGTTGAAAATTCAATGCGCACCTATGACGTGGCCCATTGGAATGGGGAAAGCATTTAAGGGGGTTTATCATTTCCAAGATCAAAGCATCACTTTATTTGAACACGGACATAACAATACTAGCACTGAAGGGCGAACTTTTAAGAGTTTAAATAATCCCGAATTAATTGCTTATTTAGGTAATTATCGTTTAGATGAATTGGTCGAGGAAATTGAATTAGTCAAAGGTGCAAGCCACGAGTTTAATTTTGAGGAATTTTTGAAAGGAAATTTAACCCCAGTTTATTTCGGTTCGGCGATTAACAATTTTGGCGTAAAAGCCTTATTAGATTCTTTTACCGAATATGCGCCGCCGCCTAAATCTCGTGAAGCGATTGAAAGAACAATTTTACCTTTAGAAAATAGTTTCTCTGGTTTTGTTTTCAAAATTCAAGCAAATATGGACCCCGCACATCATGATCGAGTGGCATTTCTACGGGTTTGTTCTGGGAAATATCAAAAAGGTATGAAATTGTACCATTCTCGAATAAAGAAACAGGTTAATATTGCTAATGCAATGACTTTTATGGCGGGTGAACGTGAGCAAATAGAGGAAGCCTACGCGGGAGATATTATTGGATTGTATAATCACGGGACAATTCAAATTGGTGACACTTTTACAGAGGGAGAAACGTTAAAATTTACGGGTATTCCACATTTCGCGCCAGAGCTTTTTCGTCGAGCAATTTTGAAAGACCCTTTGCGTATGAAAGCGTTATTAAAAGGGCTATTACAACTCAGTGAGGAAGGTGCAACGCAATTGTTTCGCCCCTTACATAACAACGATTTGATTTTAGGGGCGGTAGGTGTATTGCAATTTGATGTGGTTGCTTGGCGTTTGAAAAATGAATACAACGTGGATTGTGTTTTTGAAAATATACAGGTTGCAACGGCGCGCTGGATTGAATGTAATGATCCAAAAATACTTGAAGAATTCAAACGTAAAGCCTATGATAATCTAGCGTTAGATGGTGCGGATAATTTAACCTACATTGCACCCACCCGCGTTAATTTGCAATTAACTCAAGAACGTTATCCGCAAATTAGCTTTCTATCTACCCGTGAACATTAAGGAACAACTAATATGAAACCGACAGAAGAAAATGAAGAACAACTCACCTTTAATGAAAAGGCAGCAAATAAAATTGAAACGGCTATTGAAAATATCCTTTTTCATAGTCGTTGGTTGCTAGCTCCCATCTATTTAGGGGCGGTGTTGATTTTAGCTATGTTTATGGCTAAATTTGTTCAAGAAGTTTTCTATTATTTTCCTCAAATTTTTTCTATTAAAAAAACTGATTTGATTATCATGAGTTTGACTTTAGTCGATTTAATATTAATCGCTAACTTGTTGCTCATCGTTATTTTTAGTGGATATGAGAACTTTGTTTCAAAAATTGATATGGTTGCAGACCATATAGATCGCCCTGATTGGATGGGAACAGTTGATTATAGTGCTTTGAAATTAAAGCTAATTGGTTCAATCGTGGCGATTTCTTCGATTGAATTGTTGAAAGCCTTTATTAACATCGATAACGTGCCTAAAGAAAATATTGGTTGGATGATTGGAATTCATTTAGCTTTTGTGGTTTCTGGGCTTATCTTTGCAATTGGTGAACGGGTATATCATCCTTATCATCCTCCTGTTTCACATGACCATTCAGACAAACATTAAAATTGTTCAATATCCAGATTTGATGCCATACCAAGAAACTTGGCAAGCAATGCAAACATTTACAGAGCAACGCACGCGAGAAACAAGAGATCAAATTTGGATATTACAACATTCTCCAGTTTACACGTTGGGCTTAGCCACTAAACCTGAGCATATCCTCAAAATAAATGAAATCCCCATTGTTCAAACTGATCGAGGTGGACAAATCACTTATCATGGAATTGGGCAGTTGATTTTCTATATTTTAATGGATTTGTCGAGAAAGCATTTTACCGTTAGAACATTGGTGTCTACTTTAGAAGAAAGCGTGATTTTATTTCTAAAAGAATTGGGTATTGTTGCTCAGAGAAAAGAAAAAGCACCGGGTATTTATATTCAAGAGAAAAAAATTGCATCGCTGGGATTGAAAATTAGAAAAAATTGCACTTATCATGGCTTAAGTTTGAATGTGGATTTGGATTTGACACCCTTTGAAGCTATTAATCCCTGTGGTTACGCTGGATTGAAAATGACTTCTCTAAAGAAAGAAGGGATTTTATTAAATATCAACGAGGTTTCTCAACGGTTTTTACCTATTTTATTAAACCAGTTAGGTTATTCAAATGAAGAACGCTGATTCATCAAAACAACGGGGTGCAGAGAAAACTGCAAAAATTCCTATTAAAGTTGTTCCCACAGAAACGGTTTTACGCAAACCCGACTGGATTAGAATTCGTTTAGAGAATCCTGCCAAAATACAGCATTTGAAAGATAAATTACGCAATCATCATTTGCACACGGTTTGCGAGGAAGCATCGTGCCCTAATTTGGGCGAATGTTTTGCGGGAGGAACGGCGACTTTTATGATTATGGGCGACATTTGTACGCGGCGTTGTCCTTTTTGTGATGTTGCGCATGGTCGTCCTCAACCTTTAAACCCCGAAGAACCCTTGCAACTTGCTCGAGCAGTCGCAGAAATGAAATTGCGTTATGTGGTGATTACATCGGTGGATCGAGATGATTTGAGAGATGGGGGAGCAACGCATTTTGCAACTTGTATTTCTGAGTTGAGGAAATCCTCGCCTAATTTACAAATTGAAATTTTAGTGCCCGATTTTCGTGGACGTGAAGAAAAAGCCTTAGAAATTCTCAAAGAAACGCCGCCTGATATTTTTAATCATAATTTAGAAACTGTGCCGCGTTTATATCCTCAAGCGCGCCCGGGTGCAAGTTATCAAGGATCATTGCAATTATTAAAGGATTTCAAAGCAATTTCTCCTCAAACGCCCACCAAATCAGGTTTAATGGTAGGTTTAGGAGAAACGTTAGAAGAAATTATTGAAGTGATGAAAGATTTGCGCGCGCATGATTGTGAAATGATTACCATTGGTCAATATCTACAGCCGAGCAAACATCATTTGGCAGTGCAACGTTATTTAACGCCCGATGAGTTTGAAATATTGAAAGCAAAAGCCGAGCAATTAGGTTTCTCAAAAGTTGCCAGCGCACCCTTAGTTCGCTCTTCTTATCACGCTGAACAACAAGCTAAAGGTGAATTTTAAGAAAACAAATAGTTATACCGTTTCTTTTGTATTTGCATTAAATAATTTATAAAGGAGGAGATTACAATGGAAACCCTTCAACAAGGAGGTTTGTCAGCATTATTTAATATTGACAAATTACAAATCATTCAAGATGCTTTTGCTCAAAAAGCCGGTGTGGCTTCCATCATTACCGAAACGAATGGTATTCCGATTACAAAACCGAGTAATTTTTGTCGTTTGTGCATGAATGTCATTCGTAAAACAGAGAAAGGGTTAGCAAATTGTATTAAATCTGATGCCATTGTGGGTAAATATAATCCTGATGGTCCAACCATTCAACCTTGTTTAAGTGGGGGGTTGTGGGACGCGGGAGCAAGTATTGCAATTAAACGGACACATATTGCGAATTGGTTAATTGGTCAGGTGCTTAATGAAGAGCAAGCAACAGATTTGAACAAAATGATGTTATATGCTCAAAAAATTGGCGCAGATTTAAATGATTTTAGCCATGCAATTTCGTTTGTGAATGTGATGGATTTGGAGAAATTTACTTGTATTAGTCATGTGCTATTTTTGTTTTCAACTCAGCTTTCAAATTTAGTGACCGATGGTGAATCAAAAGATTTCTCTGTGGGGCGACAAAAGTTATTACAACGCATTGCAAAACAACCCGATTTGAATGCGCTTTTAGGAGTGTGGGATAAAATGGCTGAACTTTATCAGCAGGGTGATTTGTGCCGCCCACTGAAATAATCAAAAAAGAGGTTGCCTAAGATTGGGTGTTTTCAGTACACTGCTTTGAAAAATACAGCAATAAAAGGATTGTTATGTTGCCTTTTTTCAATAATTTCAAGGATATGCGAATTGCTAGCCGTTTAAGTTGGAGCATTGGGGCAGTAGCGATTATTGCATTAGCGATCCTAACCAGCGTTGTGAGCTACCAAACCTACCAATTGGCACGGCATCGCACGCAAGAAATCACCCGCCAAGCCGCTTATCATTACGCCTGCGCCGTGAAAGCCGAACTCGAAACCGCCCTCGACGAAGCGCGCGCGTTGGCAACCATCTTCGAAGCCGCCACCCAAGCCGATGTCCCTTTCTTTGATCGCGATCAAGCAAAAACAGTCTTAAAACATTTCACCCAAACTCACCCCCATTTCTTAGGCAGTTATGCGTTATTTGAACCGAATGCGTTTGATGGAAAAGACGCTCAATTCGCTAATCAAAAAGGCTACGATCAATCCGGACGCTTTGTTTCTTATGCCGTTTATAATGATAAGCAACAAGTGATATTAGATGTGCCCATTAATTATGAAAAAGAAGGAGAGGGCGACTATTATCAATTACCTAAAAAAAACCTGCGTGAACAAGTCATTGAACCTTATTTCTATCCTGTTGAAGGAAAAGAGCTATTAATGACTTCATTGGTTGTTCCCATTTTTAATAAAAATCATCAATTTACAGGCATTGCAGGGATTGATTTGTTGTTTGATCAATTTGTAAAACGTATTAAAAAACAAAAGATTTCTTTTTTTAGTCAAGTGTACACTTCGCTTTATTCACAACGCGGTAAATTATTAACCAGTTCTTATCCTTTTTATGAGAAAGAAAGTGGTAAAAGTATTCAGTCTTTTAATAAAAATCAAGCATTTGTCGACAGCGTGTTAAGTAATGAAGAATTTGCTATAGAACATCGGGTTGATGAATTAGAGAAAGAAGTGCTCACGATTGGTGTGCCGGTGACATTTGGAGAAAGCAAAAATAAGTGGGTTGTGACGGTGAGCGTTCCTTCAGAAAATGCTTACGCGCCGATTTATTGGTTGTTGATTAAAATGGGGATTTTTAGCTTGGTTTTGGCGGTGTTGTTGTTTGGGGTTATTTATTATCTGGCGGGATCAATCGCTAAACACATTCAACAAGCGGTGACAATCGCCGATAGCATTGCGGAAGGACATTTGTCGGTCGATATTCCCGTCAAAAATACCGACGAAACAGGATTGCTGATGGGCGCGCTCAAAAATATGAGCATTAATTTGGCGCAAATTGTCAATGATGTGCAACGCAGCGTCGCGGCGGCAACCAGCGGCAGCCAAGCATTAAGCGCGACTTCTCAACAACTTATGCGCGGCGCAACCCATCAGTCCGAAGCCGCCGAAGAAATCTCCGCGTCGATGGAACAAATGAGTGCCAGCATCAAACAAACTTCCGACAACGCCCGCAACACCGAACGCCTCGCCACCCAAGCCGCCACCGATGCCACTCAAACCGGACGCGCCGTCAATGATGCCATCAACGCCAGCCAGCAAATCCTCAAAAAATTATCCGTCATCGAAGATATTTCTAAACAAATCAATTTATTATCGTTGAATGCGTCGATCGAAGCCGCCCGCGCCGGTCAGCACGGAAAAGGATTCAAAGTGGTCGCCGCCGCGATTCGAGAGCTCGCCGCCCTCAGCCATCGCGCCGCCACCGACATCAACGTGCTATCCTCAAACAGCATACAAACCACTCAAACCGCCAGTGCCATGTTAAATCAATTGGTTGCCGACATTCAGCGCACCGCCGATTTGATGCGCGACATCAGTTCCGCCAGCCGCGAACAATCCATCAACGCCGATCAAGTCAATTTGTCGATCGCCGAACTCCACAAAATTACCCAACAAAACGCCAGCGCGTCCGAACAATTGGCGACAATGGCGGAACAACTTTCGAGTCAAGCGCAACAACTCGCTTACACCGTCACCTATTTGAAAGTCGACTAAATCCCCCCGCCCATAAAAAAACCGCCATCAATTGCTTGAACGCGGTCTTTTGTGGGTTTTAGAGTGTCCTTAGCCGTAACGTTTCTCAAAATCCGCCATAAATGCAATCAACTTTTGCACCCCTTCTTCGGGCATCGCATTATAAATACTCGCGCGCATTCCGCCGACTGAACGATGTCCCGCTAACGTTGTTAGATTCTCTTTCTTTGCTTCCGCGAGAAAGGTTTTATCTAATTCAGCATTTGCCAATGTGAAAGGCACGTTCATCCACGACCGAGAGGATTTTTCTACGGGATTATTATAGAAACTCGATTGATCAATCGCAGCATATAACGCATTGGCTTTTCGTTGATTAATTTCTGCCATTGCTTTCAAACCGCCGTTATTTTTCAACCACTTAAAAACCAATCCCGCTAAATACCAAGTATAAGTTGGCGGCGTGTTGTACATCGATTCTGCGTCGGCGTGGATTTTGTAATCTAACATTGAGGGCGTGTTTGCAATCGTTTGTCCGATCAAATCCTCTCTTACAATGACAATTGCCATGCCTGCCGGACCGATATTTTTTTGTGCGCCGGCGTAAATCAACCCAAATTTGCTCACGTCGATGGGGCGCGATAAAATGGTCGAGGACATATCGGCGACCAAAGGCACATCGCCCGCGTCGGGGATTTCGTGGAATTCCACCCCGCCAATCGTTTCATTGGGCGTGTAATGAAGATATGCCGCATCGGGGTTGAGTTTCCATGTGTTGCGGGCTGGAATTGTGCTAAAATTGGTGTCTTTAGAGGACGCGGCGACATTCACTTCGCAAAACTTTTGAGCTTCTTTGATCGCTTTTTTTGACCATTCGCCTGTGTTGAGATAATCCGCCGTGTTTTTACCGCGCAATAAGTTCATGGGAATCATTGCAAATTGGCTCGATGCGCCGCCTTGTAAAAACAATACTTTGTAATGGCTTGGAATGGCTAATAATTCTCTCAAATCTGCGTCGGCTTGTTGCGCAATAGAAACATACTCTTTACCGCGATGACTCATTTCCATCACCGACATTCCCGATCCTTGCCAATCCAACATTTCGTCGCGGGCTTGTTGCAACACCGCCTCGGGCATCATCGCAGGTCCTGCACTAAAGTTATAAACTCTTGCCATTCGTGTTCTCTCTTATGGTAATAAAAATTTTAATTATAGCATTACTCACAAATGTAACACTTAACTTTTTTTAACGCTTTTCAAGGACTGTTTGCAATGAAAAAGTTTGATTTTTGGGGTTTCAATTTTCTTTGCGCCCTCGCCCACGCCAGCGGTGATTGCCCCGCGTTTGAACCCGACAGCCCCTAAATTGGAATTTAACCCCCCATGACATTGAAAGAAATTGCTACCCCTTCGCAACGCGCTTGGCAACGTTTCAAAACTCATCGACGCGGATTTGTCAGTTTGTGGATTTTCACCGTTTTATTTGTATTCAGTTTGTTCGCAGAATTTTTAAGCAACGACAAACCCATTTTAGTATATTACAACGGCACATATTATTTCCCCATTTTCAAAATGTATCCTGAGAAAACCTTTGGAGGAAATTTCGATACCGAAGCCGATTACAACGATGATTTCATGGCAGAGAAACTCCACGCAAATAATAATTGGGCAATTTACCCTCTCAATCGATATAGTTTCAATAGTATCAATTACCTTTCAAAAAACCCCCACCCCGCTAAACCTTCTCACGATAACTTTCTCGGCACTGATGATCGAGGACGCGATGTGTTAGCGCGCTTAATTTATGGGTTTCGTTTATCGGTTTTATTTGCTTTTGTTTTAACGGTTATTGGCGTTGTCATGGGCGTGATTGCGGGGGCATTACAAGGTTATTTTGGTGGTTGGATTGATTTAACCTTTCAACGCTTTATTGAAATTTGGGGTTCAATGCCCGAATTATATTTATTAATTATCTTTGCTGCAATCTTTAATCCCAGTATTTTATTGCTCATTATTTTGCTTTCATTATTTGGTTGGATGGGATTAGCTGATTATGTAAGAGCCGAGTTTCTCCGCGCGAGAAATATGGACTATGTCAAAGCCGCCAAAGCCTTGGGTTTATCTAATGTTTCTTTAATGTGGAAACATTTATTGCCTAATTGTTTAACGCCGGTTATTACCTTTCTCCCGTTTAGAATTAGCGGGTCAATTGTTGCTTTAACGAGTTTAGATTATTTAGGGTTAGGTGTTCCTCCCACAACGCCGAGTTTAGGTGAATTATTAGCGCAAGGAAAAGCCAATATTATGGCGTGGTGGTTATCGTTAATGCCGTTCTCTGTTTTAGTGATTACATTGGTGTTATTAATCTTTATTGGTGAAGCGTTGCGCGAAGCCTTAGATACTCGTCGCAGTTGAAATAAAATTATTCATGCAGAGAATGTATTTTCATGTATAATAACGCTATTTGAAATATAGAGGAAATCATGACCATTCGTACCCGTTTTGCTCCAAGTCCCACTGGTTATTTGCACATTGGTGGTGCGCGTACGGCGTTGTTTTCGTGGTTATTTGCAAGACAACACGGCGGTGAATTCATTTTGCGCATCGAAGATACCGATTTGGAACGCTCCACCCAACAATCGGTGCAAGCCATTATCGACGGTATGAAATGGTTGGGTTTGAATCACGACAATGAAACTATTTATTTTCAAACCCAGCGTTTTCCTCGTTATCATCAAGTGTTGCAACAATTATTAGAGGAAGGAAAAGCCTATTATTGTTATTGCTCAAAAGAACGCTTAGAAAATTTGCGCAATCAACAAATGATCAATAAACAAAAACCGCGCTATGATGGACATTGTCGACATCTAAAGAATCCTCCCGAAGGAATTAAACCGGTTATTCGTTTCAAAAATCCAGAAGACGGCGCGGTCATTTTTGAAGATTTAATCAAAGGAACAATTGCATTTCAAAATCAAGAATTAGATGATTTGATTATTGCGCGCCCTGATGGTTCTCCAACTTATAATTTTACGGTCGTTGTCGATGATTACGATATGCAAATTACGCACGTTATTCGCGGCGACGATCATGTTAATAATACACCTAGACAAATCAATATCTTAAAAGCACTTAATGCGACTTTGCCTTTATATGCGCACGTCCCGATGATTTTGGGTTCTGATGGGCAAAGATTATCTAAAAGACACGGCGCAGTGAGTGTATTGCAATATCGAGAAGACGGTTATTTGCCAGAAGCGTTATTAAACTATTTGGTGAGATTGGGTTGGTCGCATGGAGATCAAGAAATCTTTTCGATGGAGGAAATGATTAAATATTTTGATTTTGCGCACGTGAGCAAATCAGCGGCAGCATTTAATTCTGATAAACTCAATTGGCTCAATCAACATTATATGAAAAATGGTGATCCCGAGCGAATGGCGGGGATTTTAGAAGAACATTTGAAGGCTTTAAATAGTTCGGTTGAAAAGTTGCCCGTTGATTTATTTAATGCTCAGAAAGAACGCGCTAAAACCTTTAAAGAAATCGCAGAACAAAGTCGATTCTTTTTCGAAGATATTGATTATAACGAAGCGGCAATGAAACATTTGAAACCTGACGCTAAACTGCCGTTAGAAATGCTAAAAAAAGCCTTTGAACAACTTGAAGAGTGGGAAGCTGAAAAATTGCATCATGTTATTCAAGCAGTTTCCGAACAAACGCAATTAAAAATGGGTAAGGTTGCGCAACCTTTGCGGGTAGCAATTACCGGAGGAACTTCCTCGCCCTCAATTGACATAACGTTGCAATTGATGGGAAAAGAAAAAGTCTTACAGCGCATTGAACAAGCGTTAATGAGGATTGGATCATGAAAATTAAAAAAGTAGGGGTTCGTTTAGAAATGCAAAACGGTAAGGTATTGGAAGGCGTGGTATTATTGCCTGAACCACAAAGTTTTGCCGAATTCATCAATCAAACAACGCCTTTTGTCACTTTAGTGGAAAGAAAGCAAAGTTTGCGAATATTAAATAAACATTATATTTTGCAAATTACTAAACTAGATGTTGAAATTGTGGGTGAGAAAAATTTAGAGCAATTATTTGCTGAGAGTGTCCAATAATGTTAGCCAAAGAAACCGTTCAAGTTAATATAGAAGATGAAATGCGCCAGTCCTATTTGGACTATGCAATGAGCGTAATTGTAGGGAGAGCATTACCTGATGTGCGAGATGGTTTGAAACCTGTGCATCGACGCGCGTTATTTGCAATGCACGAATTGAGCAACGATTGGAACAAACCTTATAAGAAATCCGCGAGAATTGTCGGCGATGTGATCGGTAAATATCATCCGCACGGCGATTCAGCCGTTTATGATACCATTGTGCGCATGGCACAGCCCTTTTCATTGCGTTATATGTTGGTCGACGGACAAGGAAACTTCGGCAGCATCGACGGCGACGCGCCCGCTGCAATGCGTTATACCGAAATCAGAATGTCACGATTGGCGCACGAATTACTCGCCGATATTGAAAAGGAAACCGTTGATTTTACACCCAATTATGACGGTTCAGAACAAGAACCCGCGATTTTACCCACCCGTGTTCCGAATTTATTAATTAACGGATCGAGCGGGATTGCGGTCGGCATGGCAACCAATATTCCCCCACATAATTTACGCGAAATTATCAATGCGTGTTTGCATCTCATCGAACAGCCCGATGGCGACATTTATGAGTTGATGAAACACGTCCCGGGACCGGATTTTCCAACGGCGGGCATCGTCAATGGGACGCGCGGCATTCAAGAAGCCTACGCGGCAGGACGTGGACGAGTCGTGATGCGGGCGCGCCACGAAATTGAAACTTACGATAACGGAAAGCAAGCCATTATCGTCACCGAATTGCCTTATCAGGTAAATAAAGCCCGTTTGGTCGAAAAAATCGCCGAACTGGTCAAAGAAAAGAAAATTGACGGCATCACCGAATTGCGCGATGAATCCGACAAAGATGGTATGCGAATGTTCATTGGCTTGCGACGCGGTGAAAATGCCGAAGTGGTGCTCAATAATTTATATTCGCAAACCCCGATGCAAAATACCTTTAGTATCAACATGGTATGTTTGATCGATGGGCAACCGCGTTTGTTAAATTTGAAACAAATGCTCGAGGCGTTTTTGAAACATCGCCGTGAAGTAGTCACACGTAGAACCTTGTTTGAATTGAGAAAAGCCCGAACGCGGGCGCATTTGTTAGAAGGTTTAACGGTGGCGTTGGCAAATATCGATGAAATGATCGCGTTAATTAAATCTGCGCCGTCACCCGTTGAAGCAAAAACTTATTTGTTAGCAATCACTTGGAAAGCAAATTTAATTCAAGAATTATTGGCGCGTCATGCGAAACCCGAAGATGCGCGACCCGTTGATTTGCCGCAAGCGGTTGGATTAAATGGAGATTTTTATCAACTTTCTGAAGAACAAGCCCAAGCGATCTTAGAATTACGTTTACATCGTTTAACCGGATTAGAAAAAGACAAAATCTTCAATGAATACCAAGACTTATTACAAAAAATCGTTGAATTATTGCGCATTTTGCGCGATCCCGATCGATTGATGGAAGTGATTCGAGATGAACTAATCGCCATTCGTGAACAATATCAAGATGATAGACGCACTGAAATTCGTCACGATGCCCAAGACCTTAATATCGAAGACCTTATCGATCAAGAAGATATGGTGGTTACGTTGTCGCACACGGGTTACGCCAAAGCCCAGCCGTTAAGCGAATATCGGGCGCAACGTCGCGGCGGCAAAGGCAAAGCTGCCACCCAAGTCAAAGACGAAGATTTTATCGATAAATTATTAGTTGCTAATAGTCACGATACGATTTTATGTTTTAGTAGTCGAGGAAAAGTTTATTGGCTCAAGGTCTATGAACTGCCGCAAGCTGGGCGGACTGCGAGAGGAAAACCTATCAATAATTTGTTCCCGCTAGAAACCGATGAACGCATTACGGCAATCCTTCCTGTAAGTGAATATGCTGAAGATAAATTTATTTTCATGGCAACTTTGCGTGGAACGGTCAAAAAGACCTCATTAATCGAATTTTCGCGTCCGCGCAGCAACGGGATTATTGCCCTCGATTTGGCTGACAATGACCAGTTAATTGGTGTGGCTTTAACCGACGGCGACCGCGAAGTTTTATTATTTAGCAGCGACGGCAAAGCGATGCGTTTCCACGAAAGCCAAGTCCGCGCGATGGGGCGAGCCGCTCGAGGCGTTCGAGGCATTGATCTCAATGAAAACAGCTACTTAGTTTCTTTGATCATCGCCGAACCCGACGGCACAATTTTAACCGCCACCGTCAATGGATTCGGCAAACGCACCCCCATCGACGATTATCCCTTAAAAGTTCATCGCGGCGGACAAGGCGTAATCACCATCAAAACCACCGATCGCAATGGTGATGTTATCGGTGCAGTGCAAGTCAAAGATGACGATGATGTGATGTTAATCAGCAACTTAGGAACATTAGTCCGCACACCCGTCAAAGGCATTTCGGTGGTCGGTAGAAATACCCAAGGCGTGAATTTAATTCGTTTGAACGGCGAAGAAAAATTAGTCGGTTTAGAACGCATCGCCGACATCGATGAAGAAACCGATTCAGAAATCCCCAATGAAACCCCAGATGCTCCCATTTCAAAGGAAGAAAATAATGAAAACACTTGAAGGTAATTTGTTACCCCCAAATTCAAATAATCATTACGGGATTATTGTGGGGAAATTTAATGGTTTTGTGGTAGAAAGTTTGTTATCAGGTGCTATCGGCGCATTAAAACAACATGGGGTTTCTGAAGAACAAATCACCGTTGCTTATGTGCCCGGCGCATTTGAAATCCCCCTTGCAACCCAACAATTAGCCGAAACTAAAAAGTTTAATGCTTTAATTGCATTAGGGGCTGTCATTAGAGGAAGTACCCCGCATTTTGATTATGTGGCAGGCGAATGTACCAAAGGTATTTCCAATCTGAGTTTGAAATATCAATTACCGATTGCTTTTGGTGTTTTAACCGTCGATAGTATCGAGCAAGCGATTGAAAGATCAGGCACAAAAGCCGGAAACAAAGGCGCAGAAGCCGCTTTAACTGCTCTAGAAATGGCGAATCTATTAACCCAAATTGAAACACTCAAATGACCAGTCACGTTGCGCCCAAAAAACCTAAAAAAATTAACCCCCGTTCTTTAGCACGACAAAGAACTTTGCAAGCCCTTTATCAATGGCAGCATACCGGTCAAGATATTCGTGTTATTGAGGAACAATTCCTCGAAGTTGAAATACATTTTTCTCAGCAACAATCTTTAAGAGACGGGGTCGATTTAGAATATTTCAAAATGCTTTTACACGGCATTCCCCAAGAAATCACAGAATTAGATCAATTGATTAAACCTTTCTTAGATCGTCCTATCGCGCAAGTTGATTTAATTGAAAAGATTATTTTGTGGATTGGTTCTTACGAGTTGAAATGTTGTTTAGAATTACCTTGGCGCGTGGCAATCAATGAATCCGTTGAACTCGCCAAATCATTTGGAGCAGACAAAAGTTACCAATATGTCAATGGTATTTTGGATAAAGTTTCTCACGCTTTACCCAATAGAATCAATTAAGGCTTTGCAATAAATCCTTCAAATCCCTGTTCTTCCAATTTTTGTTGGGCTTCAGGGATTTGTGTAGAAATATAAGGTCCTACCCGAATTCTAAACCAAGTTCTTCCATTAATGGTTGCTTCTTGAATATCTCCAGTGAAACCCGCTTCCTTTAATTTTGCGAGCAGTTCCTCCCCCGCTTTTTTATCCGTTGTTGAAGCCGCTTGCAACATCAAACTGCCCGCTGGTATATGGGTAGTTGTTTTAGCGGTTTCTTCTATTTTTTGCTCAGTTTTTGGGGGAGGTGATGACGGAACTCTCACCGCTTGATCTTTAGGTAACTTATCATAAAACTCAAATTGTGTATTATGAGGTTTATCAGCGGGTTTCTTATCCATTTCAGATTTAATTTCGGGCTTGGTTTCCTCTATTTTTGTTTCAACCGGTTTATTATCGGAAACGGTGGTTTTCTCTGTGGTTTGAGAAATATTTTGTGTCGCAGGTTGTTCGGGATTATTTTTTACCAACCATTTGAAATAAATTAACCCCGATAGAAATACCCCAACCATTACGCCCGCTAGAAACCACTGCCAAACGCCGTAAATAGATTTTTTATCGTCTTTTGTTGCCATAAATATATCCTCGATAATTACATCGTTTCGGGTGCATTGACACCTAAGATTTTCAAACCATTTTGCAAGACTTGTTGCACTGCTTTAATTAAAGTCAAACGCGCATTTCTTAACGCGGTTTCTTCCACGATAAATTGACAAGCGTTGTAATAGGTATGAAACTCATTTGCTAACTCTCTCAAATAATACGCAATTTGATGCGGTTCGTAATTTTGAGCAGCGATTTCTATCAATTCTGGATAACGCATTAAACTAACCAACAAATCCTGTTCATGCTTATCCGTTAAAAGCGATAAATTAGCTTGATTTCTTTCCCATTTGAAACCCTTTTCCTCTAATTGACGAAACACACTACAAATCCGCGCGTGGGCATATTGAATATAGAAAACGGGATTATCATTTGATTGTGATTTGGCTAATTCTAAATCAAAATCAACGTGCTGTTCACTTTTACGCAAAACATAGAAAAAACGGGCGGCATCTTTACCGACTTCTTCACGCAATTCTCTCAACGTTACAAACTCGCCACTTCGAGTCGACATTTGCACTTTTTCTTTACCACGATATAACGTCGCAAATTGCACTAATAAAACGGTTAGTTGCTCTGGATTTGCACCCAAGGCTTGCATGGCAGCTTTCACTCTGGGAATATAACCATGATGATCTGCGCCCCAAATATTAATCAAATGATCAAATCCTCTCGATAATTTGTTCAAATGATAGGCGACATCTGAAGCAAAATAAGTCGCTTGTCCATTATCACGCACCAATACTCGATCTTTCTCATCACCAAATGCCGTTGAACGAAACCATAATGCGCCATCTTGTTGATAAGTAAAGTTTTTTTCTTTAAGTTTCTCTATCGCTTGTTGAACAAATCCTTGCGCCATTAAACTGCGTTCAGAAAACCATTCATTATATACAACACCAAAGCGTTCTAAATCTTTTCTAATGTCTTCTAAAATAGCTTGCAATCCAGCTTGAAAAACCTTTTCATAGTTTTCTAAACCTAATAAAAGTTGCGCTTTTTCAATTAACGCATCGATATGAAGTTCTTTGTCGCCATTAGGTTCATCTTCAGGGATATTTTCAAATACCTTTTCAATAGAAAAACGAAAGGTTTCTCCATTTTCACGATGTAAAGTTGCAGCAATGTCAAAAACGTAATCTCCTTTGTAGCCATTGCTTGGAAATACAAAAGTTTCTCCACACAATTCCAAATAACGCAACCACACACTTGCTGCTAAGATATTCATTTGACGACCCGCATCATTGACATAGTATTCACGATGCACATTGAAACCCGCCGTTTCTAATAAATTTCCTAACGCTGCACCATACGCTGCTCCCCGTCCATGTCCAACGTGTAAAGGACCGGTAGGATTTGCAGAAACAAACTCAAGTTGAACCGTTTGATTTTTAGACGGTTGTTTGCCAAATTGCTCACCTGCATTTAGAACATCATCAATGGTTTGGAGAAAGGCATTTGAAACCAAAAAGAAATTGATAAAACCTGCCCCCGCTATTTCAACTTTGCTCACTTTATCAGAAATCGGCAAATGTTTGATAATTAACTCAGCGATGTCACGCGGTTTTTGTTTGAGTTGTTTAGCGAGTTGCATAGCGACATTACAAGCAAAATCTCCAAATTTTGGATCACGGGTTTTCTCTAACTGAATATCAACATTCAAATCCGAGGGAATTAAAGAAAGTTCTTTTAAGTTTGAAATCGCTTGTTGCAATAAATTATGTAGATGTTGTTTCATGATTAAACCTTGCCACGTCCAATGCCGTAATAAGTGAAACCTTCTGCGGTTAAAACCGCCGGATCATAAATATTTCTTCCATCAAAAATAACGGGTTCTTTTAAGTGTTGTTTAATCATGGAGAAATCAGGACTCCAAAAGACTTTCCACTCGGTGACAACCACTAACGCATCGGCATTTTGTAATGTTTCTTGCATATTTTTGCACAATAGCAAATCTTCACGGTTTCCATAAATGCGCTGGGTTTCTTTTATTGCTTCAGGATCAAAGGCTTGCACGTTTGCGCCCGCGTCCCACAATGCTTCCATTAAAACTCGACTGGGTGCTTCACGCATATCGTCGGTTTTCGGTTTGAAAGAAAGCCCCCAAATTGCAAACGTTTTTCCTTTCAAATCTCCTTGATAATGTTTGTTAATCTTTTGAAATAAAACGTGTTTTTGCGCATCATTAACGGTTTCAACTGCCTGTAAAATATGCGCTTGATAACCCAAATCACGAGCAGTGCGTTCTAAGGCTTTGACATCTTTAGGAAAACACGAGCCGCCATAGCCCGCGCCCGCGTAAATGAAATGATAACCGATGCGCGGATCAGAGCCCATGCCTTTGCGGACGGCTTCGATATCTGCGCCGCATCGTTCGGCTAAATTCGCCATTTCATTCATAAAACTGATTTTTGTGGCGAGCATCGAATTGGCGGCGTATTTGGTAAATTCGGCGGATCGCACGTCCATCCAAATCATTCGATCGTGGTTGCGATTGAACGGGGCGTATAAAACTTTAAGCAATTCAATGGTTCGCGGATTATCTGCGCCGATCACAATTCGATCGGGACGCATAAAATCATCAATTGCCGCGCCTTCTTTGAGAAACTCGGGATTTGAAACCACATCAAACTCTAATATAACCCCGCGTAAAGTCAGCTCTTTTTGCAATGCTTCACGCACTTTATCCGCCGTTCCAACAGGCACGGTTGATTTGTCAATTACGATTTTGTAGCTATCCATATATTGCCCAATCGTGCGCGCCACCGACAACACATATTTCAAATCCGCAGAACCATCTTCATCGGGCGGCGTTCCTACCGCAATAAATTGAAACAAACCATGTTTCACACCTTCAACAATATTTGAACTAAAAGAAAGCTGTCCATTTGCACTGTTTCTATGAACAAGTTGCTCAAGTCCCGGTTCATAAATAGGCACGCCGCCATTCTTTAGTAAATCAATTTTTTGCTCATCAATATCAACACACAAAACTTCATGTCCAACTTCCGCCAAACACGCACCCGTGACTAATCCCACATAACCTGAACCAAATACAGTAATTTTCATAAATTCTTATCCCTGTTCTTTCAAATAAAAAACCGCATTTCTAATGTTTGAGAAACACGGTTCTTCACAACGTATTGCATTTTAAGCAAACCGACGTTGCTCTCCCGTTGAAATATTTTCTACACAACGTCCACATAATTCTGGGTGTTCAACATTGCTCCCAACATCTTCACGATGATGCCAACACCGCACGCATTTCTGATGGGGAGAAACTGACACCCTAATCTCTGTTTTCTCAGCAAGTACCAATTTAACATCTGAAACAATCAAGACAAATCGTAGTTCTTCACCAAGTTTGCTCAAGATTTCAAATAAGCGTTGATCAACATGAATTTCCACTGTTGCATCTAATGATGAACCGATTTGCCCAGAAACCCGAAGTTTCTCTAATTCTTTACTCACGGTTTCTCGAAGATTAAATACACTTTGCCAAAATACTGGATTCATTTCTGCGTGTTCATCTAACGGAAACAAACCGTCATACCAACTGCTCAGAAAAACCGAAGGGGTTTCTTTAGAAATAAATTGCCAGATTTCCTCTGATGTAAAACTTAAAATGGGAGCTAACCAACGAGTTAAAGCCTGCACAATATGAAACATCGCAGTTTGCGCCGAACGTCGAGCAACATTGTTTGCATTCATCGTATATTGGCGATCCTTAACAATATCCAAATACAATGAACCCAAATCCACCGCACAGAAATGATGAACCTTTTGATAAATCAGATGAAATTCATAATTATGATAGGCTTCAATCACGTCTTTTTGTAATGAAAATGCTTTATCAACAACCCAACGATCTAGAGCAAGCATTTGCTCTTTTGAAACCAAATGTTCATTAGCGTTAAAATCGTGCAAATTCGCTAATAGAAACCGTGCTGTATTTCTCAAACGCCGATAGGAATCAGAAACCCGTTTTAATATCTCATCAGAAACCCCCATTTCTGCTCGATAATCGGTTGCGGCAACCCACAATCTTAAAATGTCCGCACCTAAGGTTTTCAATACTTTTTGGGGTTCAACCACATTACCCAATGATTTAGACATTTTCTTACCGTGTGCATCAACAGTAAAACCATGCGTTAAAACCTCACGATAAGGCGCAGTTCCTCTCATTGCTACCGAAGTTACCAATGCCGATTGAAACCACCCACGATGTTGATCTGAACCTTCTAAATACAAATCCGCAGGTAAACTCAAATTCGGATCATTTTCTAATACCGTTGCATGCGTGACACCCGAATCAAACCACACATCTAAGGTATCAGGCACTTTCTCATAATCATTCGCTTCTGTTCCTAAGATTTCCTCTATAGGCAAGGAAAACCAACCTTCAATACCTTGTTGTTCTATTTTTTGAGCAACTTGTTCTAAAAGTTCCAAACTTTTTGGGTGCAATTCGCCCGTAATTTTATGCGTAAATAAGGTAATGGGTGTTCCCCAGTTTCTTTGTCGAGAAATACACCAGTCGGGACGATTTGCAACCATGCCAGTAATGCGTTCTTTACCCCATTCAGGCAACCATTCTACCTTATCAATTTCTTTCAAAATTTGCTCACGCAAACCGTTTTTATCCATACTAATAAACCATTGCGGGGTTGCTCGAAAAATAATCGGTTTTTTGTGTCGCCAGCAATGAGGATAACTATGACGAATAGTTTGCTCTTTTAGGAGTTTATTATTTTCTTTCAAAACATCAATGACTTTCTTATCCGCTTGAAAGACAAATTCTCCCGCAAATAACGGCGTATTTGAAAGAAACTTTCCATCTCCACCAACAGGATTATCAATGGGTAAGTTGTAATGTTTTCCTACCACATAATCTTCTTGACCATGACCGGGAGCGGTATGCACTGTACCTGTGCCTGCTTCTAATGTGACGTGCTCACCTAAAATGAGAGGAACTTGACGATCATAAAAGGGGTGTTGTAATAGCAAACCTTCCAACTCTTTTCCTTGACATTCAGAAACAATTTGATAGGTTTCAAATCCATAACGAGAAAGCGCAGATTCTAATAATTCTTTTGCAATAATTAAATGTTCATTTTCAACCAAAATGAGGACGTAATTTAATTCAGGGTGTAATGCAACGGCTTGGTTTGCAGGTAATGTCCAAGGGGTGGTTGTCCAAATCACCACAGAAACGTTTTTTACCTCAGAAACATTAAAGCATTTTGTAATGGCTTTCTCATCGATGACTTTGAATTTAACGTCAATAGAAATGGAGGTTTTTTCCTCATATTCAACTTCGGCTTCGGCTAATGCAGATTGACAATCTGTGCACCAATGAACGGGTTTGTAACCTTTCTCTAAATGACCATTTGAAATAATCTTACCTAATGCTCTCACGGTATCGGCTTCGGTTTTGTAATTCAATGTCAAATAGGGTTTCTCCCAATCACCTAACACACCTAAGCGTTTGAAATCAACGCGCTGGCGTTCAATTTGTTTATGCGCATATTCACGACAGGCTTGACGAAATTCATCGGAGTTTTTGCTCGTTTTTCCTTTCGCTTTTTCTACCGCTAATTCAATTGGCAAACCGTGACAATCCCAACCAGGAACATAAGGCGCATCTTTACCATTCATGCTTTGTGATTTGACAATAATATCTTTGAGAATTTTATTGACGGCATGACCAATATGAATATCGCCATTTGCGTAGGGAGGACCGTCGTGTAGAACAAATTTAGGCGCACCTTTTCTCACGTCACGAATTTGCTGATACAAATGCGTTTCTTCCCAATGCGCTAACATTTTAGGTTCACGTTCTGCCAGATTTCCTTTCATTGGAAAATCTGTTGCAGGTAAATTCAACGTTTTCTTATAGTCAATCACTGTTTTCTACCAATTCAATAGCATTAAAAATTAGGGTTCAAAATGGTCATATTTTCCTCACCCATGCTCATTGCATAAATACAATTTTTGCTCAAATAATTAACGACATCATCTGAAATATAAAGTGAGCAAAAAATAGGAATTAATGTTTTATGTGCATATTCGGGAAAATAGTTCTGCCATATTTTGAGCGTTTCTATAAAATTATCAATGTAATCAATACGAGGATTGGTTTTTGTTTCATTGATAATCAAATGTTTTTCATACACGGCAACAACATCAAATTCTCTTAATGTTGAAATAGCATTTTTGTTAGGTTTTTTAACTCTTATACCAAAGAACTCGGTGCTTTCTCCGCAATGAAAAACGTGCTGCGCGAGAAACGGAATATTTGGTGCAGCAATATCCTCAACCAACCGTCCCAAACTATTAGCAATATCGCCCCAACGTTTATTCATTTCCTTTCGTTCACGCCGCGATTCTTCTTTGAAATCTTGCATTTCTTTCTTAAAATCCTGCATCTCTTTTTTGAAATCTAACATTTCAAGTTTGAACGCAGACATTTCATTTTTGAAATCCTGCATTTCCTCCTTGAAAAGCGACATTTCGTATTTGAACTCGCGCATTTCTTCTTTAAGTGCACGGGTATCTTTTTCCATACGAGAATACATTAAATTTGTTTGAACAATAAATTGCCCAATCAACATTTCTAATGTATCGACTCTTTCTTCTATCGCCGCCATTTGATGATTCCTCTATCTTCAGCGGGGAAAAACTCACCCGCTTTGAAATAGTCTAATCCAATTTGCCGTGACACTGTTTATATTTCTTTCCAGAACCACAAGGACAAGGATCGTTTCTTCCAATTTTCTTACCTTCTCGAACATAAGGTTGTTGAACGGGTTGTTTTTGAGCAAGTGGTTTATGTGCTAAAGCAATTTGTGCTGCCAATTGTTCGGGAGAAAGTTCCTCCTCCATTGCACTGCTACTGTTATGAATAAATTGTAACGGTGTTTTTTGCTGTTGTTTCTCTTGCAATGATTGCAAATCATTCGCCAATTGCACATCTGCTTTGAAAACTTCGTGAGTAATAACTTGCACAACTTGAGATTTAACATCTTCCAATAGTTGTTGGAACATTTCAAATGCTTCACGTTTGTACTCTTGTTTAGGATTTTTTTGACCGTATGCGCGCAAATGAATGCTTTGACGCAAATAGTCCATTGCAGCTAAATGTTCTTTCCAATGTTGGTCAAGCACTTGTAACATCACGGCTTTTTCGTAATGGCGGACATTTTCTACGCCTAACCGTTGAGCTTGTTGTTCGTAAGTTGTTTTGATTTCTTGCTCGATTTTTTGGCGTAGAGTTTCTTCATGTAAATCATGATCCTCTTCTAACCATTTTGAAACAGGCATCGGATTGAGAAATTCTTTTTCTAAAGCGATTTCTAATTCTTTAACCTTCCACATTTCATCAGGGCTATTTGGAATAATAAAAGTATCGATAATTTTATTGACGACATTATTTCTAATGGCATCGATAATGGTTTCAATACTATCTGCGTCCATGATTTCATTGCGTTGTTCGTAAATCACTTTTCTTTGATCATTTGCAACGTCGTCATATTCGAGCAATTGCTTACGCATATCAAAGTTACGACCTTCCACTTTTCTTTGAGCATTTTCAATCGCTTTTGTAACCCAAGGATGCTCGATAGCTTCACCTTCTTCCATACCGAGTTTTTGCATCATGCCAGAAACCCGTTCAGAAGCAAAAATGCGCATCAAACTATCTTCTAATGACAAATAAAAACGGCTCGATCCATTATCGCCTTGTCTTCCCGATCTTCCTCTCAATTGATTATCGATTCGGCGTGATTCGTGGCGTTCAGTTCCTATAACGTGCAAACCACCCGCATCTAATACGGCTTGATGACGTTGTTTCCAAGCATTTCTCAATTCAACCAGTTGTTCTTCAGAAACGTTTTCTAAATCCTTAATTTCCGCCTCGACATTACCTCCCAAAATAATATCTGTTCCTCGACCCGCCATATTAGTTGCAATGGTCACTGTTCCCGGGCGACCGGCTTGGGTAATAATATGGGCTTCTTGTTCATGGAATTTCGCATTTAAAACTTGGTGCGGAATGTTCTCTTTCTTTAACAAATTAGAAAGCAATTCCGAGTTTTCAATTGAAACCGTTCCTACCAACGCGGGTTGTCCCCGTTTTACGCAATCTTTAATATCATCTAAAATCGCATTATATTTCTCACGGGCGGTTAAATAAACCAAATCGCCATGATCTTTGCGCACCATTGCACGATGGGTTGGAATAACCACGACTTCTAATCCATAAATTTGTTGAAATTCATAGGCTTCTGTGTCGGCTGTTCCTGTCATTCCAGAGAGTTTCTTATACATTCTGAAATAGTTTTGGAAAGTAATCGATGCTAAGGTTTGATTTTCATTTTGAATATTCACGCCTTCTTTGGCTTCAACGGCTTGATGCAATCCATCAGACCACCGTCGCCCGGGCATGGTTCTTCCGGTAAATTCATCGACAATAATGATTTGTCCATCTTTAACGATGTAATCCACGTTTCTATGGAACAAAACGTGTGCTCTTAACGCGGCGTGAACGTGGTGCATCATTACAATATTTGAAGCATCGTAAAGGCTTGCTCCTTCGGGTAATAAACCCATTTCGGTGAGCATTTCCTCAACGTGTTGATGCCCTTCTTCACTGAGGAAAACTTGGCGATGTTTCTCATCAACGCCGTAATCGCCAGGTAATTCAGGTTCATCTTTTTCTGGCAAACGTTCTTGACGAGTTAATTTAGGAATAATTAAGTTAATTTTCTTATATAATTCGGAACTATCTTCGGCGGGTCCAGAAATAATTAAAGGGGTGCGGGCTTCGTCGATTAAAATTGAATCCACTTCGTCGACAATCGCATAATTTAATTCACGTTGCACGCGATCTTGGGGATTAAATGTCATGTTATCGCGCAAGTAATCGAAACCAAATTCGTTGTTTGTGCCGTAAGTGATGTCAGAATTGTAGGCTTGGCGGCGTTGATCTTGATTTAATTCAGAAATAATGACCCCGACGCTCATGCCGAGAAAGCGGTAGATTTGCCCCATCCATGCGGAGTCGCGTTGGGCGAGGTAATCATTGACGGTGACGACGTGCACGCCTTTGCCGGAGATTGCGTTAAGATAGACGGCGAGGGTAGCGACTAAGGTTTTGCCTTCGCCGGTGCGCATTTCAGCGATTTTGCCCTGATGCAACACCATCGCGCCGACCAATTGGACATCGAAATGGCGCATATTGAGGACGCGCTTGCCGGCTTCGCGCACGACGGCAAAGGCTTCGGGCAACAATTGATCGAGGGTTTCGCCGTTTTGGAAACGCTGGCGAAATTCGGCGGTTTTAGCCTGCAATGCTACGTCGCTCAGCGGGGTCAATTGCGCTTCTAACTGGTTGATTTGTTCAACCGTTTTGCGCAGACGTTTGAGCAACCGTTCATTACGGCTGCCAAAAATTTTGGTCAGGATATTTTTGATCATAGCGGAGTTGTCAAATCTCGTCGGAATCGAACGCGGTTTCTGCAAAAGGCATCATTTTACCGCAAACGGAGTGAAAAGGTGAAAAACATCACGGATAGTTGTCGCCCCAGAGGTGCGTTGGCGCAAATGATGGCGCACAGCCGTTACTTGTTGCGTTTGCAAACGTGGTTGATGCAACAATTGCCACCGCCGCTGGAAAATCAAGTGCGGGTCGCCAATTTTCGTGATAAAACCTTATTTTTGCACGTTGAAAATGGCGCAGTGGCGAGCCGATTAAAATTTTTAGTCCCTGATTTACTTAAAAAACTCCAGCAAGCCAAAACGTTCCCTCAAACCGACTGCATCGAAGTGCGCGTTCGTCATTTAGATGTAGGAAACGGGCTAGATTTGGAAAAGAAACCGCCGAATTATTCCGAACACGCCGCGGAAATCTTAGAAAGTGAAGCAAATATAACAAAATATGAACCCCTTCAAGCCGCTCTTCTTCGCCTCGCCTCTCATGTCAAGAAATAAGTGATGCAGAATTAGTGTAAATATTATGCTAACTTTATGAAACATAAAACTATTTTTTACTAAATGCCCGCCACCCTCGTTTTATCGACCATTATCCTGCAACTCCCCCATTTTATTTATGCAATATTGTATTTTTCTAATATTAACAAATAATTATTGATGGTGCGAACGCTAAAAAACTATAATAAGTGCGGTATTTCTTTTTAGGTTGAACAGTACATTGTTTCTTTTCGCACAGGACACCTTTATGGGTACGCAATTGATTAGAGAATACGACAAAGCCAAACAGCTCGGCGGCTTAAAAGCCCAAATGCGGTTGGCTATTTTGACCAAAATCTCAGGTCCCAAAGCCGCTACATTGCCCGATAGCGTTGAAAATATTAGACGTTTTGAAATGGCAATGCAGGAATTATTCAAAGAATTTCGCCAAGAGCACGCACGATGAAATTACCTTTACCAACCCGTTTTGATACCACCCACAAACGATACTTTCTAAATGACCAATTAAGCGTATTGCACTGTCATCATTACGCAACTTTATACACACAATTAGCCTTAGACGCGAAAGAAACTATTTTATTAGCAGAAGTCGCCGAAGATACTTTTTTAACTATTTTAAAAGATTACTTTTTGCAACACGCCATTCAAACTATTTCTGAACGAGTTGAACTCGCTTGCCACTATTTTAGTGAAATGGGTTTGGGAAAAATGCAGATCAATTATCTTACGGATTATACAGGAGAAATAGAATTGCTTTCCTCACATCTTGATGAAGGGTGGTTAAAAAAATGGGGAAAACATGATGTGCCGATTAATTATATTACGGCGGGTTTTTGTGCGGCGATGTTTGAAAGCATTTTAAATCAACCGGCGCGCGCTTTTAGCGTTAAAGAAATTCAGAGCATTGTGATGGGCGCAGAAACCTCGTTGTTTAAGATCGACAGGAGAACATTTTAATGGCAATTGATCGACAAAAAATCATCGACACTTTATCAAATCTTCAATGGACACCCGATGACAAGGGATTAATTGAGAAATGTAATGTGCTGATTACCCGTTTGCCGAGCCACTTTTGGAATGGATTTGCGAACCGTTTGGTGCACAAAATGCCGTCGGATTTGGTGGAAGCCGCCGAATATTTGCTCTACAACGCCGCCCACGAATGCGGATACCACACGGGTTATGGGATTATAACCTCGCAAGAATGGCAGCAAGTGATCGCGCCCATGATCGACAAAAACGAAGATATTTTGCACGGAACTTATGCGGTGTTGGCGGCGTGGGGGTGGGCAGATGCGCAAGTCGTTGAACTTGTTCCCAATCAAAAACTGATCGTGCGCGCGTATGATTACTACGAAGCCGACAGCGTCAAATATGGTCACGCCCACCGCATGGGTGCGTACATGATTGCGGGGATTTCGGCGGCGTTTATGGAATTGGTGTACGCGGGCGATTATGATCCGAGCGGAAAATCCATCGGCACTTTTATTGCCAAACAATACAAAGGGTTAGAGTGCGGCGATCCGTACGGGGAATTCATTGTGACGCGGGCAATCGAACATTAACGCCAAAAAATATCCCCAACCGTGACAACGCAAGGGGATAAATTTATGAAGGGGATTGATTAGTATCTGGGTTTGCGGGCGGGTCGGGCATCGCGGGGACGGGCTTGATTAACTTTGAGATTTCGACCTTTAAGGGCAAACTCATTCAAGGCTTTCACCGCCGCTTCCGCTTCCGACTGCTTTGCCATCTCAATAAAAGCAAACCCTTTGGATTGACCGGTATATTTATCCGTAATCAAATTAACTTCTGTCACCGCGCCATGTTCTGAAAATAAATTCTTTAAATCTTCAGCATTTACGTTATAAGACAAATTACCTACATATATATTCATTTATCGCTCTCGAGTAATTGTGTTGATTGGAAACACCATCGAGTAACCAACACATAAATTAGGCGATAGCGATAAGCCATCACAGATGACCTCTTAACCCATTCTAACACTTTTGGGGGACTTCGTTTTTTATTTTACGTTCAGCCCGCCTTGCTGATAAAAATTTGAGTTCGAAAGAAAAAATCCTGAAATTCAATCGGTCTTTTATTTAACTCTTTTCAAACCATTTGTCGGGATTGATTGCTGCTCCCTGTTTGCGCAGTTCAAAATACAAACCACTTTTCTCTTGTCCACCACTATCACCAACGGTTGCAATCATTTCACCACTTTCTACCTGCGCGCCAACTGTTGTATAAATCGTTTGATTATGTCCGTACAAACTCATATAACCATCAGAATGCTCTATTATAACGAGTTGTCCTAATTGTCTAAACCAGTCCGCAAACACCACTCTTCCTGCGGCAACCGCTTGAACTTTCTCGCCTTGTGGTGCACCAATTAAAATCCCCTGCCATTTCATTCCACTCCCGCGATTTTCTCCATAATGATGTAATGTTTTTCCTTTCACAGGCATTAACAAAGGCGTTTGAAGTTTCTTTATTTGATCAGGAGAAACATTATCGGGTAATTTTGGGGTATTTTCTACCAAAACGCGATGAACTTTTCCAAGCATTTTCTCTAAACGGTATTTATCATCTTTTAATGCTTGCAAACGTTGTGCTTGCGTTTTATAAGATTCATGCAAGTTTTTTAATAAATTTTTACGTTCTTCATTTTTTGTTTGCAACGTCGTTTTTTGGGTATTTTGTTCTGTAATGAGTTGCTCACTTTGTTGATTAGTTTGTTGAATATCTGCTTCAATAATATCCAAACGATTTAATAATTCATAAATATCTTTAATTTTGTCCGCCCGAACTCGATTAAATAACTCGTAATAAGCCAATACTCTACCCACACTTTCGGTGTTTTCTTGATTTAAGAGCAATTTCAAATAATCTTGCCGTCCAATTGCATAGGTTGTGCGGATTTGTTTTGCTAACTGATCGCGTTGAATTTTCAACTGATTTTTTGCTTGCTGACGGTAAGAAAGTAATTGCTGCAAATTATCTGCTTTTTCTTTAATTTGGTGATTGAGTTGATTTAAAGTTTTAGCGATTTGTCCAATGTTTTTTTCAGCGGTTTCTAACTCACTTTGTAATTTTCCAACTTGCGAACGATTATCCTGCATTTGCTGCTGAATTTCGTTAATGGTTGCTTGCACTTTTTCCAACGCAGAAGACGGTGCAACTTCCTCCGTATTTGCAACCGCCGAAAATAGAAAAATTAAAACAATTTTCCAATACATATCTTTAAGATAAGACCTGAATTAAGGGTGTACCTGTCATTTCTTGCGGAATGGATATTTGCATTAGATTCAACAGAGTAGGAGCAACATCAGCTAAAATTCCTTGATCTTTTGAAAAGGTAATATTTCGTTTTCCAACATAAATAAAAGGCACTAAATTCGTAGTGTGTGCAGTGTGAGGTTGATTGGTTTCTGGATCAAAGAGTTTCTCTGCATTTCCATGATCCGCTGTAATCAACATTTCTCCCCCTTGTTGCTCAATCGCTGCTCTGATTTCACCTAAACAACTATCAACCGTTTCTACCGCTTTAATGGCAGCATCTAAAAAACCTGTATGTCCTACCATATCCGTATTTGCAAAATTACAAATAATTACATCATATTTATTTTCTTTAATAGCAGAAATCAGTTTTTCAGTGACTTCAGGCGCGCTCATGTCGGGTTTCAAATCATAGGTCGCTACTTTAGGTGAAGGAATTAAAATTCTATCTTCACCTTCATAAACTTTTTCCTCACCGCCATTAAAGAAAAAAGTCACGTGTGCGTATTTCTCTGTTTCTGCGATGCGTAATTGTTTCAAACCCAATGTTGAAATCACTTCTCCTAATACCTTGTTTAAGGATTGAGGTGGAAAAGCGATTGGTGTTTTGAAATCTTTGTGATATTCGGTTAAACAAACAAAGTTGCTCAATTTAATGACGCGGTTTCTTTGAAAATCTTCAAAATTTTCTTCAATAAAAGCGCGGGTAATTTGACGAGCGCGATCTGAACGAAAATTCATAAAAATAATTGCATCGCCATTTTCCATTTTAACGGCGGGTTCGATAATGGTGGGTTTGACGAACTCATCGTTTTCGCCCCGCGCATAGGCATTTTGTAAGGCAATCATCGCGTTAGGTGCAACAAATTCGCCGTCTGCATCGACAATTGCTCGATAAGCGCGTTCAACTCGATCCCAACGTTTGTCACGATCCATTGCATAATAACGTCCCGAAACGGTGGCAAAACGCCCTTTTTGGAGTTTTTTGAAGCATTTTTCTACTTTTTCGATCCAAACCGCTGCACTTTGAGGAGGTGTATCGCGTCCGTCTAAAAACGCATGAAAGTAAATCTTTTCAGCACCTTGCATTGCTGCCAATTCAAACATTGCAATCAAATGTTCTTCATGACTATGCACACCCCCATCTGACAATAATCCAAAAATATGCACGGCGGCATTATTTTTAACTGCACCTTGTACTGCATTGATTAAATTAGGATTTTTATAAAAAGAACCGTCTTTAATCGCCAAACTCACACGGGTGTAATCTTGATAAACCACGCGCCCTGCGCCCAAATTGAGGTGTCCGACCTCAGAATTGCCCATTTGCCCGTCGGGAAGCCCCACCGCGAGCGCGGAAGCGTCCAACAAAATGTGCGGCGAATGTGCCCACAAATCGTCCCAAATCGGCGTATTTGCTTGCGCAATGGCATTAAATTCCGCATTTTCGCTGTAACCCCACCCGTCTAAAATAATCAACGCTAGCGGTCGTGGACAATTGTTAGCAATTTTCATAATAATTTTCCTCTATTTTGATATAGATTTGTTCCGTGTAATATACGTTGAAAAGTTGTTTTATGCTACAAAATGATCTGAAACACTTAATGGGCGATAGTTGCTCAAAGTTTGATATAAAACTAACAACGTGCAATGAAAGAAAGATGCTAAAAAAGTATTCAATAAAATTTCAATGATTAATGTGAGTTCAAATGAAATATCAATGCTCAATGTATTAAAGACCATTTCTAAAAACAAACTACAAAAGGGAATAAACAACATAGCTACCCCCCCAATGATGGCAGCGTACCAACCCTTTCCTTTCACTAAACGAAAGCTATTTTCTAATGACTCAAACATATTTGTATTTGCAAATAAAATTAACGGTTGATAAAGCATCAAATAGGTTGCAAAAATAACCGACGGGACAAATAACGCCATAAAACCTATTCCAACCGCCAATACAAATAAAATTGTCGCGCCACACAAAGGCAATAATTTTCTCAAAATAAAAGCATAAACTTGCGTTAAAGAGAGCAAGTTGTTTTGCATTAAGCAACCCAGCCGATAAAAGATCGCGGCATTACAAAAAACCATTCCAATCATATAAAGCGGCAAGAACGGCATGAGTATTTGTAATCCTTTTTGAAATACCTCTGGAGAGGGTGGATTTTGCAATTCAGAAATCAATAAAATGGGTAACAAACTAATGACTGCTAATAAGAAATTGAGCAGCAAACTATAGCGTAAAGTGGTTTGAAATAGTAGCCAACTTTGTTTTATAGTCGGATTCCTATTAAATTATTAACTAGATGAAAATGAAAATAATGGATTAAAAATATAATCGATGGTTTGTTGAAGAGATTTAAATAGAGGGTAATATTTCTTCACTTTTTTCTT
>JBEAVE010000005.1:0-23303 GCA_041161065.1 Pseudomonadota bacterium | reverse complement strand
TAACACAAATTGTTTATTACAATCTCTACATTTGTATTTTTGTTTTTGTGATAAACTTATTCCATTTTTTACAATATAATTTGAACCGCATCTTGGACAACTCATTTCTCTATTTTCCTCTATTTTTTCTTAAAATTACATTATACTATATCATCCTAAATTATGCACTACCTAATATTTCTCCAAAGTCAATGCCATCGATCCCTTAATGGCATTGAAATGTTTTATTTGACGAAGACCTTTGCGAAATGGCGTTTGCCGACTTGATAAACTTGTTGAGAACCCGTGCTAATTTGTAACTGTTTGTCAGCGATTTTCTCACCATTGATTTTAACCGCACCTTGTTCGATTTGACGCATGGCTTCAGAAGTGGTTGCAACTAACCCCGCTTCTTTGAGCAAATTTGCAATTTTGAGAAATCCTTGTGGGGCATTTATTGTGATTTCTGGTAAATCCGTAGGAACTTGGTTTTGACTGAAACGCTGAATGAAATCTTGATGCGCTAATTCAGCTGCTTTTTGATCGTGAAAACGGGCAATTAATTCTTTAGCTAAATCTATTTTAATATCGCGAGGATTTCTTCCTTCTGCGGCAGCTTTTTTCAGCCCTTCAATTTCCGATAACGCTTTGAAACTTAACAATTCTAAATAACGCCACATCAATGTATCTGATATTGACATAATTTTACCGAACATTTCAATGGGTGTTTCGCTAATGCCAATGCTATTTCCTAAGGATTTTGACATTTTATTAATGCCATCAGTTCCTTCTAAAAGCGGCATGGTTAACACGATTTGTGGGGTTTGTCCAAAGTGTTTCTGCAACTCACGTCCGACTAATAAATTAAACTTTTGATCTGTGCCGCCTAATTCTACATCTGATTTGAGAGCAACTGAATCATAACCTTGCACTAATGGATAGAGAAACTCGTGGATTGCAATGGGTTGATTATGGGTGTAACGTTTATTGAAATCATCGCGTTCTAACATTCGAGCAACGGTATGGGTTGCCGCGAGTTGAATTAAATCAGAGGAACTCAATTTGTCCATCCATTGTGAATTAAAACAAATATCGGTTTTATTCAAATCCAAAATTTTGCCGACTTGTTGTTGATAAGTTTGTGCATTTTCAAGGACTTGTTCTCGGGTTAAGGGTTTACGAGTAATGTTTTTACCCGTTGGATCACCGATCATGCCCGTGAAATCCCCAATTAAAAACAGGATTTGATGTCCTAAGTCTTGGAATTGTTTGAGTTTATTCATCAAAACGGTGTGTCCCAAATGCAAATCGGGCGCGGTCGGATCAAAACCGGCTTTAATGCGTAATGGTTTGTTTGTATTGAGTTTTTTAATCAATTCCTCTTCGATAAGGATTTCTTGTGCACCGCGTTTGATTTCTGCTAACACATTGCTGATCATTGCGTAATTTCCAATCCAAAATGTTTCATTTTACAACAAAATCAACCTATTCATCGTTGTTATTCAATTTTTGAGAAACGATGCGGTTAATTTTTAAGGAAACGTCGACGCGACAAAGCCATTCGACAAGGTTTATGACTCTCCAAATTAAGTGGTTGTTAAAGTGCCAAACAATCACTTTTTCTGGAGATTCAAGCGGTTATCTTTTATCTTATCCTGAACATAGATTGGTCTGCTAAGTCATTCAATTTTCGACATATTCGACCACTTCTAACCCGAAACCCGAAATCGCGTGGAATTTTTTGGGAGCACTTAATACCCGCATTTGTCGCACGCCTAAATCCGAGAGAATCTGCGCGCCCAATCCGAAAGTTCGTAAATCACCGGTTTGACTTTGCATGGGCAAATCTTCGCCCGCATCGCGTCGAGCACAGTTTCGAATGCGTTGAATCATTTGTTCGGGGGGTTCGTCGCGGCGCAAAATCACCACAATCCCTTTGCCCTCTTTTGCGACCCGTTCGATAACGTTTCGAAGGGGCCAGCCGCACGCATCGCGCTGACTGCCCGTCAAATCACACAAACTATTTCGAATGTGAACGCGCACTAAGGTGGGTTCGTCGGGGGAAATGTCGCCAATCACCATCGCCAAATGGACTGAATTATCAATGGTATCTTGGTATAAATGCAGTTTAAACTCGCCAAATTCGGTCGGCAAACGACAGGTCGCGCTATGTTCGACGGTTTTTTCGTGGTGAATTCGATATTGAATCAAATCCGCAATCGTGCCGATTTTTAAGTTGTGTTGTTGCGCAAAGGCTTCCAGATCGCCGCGCCGCGCCATCGTGCCGTCTTCGTTGAGAATTTCAACAATCACCGCCGCCGGTTCTAATCCCGCCAACCGCGCCAAATCGCAGCCCGCTTCCGTGTGACCCGCGCGACGCAACACCCCGCCCGCTTGCGCCATTAATGGAAAAATGTGTCCGGGTTGTACAAGATCGGAGGGTTTGGCGTGGGCGGCAACGGCAGCTTGAACGGTGGTGGCGCGATCGGCGGCGGAAATGCCTGTCGTTACGCCGTGCGCCGCTTCGATGGACACCGTAAAATTGGTGGCGTGCGCGCTGGTGTTGTCGTTCACCATCAGCGGCAATTGCAATTGTTGGCAGCGAGAACTCGTCAGCGTCAAACAAATCAACCCGCGCCCGTATTTCGCCATGAAATTGATGTCTTCGGGGCGCACTTTGCCCGCCGCCATCACCAAATCCCCTTCATTTTCCCGATCTTCGTCGTCCATCAAAATCACCATTTTGCCCTGACGAATATCTTGGATAATATCTTCAATGCTATTTAAGTTCATATTAAGATTATAAAATAAGTTGGAATTAAAGGGCAGACTATAAGGTAGAAATCCTAAGAATCAAGCCCTTATTTTTCGGGCTGTGAGCAAAAACCATAAGTCCATCTATCAACATTTATTTTGTTTTCAGTTAGTTAATCTAGAACTGATTATTTCCTCTATTTTGCTTATCTCTCAATCTTCGAGGAAGTTGCTCAACCGACACGGTTTTATCCCAAACAGGGTTGGTTGTAAATTGAAAGACATAAAAAAAGCCAATCCATTGATTAGATTGACTTTTTGTATTCAATTTGGTGGAGGCGGCGGGACAGTTGACCCCACTATTTTCATAATGGACTGGACTATTCCTTCATCTGGTTTTATTTTAACCACCAGAGGGGTGTGTTTATAAGAAATGTTATTTATTTCCTATCCTAGTCATTCGTAGATTAAAAATCCTTAGAATGCTATAAGTCTCTAGCGGGCTTACAGATTTCTCTTTCACCCGACGGCGTTGGCATATATTCCAAGAGTTGAAGTTGAAATGGTTAGCTTTCACCGTTTGAACACCCTTTTCACACAAACATTGCTGTTTGTGGCGACTATCTTTCTTAATCGAACCCGCGTCCGCAAGTTCTCCATTATTGGCACTACATGTTTAGTCAAGTCTTTGATTTGATAAAGGTAAAACCGACTGACAAGTGTTACGCTTTACGAGTTTAGTGAATTTAACCAGTTGTGCCCTAAACAAACACCGCCGGCGATCTTATGAGCTGTGACCCTCCAAACTCCCAACGCATAAGCACGCTGGGCGGAAGGTTAGCTGCCTAAGCAGCTAAAGCGAACGATTCGTCGTTAGCAATTGTGTTTTTGCGAAGGATTTACGAGTCTCTGCCGCTCGACATGCGCCTCAAACTTTGCCACCTGCGTCGAAGCCAAGTCGCCCCCATTTGAGAATCCTAATTATAACAGCTTTTTAGCGAACCGACACTCGAATCCGCCGATTTTGTGCCCGACCTTCGACAGTTTTATTTGATGCAATCGGATCATTTTCTCCTTTTCCTTCGGTTTGAATCGAAGTCGCATCTAATCCATAATGCTCAACCAAATAACGCTTGATGTAATCTGCTCTCTTTTGAGAAATATCCTGATTTTTCTCTGCATTTCCTCTATTATCACTATAACCTTGTAATAAAATTTCCTTACCCTTTAATGGCGGGCTTTTCAATGCTTCACCTAATTGTGTAAGCAATATCACATCGCTTGGTTCATCTTTACCTGCTGGAAAAGGAAAATTTATATCAATATACGCACCCCAGTTTTCTAATTTAGGGGTTTCTGGAGCTAATAATGCTTTCAAAATATTATTATTGATTTCCTCGATTTTTTGAGGAACAAGCACAGAGTTTTGTTTAGATTCTAACTCATTGCGTAATTTAGACACTTCTGCTTTAATTTCTGCAAAACCATTCTGTTTATTAAAATCGATGAACATATTTTTAACTGCCTGTATTTCTTGTGTTAAAAATGGCAATTTAGCGATTTCTTGATCAGTTTTTAATAAAGAGGCAGCCACCAATTGATGATGATCATTGCTTTCTTTAACGGTTGTTTTTAAGGTTTCTAAATCGGATTGTAAAGTAGCGATCTCTGTTTTTAATCCATTAAAATGTTCTATTAAAATAGGCAAATCAGGGTTGTTGGGTATTTTCAAACTTTGAAGTTCTTGTTGAATGGTTTGTAACGTCGTTGATAAATTGTTATCAATAATGGGTTTATCGACGGCTTGTTTAATTTGAGCAAGATCATGAGTTACAGATTCTAATTTTGCAGTCAAATTTGGTGGTTGAATGGTTTGTTGTAATTGCCCGATTGAGGTTTGCAGTTGATTGCTCAAAGTTGTAATCAGTTGCTGAGTTTGTTGTAATGTAGTTGTTTGATTATTTTCTAGGCTATTTTTAATCCCATCGAGTGATTGTTGAATCGCCGTTGTTTGTTCGGTAGGTAATTGTTTTATTTGCGCCGACAAATCAAAAAGGGTTTGTTGAAGTTGTTGAGGTTGGGTTTTAACAGCAATCATTTCTGATTTAACAACTCCCATTTCTTGTTGTAGAGCAGATAATTGTGTGGTTAGAACATTTCCGATTTGATTTAAGCCCGTTTGTAAAGTATCTGTTTTGACATTAGAATCACTGGCTTGTTTCAAATCTCGAATGTTAATTAACAATGTATTGATTTCGCCTTGTAAGTTCCCTAAAAGATTACGAATTCGATGTTCATGTGTACCTGCCAATTGGGTATTTAAGGATTGAACATCTAGAGGGCTTGTCAAATAACTTAACCACCCCCAAAATAAGGAGGAAAGCATTAACAAACTGCCTGTAATTTGTAATTTCAATTGGGTTTCTAAATCTTTTGCGGGTGTGCGCACTAATGTGCCCGTAGGTAGCCAACTATCTTTCTCTAATTTAGTGAAACGATCTTCATCAGTTTTTTCTTTTGTTTTGACTAATGTACCTTTAGGCAACCAAGTATCACGAGCCAAGCGTTTAACGTTAATATCTTGATCTGAAAAGAGTTTATCATTTGATGATAATTCGAAACCGCGTCGAAACAATTTCGCGCCGAACCAAATGGCGACGCTGGCAACAACCAAAAAAACGATTGCCATCAATGTCTTAGCAATCACCACATACAATAAAGCGTCCGTATTGACCACGCTATCCATTTTTTAAGCTCCTTCGGTTAAAATCTTATCTAAAGGGGTATTATAGAAAAATATGCGGCGGGGTGAGTGTTTAATTTGTACGTTGCGGTTATCTTCGGTAAAATCCGTGTAACCTTTTGGTAATGGTGCATATTATGGTGACATAATAGGCGAAATGAATGAAAGGAAGAAAAGAAATGAAATGTCGTGATGGCAACCGTTCAAATACATCAAAATTTAGGAGGATCAAATGTTAGATTTATCAACTATTAGTGTGTTATGTCCTTGTAATGATTTAGAAAGTGCCACGATTTTAGAGATTGCCCGCAGCCTCAATATTGACACACATGAAATCAAAGGCGAATGGGGACTTTCTCTAAAAGATGCACTTAAAAACATTAACAAATTAAAAGAAACTGTTTTAACTATCGAACTCCCTTCCGATTCTCTTTCTGAGCAACTTCTTATTCAAATGGGTAAGAAACTCATTTCAATCGACCATCACGGCAAACATTGCAACCCACTGAGCTCTTTAGAACAATTCGCCGATTTAATCAATTATAACTTAACCGAGAAAGAACGCCACATTGCGATTGCAGATCGTGATTGGTTGTATGGTTTGTCGGCGGCGGGCGTTTCTTTTGAAAATGCACAAAAAATCCGTGAGCAAGAATATAGAATCCAACACAAATTTGATTTGATCGAAGAAACCAGAAAAGTATTTGAACAATATTGTCATGATTTTGAGGATTTGCGAATTGTTTTTTGTCCCGAAAAATATTGCAAAACTATGTTAGAAGTTGCGCAATTCCCAACCTCAAAAGAGTATTGTAACGCTTGTGACAAACACCAATCCATTCAAGTAAAACCTGTTTTAATTATCTATCATGATGATTTAGATACTAAAATTATTACACAAGTTGAATTTGCGGGCGAAGCCTCTGAAAAGGATTGGATTGAAGAATTAACTAAAAACGATTGGGTACAACAAGATTTTAATTATTGGAATGGGGGCGGTTCTTATAGTTGTTTCTTTGGTGCAACGCCCAAATTTAAATATTCTTCTGTTTCTGCCATTAATAAATTAGTTTCTCAAATCCTTTCTTGTACGTTAATTACCGGTCGCCCTTTATCTCATTAGAATTGCACTTTTTTATTAACCTTTGATGGTGGTGATTGGAAAGTTAATGAACAATGGAAAGTCAATGAACAATATCGTTATAAAATTGATCCTAAATTAATTACCTATCTCACTGAGAATGACATAAGTAAAATTACTATAAGCAAACAAATAAAAAATGAATTGGCATCTTATCTTTATTTGCTGCCGCACTTAAGAAATATATTGATCGATGCTCACCAAGATCAATCTAATAATGATGAACGAGTTTTGCGTCATTATCGCTTACCTAAAGAAATACTGGAGAAAATGTCTTTAACTTTAGATGGCTACCAACTTATTGAACAGTTGTCTTTAATTCAAGAAAATGCAGAGCAATTAGACATCGTTTCAGAAACCAATGAAGAAAAAACCACTTTTAAAGTTAAAATAGAAGATGTTTCTTTATTTTCTTTGAGTAAAATCTATATTTTTACAATGAGAGTATCTCCTGTTTATCTAAGAAATGGTTTGAAATGGCGAAGCAATGATCAAGATTGGTGGCACGGTTTGATTTATGATAATGGTGATAACAAAGACAACAAAGATAAGGAAGATGAAAGCCATCAACAACAAGTTGCTCAACAAATGCAGATTCAAACGTGGTTACGCTTCACTAAATTAGCCCGAATTTTATATCAAAGTTTTCCAGAACAAGTCTTTGAAAATAAAATCGCTCATTTAACATTAAAACATGGTCAAGAAATTGAACAATTTGGCAAAGGATATGCCTTTTCTCCTATTATTGAATATCTTATAGGTTTGTTCTTTAATAAAGAGGATTTTAATGAAATCAAAAAAAAGTTAAATGAAACGCAAACGGATCGAATGTATGTGAATGTTGCGTATGGTTTGGCGGGGATTGCACCAGAAATGAAAATAGCTAAAGAACGCTATGAACGGTTGTTTAGTTTGGCTTTATATGTCGATGAAGGAACTGATAGTTGGAAAAAAATGAATGGATATGTCTATGATTATAAATTTACTCAGAATTTAATGAAACAAGATATGATAACTCGTTGGAAAGGCTTGAGCACTTATTCAGGTTATACGATTTATTCAAATGTTCATTTTGGAAGTAGTTGGTTTTTTAATAATGTGATTGCACCACAACACGTTCCTTATATTTATGGACATATGTTAGTGGTGGGTTTGTTTTATCAAGCAAGTTTGCGTTATTTTGCAAAGAAAGTAAGCATTGCAACAAAGAAATTAACAACTCAAAATTACGAAGAATCTCAAAAAGAATTTCGTAAATTGAGAGAAGAATTTATTATTTTTACTAATGATTATTGGTTTCGTGATATTACCGATCAAATTCAAGGTATTGAGATATTTGAAAAGCAAACAAAATCTTTGCGTTTAAACGAAGAATATGCTCTAATCAAAGATGAAATGGAGCGTGCCGATGAATACATAGATGCGTTGCGCAAAGAGCATACCGATCAAACAACTAAGCGAATTTCAATTATTGCAGGTATTTTAGGTTTTGCAGGTTTGTGGGCAACGACTTTAGCCGTTCCAACTGATAAGGAATGGTTTAATTCAATTATGCTTGTTGATTTATCAATAATCATTTCATCATTAGCGGTGATTTCTTCTATGGTTTATTATCTTTTTAATCGGAAAAATTAGCACATAACTGGGAGAAAAATTATGTCAGAGTTTTATTTGCCTTATCAATTTGTCCCTGCAACCGCAGAAGTTAAAGAAACAACGCCTTTTGAAAAGGTTAAAAAGGGTGAAACAAACGCTCGTCATGATATGTGGTTGCCTAATAAGCTTTCGGGAAGAATTGTTTGCCGTTTAACTTTAGAAACACCGACGTTTGTGGGCGCAAAACAAACCCGAGAAAATGAAAACAAAGCAGCGTTTGTAGAACCTTATTTGCGCAATGGAAAACGCGCCATTCCAGCCAATAGTTTGCGAGGAATGATTAGCAGCATTGCAGAAACCATTAGTCAATCCTCGTTGCGTGTTTTAAATGAGCATGACTACTCCGTTCGCAAACCATTAGATTTAGAACATACCCTTTCGGCTGTTGGTTTATTAAAGACAAATGAAAAATCTGGAAAATTAGAACTTATTCCTCTAACTTTGCCATCTCTTTCTATTAAAGATCAAAAAATTTTAATACCAGAAAAATGGTTTAAAATATTTAAAGATAGACCTCTTGCAGAATGTTTCAGTGCGTATATTAATAACTATCAAATGCCTAATAATTTTATTACAAAAAATAAATTTAATTGTTATGCAGAAGCCGATTCAAGTGAAAAACAATTATTTTGGATAGAAACTAAATTAACCGGTAATTTAGAAAAACAAACACTTAATCTTAATGATTACAATGATTCTTTATATGCAAAAAAAGATAAGGTTATTCTTGGGCAAAATAAACCGCAAAATGATCCAAAGGAACTTTCATCTAATGAACAAGTTAATACAGAAAATAATAAAATAACAGGAGTTTTACGAATTTTAGGTGTTGATGGCAGAAAAGAACAATTACCTCCTACAAAAAAACACGAGCTTTTTATTCCTTATGATCCCAAAAAGGAATATACGACTTTAGCTATTGAGCCTCAAGCATTAGAAAATTTCCACACTTTAGCAAAAGAACGTTTAGAAGAATCTAAGAAAAATAGAAGTTTATCGAGGGGAATAAAACTTCCTTTTTTGCCTAAAGGATATGAACAATATTACCAAGAATTTTACAACGAAAAAGATAAAGATAGATATGCTAGATTACAAACAGGAATGCTAGTCTTTTTTGACATTAATAATCAACAAATAGTCACCGAATTAAGTCTTTCAGCAAATTGGAGAAAAGAAGTTGGTAAAAATAGAGATTATTTTAAAAAAATTTCTAAGAATTTATTGCCCTTTAATCCTGAAAGAAATGATTTAACTCCCGCTGAATTATTGTTTGGGTTTATTGAGGAAGGAAAACAAAAGGGTGCTAAATCGAGTCGTGCATTAGCTTCCCGTATCCGTTTTAGTGACGGATTATCCATTAATAAACCCGAAGAAAATGATAAGGTTGTGTTGAAGGTTTTAGGTAGTCCCAAACCACCTTGTCCAAGTTTGTATTTTGGAAGAGGGCAGCACCTCAAAAAAATAGAACTAAATCCAGAAAAAGTAACACCAGAAAGAGAAAGATACCATCCAAATGGACGTAAATATTATTTACATCATCCTCAAAAACAAATCAATGCTAAATTTTGGAAAGCTGAATCATCAGAAGATGATGATTTAATAAATATGCGTTTAGAGTGTTCTCCTATTGCTCAAAAAGAGGAATTTTGGTTTCATATTGATTTTGAAAATCTATCAGATTCTGAACTCACTTTATTATTAAAAAGTTTGCATCCTTCAGATGATTTTCGCCATAAATTAGGTTTAGGAAAATCATTAGGTTTAGGTTCAGTTAAAATTGATATGATGGGTGTATTTGGAATTGATAGAGCAACCCGTTATAGTTCTAATGCCTTGAAAGAAAAAACTCGTTATCATTGGGGTTATGAAATTAAACAAGACGATATTAAACAGAATGATTTTTACGAATCAGAATGTCAGGCTCATAATTTAGAGAATCTTTGCTTTAGTTATGATGAGTCTTTAATTGACAAAAAAGCCCTTTCTATTTTAAACAAAATAGGGGATCGTTCGGCAATCTTAGACTCAGAGCATTGGGTTCATAATCCATTAACTACAAATCAAAAACCAACGAAAGATCAACAAGTAAGACGAACTGAGCAACATAAATTTGAAAGTGAAACATTTAAATGGTTTGGAGAAAATGATCGCCTTCAATCTGGACAACAAGCATTGGGTCGTATTAAAGAAAATGAACCTTTACCAACACTAAAAACCATAGACGAACATTAAATAAAGAGGGAGATAAGTAATGAGTAAATCATTTCTATTGCGAGTGGAAGGCGTTAATTTAGCCAATGTGTTAGAAGATACCAAACAATTAAGCGTTGTGCGCGGAAGTGGCTTGTTATTGCGACAAGCGGCAAAAGATATTGCTAAAAATTTTAAAAAACTTAAAGAAATCTCTTTAGGTGCGTCGATTGGTTTGTTTAAATTTAATGTTGAAGATTTAGATCAAGCAACATATCAAAAAAATGCAATTGTAACTTATTTGAAAGCACATTTTCGTTACCAATATTTTACATTTGTCGTTGATGTTCAAGAATTTAAAGAAAATAATTTTAAAATTGCGCATGAAAAGGTTATTTCTAAAAATCGTTTTAATCAGTTTCAACAACTAACAATTGTTGTGCCTGAATTTAATGAAAATAAAATGATTCAACCCTGTAAGTTGGATAATATGCGTCTTGCAGAAATCAGAAATAAATCTTGGTCAGTTCAAACTCGCTTTGAGTACGGAAGACGGGCAAAACAAGTATTTTTTAAATATGAAGTCGAATTTCAAGGTTACCAATTTGTAACAAATCTAAAAGAACTAGCAGAAACCAAATCCAAACAAATGGATAATTTAAAAGATAAAATTGCCGTTTTATATTTTGATGGAAATGGATTTGGAAATATTCAATCAAAATGTAATACTTTAGAAGATTTAAAAGACTTTGATAATACAGTCCAAAATGTTCGCAAAGCATGGCTTTCAAGTTTTCTTAACAAGATTAAAAATGATCCCGATTTTCTAACAGATAGTAGCAATAAAATTCGATTAGAAGTTTTGTTGTGGGGTGGTGATGAAATCTTATTAGTTGTTCCCGCATGGTGTGGTTTCAAAACATTACAACATTTTTATCAACATGATTGGAAATCTTTAACCCATGCAGGTGGTTTAGTTTTTTGTCATGCAAACGCTCCCATTCAACGCATTCAAAAAGTTGCTAAAGAACTTGCGGAAATAACTAAAGAAAATTGTGAGAAACAAGGTAATAAAAATATCGATGCGTTTGAATATGTTGTTTTAGAATCAATTGATTTTCCAGCAGAATATATTGATCTGTTTTGGGAAAAACGCTATGGGAATAATTTAGTAAAAGATCGTAAGCCTTTATTGGCAGAACATTGGAAAACTTTAGAAAAAAATGCTTTTGATCTATTAAAAGAAATTCCTAAATCACAAATCTATAAAATTGCTAGTGCAGCACCAAAAGAGCAAAAAGATTTTGATGAAAAATTAAAACGCTTTGAGATAGTTGTTGAAAAACACGAAAAATGGAAAAATTTATTAAATAAATTATTTCCAAATGAAATAAAACAATGGCAATGGTTACATATTGCAGAGTTATGGGATTATTTAGCCATTTTAAGCAAAAAAATGATGAAATAATATGAAGTTTTACGCGAGAATTAATAGAAGAAAAAGGTTGTCAGTTGATGTAGTTACCCTATTCATCGGATTTAAATAAAATAGAGGGTAGTGGTATAGTGATTGAGTGGTTGATTTTATATTTCAATAAGTTAGATTCAAACTTCACTCGCTTTTATACCACTACCAACCCTCTTATCTCTCACTCATTTTTTTATCACTACCTCTCTTCGATAATCTACTTGCTAAAAATCACGCCCCCGCGCATAATGCCCCGCTTAGTTTTCTAATATTTTTCGAGGGTTAAAATGATTGATAAAGCCACATTGCCACGTCCTTGGTATAAAGAATTTTATGTGTGGATGATTTTATTTTTTCCATTTTCAGCAATGGTGGTGGGTTTCACCATGTTGCGGATTTCGTGGGTAACATTTGATGGATTGGTTGTTGATGATTATTATAAAAAAGGGTTAGAAATCAATCGCAGCCTCGAACGTGATCACGCGGCATTGAAATATGGTTTAGACGGTTATTTGCAAATTAATGCGCAGACCGGTTATATCCGCTTGTTTTTGAAAGCAAATGATGATTATAAATTACCATCTCAGTTAAAACTAAATTTATTACATCGTACCCGCAAAGGTTTGGATCAAAATATTACATTACAATTAGAAAATGGGGTTTATGTTGGAACAAGTAGCGCATTGCAAATGGGTTTGTGGCAGGTGCAATTAGAGGGAGCAGATTGGCGGTTGGATTCGTCGGTCGACGGCAAAGTTTCCGAAGTGAGGTTCTCCGCTTCTGAAAATTTCCATCAAAATCCTCTCAAAAAACCTTGAAACTCAATGAGGTCGTGATCAAATTGAGATGCTCATTAAATCTATAATTTGCTGAAAATAAACACGAAATAGGCAAAACTATCGCTTGCTTTTGATCACTACCCAAGAAATGATGATTGAAACAGGGGTTTTCATTCTTTTTGCTCCCTAAGTAGAGTTTAATTCTGTGACACTTATGCAGTGTCACAAGAAACCAATTAGAAAATTCAAATTTACATTACGGATTCACACCGTAGTTGCTTAATTTCCACGTCATAGAACCATCAGAGGAAGGCACAAATTGAAAGTTAGCCCATAAATTCATTGGGTTTCCTAATGCGGGTTGATAGGTTGCATTTGGAATTTTCATGTTCAAATTCGCGTCTAATGTTACAGGAGAACTACAATTATTTCCCGTAGTTGTTCCTCCCGTAGTTGTTCCTCCCGTAGTTGTTCCAGAAAGTTGCTTTACTCCAATACCAGCAATCCCGTCTTTATCAGTAATAGTTGGTATTAGCAAATTTGTAAAAGTAGCATTTGGACTATTTAAATTTATCTTGTCCAAAAATATATCGTTGATATAAAGTTTAGCTACACCTGCATCAACTAACAAGTGTAAAACATTCCAACCAGTATCACTCCAGCCTTCTGGGTTGTATGTTGCTTGTTTAAATACTCCAGCATATTTTCCAGTAAATCCAACCCATGCTCTTTGAGTTTCAATACTAATTTTTGAATCATCTGCCGCTGTTAAATGAACAAATATACCATTTCCAAAAGTACCTGGAAACACGGCAATTTGAACTTCAAACTTTCCAGAAAGATTTATTGGAACTTTAAGACTTCCGCTACTCTTTTCTTTTGCGGACAAAAAATTTCCTCCGTTATCAAACTGTCTAACTATTAGCCCATTTCCTGCTGACGAACCGGAGGTAAGAGAACTTAGATTTATGGGATCAGTAAATTTAGGTTCTTCTGCGGCAAAAGCGATTTGAGAGGAGATAAGAACGGCGGCTGCCATAAAATAGTGTTTCATGATGTATTGCTCCATTAAGTTGTGAAATAAAAACCGCTTTCCTGAGTTGCTTGAAAAGCGTGCGCTCAAGGTAAAATAATCTTCCACACTTCATAATCCAAGACCTCAAAATTGTTTCTTGGATAATCCAACGCCTTGTTATCAAAACAAAAAAAGTGACTTATCCAAGACTCATCTTGGATTGATCTTGGATAACGCAACCCATTGGGTTTATAATTTCACCGTGATTTATGCCGTTTGCGACAGCCCTAACTCCCTTCTTTCAAAAAGGGAATTACTCGAATACTAAAAAGGGAGAAAAATATGAATGCCATTACTTTAAGTGAAACATTGCTTGAGAATGCGAGAATCGTTGCTGATCGAGAACAGCTTTCATTAGAAGCAGTTATTTCACAAGCCTTAGAAGAATATTTAGAAGATTATTTTGACGTGCTCGCTGCCGAAGAAGTCCTCGCTAAAATTAAAAGCGGTGAAGAACAAGTTTTTTCTTTGGAAGAAGTGGAGAAAATGCTCAATGAATTGGCAGATTAATGTTTCTAGCAAAGCAGTTAAAGCCTTAGCCAAAATAGATAAGAAAGATCGAGAAAAAATTTGGTACTTTATTAAGCAAAAGTTGCCAACTTTAACTCATCCACGTTTAGTGGGAAAGTCTTTACAAGGAAATCTAAAAAATATGTGGCGTTATCGGGTTGGGGATTATCGTTTGATTTGTGAAATAAAAGACCAACAAGTAGTTATTTTAGTTGTAGATATTGGACACCGTAAAGAAATTTATCATTAGGAAAAAGAGCAACATTTCAATCTCCTAAAGTTATCTATTTAAAGGTTGGAAATATGAGATTAAAAAATCTAACTATTTGGTTAGAATGTAATTGGCTAAAAATAACTGAATTAATTCAATCACATAGATTAATTACAGTTTATCATGATAGAATCGAAACTTTAGATTAAAGGAGAGAAAAAAACATGGAAAACACGATTGAATTATCGGTTTTTGGAGAACCCAAACTCATTAAAGGGCAACAGGTTTTATTAACTGCCCCGCTTCCGTTGTTAATTGCGGCGTTTGTCGTGATCGAATACAACGGCGAAGCCGACCGAAATGAAGTTTTTCAAGTCTTTTTTCCACAAGAACCCACCGCGCCCGACGAATTTTCTAAATTATCACAGGTTATTTATCAACAGTTGTGGAATCATCTCGCGCAATCACCAAATGTACCTACGTTATTGATAAAAAAAGATTTTTTGCGCCACGCCATTAACCGAGACTTATCCAAACCACTCCTCCAACGCGCCCACGAGCAATTACAAAAATACGCCATCATCGAACGAGTCACTCAAGAAGACGCTGGTTTCCGTTATTGGGCTGATAGCCGCTTCAAAAACTATTTGACCAAAAAAGAAGAAAAGAATGGAACGGATAAAACACAATTGGCGCGCAAAACTTTTTCACAGCATATCAGTCTGTTACGCAAAGAAATCGGAGAAAATGGTGTGCCATCTTGCAAAACAGAAAAAAAATCGTTGGTGATCCGTTTGTTGTGCACAACGACTGCTTTAGAAACCGCATTGTCAGCGCAAGCGATTGAAAGTATACATAAAATTTATTCCGCGCCTTTTCTGGAAAATATCGAACAGTTGTTTCGCGGTGATGTGTGGCTGCCGCCTCATTTGCGGGCGTGGATCGAACAACAGCGCGCTTATTTTGAATCTCAAGTGAAAAATATAACGCTAAACAACTCATCAAAAGAATTCAAAAAAGAATCCACAGAAATCCCTCCTTTACCTACCATTCAACCGATTGTTTTTCAACCCATTATTAAAGGGCAATTACCGTCTTATTTGCGCCGCCATTTGTTGAATAAAACCGATGAAGAATGCGAAATTCTTTTGCAAACAAAGGGCGCAACGCCGCGCAGTCGAGTGGGTTGGATTTCCACTTCCGTGAATGTGCAGCGCAGTGATTTATGGACGGATATTCAGGTCGAGTCGCGCGATCCCGCGTTGTTGCCGTTGTTTTTGGAAAAAAGCTACGGATTCGCGGTGTTGTTGGGCGAAGCGGGCATGGGCAAAACCCTCGTATTGTGTCATTTGGCGCAAACTCTGATCCAACAAGCGCGCAAAGAAATAGAAAAACCAATCCCTTTTGTATTGCATTTGGCTGATTGGGCGCGGCGTGGCGGGTCTTTTGAGGCGTGGTTAACATACCGATTAGTTCGATTGGGCGTGGGCGAAAAACACATCGACACTTATCTCGAACATTTGCTCAACGCGCAACAGTGTTTGTTATTGCTTGATGGTTTTGACAATTTGCCCCCGTTGCAACGCCCCGTTTATTTGCAACGTTTGAATCGTTTTGTCGACGAATACGGTGAAGCGCATCTTGGGGGAATTATTTTGGCGAGCCGTCCCGAAGAATACCGCATCGCCCGACACCAATTGCTAGAAATCACTCAAAACAATACCGATTTTTATTTTCACACCGAAGCAACCTTACAACCCCTCACACAAACCGCCGCCCACATTTATCTCACCACTCATACCCCCATCTCCGCTGAAAATACCGAACATTTATTCAAAATCGATGGGTTAAACGAATTTTTACATATTCCACTAGGCTTGATTCTATTTGCGCACACCGCCCAACATTCCATTGAAAATTTAGATACGTCCCGCTCCGCAGAAGACATTAAAAATAATCTCGTAAAAAATTACATTCAAAAACAATTAACTAACGCTGCTGAAAAATCTCCTTACTCCCCACAACAAGTCGAAACATGGCTCGCCTATCTTGCCCGCTATCTCAACATGGGCGAAACCTTCCACTTAGAAAATTTATCACCGCGCCTCCTCACGCCCGCCCAACAACAGCATTATCAAACCACCTTTGCGATTATTTTTGGGGTGGTGTTTGGCTTAATGATGGGAAGCGTCGCGGGTTTAATTTTTGGAGATCGAATTGCCGATGTGGATAAAATCCCTCAACCGCCCGCGACAGAAGGATTTTTCTTGGTGGTGTACGAAATCTTCCAATTTTGGGATAAATACGGCGATTGGGGAGATAAAAGCAATTTTGTGATTATCTACGCTTGCATCGGGGTTGTTATCGCATTGACATTAAGCCGTGTTTTGTTTTTATTGAGCGGACGATTGGAGTTTTCGCTATTTCTTGGGGGATATTTAGCGATTTTTATGGGATTCACCGGTTGGTTAATGGACGGCGCGCCGTGGAGTTTTTTTACCGCCACTTTTTATGGAATTTTGGGGATTGTGTTGGGATTGATGGTCGATCCCGTGCACACTAATCCGCAAGTGATCGCGCTGGGACAAGATGCCCGTTTTACTTTCAAGCGACTTTTTCAAGATAAACGTAAGTTATTGTTAGGATTGTTATTTATTCCTATCGGCGTGGGCTTGATGTTAGCTTTCCGCAACGCTCTTCCAACACTAAGTTTGCCGTTAGCGATCTTGAACGGATTGGTCGTTGGACTGAGTTTTACGTTGGCGTATTTAGCCTATCATTCACAATCTCAACAAGACTGGGATAGCCAGATATTTTTTTCTACCCAAAAACTGCAAGTTGCACTCAAACGTAGCTTAATCATGATGTTATCAATTGGCATAACCGTCACGCTGTTGGTGACATTGATTGGATTCTTTGCAACTCTGACCGGATCAATCCGTTTAGGTGGGTTGGGAAGTTTGAGTTTTGGTTTGCGAATCGGAATACCGTTGGGAATCATATTGGGCTTTTTATTCTACGGAGGCATTGAAATTCTTAAACATTTAGCATTGCGATGGGTGATGTATCGGAAAAATCTCGCGCCGTTGAATTATCCCGCTTTTTTAGAGCACACCAACGATTGGCATTTGCTCATTTCGCGCAGTGGTGGCTATGCGTTTCGGCACGATTGGTTTCAGGAATATTTTTTAAGCGGTGTCGCGGTGAAATAAACGGGCGTTGAGGCGCGTGATTTCGTCGGCGGCTTCTTGATGATTTTTGCGTAAGGTTCTGTTTAGATAGCGTAATTTGGCAATCCACGCGATGCTGACGATAAGACCTAGCGTTGCGCCCGCCAAAAACATGATTAATAACAAAACTGCAAGGCGGATTTCTAAAGTATTGATTACATAATGAAGTTGGACAGATTGGGGATTATAAAGGGTGAAAATCACCCCGATCAAAAAAATCAATCCAAAAAACAACCCACCGATAATTCGCAACATAATGAATTTACTCTCAAAAAGCCAAGCAGTTTTGGGGATACGCGATTAAGCGTCAAGATTTACCCGATCGCGCAATTCTTTACCGGGTTTAAAATGAGGGACGTGTTTAGCAGGCAAATCAACGGTTTCGCCGGTTTTAGGATTGCGACCCGTGCGCGCGGGACGATGGTGCAGCGAGAAACTGCCGAATCCGCGAATCTCGATGCGCTCACCCGTTGCTAAGGCTTGCGACATGTGTTCTAACAAGGTTTTAACCGCCGCATCGATATCTTTTTGCGTCAATTGGTTTTGTTTAGTGGCTAAGGCTTCAATGAGTTCGGATTTAGTCATGAGAAAACTCCTTGCGTGAGGGGCAGAGGTGCGCTCTGCCCGATAAATGGCGGACGTTACTCTCGGTTGTCCATTTGTTCACGGATCAGATCGCCCAATGTGGTTCGGCTATCTTCTTCGTCGACGGCTTTGGTCGATAAGGAGATAATCCGTTTTTTACGATCTACACCGATGAATTTTGCTTCGATGGTGTCGCCTTCTTTCATGGGATTTTCACGCGACAATTCTGCGCCACGAATGTAGCCTTCAACGCTATCGCCCAATGAAACGGTGACACCCCCTTTGGCATCGATTGTCGAAACCGTGCCCTTCACGACGCTGCCCTTTGGATTTGATTCAACGAATTGTCCAAACGGATCAAGGTCTAATTGTTTGATGCTTAAAGAAATTCTTTCGCGCTCAGGATCGATGGCTAAAATCACCGCTTCGATTTCATCGCCTTTCTTATATTGGCGAACCGCATCTTCGGGCGTTAAATTCCAAGAAATATCAGTCATATGCACTAAGCCGTCGATGTTGCCATCTAAGCCAATGAAAATGCCAAAATCGGTAATGGATTTAATCTTGCCTTTAACGCGATCCCCTTTGTTATGGGTGTTGTTAAATTCTTCCCAAGGATTGACATGGCATTGTTTGATACCCAATGAAATGCGGCGGCGTTCGCCATCAATGTCTAAAATCATCACTTCGCATTCATCGCCGACCTGAACGACTTTTGACGGATGAACGTTTTTGTTTGTCCAATCCATTTCAGACACGTGCACTAAACCTTCCACGCCTTCTTCGATTTCAACAAAACAACCATAATCGGTTAGATTGGTAACTTTGCCGCTCAAACGTGATCCATTCGGATAACGACGCGCAATATCTTGCCAAGGGTCTTCGCCCATTTGTTTCAAACCCAACGAAACGCGGGTGCGATCGCGGTCGAATTTGAGGATTTTGACTTCGACTTCATCGCCGACTTGCACGACTTCGTTGGGGTGTTTAACACGTTTCCACGCCATGTCGGTGATGTGTAATAAACCATCGACCCCGCCTAAATCCACAAACGCGCCGTAATCGGTTAAGTTTTTGACCACGCCTTTGTAAGTCATGCCTTCTTGCATGGTGTCTAATAAAGATTGACGTTCAGAGTTGCTTTCTTGTTCGACGACGGCGCGACGCGACACCACCACATTATTACGACGTTTATCTAATTTGATAACTTTGAATTCTAAAGGTTTGCCTTCGATCAAATTGGAATCGCGGACGGGGCGCACATCGACCAACGAACCGGGTAAAAACGCACGGATTTCATTGACATTGACGGTAAAGCCACCTTTTACTTTGTCGGTAATCAAGCCGGTCAGGGTTAGACCTTGTTCAAAGGCTTGTTCGAGGACGATCCAAGAAGCGGCGCGTTTGGCTTTTTCGCGCGAGAGGCGGGTTTCGCCCATGCCGTCTTCTAAGGATTCGAGCACGACATCGACGGTATCGCCGACTGCCACTTCGAGTTCACCTTGATCATTTTTAAATTGTTCGATTGGCACAACGCCTTCGGATTTCAAACCCGCATTCAAAATCACAACGTCGTCACGAATCGCAACGACAGTTGCTTTCAACACGCCACCGGGCGTTAAATTAACTTGTGATTGACTTTCAGCAAATAACTCAGCAAAACTTTCCATTCAAAACCCCTGACCCGCAACCAACTAAAGTGCTGCGAATCTGACTCAAAAAAGTTGAAAAACGTGAAATAATCTATTTGATAAACAACGGCTACCAAATACCCTGACTTTCAATTAACCGCATGATTTCGTTAATAACGCATGGACGCTTAAATTGGAAGTGTATCGATAATAACGACACCAAACAAAGGTTGCAACGCCGCGCCTGCCGCCGCCGATGCTGCCCACTCAATGCCGTAATTAAGTCGGGAAGTTTAGCACCTATTCCTTTTTTTTTCAACTGTTTATAACGCCGTTTTGCACACTCTTCGACGGTCGCCACAAACCTTCCCGCCTTCTGCGATTCAGAAAAAACGGGTGGTGGTATTAAGGTTAGGTGGTAGCGTAAAAATTAGTAGCAAGTGTAACCAATGCGCAATAGTCTTTATATTTCAATAAGTTAGTTCAGTATTTTACTCAAATTTATACCGCTACCTAAATATGCTAAAATAGAGCAAATAATTTACAAGGATTCTTAAAGATGAGCATTCCTTACAACGACCCCGCCCCTACTTTAGAAGATATTTGGCGTTTGTTTCGTGAAACTGACCGTAAGTTTCAAGAAACTGGTGCTCAAATGAAAGAGACCGATCGCAAATTCCAAGAAACCGAACGAATGATCCAAGAAAATGCCGCCCAGTTAAAAGAAACAGAACGTTTGCTTAGGCAACAAATCGGTGATTTAAGCAGACGGTTAGGTGAGTTTGTTGAAGGAATGATTAAACCAGCGGCTGTTAGATTGTTTAAAGAACGGGGCATTGAAGTTCATAAAGTTACTCAAAAAGTTGAAGCAAATAATCCTCAATTGAATTTAGCAACTGAAATTGATTTATTGGTAGTTAATGGAGACTGTTGTATTTTAATTGAAGTTAAAAGTAATTTAAGCATCGATGATGTTAATGAACATATAGAAAGAATGGCAAAATTTAAACCGTTATTTCCTGAATATGCAAACAAAAAAGCCTTGGGTGCAGTGGCTGGAATGGTGCTTTCTGAAAGTGTTGCAAAATATGCGTATCGAAAAGGTTTCTTTGTGATTGGACAAAAAGGTGATTCTGCCTTTATTTTAAATGACCAAAAATTTCAACCCCTTGCTTGGTAACTACGAATAGAGTTTCAATCTAACCCATTGAAATATAAAAACTACCACGCATTGATTACACCACAACTCTTTTTGAGAAAATTTTTTTGTGCACATTACATTTCGGCAATTAAAGGTATTTCTAGCGGTGGCGCGGCATTTGAGTTTTACTCGCGCGGCAGAAATCCTCAATCTCACACAACCAGCAGTTTCTATGCAAGTTAAGCAACTAGAAGAAAGCGTGGGTTTGCCGTTGTTAGAAAGAATGGGAAAGAAAATATATCTTACCGACGCTGGAAAACTCTTACGTGAGTTTGCTAAAGAAATCATTCGACAATTAGAAGAAATTGAAGAACAAGTCGATCAATTTAAGGGATTAAAAGCAGGTAAATTACGCATTGCAGTTGCAACCACCGCAAATTATTTTGCTCCCCATTTGTTGGCGACTTTTATTAAGATTTATCCCGATATTTCTGTGAGTTTGCATGTCACTAATCGAAAAGGGCTTATTCAACATTTAGAAGATAACGATATTGATTTGGTTATTATGGGACAACCGCCCGAAGAAATGTCTGAAGAACTTAATGCAAAAGCCTTTATGCAAAATCCGTTAGTAATGATTGCACCGCCTAATCATTCGTTGGTAAAAAGAAAACATATTCCATTAAAGGAACTGCAAGATCAAATCTTCTTAGTTCGAGAACGAGGATCGGGTACACGCAATGCAATGGAACGCCATTTCAAAGAAAGAGAACTTGTTTTATCAACTGGAATGGAAATGAGCACAGACGAAGCAATTAAACAAGGTGTTCAAGCCGGTTTGGGTTTGGGCATCGTTTCTCGACATACGATTCAAATGGAACTTGAAATGCAAAAATTGAGTATTTTATCGGTAAAATCTTTTCCAATTGTGCGGCATTGGTTTATTGTGCACCGATCGGGCAAATGTTTATCACCCGTTGCGCAAGCATTTTGGGTGTTTATTTTACAAAAAAGCGGGGTTTTAACACAATGAATAAAAAGTTAGGTGGGGTATTTCTACTCTTTACTGTATTTAGTATTGGATTGTTAGCAATCATGTTATTTTTCTTTAGTCCATCAGTGAAAGCACCTATTGCAGGTTTGATTATGCCTGCTAAAGCAATTCCTCCTTTCAAATTGATAGATCAAAATGAGCAACCTTTTACAGAAAAGCATTTCAAAAGTGAGCAATGGCGTTTATTATTTTTTGGTTATACACACTGTCCAGATATTTGTCCCACCACACTGACAATGCTGCAAAGTATGAAGAAGCAATTATCAGAGAAATATGCTAAAGATACTCAATTTATATTTGTTTCTTTTGATGAGGAATTTGATACGCCAGCAACCTTGAAAAGTTATTTGAATTTTTTTGATCCAGCCTTTGTTGGGCTTTCTGGAAAAATAGAGAACGCCGAGCAATTAACTAAAATGTTACGGGTCATTTATCTTAAAGTACCTAAAAAAGATTCGCATTTGATTGATCATACTGCAACGCTTTATTTAATTAGTCCAAAAGGAGAATGGGTTGCGAGCTTTGATCCGCCCTTTGAACCTCAAAAATTAGCACTGCATTATCAAAAGATTAGAGATTTCTTAGGAGAACAACACAAATGATCAAAACCGTTAATGTTGATTTAGGAAACCGAAGCTATCCTATTTTTATTGGACAAGCATTATTGGGAGAGAAAAGTCGGTTAGTTCCTTATATAAAAGGGCAGCAAGTGATGGTTGTTACAAATGAAACGGTTGCGCCTTTGTATTTAACTCAAACACTGAAAGGATTAAGTGATTTCAAAACGTCGACCGTTATTCTACCCGATGGTGAAAGCTATAAAACGCTCACTATCTTAAATCAAATCTTTGATCATTTATTAGAGCAACGCTTTGATCGACAATCTACGTTAATCGCGTTAGGAGGGGGAGTTATTGGGGATATGACGGGATTTGCGGCGGCGTGTTATCAACGGGGGGTAAATTTCATTCAAATTCCTACCACTTTGCTAGCGCAAGTTGATTCCTCTGTGGGAGGAAAAACAGGTGTTAATCATGCGTTAGGAAAAAATATGATTGGCGCATTTCACCAACCGCAAGTTGTTTTGTGTGATACGGATACCTTAAAAACCCTTGCTGATCGTGAATTAAGTGCAGGGTTAGCAGAAATCATTAAA
>JBEAVE010000037.1:0-16483 GCA_041161065.1 Pseudomonadota bacterium | reverse complement strand
CAATAAATGCTTGAGATTGGGCTTTATCTTCTGAACCAATGTTGTTATAAATTTGATTATAGTTTCTTTTAGAGTTAAAAGGCGGATCGATATAACACAGATCAATGCTATTTTCTTTGAGATATTTCCTCAAAACTTCTAAATTATCGCCATAATAAAGTTGATTTTTTTCCAGCATTTTGTAAGACTTGCCCGATTTAAGTGCGTGACATTATAGCGCACAACTTTTTTAAGTGATTAGACTTTTTTGGAAAAATGACGATGACCTATCAAGTTTGTACACGTCCTGCGGGACATTGTTTTGAGGTAAAACCGAACGAGACCGTGCTCGAAGCGGCGTTAAGACAAGGCGTTACGTTGCCTTACGGTTGTCGGGGCGGCAGCTGCGGATCGTGTGTGGGCAAGCTCGTGGAGGGGCAAATCCGCTATCTTGGCGACCCCGATCAACTCAAAGGACTCGACCGCATCGACACCAAAAACGGGGAATTATTGCTTTGCCAAGTGTTGCCAGAAAGCGACTTGCTCATCGACGTTCACGAACCCGAACGCCTCGCCGATATCGACATCAAAAAACTTCCATGTCGCGTCGTTCAATTGGGCAAACTCGCCGATGACGTGATGTTGGTTGGCGTAAAAATCCCCGAAAAAGAACGGTTTGGCTTTCTCGCCGGACAATATGTGGATTTTTTGCTGCGCGACGGACAGCGACGGAGCTTTTCATTAGCAAATTGTCCTCAAGAAAGCGGCGGCATTTTAGAGTTTCATGTGCGTTTAATTCCGAATGGAAATTTCACCGGTCATGTTTTTAACCAAATGAAAGAAAAGGATATTTTACGCATCGAAGGACCTTTTGGACAGTTCTATTTGCGGGAAGAATCAGAACGCCCCATTCTAATGTTGGCAGGCGGAACAGGCTTTGCTCCCATTAAAAGCGTCATTGAACACACGTTGAAATCAAATTTCCAACGTCCCATTCATTTCTACTGGGGCGCGCGTGCTCAAAAAGATTTGTACTTAAATGCTCTCGTAGAAAGCTGGGTAAAAAACCATTCTCATATTCAATATACCCCTGTTTTATCAGAACCTTTAATGGAAGAACACTGGCAAGGTCGAACAGGTTTTGTTCACGAAGCTATCTTAGAAGATTACGCCGATTTATCCGAATACGATGTTTATGCGTGTGGTCCGCCAATTATGGTGAATGCTGCAAAACAAACTTTCATTGAAAAACGAGGGTTAAATGCAGAACATTTCTTTGCGGATTCTTTCGATTTTGCTCCCCCAAAGACTTAAAGAATATGAAACAATATTTAGATTTCTTGCGTTATATTTTAGAAACAGGGATTCGCAAAGAAAATCGCACAGGTGTTGATACGATCAGCACCTTTGGTTATCAAATGCGTTTTGATTTGTCGAAAGGCTTGCCCGTTGTAACCACTAAAAAAATCCATTTGCCTAGCGTAATTCATGAGTTGCTTTGGTTTTTGAAAGGCGATACAAACATAAAATACCTTCAAGAACAGGGTGTTAAAATATGGAATGAATGGGCAGATAAGAACGGTGATTTAGGTTATATTTATGGCAAACAATGGCGCGATTTTGGAGGCGTTGATCAAATTGCTTGGTTAATAAATGAAATAAAAACCAATCCCGATTCTCGTCGTTTAATCGTTAGCGCATGGAATGTTGGAGAAATAGAGCAAATGGCACTTCCACCTTGTCATGTTTTATTTCAATTTTACGTTGTGAATAATACGCTTTCTTGCCAGCTTTATCAAAGAAGTGCTGATGCGTTTTTAGGTGTGCCGTTTAATATTGTTTCATACTCGTTGCTCACTGAAATGATTGCGCAACAATGTAACTTAAAAGCGGGCGAATTCATTTGGACGGGCGGGGATTGTCATCTCTATTCTAATCACCTTGAACAAGTCAATTTGCAATTGAGCCGTGAAACCTTTGCATTACCCACTTTGAAATTCGCTAGAAAGCCCGTTTCTATCTTTGATTACCAATACGAAGATTTTGAGATTTTGAACTATCAATTTCACCCTGCCATTAAAGCTCCCGTTGCGGTCTAATGTTTCGTTTAGATACCTATTTATTTAATGCAACTTTAACACTGTTGTTATTAGGTTTGGTGATGGTTTTTTCTACCACCATTCCTTTCGCAGAGAAAACAGGTGATCCTTTCTTTTATTTCTGGCGACAAAGCGGTTTTGCACTCTTTGGTGTGGTTTCTTGCGTTGCCCTTTTTCAAATCAAAATTGAAACGTGGGAGAAATGGAGTGTTTCTCTCTTATTTATTGGAATTTTGCTCTTAATTGCGACGTTAATTTTCGGTCACGAGGTGAAAGGCAGTATTCGGTGGCTAAATTTTGGGAAGTTTTCATTACAACCCTCTGAATTTATGAAGATTTTTATTGTGTTATTTATGGCGGGTTATTTAATTCGCAGAAATACCGAAGTCAAAGAATCTTTAAGTGGTTTCATCAAACCGATGGCAATTTTAGTGGTGATTTCAATTTTATTGCTTTTAGAACCCGATTATGGTGCAACGGTTGTTTTATTTGGGGCGGTTTTGGGAATGCTATTTTTAGGAGGCGTGCCGGCGCGACAATTCATTTTATGGTTAGGATTAGTGGGTGCAGTTTTATTTGTGGTGATTTTAATTGCGCCGTATCGTTTGCAACGTTTAACCGCCTTTCTCGATCCGTGGGCAGACCCTTTCAACAAAGGATTTCAACTCACGCAATCGTTGATTGCAATTGGGAGAGGAAGTTGGTTTGGCGTGGGATTAGGTGCGAGCGTGCAAAAATTGGATTATTTGCCCGAAACACACACCGATTTCATTTTCGCTATCTTAGCGGAAGAATTAGGATTAATCGGCAGCTTAACGGTAATTTTGTTATATAGCATCATCATTTGGCGATCATTTGTCATTGCTCAAATTGCTGTTCAATTAAAACATAATTACGCCGCATGGATTAGTTATGGATTGGGTTTGACATTAGCCGTGCAAATTTCAATCAATTTGGGGGTAAATATGGGGTTGCTTCCAACAAAAGGATTGACCTTGCCGTTGATGAGTTATGGCGGTTCAAGTTTATGGGTAAGTTTGTGGATGATTATGTTGCTATTTCGGGTGGATTTTGAAAACAAACAAGCGATTACAAAGTCTCCGTCACCACATTAGAAAATGCAAAGAAATAACTGTAGATTTCTTTAATTTTCTAAAGGAAAGTGATTACAAAGCTAAGGCGGGTTGCAAAAAGATATTCAAATCTGCCGCCGCTTTTTCAGAATCAAAAGAAACCAATTCAAATGCGTTTTGATCCGCTAATAAAGTTCTTAATAACAAGTTGTTTAATTCGTGTCCTGATTTATGCCCAACAAATGCACCAATTAAACTATATCCTAACAAATACAAATCGCCCACTGCATCTAATACTTTGTGTTTAACAAATTCGTCTTCGTATCTTAGCCCGTCTTCGTTCAAAACGCGGTATTCGTCCATGACAACGGCGTTATCTAAACTGCCACCTAACGCGAGTTGTTGTTCTCTGAGCAATTCTATTTCGTGCATAAAGCCAAATGTTCTCGCGCGGCTAACTTCTTTGATAAAGGAAGTTTTTGAGAAATCCACTTCAACTTTTTGGGTGCTGCGTTTGAAGACGGGGTGTTTGAAATCGATGCTAAAACAAACCTTAAAGCCTTGATAAGGTTCAAATTTTGCCCATTTATCGCCCATTTTAACTTCAATAGGACGTTTAACACGAATAAAACGTTTCGGGGCATTTTGTTCTTCGATGTCGGCGGATTGCAATAGAAAGACAAAAGGTCCTGCGCTGCCGTCCATAATTGGGATTTCTGGGGCGGTCACTTCGATGTAAGCATTATCAACACCTAAACCTGCTAATGCGGAGAGCAAATGCTCAACGGTAGAAATACGGACATCGCCTTTGCATAAGGTTGTCGACAAACGGGTATCGCCGACATTTTCCGCGCGGGCATGGATTTCAACGGCGGGTTTCAAATCAACGCGGCGAAACACAATCCCCGTATCAATCGGGGCGGGTTTCAAGGTCATGAAAATCTTTTGACCCGTGTGTAAGCCTACGCCAGTGGCGCGAATGGTGTTTTTTAGGGTACGTTGTTTTATCATTATGGGCATCTCCGCCAAGGGGTAGAAACCCCGAAGTTGAAATAAAGAAAAGCGTTAATGAAAAATGCCGTTTCTCGATTTTAAGGAAAGGAAAAACGGCTTAATTAGGGTGATATTAGTCGGCTTGTCGGCGCAAAAATGCTGGAATATCAAGAATTTCAGGATAATCGTTATCTTTATCTTTGGCGTGCGCGGATTCTTTGGGGGAATCTTGATGGCGGCGCAACAACGTGGGGCGTTCTAAATGGACATAGTCGAGATCGGCACGTTCGCGTTTGGGAGGCGTTGAAGGCACGGCAGAAATCGGGGGCATTGGCGACACTTTTTCTCGAGAATGGGCGGGTGGTTGTTGAGGCGCGGATTTTTCGGGTTGTGCGGGCGCGGCAGAGCGTTTATAACCCCGCTGAACCCCCGTTGCAATCACCGTCACACGCACTTCATCTTTCATTTCAGGATCGATCACCGATCCCACCACCACTGTCGCTTCGTCAGACGCAAATTCCTCGATAATGTCGCCCATTTCTTCCAATTCGCCAATCGTGACATCTAAACCAGCGGTCAAATTGACCAAAATGCCGCGCGCGCCACTTAAATCGATATCTTCCAATAATGGGCTGGAAATCGCTTCTTGCGCCGCACGACGTGCTCGATCTTCGCCGGTTGCGCGCCCTGTGCCCATCATTGCCATGCCCATTTCCTGCATGACGGTCGACACGTCCGCGAAATCGACGTTGATTAAACCCGGGCGGGTAATTAATTCAGAAATGCCTTGCACCGCGCTGTACAAAATGTTGTTGGCGGCTTTGAACGAATCCAAAAGAGAGGTGTCTCGCCCTAACACGAGAAGGAGTTTTTCGTTGGGAATAATAATAAGAGAATCAACGTGTTGGCTTAAACGTTTGATGCCTTCTTCGGCGATGAGGGCGCGGCGTTTGCCTTCGAAGGGGAACGGTCTGGTGACGACGGCGACGGTCAAAATACCCATTTCTTTGGCGACTTGGGCGATGACGGGGGTTGCGCCAGTGCCTGTTCCGCCGCCCATTCCAGCGGTTAAAAAGACCATATCCGTGCCTTCGAGGACGCTGATGATGCGTTCACGGTCTTCGAGGGCGGCTTGTTCGCCGATGTCAGGATTCGCGCCTGCGCCGAGCCCTTTGGTGACATCCGTGCCCAATTGCAGCACCGTTCGGGCGGACGAGTTACGCAACGCCTGCGCATCGGTGTTGGCGACGACAAACTCCACGCCCTCGATGCTGCCCGCCAGCATATGTTCGACCGCATTGCCACCGCCACCCCCGATACCCATTACTTTGATCACAGCATTTTGGCTGTAGGTATCCACTAATTCAAACACGATTGAGAACCTCCTCTGCGCCTCGCCGACCGTCGGCAGTTGTTTGCTCTAAGCAACTATTTTGCCACACTCAGCAAATTTGTTCACTTAAAAATTACCATTTCGCCCATTATAAACGATTAAAAGTTTCCTTGAAACCAGCCTTTCACTTTTCCAAATAAGGATTTGTTGGAAGGGTGATGAACGGAGAGATCATTGCGGCGTTCGTGGCGGTGTTGGTTGCCAAATAACAACAAACCCACGCCCGTTGCGTGAATTGGGCTGCGCACGACATCGACCAATCCCGCAATGTAACGCGGCGATCCCAATCGCACCGGCATTTTGAAAACATGTTCCGCTAAATCGATTGCGCCGTCCATTTTGGCAGTGCCGCCGGTTAAAACGATGCCCGCCGCGATCAAATCTTCGTATCCGCTTCGACGCACCACACTTTGCACGAGTTTTAAGATTTCTTCATATCGAGGTTCGACGACATCGGCGAGGGTTTGTCGTGAAAGCAATCTCGGCGGACGCGCGCCCACGCTCGGCACTTCAATCATTTCGTCGGGATTGGTTAATTTCACCGACGCACAAGCGTATTTCAATTTGATTTCTTCGGCGTATTGGGTTGGGGTGCGCATCGCCACTGCAATATCGTTGGTAATTTGATCTCCCGCGATCGGAATGACTGATGTGAAACGGATTGATCCTTCGGTAAAAATGGCGATGTCGGTTGTGCCGCCGCCGATGTCGACCAAACACACGCCCAAATCTTTTTCGTCGGGAGTTAAAACGGCTGCGCTTGACGCGAGTTGTTCCAAAATCAGGTCATCGACTTCCAATCCGCACAATTGCACACATTTCACGATGTTTTGCGCCGCGCTCATTGCCGCACCCACAATGTGGACTTTGGCTTCGAGGCGAATCCCCGACATGCCAATGGGTTCACGAATGCCTTCTTGGCTGTCGATGATAAATTCTTGGGGGATAATGTGGATAATTTTTTGATCGGCGGAGATCGGGACGGCGCGCGCGGCATCGATCACTCGATCCACATCGTCTTGAATGACTTCTTTATTTCTGATGGCGACGATCCCGTGCGAATTCATGCTTCGAATGTGGCTGCCCGCGATGCCCGCATAAACGGAGTGGATTTCGCAGCCCGACATCAATTCGGCTTCTTCGACGGCGCGTTGAATCGATTGGACGGTCGAGTCGATATTAACCACCACGCCGCGTTTTAAGCCTCGGGACGGGTGCTGTCCGATCCCAATAATTTCGACTTCATTATCAGACACTTCGCCAACAATCGCCGCCACTTTCGATGTCCCGATGTCCAATCCGACAATTAAATTTTTATCTTTTGCCATTTTTTTAGAATTCCTTAAAAACCGACTGCTATTTCGCGAGGATAACGCAAATCAGGGCTGACTGCGTGCGGAAACAGATTGGGATACCATTTTAGCAGGCGTTGCAAGCGTTGCGCCTGAAAATCTTTACCCCTTCTAAGGATTAGCCGTTCGACACCCGTTTTTTTTACCGTTATCGAACAAAAAACCGAATCATTTGAATGAATCGGCTTTTAATTGGGAAAAACAGCAAGAAAGGGTTAGGAATTAGCGGCTTCCTGTTTAGCAATCTCGTCGCGCACCGCGTCCATATCTAAGGCTTTGGCTTTCCCGATCACCTCGTCGAGAGCAGCGGCAGGTAATGCCCCCGCTTGCGAAAAAATAATGATTTGATCACGGAAAATCATCAACGTAGGAATTGACCGAATGCCAAAATGCCCCGCCAAAGCCTGTTGTTGTTCGGTGTTGATTTTGGCGAACACGATGTCGGGGTTTTTCGCGGCAGCGGCTTCGAAAACAGGCGCGAACGATTGGCATGGCTGACACCAGCTCGCCCAAAAATCCACCAACACCATGGCGTTGTTTTGGATCGTATCGTTAAAGTTATCTTCGGTTAATTCAATGGTTGCCATGCGATATTGCTCCTTTTTTCAGTTTCAAATGGGGGTATTTGCCGTAAGAAACCGCATTATAAACTAAATTTTACTTAATACCCTGTAAAATCTCCGCAACAGTGGAAAATGATCCAAAAATAATCAACCGATCTAATGGGTTAAGTTCTAATAAAAGTTGTTGATAACCCGCCCAAACAGTTGAATAGCTTTGAACCGTTGTTATCCCTAATAACTGTAAATGTTCCACTAATTTCTCGGCAGATGTCCCGCGCGCGCCTTTCAAATCCGCCACTTTCCAATGATCAACAACCGGCAACATTTCTTTTAACGTATTCAAAATATCTTTATCTTTTAACATACCCACCAATGCAAACGTTTCTCCCCGACAAACCCTTTTTTGCAAGGCTTCACATAACACGTTTGCTCCCTGCGGATTATGCGCCACATCGATAATACATTCAAAAGGGGCTGCTATCATTTGAAATCGCCCCGTCCAAGAGAAGTTCTTTAAGCCTGTTGTAATCGCATTTTCTTTAATGGGCAAAATCTTATTCAAAACCTTTACCATTTGAACAACGCCCGCTGCATTTTGTAATTGATAAGCGGGAAAATCTAATAATAGTTGTTTATAATTTTCTTCAAGCCAAAAATCGCGCTGAAAAACCGCTAATGGCACATCAATTTGTTTAGCATAATTCAATAAACTTAACGGCGGATTCGGATCGGAACAAATCGCGGGTTTTTGAAAGCGCATAATGCCAGCTTTTTCTTTGGCAATGCTCTCCCGATCATTACCCAAAAATGCTGCGTGATCAATATCAATTGCTGTGATTAATGCTGCGTCAGCGTCCCAAAGATTCACGGTATCTAAACGCCCACCCATGCCTACTTCTAAAAGAGCTAAATCCACTTTGTATTGTTGAAACAACCACACCGCTGCTAATGTTCCGTATTCAAAAGAAGTTAAAGAAACTGCACCGCGTTGTTCTTCAATTGCTTCAAATGCACCACAGAGTTCTTCATCACTAATCGTTTTGCCATTAATCACAATTCTTTCGTTATAATGTAATAAATGTGGGGTGGTATATCTTCCCACAGAATACCCCGCCGAACGGTAAATATTATCGAGCATAACCACACTCGATCCTTTACCATTTGTTCCCGCGACAGTAATGATGTGGAAAGCAGGTTTTAACAAATTCAAACGGCGCGCAACGATTTGGCTGCGTTCTAATCCTAAATCAATTGATTGCCAATGTAATTGATCTTGCCATGCTAACCATTCAAATAAAGTTTTGTTCAGTTTTTTTCTCCCGTTATTTAGAGCAAGTTAAGTTGTAAAAACCACCAGTCCTTGAAAGATTGGTGGTCTTATGTTTAGGTTTTTCAATACAGAAACACCTACTTTTCTATACATCTCGAGAAAATTAGCGAGGAAGCGTCGACGCGCCCATTAAATATTCATCGACGGAACGCGCGCATTGTCGCCCTTCGCGGATCGCCCACACCACCAATGATTGTCCGCGCCGCATATCGCCTGCCGCGAAAATTTGGGGAATTGAGGTGTGATAAGCGTTTGATCCGTCGGTGGTTGCTTTGACGTTGTTGCGCCCGTCGAGAGCCACGCCCAAATCTTCCAATAATCCCGCGTAAATCGGATTGACAAATCCCATCGCCAAAAACACCAAGTCGGCGGGCAAGTCAAACTCAGAATTGGGAATTTCTTTTAATTGCGCATCGACGCGGGCGAGGTGAATTGTAGTGATTTTGCCGTTTTCTCCCGAAAAGCCTTTGGTCATCACGCTCCAATCGCGGGTGCAGCCTTCCAAATGTGACGACGACGTGCGCATTCGCATGGGATAATGGGGCCAAACGGTTAATTTAGCGGGTTTTTCAGGGGGGTGCGGGAGAATTTCGATTTGCGTGACGGAAGCCGCTTTTTGCCGATTCGACGTGCCAATGCAATCCGAACCCGTGTCGCCGCCGCCGATCACAATGACGTGTTTGCCGGTAGCAGAAATGGGATTGGTAATCGGATCGCCGGCGTTGGATTTGTTTTGTTGGCGGAGAAAATCCATCGCAAAATGAATGCCTTGCAATTGTCGACCTTTGACGGGTAAATCGCGCGGTTGTTCTGATCCGCCTGCCAAGACGATCGCGTCGTATTTTTCGAGGAGTTTTTTAGCGGGAAAAGCCGTGCTGCCAATGTGAGAATTCGGGCGAAACGTCACGCCTTCCGCTTGCATTTGAGCAATTCGCCGATCAATCAAGTGTTTATCGAGTTTAAAATCGGGAATCCCGTAACGCAACAATCCGCCAATTCGATCATTTTTTTCGAACACCGTGACATCGTGACCCGCGCGAACGAGTTGTTGCGCACAGGCTAAACCGGCGGGACCTGATCCGACAATGGCGATTTTTTTGTCGGTGCGTTGGGCGGGGATTTGCGGTTGAATCCAGCCATTTTCCCAACCTTTATCGACAATTGCGCACTCGATGGTTTTGATTGTCACGGGTGCGTCGGTCAAATTCAATGTGCAGGCTTCTTCGCACGGCGCGGGACAAATTCGCCCTGTCAATTCAGGAAAATTGTTTGTCGAATGCAACACATCCAGCGCGGCGCGCCAATTTCCTTGATAAACCAAATCGTTCCAATCGGGAATAATGTTATTAACGGGGCAACCTTGATGACAGAACGGAATCCCGCAATCCATGCAGCGCGCGCCTTGATCACGAATCGCCGATTCCTCCAACGGAATCACAAACTCTTGATAATGCTGCAAACGTTCAGTGGCGGGGGCGTAACTGCGATCGTGGCGGGCGATTTCTAAAAAACCAGTGGGCTTTCCCATGTGATGACCTCTAAATTTGAACTAAAAACAGATGGGTGGATAGTCTAACCAACTGACCACTATAACACCCGCGCGTTTTTTAGAAAACAGAGCCATTTTTTTCTCCTCAAAAAACCAATTGAAACAGACGATTATTTCGTAACCAATGGTTGGGGTAAGCGCGCCTATTTTGACGCGATAGAATTCGGTTTTGACGTTATACTGACGGGTTTTTTAGGGAGGATTTTAGATGGGCATTGTGCAGATTGTGGTGTTGGGGATTGTGCAGGGTTTGACGGAATTTTTGCCGGTGTCGAGTTCGGCGCATTTGGTGTTAGTGCCGTATTTTGCGCATTGGCAGGATCAGGGATTAGAGTTTGATGTGGCGTTGCACGTGGGGAGTTTGGTGGCGGTGTTGATTTATTTTCGCCAAGATTTATTATTGATTTCAAAGGCTTGGTTCGACAGTCTTTTCAAACAACGCCATTCTCAAGAAAGTCGGTTGGCGTGGGGGATTTTGTTGGGAACGCTGCCGGCGGGTTTGATCGGTTTAGCGTTTAACGATTTTGTCGAGCATAACTTGCGGCTTCCGTTGGTTGTTGCGGGTACGACCTTGTTTTATGGGATATTATTGGGCGTGGCGGATAAGTTTGGCAAGCGCGAACGCGGCGAATATACGTTATCGTGGAAAGAAATGTTGTTGATTGGCTGCGGACAAGCTCTCGCGCTCATTCCCGGCACATCGAGATCGGGCATTACGATGACAGTGGGGTTGTTTTTGGGTTTAACTCGAACGGCGGCAGCGCGATTTTCGTTTTTATTATCCGTGCCAATCATTGCGGCGGCGGGCGCGCACGATGGTTTAAAACTCCTTAAAAATCCTGCGAATGTCGACGGGCATGCCATGTTATTGGGCATGGTTGTGTCGGCGATCACGGCGTATTTGTGCATTGCGTTGTTGTTGAAATGGTTAAGCCGCTCGAGTTTGATGCCGTTTGTAGTTTATCGGTTGGCGTTGGGCACTTTTTTATTATTTATGTGGTAATTCATCATGTTAAAAAACTTTTGGTATTTGTTAGGGCAAGTGTTGTCGATTTTAATGAGTTTTGTGTTATTGGTGGTGGCGTTGGGGATTTTAGCCATTGGAATTGGGATTGGAATTGGCTCGAACTTAAACACGGAAGAGCTAGAACCATCGGCTTATACCTATTTGTTTGGCGACGAAATGAGCAGTAATTATTTGTTAAAAGTGCCTATCGAAGGGGTAATTTTGGGCAGTCTGCCGCAGAATTACGATGCCGCGCAATGGTTTTCTGAAGAAGGGATCGTGTATGGTTATGAAATACAAGATATTTTATTGGAAGCGGCGAAAGATTCAACCATCAAAGGCGTGCTGTTAGAAATGCAAACTCCCGGCGGAACAATTTTTGGGGCGTGGGCGATTTTCGACGGCATCAAAACCTACCGCGATAAAACAGGCAATCCCGTCGTTGCGTATGTGCAGGGAATGTCCGCATCGGGGGGCGTGTTGGCGATGGTCGGCTCGAACGAAATTTACGCCGATCACGGCAGTTTGGTCGGCAGCATCGGCGTGATTGGTGATACTTTAACTTATTTCAACAAACCCACCGCGATTGAGGGCGGATTGTTCGGCGGCGGCATCACCACCAAAGACGGCATCGAACAAACCATCGTGTCGGCGGGAAAAGGCAAAGATTTGGGCGATCCCTTTCGGCGACCGACCAAAGAAGAGTTGAAATTATTACAAGAAGGCGTGGATTATGAATATGATTTGTTTGTGAAACACGTCGCCGACAATCGCAACATCGACCCCAAAACCATTCGTGACAAAATGGGCGCGCACGTTTTTGATAATGAAACAGCTAAAAAATTTGGTTTGATTAATGGCACGTTGAATTATCGAGACGCGGTGAAACGCTTGGCGGAATTGGCACAAATCGAAACGGACGATTACCAACTCATTCAAACCGCCGCCAAAACACACGGGCTCTTGTCGTCATTGTTGGGAGTTTTTCGTCCCCATTCTGCGCCGCCCAATACCTCGTCACTTAAAAGCCAATTCTGCAATAAATTCAATCGCTTACCGTTGGCTTATTATGGCAATCCGCGTCAAGTGTGCGCCCGCCATTAACTTTAGGGGGGTAGTGATCAAATTGAGATGCTCATTAAATCTATAATTTGCTGAAAATAAATCCAAAATAGGCAAAGTTATCTCTTGCTTTTGATCACTACCCACAATTTCAACTACAAGAGCAGAAAAATTAAAAAGTTGCGTTGGATTTTTGGGAAAAAAGGTTTAGACTTTAGCCTTCAAGGTCGTTTTTTTAGGAGGATTCGACAATGTTTAAGAATATTCAATATTATCAACGGGTTATTTTATTAGTGTGGGTGGGACTGAGTGCAGGCGAGCTGCTGGCGGCGACCGATTGTAATCAAGTGACTCAAATCCCTATTTCTGAATGTCAATCGTTACTAGAGCTTTATAACAACACTAATGGCGCAAATTGGAAAAATAATACAGGTTGGAATCAAACCAATACCCCTTGCAGTTGGTTTGGGGTTACTTGTAATGAGGGGTATGTAGAAAGCATCTTTTTCAATGATAACAATTTAGTTGGTGTAATACCGAATCTAAATTTGCCTAATTTAGGATCACTTTTTCTTGGTTCAAATCAGTTAAGTGGAAGTATTCCAAATTTTAACAACTCGCCTAAGTTAATTTTGCTTTATCTTAGTTCAAATCAGTTAAGTGGAAGTATTCCAAATTTTACTAATTTGCCTAATTTACTATCCCTTTCGCTTGATTCAAACCAGTTAAGCGGAAGCATTCCAAATTTCACTAACTTGCCTAAGTTGCAATCCCTTTTTCTTGATTCAAACCAGTTAAGCGGAAGCATTCCAAATTTCACTTCTTTTAAGCTTGCTAATTTAGTTTCTGTTAGTTTTGGAGCCAACTGTGGTTTAGCTGCTTTCGATGCAGCACAGGAAACGGTTTTAAATCAAAAAGACTCATATTGGAGAACTAGAAATTCTCTCTGTAAAGAAACAGTCACAGCTTTTAGTTGTAATAATGTTACAGAAATTCCTGTTTCTGAATGTCAATCATTAGTAGAGCTTTACAACAGCACCAATGGCGCAAATTGGAAAAATAATACAGGTTGGAATCAAACCAACACTCCATGTAGCTGGTTTGGAGTTACTTGTTACAATGGATATGTAGAAAAGATAGATTTGTCTAATAATGGTGATCTAAACAATCCTATTCATACTCAAAGGTTCTCTTATAGTAACAATTTAGTTGGTACAATACCCGATTTAAATTTGCCTAATTTGACAAAGCTTTCTCTTTCCTTAAACTACTTAAGTGGAAGCATTCCAAATTTCACTAACTTGCCTAAGTTGCAACACCTTTATCTCAATTACAACCAGTTAAGTGGAAGTATTCCCAATTTCACTTCTTTTAATCTTGGTAACTTGAGTGATATTAAGTTCAACAACAACTGTGGTCTAACTGCTTACGATTCGAATCAAGAAGCCGTGTTAGATCAAAAGGATTCTATTTGGAAAACTAGAAATCCTAATTGTCCTACTTTTATCACTGCTGCTGCAAATCCGGTTGAAGGGGGTAGCATTAGTTGTAATCCTAATCCTGTTGCTCAAGGAAGCAATAGTGTTTGTACAGCTATCCCAAACACTGGTTATACCTTTAACAACTTCAGTGGTGATTGCAATGGCACAAGCTGCACATTAGATAATGTCACTTCTGCTAAAAATGTGACCGCTAATTTTATAATTTCTAAAGTAAATCAAATAATTACGTTTAATCCAGCTTTGATAGGGGTAATAGGAACAACTGTTAATTTAAGTGCAACGGCAAGTTCTGGCTTAACGCCGATTACCTTTACAACTTCATCTCCAACGGTTTGTACAATAAATGGAAATGTGGTTTCTTTTGTGAGTGAGGGGAATTGTATTGTTACGGCAAATCAAGCGGGTAATGCTAATTACAATGCAGCAGCCTTGGAAAGAATAATTTCTTCAACAGTAGGAATCTTTGATATTAAAGTGTCCTACTATGATACCTACGACAATGCAATAAATCGTAAGGAGCAGATTGAAGATAACATTCGTCACTGGGCTGATGGGGTCTATGAATCAACCAATGGTGCACACCGTCTTGGAAAAGTCGAGATTAATACTAACGGGGCAAATGCAGATAATACCGATGTGCTATGGGTTGCTTCATGTTGGCCCAATGCTCGTATTGGTGGGCGTGGAAAAGCTGGAGCGCGCATTCAATATTGCGATACTTTCCCCAACAATGGAAACCCAATATCTTTTCTTCAAAGAACCCGTTCTGGTGGATACACCATGACGCACGAATGGGGGCATTTTGCTTATGCACTTTTTGATGAGTATAAGAGCGGTGATGAGTGTTCCAAAGCATCTTTCCCATGTAAAAGCGATGTAGGTGTTAGTAATTCCATTATGCATAACCAATGGAATGCGGTTGGTGCAAATGAAACACTTGGGGATTTGAATTGGTTGAATTTTTCTACCAAGATCAATAATGATGGAGCAAACATTACCACCAATGCTCAAGCCCGAGTTTATAAAGCATCGGCATGGGAAACTTTAGTGAGAGACACTTCGCTCGATCCTATAAATTTCGGCAGAGCGTTCTATAAGGGTTTAGTGGCAGTTGCACCTGCCGCTGGTCAAGCCCCTAGCATTGAACTTGGGACGTATAATGCTACAACTGGTACATATCAAATCAATACAACAGCTCAAGCAACTGCGCGTGAGAAACTTTCTTTTGTGTGGAAAGGTGCATCAACTGTTCGTCGCGCAGCAAGTGGCATTGATAAAAGACCAATGGTTAAAATCATTGCCATTGAAAATTCTGCAAATATTCACCCACAACAATTAGCTACCGTTAAAATTGCTGCGAATCAACTTATCCGAAAAGCAGAAATCGGTGATGTTATTGCGGTTGCAGCATTTGCGAGTGAAACTCAAATTGTTAGCTCATTTACCCTGATTAATAGTGAGGAAGATAAGAAAAATATCATTCAATCAGTTAAAAGCATTCAGCCTTCTGTATTACCTCCCAAATTAGAAACGGTTGTGCAAAAAATTTCTGATATGGTTCAGACGGCAATCGCTTCATTTCCCGCTTCTCACCCGCTAAACCAATATGAGAAAGATATTTATTTGTTTGCACAAGGTTTTACCAGTAATAACGGTGAATCCATTGGTTTAGGTGACATGATTTCTAAAGCAAATGATTCTAATATAAGAATCTTTAGTTTTGCTCTGAATGAAACCACTGAAAAAACGCTGCGGGTTTTGTCTGAAATGACGCACGGAAAATCTTGGTTCACACCTACCTTAGAATCATTAAGAGATGCGCTTTCTAATTTATTAGACGCAGCTTCTCCAATGCTCGATGTGATTGTCGCTGCTGATCAAGCAACTTTTAGCTCCAATAAAGAATTTCCTTTCCTTGTAGATAGCACTTTAGGTGAATTAAGTATTAGCATCTACTACAGCGGAACATCAAATGGAACAACACTTAGTTTAGTTGCTCCCGATGGAACGATGCGAACTTTAACCACGAATGAATGCCCTTCTGATGACAATGAAATCGCAGGAAAAAATAGTTGTTTGGTAAGAGTTTCTCATCCAGTCATTGGTGATTGGAAATTACGAGCTACCACAACAAATTCTAGTGGCATTAATGTGAGTTTTGATGCACACGCTTTACCTCTTGATAATAAAGAAGTATTTTTTGCATCAGTTAATGCATTGCCAAAAATAACCGCTCCAAATAAACCCGTTATTGTTGAAGCAACTGTTTCAGGAAATGCAGTGACTTCTTATGGAGAATCACAATTACCTATCACCCATTTAACGGTTTCTGGAGTAGTTAAAAAACCTAATGGTACTTTAGAAACACTAACATTACATGATGATGGTACTGGAAATGATAAACAAGCAAATGATGGTGTTTATACTGCTTCGTTGACAGGAGAAATATCTGGAGAATATCTTGTATAGTAAGATTCCTATAAAGATAGAATTTGCTATAGTTTTATAAGTGAAGAAGGAAGAAGAGATGAGTTACAGTATAGATTTGAGGAAAAAAGTAATAGTTTTTATAGAGAGAACGG
>JBEAVE010000033.1:0-20061 GCA_041161065.1 Pseudomonadota bacterium | reverse complement strand
CCGTTCTCTCTATAAAAACTATTACTTTTTTCCTCAAATCTATACTGTAACTCATCTCTTCTTCCTTCTTCACTTATAAAACTATAGCAAATACTATCTTTATAGGAATCTTACTATATCTTAAAAACCCGATAAATTTCTAAAAGTTCGCCTCAAATGTGAATCCTAAATTTATAATTCTTTGTTTTTAAAGATATTAAAATTTAGGGTAGTGATCAAAAACAAGAGATGATTTTATAAAATTTACATATATTTTCAATTAATTACATATTTCATCAACATCTCTTATTGATCACTACCCAAAATTTAATTATCCCGAACTCAGGTTGAATAAGTGTAATCGAAATGCTGTAAAAAACAAAAACCCAAATCACAAGTTGCGATCTGGGTTTTAAGTTATTGAATAAACTCTAAAAGAATTAGTGGAATTGTTCTTCTTCGGTTGAGCCAGTTAATGCAGTTACGGAAGAAGTGCCGCCTTGAATGACAGTGGTTACGTCATCAAAGTAGCCCGTGCCGACTTCTTGTTGGTGAGAAACGAAAGTGTAACCACGATCACGCGCTGCAAATTCGGGTTCTTGGACTTTCTCAACATAAGCAGACATGCCGCGAGCCACATAATCTTGTGCCAAATCAAACATGTTGTACCACATGCTGTGAATACCAGCCAAGGTGATGAATTGGTATTTGTAACCCATTGCACCGAGTTCTTTTTGGAACTTCGCAATGGTTGCGTCGTCGAGGTTTTTCTTCCAGTTGAAAGAAGGTGAGCAGTTGTAAGCCAATAATTTTTCTGGGAATTTCGCACGAACCGCTTCAGCGAATTTACGCGCAAATTCTAAATCTGGCGTGCCGGTTTCGCACCACACCATATCAGCATAAGGCGCATACGCTAAACCACGAGAAATCGCTTGATCTAAGCCTTTCTTTCTTGGTTTTGTAGAAATCGGGGATTATGGTAGAATTTTGCAAAACATTCAGGAGATTTATATATGCAAATATTACAACTGTCATTAGAAGATGATATTTTTCAAGATTTGCGACAACAAGCAACTTTACAAGCAACTAGCATAGAAAACTTGGCTCGTAACGCATTGGCAAATTATTTAAAAATGTCTAATGTTGATAACAAGAGTAATAACTATTCTTTTATTGGAATTGGACGTAGTGGCAAAGGCAACCTATCTACTCAAGTAGATGATATTTTAGATAAGTCTATGGATCGTCGTGAGGGCTGGAGTTTGTCGAAATGACGGCGTTATTGGATACAGGATTTCTATTAGCAGTTTTGGATGCCAGTGATGAATTGCACCCTGCTTGTGTGCGAGCTTTACAAGTCGAAAGAGATGTATTGTTACCTGAATCTGTATTGCCAGAATTAGCTTACATGGTTTTGCGAGAATTGGGTTATTCCTCGCTTATCGTTTTTTTACAAGCAATCTTGCGTGGAGAACTCAAGCTAGAGCGTATCACCCAAGTTGATTTACAACGTACCGCAGAAATTTTGCAACAATATGCAGATAGTCGGATAGATTTCGTAGATTGCACTATTGCTGCGCTCGCAGAAAGGCTAAATATTCAACGAATTTTGACGGTTGATCGTCGGCATTTTCAATTATTTCGTCCCCGCCATTGTGAATATTTTGTTATCTTGCCTTAATTTTAATATTGTAGAAAAAAAGCAGTGATCAATAAAAGATAGCAACGAAGATTTTACACAATCATCTTTTATTTTTGATCACTATCCTTTTTTGAAGCTATAAACTAAAAAATAGTGGAGTTTTCTGCATGGTTGATAATTAATTCTCTTTCTTTTAGTTTTTCCTTCATTTGATCGAATTTTTCTTTCCTTTTTTGCGCGGCGGCTTCTTTTACACTTTTACTGCAACATGGGTATTGACAGTTTTCACTACCTTCTAACTGAATTTGATGCCAAGTTCTGCCACATCCTGAACATGGAATATAGTACATTTCCTCGTCATGTTGCTTTTTTGTAGGTTTCCACGATTCTGCAAGTATCCGTGATGGTAAATGAAGTTTCAAAACGTTGTCATTCTTATATGTTCTCACTAAATCACCTGGGACGAAATCCCAAGATTGATCTCCTCTTACAACGTTCGAACGTAACTTAATACTTCCTTCAGGTTTCTTGTATGGAACATTGGTGTGCTCTTCAGTTTTTTGTTGCTTTATGGATTCTATTCCTATTGATAGCCCAAATTCCAAGTTGTGAATTTCTCTCTCACGACGATGTTTAACCATCGTTGATTCAGCGGCTACAGTTACTATGAGATCATGGTCTATCGTGATCTCAATCTTGAGTTTCTCTGTCAATGGTGTTGCTTCAGGATCAACTGCAACTAACAAAGTCGCGTATGCTTTTCTCGGATCACCTTTTTGATTTCGCTCCACCCAGATCGGTCTCGCAAACTCAAACATGGCATAACCATCTCTAGGATCAACACAATATGCGCTAAAAGGAGGAGGAATAAAGTTTCCATTTTCCATCGGAAGTTCTGTTCCTTCTGGTATGAGATCAGAGTAGTCATCGTCTCCTAGCAACAACTCAAAGGGTTTGGCAAGAGTCAACCTTACCCCATCATGTGCTATCCACGCTGCCCCCTCTGAAATAATGGTGTCTCCATTTTCAATTTTAGGGACGCGGAGAGCATCAAATTTTTCCAGTAACCGCTCTCTAATATAGGGCATATGAACCATGCCACCCGTCGCTAAACAGAGGGCAATTGACGCTTCATTAACGCCTGTGGATTCTAATAGCTCATCAATGTTTTTCAAACCAGCATCCACGATATCTTTTGTTAGTTCAATCAGTTTTTCCCTTGTTATCATGATTTCTAATGTACGCTCAGGTCCATCAGATTTAAGATAATGAGATACGAAAATATTGACGCTTGCCCTATCTGATAAACCTATTTTAGCTGATTCAGATTCAGCAATTAGTTTGGATTCTGCGTGAGGGAGTTCATCAGCAAGAGCATCAAGGTTGTATTGTTTGAGGTGTTCATTTTTAGCATATCTAATCAGCCTGTCATCGAATCTGTCTCCTCCCACGTTATTATCCCCTTTGCTTTGAATCTGAACTATCATACCTTTGGTTATTTTGCACAAAGTTAAATCCAAAGTGCCTCCACCCCAATCGAAAACCAGAATAATTTGACCTTCTAGTTCAGCTAATTTACGTTCAAAATCAGGAAGCGTTCTCAAATATCCATATAAAGCCGCAAAGGGTTCTTGCACAAATTGATGAATATGAATTCCAGCTTTTGAAGCCGCTTCACGAAGGTCACGACGTGCCCGCCCAACTGCATTGACAGGGATGGTTACTATCGCTTGGTCAAATGTTTCATTCTTAATACGTTGGCAGGCATCATTACGGATATGTTGTAGTATTTCTGCAATAACATCGTTTACATTTTTTGCTACACCACCAATACGGATTTTTTCTCCACTTCCCAAATACCGTTTGGGAGAACGAATAAAATCACCTATTACACCAACCTCGGTAGTTTCAAGTGCATTTTTTGCTTTTCTTCCCACAATCACGGCATCCCCGTGATATTGCACAACAGAGGGATGCGGTCGTCGATCATTTTTATCGACCAAAGGTAGAACTTTTTTATTTACAACGATGGAGGCTAAAGAATTCGTTGTACCGAAGTCTAATCCGTAGATAGCCATTTTATCTCCTTCATAATTTGTTCTTTTGCCATTTCCAAACGTTCGGTAATGATGTTTTTTCTTGGCGGTTCTAAATCTGTAGCTTCAAGTGCGTTCTCTAAAAGTGGAAGAATTTTTCTGTCGAGAAATACCCTGCAACGTCCTTCCAACTCATTTTTTTTGAAAGTATTAACAGTCTGAATATCCTGAATTTTCTTTTCCAGAGACTCTTTCTCAATTTTTGATTGTTCTAAATTAGATAGCAACTCTAAAATAGATTGCTCTTTTTTACTCAGTTCACTTTTCGCCTCATCTAATTGTTTTTGGAGAACTTGCACTCGTTCTTGTTCTTTTTGCCGCTGTTGCCGTTCACAGCTTTCAGAATCTTTGGCGAGCTTCACTTTAGACAGACTACTATTTGTGACGATTAACGTATCGATTATTATTTTAAGGCTAGTGCTAGGTTTAAATAAAACATCAATTGAATTAGATAGTTGATTGTCTTTCCCGCTATTTTGAGGTACAAACTCTGCTACAAGAAGAGAAATTAATTCAAATTCGTTTAAATTTCTAGTGTGGTTTAAATATAAACCAAATAATTTCAGCAGGTTTAGTAATAAAGTATTAGGTTTTTTGTCACATAGTTTAGGCTTTAAAACTAGTAATATACCCTCAAAAATAACATTTGCTGGTTGTTCTAAATCTATATTTACATTGCAATGTGCTTTCAATTGTTGTCTGCATGCTTGCGAACCAAAATCAACAAGTTGTCTTCCAAGTTTTGTTTGGGTATTTAATGCACAATAAAAAATCTCTAGTGTTCTGGCAAAATCAGGATCATTTTTATCAAGTTGTTCAAGACATAGTTTTATATCTTGTTTTTGCAAAACATCTATTTCATTGTTCTTTAAAAAACTAAGAAATCTTTTAGCAGGTAATTTTTTTGTTTGATAGTAATCCACAAACGACATGAGTGAGCAAATTTCCTCTTCTTTCTCACATTTTTTATGATCAGATTTTTTTTCCATTTTGCGATGTTGAAATGTCATTCTCTAATTTTTCCTAAAATATTTATACGAGATGTTCTTAGAATCTATTAGTAGATTATGGCAAAAAAATCCCAATAAATTCTTGAACTTAAAAGTCTGGCTTAATCGTGATCAGCGTTAAAATTGGTATTCAGAGAACGCAACTGTGATTCTGCCCATCTTCCAAACATTTGATCATTAACAAGGTATTTTAAAGTTTGTTCCTTAAAATTATTATCATTTAATATATCTGCAATAAATACTGTTAATACATGTATTTTAGATCGATCGTAATCAAGTCTATTAGTAGTAGTAATTTTAGACAATTCTATGAGAATATTTTCTTTGTTTTTTTCTTTACCTATTTTTTCAAATAAAGTAAAGATATAAAAAGAATCTCTGTCAATTAAATACTTAATTTTTTCAGATTGTTCACCATTGCACGAAACCAATATAGCCTTCTCTGAGGTAATACCGTGAAAAAAGCTATTTATGCTATCAAGTAATCCAATGCCACATGGAATAGGTTGCTTTGTGAAGTCATTGATATTAAATTTTATTAGGGCACAAATAATTTTAGAAATTGGACTATTAAAATTATTTAGAACAATAAGTGCTTTTTGTAACTTTTCAGGGTATTTTGCTAATGGTAAAACTACCTCAGAATTAGGATTTTGATCTTTTATCATAATTCCTACCATATAATCTGCTAATGCACTAGCGTATTCAATAGCACTTTGGTATTTTGAGCAAGCATCTGAAAAGTGGCGAACATCCCTCATTTTAACATTGTCGATTATAAGCATATTAGTGAAGTTATTATCGACCTTTTTAATTTCTGATTCATCTGGAATCTTGATGTTGAAAATGTATGTTGATTCTACAGGGCGTTTATCTAGCAAATCTTTATTTATCAACTTTATTGAATAATGAGAGTTGTTAGAAAGATTAACTTTTAATTCTTCTGATGTCCATTCTTGGTAATTGCCCCCATCTTTACTCACCATTATTTTCTGTACATTGGATAATTCAATAGCTTGTATTGTCGTTCGAATAGTTTCCTCAGAAGTAACTGTTTTACCATTAATACATATAACCGGTCTTTCTACAGGGTGACTTACACTAATATGAATATGTAATTCTTTAGTTGACTTGTACTGCTTATTTCCACAATAACAACAAATAAATGTTTCTGGTTGATTCAAATTATTTTTTTCTACTTTGCTGCTATTATTTTCTTCCCAACGATCTTGATCGTCTTCACGGTATTTTGGAAATCCCATGCTTTCTCCTCGCACAAGCTAACACAACAAAAACCCAGAGCATTGTCAAACGATCTGGGTTTATTTGTCAAGAACTAAAAGAAGAAGATTTTAGTGGAATTGTTCTTCTTCGGTTGAACCTGTTAATGCAGTTACGGAAGAAGTGCCGCCTTGAATGACGGTTGTTACGTCATCAAAGTAGCCCGTGCCGACTTCTTGTTGGTGAGAAACGAAAGTGTAACCACGATCACGTGCTGCAAATTCGGGTTCTTGAACTTTCTCAACGTAAGCAGACATGCCGCGAGCCACATAATCTTGTGCCAAATCAAACATGTTGTACCACATTGAGTGAATACCAGCCAACGTAATGAATTGGTATTTGTAGCCCATTGCACCGAGTTCGCGTTGGAATTTGGCGATGGTTGCGTCGTCGAGGTTTTTCTTCCAGTTGAAAGAAGGCGAGCAGTTGTAAGCCAATAATTTTTCTGGATATTTTGCACGAACTGCTTCGGCAAATTTACGCGCAAATTCTAAATCAGGTGTACCTGTTTCGCACCACACCATATCTGCATAAGGCGCATACGCTAAACCACGAGAAATCGCTTGATCTAAGCCTTTCTTAGTTTTGTAGAAACCTTCGGGTGTACGTTCGCCCGTGCAGAAAGGTTTGTCGTTTTCGTCGTAATCAGAGGTCAATAAATCAGCCGCTTCCGCATCGGTACGCGCTAAAATCACGGTAGGAATGCCATACACGTCAGCTGCTAAACGTGCTGCGATGAGTTTTTGAACTGCTTCTTGTGAAGGAACTAAAACTTTACCACCCATGTGACCGCATTTTTTTACAGACGCTAATTGGTCTTCAAAGTGAACGCCGCCCGCACCCGCACGAATCATCGCTTTCATTAATTCGTAAGCATTTAAAACACCGCCGAAACCTGCTTCTGCGTCTGCAACGATTGGCACAAAGTAATCAACATAACCTTTGTCGCCAGGGTTCACGCCTTTTGACCATTGGATTTCGTCAGCGCGTTTGAATGAGTTGTTAATACGCTCAACAACCGCTGGCACTGAATTGACGGGGTATAAAGATTGGTCGGGATACATCGCCATGTAGGAGTTGTTATCCGCTGCCACTTGCCAACCTGATAAGTAAATTGCTTTGATGCCAGCTTTAACTTGTTGCATGGCTTGACCGCCAGTGAGCGCGCCTAAGCAGTTGACATAAGGTTCATTGTTGACCAAATTCCAGAGTTTTTCTGCGCCGTTACGAGCAAGGGTGTTTTCAACCATTAAAGAGCCGCGTAAGCGAACCACGTCTTCAGCGGTGTAGCCGCGTTTGATACCTTTCCAGCGGGGATTTTCAGCCCAGTCTTTTTTCAACGCTTCGACCTGAGCGGCGCGGGACATCGTGTTTTCTTTCGTCATCTGAATTCTCCGTAAGCTATTAAATTTATTTAAGAAAGATGTTCGTAAGCCACGAGGGTCAGAAACTCGGCGAACGTGTCACTTGTGGTGATTTGATCGAGGAGTTCTGCCGCCAAAGCGAAGCGACCGTCTTGATAGGCTTGATCGCTGACCTGTGTACGAATGGCATGAAGTTCCTGCGCTAAAATGTCGCGAAACATCTGCGCAGTGACCTTACGTCCGTCTGCTAACTGACCTTTGGGGTAACGAATCCATTGCCAGAGTTGCGCACGGGCGATTTCAGCAGTCGCCGCGTCTTCCATCAGGTTATGAAGGGGAACGCAACCATTGCCGCTTAACCACGCTGCCAAATAATGCAAAGCAACGTTAATGTTATTTCTCAAACCGCCTTCAGAAATATTTCCCGAAGGAACTTGTAATAAATCTGCCGCCGTCACTTTCACATCATCACGCATAACATGCTTTTGATGTGGTGTTGGCATATATTTGTCAAAAATTTCCATTGCAATTGGAACAAGCGCAGGGTGAGCAACCCAAGTTCCATCGTGACCATTTTTGGCTTCACGTTCTTTATCAGCACGCACTTTTGCGAGTGCCGCTTCATTGATTTCTGGATTGTTTTTAATCGGGATTTGCGCCGCCATGCCACCCATTGCATGGGCATTTCTACGGTGACAAGTTTTAATCACTAATTGTGAATAAGCACTCAAGAAATGACTCGCCATTGTGACTTCTGCGCGTTCGGGTAAAACCCATTCAGGGTTCGCTTGGAACTTCTTGATAAAGCTAAAAATATAATCCCAGCGTCCGCAATTTAATCCCACAATGTGATCTTTTAATTCATATAAAATCTCGTCCATTTCAAAGCTGGCGAGAATGGTTTCAATTAACACCGTGACTTTAATTGTGCCGCGCGGAATATTTAATTTGTCTTGAGCGAAATTAAAAATATCATTCCACAAACGCGCTTCTAAGTGGCTTTCCATTTTTGGAAGATAGAAATAAGCTCCCGATTTTCTCGCTAAAAGTTCTTTAATATTGTGGAAGAAATACAAACCAAAATCCATAAAGCAACCTGCGATCACTTTGCCGTCGACTTTGATATGTTTTTCATCTAAATGCCAACCGCGCGGACGCACTAATAAAGTGGCGGTTTTTTCATTTAATTTGTATTCTTTTTCAGGGGTAGAAAATGCAATGGTTTTGCGCACGGCATCACGCATATTGAGTTGCCCGCCCGCCATTAATTCCCACGTGGGGCTTGAGGAATCTTCAAAATCCGCCATGAAAACTTTTGCGCCAGAATTCAAGGCGTTAATCACCATTTTGCGATCAACGGGACCGGTAATTTCAACGCGGCGATCTTGCAAATCCGCAGGTGTGGGCGCGACCGTCCATTCGGAATCACGAATATGTTGAGTTTCTTCAAGAAAATCAGGAAGTTTGCCTGCATTCAATTCGGCTTGACGTGCGACTCGACGTTGCAATAGTTCATCACGGCGACCACTAAACTTGCGGGCAATTTCCGCAACAAAATCAAGTGCTTCAGGCGTTAAAATCTCGGCGTAGGGCGCAATATCAGCAAAAACTTCAAGACCGTTGTGCTGCAAAGTGGGTTGGGACATGGCGATTTCCTGTGTTTTCGTTATAAATGGCGTTAATGACCTAATCAATCAAATAGTTGTGCGATTGCCCGCGACAACATTACAACTTTATTACATTGTCACGTTGCAGTGCAGCAAACACAAGCAAAATCTGTTAATTTGTTTTATTGGATATGTTAATATAAGCAAAATTTGAATTGCTTTTTTCTATAAATCCACTAAAAACAAGGAAATACGCATGGGACAATCTTCCAATCGCTTTTATTACAAAAAAAATCGCCTCAAACAATTACGCGCTTTTTGCCACGCCGCGCAAACGGGGAGCATTTCAAAAGCTGCCGATCGGTTATTTTTAAGTCAGCCATCGGTTTCTTTACAAATCAAAGCCTTAGAACGCGAATTTGACACCACTTTATTTGAAAGACGCGGTCCGTCCATTGCTTTAACGCCCGCCGGAAAAACCCTCTATGAATTAGCTATCCCCTTGATTGAAGGGATAGATTCGCTCTCCGACACCTTCGCCATGCACCAAGGACAAGTTGAAACCGGCGAATTAGACATCGCGGCGGGCGAATCCGCCATTTTGTACATTTTACCCGACATGATGAAACGTTTTAATGAAAGTTACCCCAACGTGAAATTACGTTTGCATAATGTCACGGGTAAAGCACGATTAGAACAACTTAGATCAAATGAAGTGGATTTTGCAGTAGGTTCTTTATTGGAAATTCCTAAAGATATTTCATTTCACCCCGTTTATACTTATGACCCAATTTTGATTACACCACCTAATCATCCGTTATTAGAAAAGAAACCGTTTAACTTGCAAGAAATTACCCCTTATGGTTTAATTATGCCGTCCCCACAATTGAGCACTTGGGGCGTTGCTAAAAATGTTTTTCGAGAGAATGAAATCGATTATCGAGTAACATTAGAAGCGGGCAGTTGGGAAGTTATTAAGCGTTATGTTTCTATGGGATTGGGCATTTCAATTGTTACCAATATTTGTTTAACAGGAAAAGAAGAACTCGGTCAAATTCCGTTAGCAAAATATTTCCCAAAACGGCACTATGGAATCGTGATGCGCAAAGGTAAGTTTCTTACCCCAGCCGCGCGTCGTTTTATTGAAATGATGGACCCTGAATTTTTTGTTTCTATGAATATACCATGAAAACTTTTCGTGATTTGATAGATGAATGTTTGCCAACCGTGCAAGAGATTTTTCCTTGGGATTTGGCAACGTTATTAGAATCAGAACAACCTCCTTTATTATTAGACGTGCGTGAACCGTATGAATTTGACGCATTTCATATTGCAAATTCTTTAAATGTTCCGCGAGGAATTTTAGAAACCGCTTGCGATTATGGTTATGAAGATACTGTGCCTGAATTGGTCAAATCTCGAAATAAACCGATTGTGATTATTTGCCGCTCTGGAAATCGCAGTGTTTTGGCAGCTTTTATAATGCAAATAATGGGTTATCAACATGTCTCGTCCTTAAAAACGGGCATTCGCGGGTGGAATGATTTTGAGCAACCTTTATTTGATAAAACAGAACAACAAGTTCACATTGATGACGTTGATGCGGTTTTATCTGTGCCGCCAACTTTAGAGCAACTGGGTAAAACAAAATGACTATTACACATTTGTTTCGTTACCCTTTCAAAGGGTTAAGCGGTGAATTTTTGCAAAACATTTCATTGACGGCGGGAGAAACCATCCCCTTAGATAGAAAATACGCCTTGGCACATCAAACCACTGTCTTTGATCCAAACAATCCTAAACATTTGCCTAAAACTGATTTCGTGATGTTAATGAAAAACGAGAAATTAGCGGCACTTTCTACCCGATTTCAACAGGGTGAATTGATTATAGAAAAGCCTAATGATTTTTTGATTTCTGCGCATTTAGAAAATATCGATGAACGGAGGCGTTTAGAACGCTTTTTTAAGGATTATTTGGGTGACGAAATTCGTGGAGAACCGCGTATTGTCGAAGCAAATAATCATAGTTTCTCCGATGTGGCGGCAAAAGTGCTTTCTTTTGTGAATTTAAATAGCATAAAAGATTTAGAGCAAAAGATGAATGCAACTATCCACCCGTTACGTTTTCGAGCAAATGTGTATTTTGAAGGTTTGTCAGCGTGGGAAGAACTTCATTGGGAAAATAAAACATTTCAAATCGGTTCTGCCCGTTTCAAATGGTTAAAGAATACCACGCGCTGTTTAGCAACTAATGTGAATCCAGAAACCGCCGAACGTGATTTAGAAATCCCGCAAGCCTTATTGAAACATTACGGGCATAATTGTTTGGGATTTTATTTGCAGGTTATTGACGGTGGAACTATTGGAATTGGAAACCAACTAACTATTTTATAATTATGGAATACAAAGATTATTACAAAATCATGGGCGTTTCTCGACAAGTTAGCCAAGATGATTTGAAGAAAGCCTATAGGAAATTGGCGAGAGAATTTCACCCTGATGTGAGCAAAGCACCGAATGCAGAACAACGTTTCAAAGAAATCAACGAAGCGTATGAAGTCTTAAAAGACCCAGAGAAACGCGCCGCGTATGATCGGTTAGGAAATAATTGGCGAGCAGGTGAGCAATTTCGTCCACCGCCCGATTGGGATGTGGGATTTGAATTTAGTTCTGGGAGCAATGCAGGTTTTAGTGATTTCTTTGATACATTCTTTGGACGGGGTGGTTTCAATAGTGGTTTCTCCCAACATCAACATCGTCCCCGAAAAAGTGAAGATCATCACGCTAAAATTCAAATCAATTTAGAGGATAGTTTTAGTGGTACAACCAAATCAATCCAATTACAAATACCTACGCTAAATGATCGAGGAAAATTAGTGAATCAGACTCGCTCTTTGAACGTAAAAATTCCTCAAGGTATTAGTGAAGGACAAAAAATACGTTTGATTGGACAAGGGGTTTCGGGTGGGGATTTGTATTTGGAGGTTGTTTTTGCCCCACATAATTTCTATCGTGTTGAAGAGAAAGATATTTTTCTGGATTTGCCTTTAACGCCTTGGGAAGCAGCATTGGGAACAACTGTTAAAATTCCAACGCCTCTGGGTGCAATTGAATTAAAAATCCCGCCCGATAGTCAAACGGGTAAGAAACTGCGCTTAAAAGGACGGGGTTTGCCTGCTCAAAAAGCGGGGGATTTTTATGTCATTATTCAAATCATTACACCCGTTGCAAATACAGAAGAAATAAAACGCTTTTATCGGCAAATGGCATTACAATTTTCGGATTTTAATCCTCGCAAACATTTTAATTGAATTTGGAATTTGACATGACTAAAATTTGGAAAATCGCTTTATGGATAAGTTTGATGGGCATTATTGGCGCACTTCTCTTTGCAACGCATTACCAAAAATGGGTTAATTTGATATTTCTAAATGGCATAACATCTGGGCAAGCATTTATTTTAATGCTGGTAAGTTTAGAAATCACTATTTTAGGTTTTGGAGCGGCGGCAGTAGGTTATTTGTGGCAGAAATTTTCTTCAAAGAAATAATGACTAATATTTTAGGAATTGACCCCGGATCAAGAATTACAGGATTTGGCATTATTACATTAGAAAATCGGCGGATTTCTTATATTACAAGTGGTTGCATTCGATTAGAGCATTCTAATTCTTCTCAGCGTTTGCTAGAAATATTTAATAGTGTAAATTCCTTAATTCAAGAGTTTCAACCCACTCATTTGGCGATTGAGAAAGTTTTTGTGCATCAAAATGTTGATTCTGCTTTGAAATTAGGGCAAGCTAGAGGGGTAGCTATTGTGGCAGCAGCGCAGCATCATTTGAGCATTTCTGAGTATTCGCCTAATGAAGTGAAAAAAGCCATTGTAGGAAAAGGTCATGCCGATAAAACGCAAGTTCAACATATGATTAGAATTTTATTACAACTTCCTATTTCACCCCAAGCAGATGCCGCCGATGCATTAGCGATTGCATTATGTCATGCGCATTTATTACAATCTAAACAAAATTTGGTAAGGAACTTGAAATCATGATTGGGCGTTTAAGCGGGAGCATTATTGAGAAACATCCTCCCTTTTTAGTATTAGAAGTGCAAGGCGTAGGTTATGATATTGAAGCCCCTATGTCGACATTTTATAAATTACCCGAAACCGGCGAACAAACCATTTTATTAACCCATTTAATTGTTCGAGAAGATGCATTTCATTTATATGGTTTTGCAACAGAAAGTGAACGGCGTTTCTTTCGTTCATTATTAAAAGTCAATGGCGTGGGAGCAAAATTAGCTTTAACGATTTTATCGGGTATTGAAGCAGAAGAGTTTGTCGCTTGTGTGAATGGTGGAGATACGGCGCGTTTGATTCGATTGCCGGGTGTGGGTAAGAAAACTGCTGACCGTTTGGTATTAGAAATGCGAGATAGACTAAACGAATGGCATAAAACAAATCCCATTTCTAGCCTGCCTTCTTCAAATACAAAATATATCCCCGTTACAACGACCTTAGATGATGCAATAAGTGCTTTAATTTCACTGGGTTACAAACCACAAGATGCGGATAAAATGGTAAGAAAAATTGCGGAAGAAGGTATGAGTAGTGAGCAATTAATTCGTAAAGCATTACAATCTGCTTTGTAGGGGAGAAAATGTTAATTCAAATTATAGAAGAAAATTTTAATGCGTGGGAAATCTTACAAGCGTATGAAAAGGATCAACGTTTCTCTGGAAAATGTGGAGCAACGGCGGTTTTTGTGGGGACAATGCGAGATTTCAATGAAAATGAGCAAGTAGAAAGCCTTTTTTTAGAGCATTATCCTGATATGACGCAACGTTATTTAGAGAAAATAGTTGAAGAAACATTTAAACAATGGGCTATTTTAGATGTGTTAATTGTTCATCGGGTGGGTGATATAAAAATTGATGAGCAAATTGTTTTAACAGCCGCATGGTCTGCGCATCGTTCTGAAGCATTTGCTGCGTGTCGTTATTTAATTGAAGAATTGAAACATCGTGCGCCGTTTTGGAAACGTGAAATCTTACCAAATGGAACGCGCTGGGTTTCTTCAAATACACCCGCCTAACAAAATGAGAAAACGCATTTTAATTATTGCGCCCTCGTGGATTGGTGATATGGTGATGGCGCATAGTTTAATTCAAATCCTCAAAACAGAGGAAATCGGTGTGTTAGCTCCGCAATGGAGTGCCCCTTTGCTAGAAAGAATGGACGGGGTTTCAAGCACCATTATTCATGATTTCAAACACGGTGCATTACAATTCAAATCACGGTTTCAAATTGCGCAATTATTGCGTGAGAAACATTATGATCAGGCGATTTTATTACCCAATTCATTGAAATCGGCGTTGATTCCTTTTTTGGCAAAGATTCCTCAACGAACAGGCTATTTGGGAGAAATGCGTTTTGGGTTATTAAATGATATTCGAACTAAAAAACATTATCGAACCGTTGATCAGTTTGTTGCGTTGGGTTTATCAGATCAAACAACTATTGAAATTTTACCGCCCTATTTGAATCCACAATCCATTGATTTGTCTAAATTTAATTTGAATTTAGAAAAGCCCATTTTAGCATTATGCGCGGGTGCAGAATATGGTTCTGCGAAACGTTGGTTGATTGATTATTTTGTGGAAGTTGCTCAGTATTATTTAAAGCAAAATTGGCAAGTGTGGGCATTTGGATCAATAAAGGAACAAGCGCAAGGATTCGCATTGGAAAAAGTGGGTGGAATTAATTTGTGTGGGAAAACCACTTTAGCAGAAGCCATTGATCTATTATCGCTTTCAAATGCGGTCATTTCAAATGATTCGGGATTAATGCACGTTGCGGCGGCATTAAATAAACCGTTAATTGCGATTTATGGTTCTTCTGATCCGTTTTTCACGCCGCCTTTGAATACAAATGCAAAGGTTTTAAGTTTGGGTTTGTCGTGCAGCCCTTGTTTCAAACGCGAATGCCCATTAGAACATTTGAATTGTTTGCGGGATTTAAAACCTAAACAAGTGATAACAACTTTGAATGAAATACTCGCCTTAAAAAATAACAACTAATTGAATTATGCGTTATAATAATCAGTTTGAATGCGATCCGATTTGTTATGTCTATTACGTTAAAATCCCCTGAAGAAATCGCTAAAATGCGCGTGGCGGGACAATCCGCCGCCGATGTATTGCTAATGATTGAGCCGTTTGTCAAAGTGGGCGCGACCACCGATGAGATTAACCAAATTTGCCATGATTATATGGTGAAAATTCAAAAGGTTATCCCCGCGCCGCTGCATTACAAGGGGTTTCCCCGCTCGATTTGTACGTCGGTGAATCATGTGGTTTGTCACGGCATTCCGAATGATAAGCCCTTGAAAAATGGTGATATTTTGAATATCGACATCACAATTATTAAAGACGGCTGGCACGGAGACACCAGCGCGATGTTTGTGGTTGGCGAACCGAGCATTCGAGCTAAGCGGTTGATTGACATCAGTTATGAGTGTTTGAAACGCGGGATTGCGGCGGTTAAACCCAATGTTCGGCTCGGCGCGATCGGGCACGCCATTCAAAAATACGCGGAATCACAAGGTTGTTCGGTGGTGCGCGATTATTGCGGTCACGGCATCGGACGCGATTTTCACGAAGACCCGCAAGTCCTTCATGCAGCTAAGATTTCTGATGGTCCCGTTCTCAAAACCGGCATGACTTTTACCATCGAACCCATGATCAACGCGGGACGACACGATGTCAAAAAACTCCCCGACGGCTGGACAGTTTTGACCAAAGACCGCAGTTTATCGGCGCAATGGGAACACACCGTCGCCGTCACCGAACACGGCGTGGAAGTGCTCACCAAACGCCCCAACGAAGATTTCTCCCACATCGAAAAATGACTCCGTTACAACGTTACCAAAAAGATTTGCAACGCCCTGATTTTATTGAGGATAGTGCGCAGGCTCTCGCCGTTAAAGAAACTCAGCGGTTATTTGAAGAACTTGCTCAAATTCCCAGCGGTTGGAAAGCGTGGTTTAAGAAACCCTCAAAAGTTAAAGGACTGTATTTCTACGGCGGCGTTGGACGTGGTAAAACTTATCTCATTGATAATTTCTATGCTTGCTTGCCGTTTGTTGAGAAAGAACGCTTGCATTTTCATCGTTTCATGCGCCTTGTTCATGAGCATTTGAAAGTCTTAAGAACTGAACGCGATCCATTGCCCCGTTTGGCAAAAGAATTTGCAAAGAAATTTCGAGTATTGTGTTTAGATGAGTTTCATGTAACTGATATTACTGATGCAATGATTTTAAGTGGTTTGTTACATTCGATGTTTGCAGAAAACATTACATTGGTAACAACTTCTAATGAGAAACCTGATGAACTTTATCGAAATGGGTTGCAACGTGAGCGATTTCTATCTGCAATTGAACTTATCAAAGAAAATACGCTAGTTTTACAGGTTGATGGGGGAGTAGATTATCGGTTGCGCGTGTTAGAGAAAGCATCGGTTTATTACGCACCAATGAACGGAGAAAATCAGCAGCATTTTAATGAGCTTTTCCACCGCTTAGCGATTGAAAATGTTTATTTTAATCTGGTGTTAGAAATCAATGGGCGCAATATTCCTACGATTGCAAAATCAGAAGGGATTTTATGGTTGGATTTTCAAGTGTTGTGTAATATTCCTCGAGCGGTTGCGGATTATATTGAATTAGCACAATCTTTTCATACCGTTTTTTTGAGCAACATTCCGATTCTAAGTGAAATGCACGATGATTTTGCGCGGCGTTTGATTAATTTAGTCGATGAGTTCTACGATAGAAATGTTAAATTGATTATTTTGGCGGCGGATTATCCCGAGAAACTTTATACCGGTGATGCTGCGCATTTCAAAAGAACCATTAGCCGTTTGCAAGAAATGAGCACTCATGCTTATTTAGAGCGTCCGCATTTACCTTAGAAATAAAAATACAGAAGAAAACTTTCATTATGTTAAAAGAAAAAAAGATTTTATTGGGGATTTCTGGTGGGATTGCAGCGTACAAAACACCCGAATTGGTTCGACGTTTGAAAGAACGTGGAGCAACTGTAAGAGTTGTTATGACGCACAGTGCCACGCAATTTATAACCCCTTTAACATTACAAACGGTTTCTCAATTTCCCGTGCATTTGGATTTCAACGCAGAAACCGAAAATCAAATAAATCATATAGAATTAGCGCGTTGGGCGGATTTGATTTTGATTGCGCCCGCGACCGCCAATGTTTTAGCAAAATTAGCGCATGGTTTTGCTGATGATTTGTTGAGCACGATTTGTTTGGCGACGACCGCGCCGATTGCGGTTGCGCCCGCGATGAATCAGCAAATGTGGCACGCTCAAATTACCCAACAAAATCTCAACTCTTTGAAAAAAAGAGCTATTTTAGTCTGGGGACCCGCCGAAGGATTGCAAGCCTGCGGTGAAAATGGCGCGGGACGTTTATTAGAACCTTTGCAATTGGTTGAATATACAGAGAATTTTTTTAATCGTCGTGAATTTAATCGTCGTGAAATATTAACAGGTCGCCAAATTTTAATCACTGCCGGTCCCACGCGCGAAGACATTGATCCAGTTAGGTTTATTAGCAATCGCAGTTCGGGAAAAATGGGCTACGCGATGGCGCAAGCGGCACAACAAGCGGGTGCGCGGGTGATTTTAATTAGCGGTTCAACCCATTTAATACCGCCGTTTGGTGTGGAATTTATCTCGGTTTATAGCGCGCAAAATATGTTTGATGCCGTCATGGAAAACCTAGCAAAAACCGATATTTACATTGGAACGGCGGCGGTCGCAGATTATCGTCCAAAATCTATTGTCGATCAAAAAATCAAGAAAAATCAATCGACAATGTATCTTGAATTGGAACGCACCCCCGATATTTTGGCACACGTTGCAAAAGCGTCGCCGCGCCCTTTTACGGTGGGATTTGCCGCCGAAACGCATGATGTTGCTAATTATGCGTTGAAAAAATTACAGCAAAAAAACTTGGATATGATCGCCGCCAATCAGGTGGGTTTGCCCAATCAAGGTTTTGATAGCGATAACAATGCGTTGAGTGTGTTTTGGCGCGACGGTTATCTTGAATTTCCTCACACTTCCAAAACCGAACTTGCTCAACAATTGCTCTCGCTTATTGCTCAACAATTCAATTCTTAATTTAAGAATTAACCTAACATCATGCACTCATTAAGGGTTGCCAACAATAAGCTCAACACTATATAATCAAAACCACAATTAAAAGTATGACTGCTTTAAAAAAATAATCCCTCGATATAAAACTTACAATAAGCATATTTTTAATTGTTCATTCCTTCCCTTAAAATGACGAACCCATTCATGAATGTACAATTTTATCCTTTTGTGGTTACCTTTTTTCTTAGCTTTATTTGTGTCGTTGCGGATTACCTTTTGAAAAGAGCAAGTGAAACAGATACTCCTTATTATACTTTCTGGTTTTACACTGCGCTCACCTTAGAAGCCTTAACCGCTTTTGGTTGGGTGTATGTAATGCGTCATGTCAAACTCGCCACATTAGGTGCAATATATTCTGTTTCCATTGCGTTGTTGCTCGCTTTATTAGGTGTATTTGTATTTAATGAATCACTGAGTTTTCAGGAAATTATCGGAATATTTTTAGCAATTGGCTCGCTCGCAATGTTGAGTCGTTTCATTTGAAATAAAGGTGCAAAAATGAACCCACTTGTTTTTGTTAATAAATGTGATGTTGGTTTAGGACTTTTCTCCACAAAAAATATAAAAAAAGGGGAGCATATTTTTATATTTTCTGGGCGCGTGATTCCTACGTCAGAAGCTAAACACCCTGAAATATTAGCCTATACGCTTCAGATCGGCATGGACAGTTATATTGACCCTGAGCAGGAGTTAGGACGCTTTATCAACCATTCTTGCCAGCCAAATGCAGGGATTATCAAAAATAACATCGTTGTTGCGCTACAGGATATTCCTCTCAACACGGAAGTGAGATTTGATTATTCAACCACCATGCTGGAACGGCATTGGACAATGAAATGTAGCTGTGGCGCGCTACATTGTAGAAAAGTCATTGAAGATTTTGATTTGTTGCCTTCAAAGTTACAACGCCACTATCTTGAAATGGGCATCGTGCAGGAATTTATCGTCAATCAACTAAGGACAACAAACAACCTAACGGTACAATTTTTGCAGATTTAGTGTCGAAAAATGGCTTGTCTTTCGAAGCAATTTCATAACAAAAATAAAATAATCATTAGCACAAAATTAAAGAACCCTTTAAATTCACACAATTGAATAAAGGAGTTAAGCACACAATGAAAGCCTTTTCTTATTCCCTCGTTGTTTTATCAATTACTGGGGTGTTTCCTGTGTGCGCCCAAGACGACATACAAACGCTTAAAGTATTGCGCAATCTTTCTCTAGAAGAACTCGTAGATACAGAAGTGTCTGTTAGTACAAAAACCAAAAAGAAGTCTTTACGAGAAAGTCCCGGTATCATTTCTATTATCACCGCTGACGACATTGCAAACAGTGGCGCGAGAGATTTGATTGATGTTTTGCGCTTAATACCTGGTTTCAATTTTGGCGTGGATATATTTGATGTTGTCGGTATGGGGGTGAGAGGAAGTTGGGCGCACGAAGGTAAGGTACTTTTACTAATCGACGGCATTCAAATGAACGAACGTAATTATGGTAGTTTTGCGTTAGGAAATCATTATCCTCTGGAACACATTGAGCGCATCGAAATTGTTAGAGGACCCGGCTCGGTAAATTATGGAGGATTAGCTGAACTAGGCGTAATCAATATTATTACAAAAAACTCTGAAGAAATTGATGGTACACAAATAAATTTAACGCACGGTCAAATGTCGAAAAGTATTGGACGACAAAACCTCAGTTTTATGTATGGTGATAGATTATAGTCGGATTCCTATTAAATTATTAACTAGATGAAAATGAAAATAATGGATTAAAAATATAATCGATGGTTTGTTGAAGAGATTTAAATAGAGGGTAATATTTCTTCACTTTTTTCT
>JBEAVE010000031.1:0-61352 GCA_041161065.1 Pseudomonadota bacterium | reverse complement strand
AGAAAAAAGTGAAGAAATATTACCCTCTATTTAAATCTCTTCAACAAACCATCGATTATATTTTTAATCCATTATTTTCATTTTCATCTAGTTAATAATTTAATAGGAATCCGACTATAATGTTTGGATAAGTAACAATATAGTTATTATCATCAAATAATCCTACTGATATACTTTCAAAATTATCTGGGACAATAACTTGTTTGGCTAATTCCCATGTTTCTCCACTATTTTTTGTAGAGAATATATTTAACTTTGGTTTAGCAAATATACTAAGAAAACCTTCATTATGTGTTTTGAAGGTAGGAAGAGTAGCACTTGTAATTATTTCATCATCAACAAGGTGTTGTTTATTCCAAGTATTACCACCATCTTCTGTTCGATATATTTGGTTATCTGTAGAACGTGCAATTACCCAACCAATGTCTCGTGAAATAAAGTGTACTGGTTCACCAACAGGAATATTTAAGAGCGTCCAAGTTACACCTCCGTCTTCTGTTCTAAAAAGAGAACCAGAGCTAAAATTACGGCTTGTAACATCTTTTACTACTAGCCAACCAACTTGAGTATCCACAAATTCTAAATAAGCCGATGCAATGTCCGATTGTTCAATGTTAGAAACAACTAATTCAGTCCACGAGTTTCCAGCATCAGTTGTTCTCACCAACGAATAACCACGATCCTTTTCATAGACAACAGCCCAACCATGTTGAGAATCAACAAATTTCACAGCTTTCACTTGCCCTGATTGCACTTTGGGTGAAATATCTGACCAATCCTGTCCAACAGGTGACATTTTGTACAATTTTTGGTTATACAAAATGGTTACTTCATTGTCAGAAAATGGAACAACCTGCTCGATACGGGCATTAGCGAATACTGCCCCACTAAGAAGAGAAGCAATCGCTACCGACAAGGATAATTTGACATACAGCGGGTTCATAATAATCTCCTATCTTTGTAAAAAGAGTAATAATTCTAAAAATTGAATTGTTAATCCATAAAAGTTATGGTACGTTTAGTCTATCAATTTGAGCACTAAATTATCATTAATGAGCATTAGCTATCCGGTTATTTCTGAACTACTCAAATCCTTAACAGAGGGAACATCTGCCATGCCTCATGCGCCCATTGATGAACAATTTAATAAAGCTGAAAATTCTTGGGATTTGAATAGATTATACAAGGATTTGGCTTCTGCAAAAGGGAAAAAACTAACACCTACCGAAAAACTCCATTTGCGAGGATTATTGTGCGGACATAGCCCAACAGAAATTGCCAATAAACTTAATAAATCAAAAAACAGTGTAGAAGTAGATTTGAGTAGCACTATTTATCAATATATTAAAAGCCTACTTAATAGAGAAAATAAAGATATTGGTAATTGGCGAGATATTTCTGAATGGTTAGAAGAAGCTGGTTATAAAAGTGCTTTTATGCAAGGCAATTTAAATATTCCTGAAACAGTTGATGCTTTAGTAAAAATGGTTAGTTTTAATATTAAGAATAATAAAATTATTATTGATTTGAATGTTCGTATTGTTTCTCCATTAGCGGATAAAAATTTACAAGCCTTTTTAGAAAAACAACCAGATGACGGTGAAATATAGCCTCTCAAGGATAAAACCATGAAAGCCATTGAATTAGAAACCATGATTGATCGGAGTGGAACATTACAAATTCCAATCGATTATCAACAGTATTATGGAAAATCTGCAAAAATAATTGTTTTATTCCCTGAAATTGAAAAAGAAGCTACCGTTGATTTAATGCCATCAAATTGGCAATCTTTATTCGATAGCTTAGATAAATTCTCCGATGATTTTATGGAACAACGCGAACAACCTGCATTACAAGAAAGAGAGAGTTTATTTGAATGAATTATTTGTTAGATACTAATATTTGTATTTATTTGATTAAAAAACGCCCTCCACAAGTTATTGCAAGATTCAAAAAATTACAACTAGAAAATGTAGCTATTTCTTCAGTCACATTAGCAGAACTTGAATATGGCGTGAAAAAAAGTCAAGCTAAAGAAAGAAATCAACAAGCATTAGAAGAATTTATTTCACTTTTGATCGTTTTGCCATTTGATAAACAAGCCGCTTCTTGTTATGGAGATTTAAGAGCATCTTTAGAACGTATGGGTACGCCGATCGGTTCTTTAGATTTCATGATTGCAGCCCATGCACTTAGTCTTGGAATAACCTTAGTGACTAATAACACTAAAGAATTTGTTAGAGTAAGTGGATTAAACATCGAAAATTGGGTTTCTTAATTATTAGGGTAGTGATCAAAAACAAGAGATAATTTTGCCTATTTTGGGTTTATTTTCAGTAAATTATAGGTTTAATGAGCATCTCAATTTGATCACTACCCCTCAATTTTGTCCAGTGATAATTGATGTATTTCATCAATTAACTGATTTTCAACTTCAAGTTTGTTATTCATTTCTTTTAATCCTCTCCATCAAACACCACTTAACTATTTAAATTAAATGGTGTTTTTCTGTAAAAACTAGCGATTGAGTTTCTTTTCTAAGTAATGAATATTTGCGCCACCCGCTCGAAAACCCGCATCACGCAATAGCCTTTGATGTAATGGGACGTTAGTTTTAATCCCATCAATAACAATTTCATCTAATGCCATGCTCATTTTAGCAATGGCGGCATCACGATTATCCGCAAAGGCAATCAATTTTCCAATCATTGAATCGTAATACGGCGGGACGCGATAATCGGCGTAAATATGTGTATCGACACGGATTCCTAAGCCGCCGGGAGGGTGATAGCGGGTGATTAAACCCGGGGACGGTGCAAAAGTATTCGGGTCTTCGGCGTTGATTCGACATTCGATGGCGTGTCCGTGAATGCGAATATCTTTCTGTTGAAAGGAGAGTTTCTCACCCGATGCAATCAACAGTTGCTCTCGCACAATATCAATTCCCGTAATCATTTCAGTGACGGGGTGTTCTACCTGCAAACGGGTGTTCATTTCAATAAAATAAAACTCGCCATCTTCATATAAAAACTCAAACGTGCCCGCGCCGCGATAACCTAATTTACGGCAGGCTTCCGCGCATTGTTCACCGATTTTTTGGCGCAATTGTTTGCTTAATCCCGGGGCGGGGGCTTCTTCGATGACTTTTTGGTGGCGACGCTGCATCGAACAGTCGCGTTCACCCAAATACACCGCGTTTCCATGACTGTCCGCTAAAACTTGGATTTCAATATGTCGTGGATTTTCAAGGTATTTTTCCATGTACACCATGTCATTTCCAAACGCCGTGCCTGCTTCGGCTTTGGTGAGCGCGATCGCATTGCCGAGAGCCGCTTCCGAATGCACGACTCGCATTCCACGCCCCCCGCCGCCGCCCGCTGCTTTGATGATCACGGGATAACCGATGCCTTTGGCGAGATGGATATTTTCTTCGACATCGTCGCCGAGCGGTCCGTCTGAGCCCGGGACACAAGGCACGCCAGCGGCTTTCATCGCCTGAATCGCGGAGACTTTATCGCCCATCAAACGAATGGTGTCGGCGCGCGGTCCGATGAATACAAAGCCACTTTTTTCAACTTGTTCGGCAAAATCCGCGTTTTCGGATAAAAAACCGTAACCCGGGTGAATGCCGACCGCGTCGGTGACTTCGGCGGCGGAAATCACGGCGGGGATATTTAAATAACTTTCTTTTGAGGACGGCGGACCGATGCACACCGTTTCGTCTGCCAAGCGAACGTGTTTGAGATCGCGATCAGCCGTCGAATGCACCGCGACCGTTTTGATCCCCATTTCCCGACACGCGCGCAAAATCCGCAGAGCAATTTCCCCGCGATTGGCAATGACAATTTTAGTCAGCATAACCTGTCCTCATTGAAGTACAAACAACGGTTGATCGTATTCGACGGGCGCGCCGTTTTCTGCCAACACTTTCGCGACCGTGCCGCCTTTGTCCGCGACGATTTGGTTGAGGATTTTCATTGCCTCGATGATGCACAGGGTGTCGCCTTCTTTAACGCTTTGACCTTCCTCAATAAAAGGCTTACTGGTGGGCGAGGCGGCGCGATAAAAAGTCCCGACCATTGGGGCTTTGACGACGTGACCTTTGTATTCTTCTTTGGGCGGGGGCGCGTCGACGGGGGGCGGCAAACTCACGGCAGATTGGGTGTAAGTTTGCGGGTAAGGCATTGAAAAGGCTTGCGGGGGCGCGCTGTAACGGTTAATCCGCACGCTTTCTTCGCCCTCTTTGATTTCGATCTCGGCAATGCTCGAGCTTTCCACCAAATCGATCAGTTTTTTAATTTTACGAATATCCATGAAAGGTTAATTCCGGTTAGAGAGTATTGTCAGCGCAGCCTGCACCGCTAATTCATAACCCATTGATCCCAAACCTAAAATCACGCCTTGCGCAATATCAGAGAAATAGGAATGGTGGCGAAACGGCTCGCGGGCGTGCACATTTGACAAATGCACTTCGATGAAAGGAATCCCCACCGCTAACAACGCATCACGCAATGCAACACTGGTGTGTGTGAAAGCCGCAGGGTTAATGATAATAAAATCAACCGCTTGTTCGCGGGAAGCCTGGATTTTTTCAATTAAAGCGTGTTCAGAATTGCTCTGAAAACTCTCCAATTCGTGATTCGCTGCAATTTGTTGCAAACGCTGCGCAATATCCTGCAACGTCACCCGCCCATAATGCGACGGCTCGCGCAATCCCAGCAAATTCAAGTTTGGTCCATGCAATACCAATAGTTTAGCCATATTTGTACTCTAAAAAGACAAATCCTGCGGCTATTTTAGCAAACTTTACGCAATCTCTCGTTTTTTACGCATTTAACCATAACAATTTAGCGGCTTTAGAAATGCTTTTCGCGGTTTTTTTCTCTTTTGAAACGGAAAGCCCGCCGCAAAGGCTTAATGGGCTTTGATGATGCCGATGGTCGCTTCGGGGTGGTGGGTTTTGATGAGGCGGGTGATGTCGTCCACTTCTTGGGTTGGAATATCCAAAAGCAATAAAATTTCGCCCAACGCAATCCGATCTTGAAAATCCTCTAATTCTTGATTGGGAATGTCGCCCGCGACCAACGCCGACACCACCGCGCCAAATCCTGCACCCGCTAAGGTTGTGCCCAACAAAATCGCTTCGCCCGCCAATAAAATACCCGCCGGCGGAAACGTCACCGCCAATAATCCCCCCAATAATCCCGCGATGCCGCCCAATCCAACGCCCCATTCCAACCCGTGCGCAAGTTCAGTTTTTTGCAGGACGCTGGCTTGATGCAAGCCTTCCAATTCGATGTCGTCGCGCGCCACCACATGAATTTGTTGATTTGTCACGCCCTGATCGCGCAATTCCGCAACTAACGCTTTACAATGGGCAACATCGGGCAATAAAAAATACAAACGTCTACGCATGGTCAAATCCTCCGATAAAACGTTATTTTAGCTTAAACTTATATAAGGACGTACATTATGTCGCTCACCGCTGCGCAATGGCTTGAACAATTACAGGCACTTTCTTTCTCAAAACCGTTCAAAATCATGAATGTGTGCGGCGGACACGAACGCTCAATTACCCACGCGGGTTTGAGGGGAATGCTGCCGCCCGCGTTCGAATTAATTCCAGGTCCCGGGTGTCCGGTGTGCATTTGTCCTGAAGAAGACATTTTCACCGCGATCCAATGGGCAACCCACGAAAAAATTATTCTCGTTGCATTTGGGGATATGCTGCGCGTGCCGGTGAATGTGCCGAAAAATCAACCGCGTTCGCTCGAACAAGCCAAAGCCTCTGGCGCAGATATTCGACCCATCGCGTCGCCGCAAGAAGCCGTCAGCATTGCCCGCCACAATCCCTCAACAACCGTAGTTTTTTTTGCCGCCGGTTTCGAAACCACCATCGCACCCGTTGCATCGATGTTGGTCGAGGGTGTGCCGTCTAACTTATTGATTTTATTATCAGGACGCTTAACGTATCCAGCGGTAAAAATGCTTTTGGAAACCGAACAGGCGGCGTTTGATGCGTTAATTGCGCCCGGTCATGTGGCGGCGGTGATGGGCGCGGAAGAGTGGGAATTTGTTGCGACTCGTCATCAAATGCCTGTGGCGGTGGCGGGTTTCTCGGCGGAGAGTTTATTGGCGGGATTTTATTCGGTCGCGCGACAGTTTCAAACTCACCGCATCGCATTAGACAATTGTTATCCGCAAGTGGTGCATCAAAACGGAAATCCTACCGCTAAACAACAACTTAAACAAGCCTTTGAAATTATTGATGCGACTTGGCGGGGGATTGGAATAATTCCGCAATCGGGATTTGAATTGAGAGAAACCTTTGCTCATCACAATGCCCGTTTGAAATTGCCTACTTACGACGAGGTTTCGCGGCGGCGAATGGGAGAAATGCCTGCCGGTTGCGATTGCGCAAAAGTGGTGCTCGGACAACTCTACCCAAACCAATGCAAATTATTTGGCAAAAGCTGCGTTCCTCGCGCGCCCATCGGTCCTTGCATGGTATCAGACGAAGGCGCGTGCCGCATTTGGTGGGCAGCAGGGTTGAGAAATCCTCAACCTTAAAACAAAATTTGATACAATTCTTTTGCCGACTTTCTTTTCAAATGAAACGGATCAGACCTAATGACGCAGATTGATTTTTACGTTTTACAACCCAAAGCCCCACAAAGCCGAGAAACCTATGCGTGTCGTTTGACCGATAAGGCTTTCAAATCGGGAAAACGGGTGTTTTTATTGGTGGAAAGTTACGCCGATGCACAACGCTTGAATACGCAATTGTGGACATTCAAAGGCGAGGCGTTTCTTCCCCACGATTTATATCCCGACACAAATCCTTCAACCCTTTCAATTCGCATTGGTTATTTACCCACTCAAACCCACCCGTCTTTTGATGTTCTTATCAATCTAACTTCAACCGTTCCTCCCTTTTTTAAGGCGTATGAACGGGTGCTAGAAATCATTAATCAAGACCCCGATACGAGAGAAACTGGACGACAACGCTTTCGTTATTATCGGGATTTGAACCTAGAAATCAAATCTCACGACATCGACAAATAATGCACGTTTAATGGCAATCAACATACGCAATAATTATTTCTTATTAATCATTATGTTGAAAAAGCAATTTCAGAATTTCAAAAGCGGGTTGTTCGGGGAAAAATTGAGAAACCGATTGTTGAGCATTCTTCGCAAGAGTTTCTCGCATTGTTTGATGGCTAATAAGCATTTCTAAAGCATTCAAACACCGTTTTGAGTTGCTCGTATCCACAATTAACCCATTATTCAAATGTTTTACGAAATCCACTGCCCCGCCCGCTTGAGGAACAATCACCGCATTTCGACACGCCATTGCTTCTAATGCCGTTAAACCCATCGCTTGATAACAGGAGAAATCCACAAAAATATCACTTTTCCTCAAAATAATCGCCATTTCATCGGCAGTTAATGCACCTAAATTTTGAAATGGAAAATCAAAGGCTTTCCAATATGAATGTTCTTTTTCAATTCCAAACAATAATATATTCACTTTCTCTCTATATTTTTGAGCAATTTTTTCTAAAATATTCATCGTAAAAGTTGCATTTCTGCGCGGTGTATTGGGGCGAATCATTGCCGTAATATTTATTTGATTTGAAAGTTCTTTTTCTTGCATAAAAAACCGATCACAATCGTAACTAATGCCGACAATATGCGGTAATTTTCCCGTTTGATAAAAAACCTCACGTTGATTCCAAGTGGTTTTTGTGAATAAAATCAAATTTTTAGTAACATAAGAAACCCATGCTTCTCGAAAGTCTTTGTTTTTACGAAAGAAATAACCTGAAATTCTCCGCCGAATCCATGCCGATTTCCAAAATAATCCATTTTGCAGGGGGTTATTAATAAAGAAATAAGGTTCAAAATCTTGAATATAATAAGCAAGTTTTATATTTGTATTGCTTAAAGGTTTCAACCATTCAACGGTAAAGAAAGCGGTTGCAATGATGGCATCAAAATTTTGGCAAACCTTTGAAATATCAGAAGGTTGTAAAATATAAATAACAGGAATGGGGTTGTCTGGATAAGCCCTTTCAAAATCAGCTTGTTGCGAATAAAAATTGAGAAATTGCACATTCACACCCATTTTTTGCATTGCGGCAGCTTCGCTAATAATTAATAATCCTCCGCCGACGCGCTCATTTATTGCCAATAAAATCAATATTTTGCGATTTTTATAATCTTGTTGTCCTTGCAAAATTAAATCAAAACGTGCTTTCATATCAGTGGCTTTTTAAGTAAAATAGTTTCAAATAAAAAAGGATAGAAACAAATGGATAGCTTATTAACATTTCCTTGCGAATTTCCAATCAAAGTGTTTGGAAAATCTAATGTTGCATTAGATGAAATCGTTGCCCAAATTGCTCGTGAACATTGCGGTGATTTATTAGAAAATGCTATTTCACAACGCGCAAGCAAACAAGGTAATTATAACGCAATTACGGTTAATGTCTATGTAAAAAATCGTGAGCAACTCGACAATTTGTACATTGCATTAAATTCTCACCCCAATGTTAAAATGGTGCTTTAATGGTTTCTCATGATTTTTTGGTGATTGATACCGAAGGAACTCCCTTGCTTACAGAAATCGCAATAGTGAATGAAACAGGTCGAGTAATTTATTTCACTGAAGTAAAACAAAAAGGTAAAATTCAACCCCACGCAAAACCTTTGCTACAAATATTACAAGAGATTTTTCCTTTAATTGAAAATAAAACACTGATTTTTCATTATGCTGAACATGATTTGAAAATTTTGAACAATTCTTATCAATTTCAACAAATGATACCGCCGTTTTTTTATCATCAATGTTCTTGGAAATTGGCTAAAAAATACTTACCTAATCAAAAAAGTTATGGGTTGGATTATTTAAGTCAAAAATTAGGTTTGAAAGTGGATAACAAATATTTCAATCCAAACCAAGCCCATTCTGCCCGTTATGATGCGTTATTTACCTATCAGCTTTATTTACATTTGAGATTACAAAATGTCCATTAATCCATTTAGCAATAGTCGTGTTGATAACCCTTTTCAAGATCATATTGATTTGGATAGTTTAAATCATCAACAATTTGCTCGTTTAGAAACTATTTTAGATGATATAAAAAATGATAACAATCATCAAACAAAAGGGGCTGTTATTATTGGTGAGGCGGGAAGTGGAAAAACCCATTTAATCATGCGGTTAGCTAAAACTCATCTAAAAAGTAATCGTTTATTATTTATTCGCTGCCCAACTAATTCAAATAGTGTAACTTATCACATTTATAGCCGTATTTTAGAATCCTTAATGGAAATGGTTGATGAACGTTACAACCAATTAGATTATTTGATTGCAAAAAGTTTTGGAAATATTTGGAATGAAATGGTATTAGAACAACGCCAAACGGCTATAAGTGAAAGGATTTCAAAAATCATTGAAAAAAATCCATTAGATATTTTTGACTCATTGGAAAAAGAAGGTGCAAAAAAGAATCTTGATCATTGGGGATTTATTGAAAAGAAATTTAATGAATGGGCAAATAAACATTTTGCAACGGGTAATCACTCTATACTAAAAGCCCTCGTTAAACAAACTCGTTACACAGATACTCACTATAAAGATTTAATTAGACGTTATATTTATTTATACGAATTAGAGGAAAATGAATTAGAAAAAATTGGACTTTCTAATATTTCTAGCATGGAAAATCAAGAAGAAATTGCATTAAATGCGATTAAAGTTTTAGCGCAATTATCCTTAAAAGATGAGCCCCTAATTATTGTATTTGATCAATTAGAATCGTTGGGTGAAAATTATGCGCATAATACTTTGTTAAGTTTTGGTTCTGTATTGAAAGAAATTTTTACTCAAATTCCTAATAGTTTGGTGATTTTAAATTTATTTCCTGATCGTTGGCAACATTTTAAGGATCACTTTGATAATTCTATTATTGAAAGAATTGGACAATCAGAAATCATTTTAGAAATCTCCAATCAACAAATATTGAAAGAAATTGTTTTGCAACGTGCAAATGAAGTGAACATCGATGTTTTAACGGTATTTCAACATGAAGATTGGGAAAAAATTCTAATTCAATCAACGATTAGAAGTGCTTTAAATTGGGCGGCAAACTATTATCGTTTTCGTGTGGAAAACATTCCATTACCTGTTACTTTTAAGAGTTTTGAAGAAGAAATCCGTGAAGATTTTGCATTATTAAAATTACGGGTTGCTGAACTAGAAAAACTGCTTTCTATTTCACCTCAAACGATCATTTCTAAAGTTGAACCCACCAACATTCAAACCCCTATTTCTACCGCAGTGGAAAAACCAATCAATTACACAAAGAAAACCACTGCATCTGGATTGGAACAACAATTACAAGATTATTTGCAACATCATCAAGCTATTTTTGAACAACATTATGAGAAACCAACAATCATTGATGATAATGATGATATTGGAAAAGTGCGTTTTATTTTAGAAAACTTTAGAGAAATCGTGAATTTTGAAATTGACTTTCCGCGTTTAGGAAAAAAAGCCTTGCCCTCAAGTATAGAAATTCAAACCAATCAATGGGAGGTAATTATTGGATTTTTACAAGTGAGCGGCGTTTCTTTTACGAATCGAATCAAGCATTTCAACGAATTGGTTATTAATAATAAAGATGTTTATTTTAGATTATTTCGTGATGTGCGCCAATCTCAAATTACGGGTAAGATTGGAAAAGAAGAAATTGAGAAATTAAAAAATAGTAAAAAAGGGGATTTTATTTTTTTAGAAAAAGAGCAACGTATTCAATTGGAATTATTTTATCAATTGATTAACGATATTATTAACAAAGATCAAGAGTTTCCTTTGAAAGAAACACTAGAATTTTTGAAAACACATTACAAAGATCACTTTTTAATAAAAATCTTATTTGGAACACGACGTAGTTTTTAAGGAACAGAAATGAATTTTTTAGAGCAATTTCCTTTCACCAGAATGCGCAGAATGCGTAAAGATGATTTCTCTCGACGTTTAATGCGAGAAAACCAATTAACCGCAAATGATTTGATTTATCCGTTATTTGTCGTGGAAGGAACAAAACAGAGAATCCCGATTGCATCGATGCCAAATGTAGAAAGGGTCAGCATCGATGAATTATTGAAAGAAGCAGAAATCGCATTGCAATTAGGAATCCCCGCAATTGCGTTATTTCCTGTGACACCTTTTGAACTAAAAAGTTTAGATGCTTCAGAGGCTTATAACTCCGACGGTTTAGCTCAACGCGCGGTTCGTGAATTAAAGAAACGCTTTCCAGAATTAGGCATTATTACTGATGTTGCACTCGATCCATTTACCACGCATGGACAAGATGGTTTAATTGATGAAAATGGCTATGTTTTGAATGATGAAACGACCAAAGTTTTGGTAAAACAAGCCCTTTCGCACGCCGACGCGGGAGCGGATATTGTTGCGCCGTCGGATATGATGGACGGCAGAATTGGCGCAATTCGCCAAGCCCTTGAAAAATATCACTTTAAAAACACGCGGATTTTAGCGTATTCTGCAAAATATGCGTCGAGTTTCTATGGACCGTTTCGAGATGCGGTCGGATCGGCGGGGAATTTAGGGAGCGGAAATAAATATAATTATCAAATGGATAGCGCAAATTCTAATGAGGCTTTGCGCGAAGTTGCTCTCGATTTGCAAGAAGGCGCAGATATGGTAATGATTAAGCCAGGAATGCCGTATTTGGACATTGTGCGGCGGGTGAAAGAAACCTTTGGCGCGCCGACATTTGTTTATCAAGTGAGTGGCGAATATGCAATGTTAATGGCGGCAATTCAAAATGGGTGGTTAAACGAGCAAGCCATTGTTTTAGAATCGCTTTTATGTATTAAACGCGCGGGCGCAGACGGAATTTTAAGCTATTTTTCTAAACAAGTTGCTCAATGGTTGAAATCATAGGTAGTGATCAAAAGCAAGGGATAATTTTGCAAATTTTGGGTTTATTTTCAGTCAATTATAGATTTAATTAGCCTCTTGATCACCACCGAAATATCCGATTTTAGAAAAACAACCCGTCTAAAGGAGAGGACGCATTGGCGTGGCGACGACGCGGCATTCGACCCGCTAAAAAGGCTTCACGACCCGCTTCGATGGCTTTTTTCATCGCCGATGCCATTAAAATCGGATTTTTCGCTTCCGCAATCGCGGTATTCATCAATACCCCGTCGCAACCCAATTCCATCGCTTCCGCCGCATCTGAAGCCGTTCCCACCCCCGCATCGACTAAAATGGGCACCGTCGCGTTTTCTACAATCGTTAAAATATTCAAATGGTTACGAATTCCCAACCCCGATCCAATCGGCGCAGCTAATGGCATTACTGCAACGCAACCCAAATCCTCCAATTTTTTTGCAATAATCGGATCGTCATTCGTATAAACCATCACCTTAAAACCGTCTTGAATCAATATCTTAGCGGCTTCTAAGGTTGCGACGATATCGGGATAGAGGGTTTTCTGATCGCCGAGCACTTCCAATTTCACCAAATCGTGCCCGTCCAATAATTCACGCGCCAATCGACAAGTTCGAACCGCATCTTCCGCCGTATAACACCCCGCCGTGTTGGGCAATAACGTGTATTTTTGCGGCGAAATCACGTCTAAAAGGTTCGGTTCGTCCTTATTTTGACCGATGTTGGTGCGGCGGATCGCCACCGTGACGATTTCTGCGCCGCTGGCTTCGATGGCGAGGCGGGTTTCTTCTAAGTCTTTGTATTTGCCCGTTCCGACCAACAAACGAGAGGAATAGGTTTGGTTGGCGATAATTAAAGGGGAAGTCATGCGGTTTCTCCAAGCTGCAAAAACCCAAAATGATAACCGATTTTCAAATAACTGTGTAAAAGGGATTTTTGATCAAAAGAAAGCGATGATTTTGCATAAAATTATAATGTTAATTAGCATCTCAATTTGATCACCACCCCACGCTTTTTTAAGCGATTGTGCTAAAATTCTAAATGCTTTGTGGTGTTATGATAGGAGATTGAAATGAAAAATAAGATTTATTACGGTGATAATTTAGAAGTGTTGAGAAAATACATTAAAGATGAAAGCGTCGATTTATGTTATATCGATCCGCCTTTCAATTCTAAAAGAAATTATAATCAAATTTATAACAATATTGGTAAAGAAGACAAAGCCCAAGCACAGGCTTTTATCGATACTTGGGAGTGGGATAATCAAGCTATTAAAGGATTAGTAGAAATTAAAGAAAATTATAATGGTGTTTTTACTCGACAAAGTATTAATTTGATTTCTGGCTTGGAGAAAGTGTTAGAAAAAGGAAGTTTGTTAGCCTATTTGATTAGCATGACTTTGCGCATTGCAGAAATTCAAAGAATTCTTAAAGAAACGGGTTCTTTTTATTTGCATTGTGATCCCACCGCCAGCCATTATTTGAAATTGGTTTGTGATGCAATCTTTTGTGCGAAAGGTGGTGAGTTTAGAAATGAAATTATTTGGAAAAGAACTTCCAGTCATAATAGTGCGAAACGATGGGGATCAATTCATGATGTTATTTTATATTATACAAAATCCAATCAACCAACTTGGAATAGAGTTTTACAAAATTTAGATGAAAGTTATGTAGCATCTTTTTATAAAAATATAGATGAAAAGGGACGTTATCGTTTGAGTGATCTAACCGGTGCAAGTATTACAACAGCGGGAGATTCAGGAAAAGAATGGAGAGGAATTAATCCAACTACAAAAGGTAGACATTGGGCTTTGCCAGCACTTCGTTCTTTACCTAATTGGTGTATTATTCCTGAGAATTATGAAACCTTATCCACGCAAGAACGCCTTGAAATATTAAATGAACAAGGACTAATCTTTTTTCCAAAGAAAAAAGAGGGAGTACCGAGTTTCAAACGGTATTTGTTAGAAAAAAGTGGCGTTGCAGTACAAGATATTATCAATGATATTAATCCATTGAGTGCTGTTTCAGCAGAGAAACTAGGTTATCCAACGCAAAAACCCGAGGCTCTTTTGGAAAGAATTATTAAAGCAAGTTCAAATGAAGGCGATGTGGTTTTAGATGCGTATTGTGGTTGTGGAACAACGGTAGCAGTTGCAGAGAAACTTCAGAGAAACTGGATTGGAATTGATATAACTTATCAAAGTGTTTCTCTTATTTTGAAAAGATTGGAAGATAATTTTGGTCGAGATTTTACTAAAGATGTGGTTGATCCAGAAACCAAAGCAATTAAAATCCCTGCTTCTTTAGAATTAAATGGTGCACCACAAGATTTTGAAAGTGCTGAAGCATTAGCAATGAGGGAAGATGATCGATTAAGAAAAGAATTTGAGAAATGGGTGGTTTTAACGTATTCCAAAAATAGAGCCATTATTAATGAAAAAAAAGACGGTGACAAAGGTATTGATGGGATTGCTTATATTGTTGATCGTGGAGAGAACGGAGAGTTAGAAAATAGAGAAGTGTTGTTTAGTGTCAAATCTAATGAAACTTTAACGCCTGCGGTCATTAGAGAATTAAATGGTACGGTAGAAAGAGAGAAAGCCGCGTGTGGCATTTTGCTCACGTTATATCCAATGCCAAATTTAGTGAAAGATTGCAAACAATATGGATATTATCAAAATAAATTGATGGGTAATGATTATCCAAAAATTCAAGTGATTTCTGTGGAAGAAATACTTAGAGGAAAACGATTGCAATTTCCAACTAATACAATGGACGTTCTCAAAAGCGCAAAAGCTCATACCAATCAAAAAGATTTTCTTTAAAAGAGACCATAAAAGATGAACAAAATACCAAATAAAAGCAAGGTAATAGAAATTTTTTAGAAAAGAGTAACGTTTTTCTCCCCAATACTGCTATAATTACCCTATTTGTTTCTAACGCGCGTTTCGTCTAATGGATTATTATGAATTGCTGTGGTTTTTGCTGCCATTTGCGGCGTGGTCTGGGTGGGTGGCGGCGCGCCGAAGTTTTTCTTCACAGGCAGAAACCCACGCAAAGCGTTTGTCGACCGATTATTTACGCGGTTTGGATTATTTGTTAAATGAGCAACCCGACAAAGCAATTGATGTTTTTATTCGTTTAATTGACGTGGATAAAGACACGGTAGAAACACATTTAGCTTTAGGTGCATTATTTCGGCGGCGTGGTGAGGTTAATCGTGCGATTCGAATTCATCAAAATTTAATTAAAATCAGCCGCTTAAATCCTCAGCAAAAAGCACTTGCCACATTAGAACTCGGGTTAGATTATCAGCGCGCTGGCTTATTAGATCGAGCAGAAGATTTATTTCAAGAATTAGTGCAGTTTCAATCTTATCGAGTATTGGCGTATCGGCAATTGTTAGATATTTATCAGCAAGAACAAGATTGGGAGAAAGCTATTCGCACGGCTTGGGAATTAAGTCAGCATTCTGGAGAAAACTTAAACGCAATCATTGCGCAATATCATTGTGAGCAAGCAGAGGCATTTCAACGTAGAGGAAATTTTGAACAAATTTATCAAATATTAGAAACCGTTTTGAATATTGATCCGCAGTGCGTTCGCGCGAGTTTAACAAAAGGTTATTTGATGCTTTCTCAGCCTGAAAATACCCCAACTGCCATTAAAACATTTCAATGGGTTGAACAGCAAAATCCACTTTTTATTTCTGAAATCATTGATCCTTTAGAAACGTGCTATCGACGCTTGAATAAATTGGAGGAATTTACCGTCTATTTGCAACATATTTTACAACATTACGGGGGGATTTCTCCTTTATTAGCATTGGCGCAAAGAATTCGTGAGCAAACTGATGAACAACAAGCCGCAACATTTATTATTCAACAATTAAAAGAAACACCATCATTAAAAGGTTTAGCACATTTTATTGATCTTACGCTGAATCAATGTGAAGAAAACGCCCGACCTCATCTTCTGTTGGTGAAAGAAATTTTAATGAAATTGCTTAAAAATTATCCATTGTATCGATGCAAAGAATGTGGTTTTAGTGGGCGAACTTTACATTGGCAATGCCCTAGTTGCAAACAGTGGAACACCATTGCACCATTACAAAACTAAATTTAATAACCAAACTTTTGAGGAAAATCCGATGAATCAGAAATATCAACCTTTATTTGAATCTTTTAAGTTTCCTTGCGGTTTAGAAAGCAAAAATCGCTTGGTTTTAGCCCCGATGACGCATTGGTCGAGCAATCTTGATGGGACGGTTTCAGATGAGGAATTGCCGTATTATCAAGCACATAGCAATGGAATTGGGGTGGCGATTAGTGCAGCCGTGATGGTCGCGCTTGATGGAAAGGGTTTTAATGGGCAATTTGGCGCGCACGCGGATTCGATGATCGAGGGATTGACAAAATTAGCTAATACTTTGAAAAATAACGGAAGTTTAGCGGTTTTGCAATTACATCATGGTGGAAGAATGTCGCCTCCTGATGCCGTGCCCGATGGCAAAATTTACAGCGCGAGCGCAATTCCCGCCGCCCGTGACGGTGCGCCCACGCCATTAGAAATGACGGAAGCGCATATTTTGCAGACAATTCAAGCCTTTGGCGATGCCACTCGACGGGCAATTCAAGCGGGTTTTGACGGAATAGAAATTCACGGCGCAAACACCTATTTATTACAGCAGTTTTTCTCTCCGCATTCTAATCGACGAACCGACCGCTGGGGTGGCGATGTTCATCAACGCATGGCGTTTCCACTTGCAATAATTGATCAAATAAAACAAACAGTTGCAACGCATTCTAAAAAGCCTTTTTTAATTGGCTATCGTTTCTCACCCGAAGAAATTGAAACACCTGGAATTACGTTTGAAGATTCGTTGTTATTTGCAGAAACTTTAACAAACAAAGGCTTAGACTATCTTCATGTTTCAACGAATGATTTTTGGTCTGGTTCGATGCGCGATCCAAACGATAAAACATCAAGAGTTTTAGGTATTTATGAAAAAGTCGGACATCAAATCCCCGTGATAGGTGTGGGTTCAATGCGCACCCCCGACGATGTTTTGAAAGCCTTAGAAACAGGTGTGCCTTTAATTGCATTGGGACGCGAATTAATCGCCGAACCTCAATGGGTTAGCAAAGTTCAAACGGATCAAATCGACCAAATTCGCACCACGATTTGTCGTGATGATCAAGCCGAACTCATTATTCCTAACAATTTATGGAAGATGATGAACAGCGTTCCTAATTGGTTTCCAATGGTGGATTGAGAGGAAAATGTTATGAAACGCCGGCAGTTTTTACAAATATCAGTTGCTTTAATCGGCTTTACTCCTTTGTTATTGGAAGCGAAGAATATTCAAATGCTCAAAGGTGATGTCAAAGTGAATGGAAAACCCATTACAAAAGATGCCAACATAAAAGCAAATGATATGATTACAACTGGAGAAAATAGTGCGCTTATTTTCTTTCTTAATAAAGACGTGCATCGGTTGGGATCAAATGCACGGTTGGAATTAGAAGGTGAGAACAAATTGATTGATTCGATGCGTTTAATAACGGGCGGTTTAATGAGTGTTTTTGAGAAAGGAAGCCCGCGTTCTTTACAGGTTACGAGTGCAACGATTGGTGTTCGAGGAACAGGTTTTTATTGTCAAATCTATGAACATCAAACCTATTTTTGCACTTGTTATGGTACAACTGAAATTGAAACGGTTGAAGGCGAACGAACGATTCAAGCAACGCATCATCGACCCTATTTAATTGATCACAAAACGGGCGAATTTTCTTTACCGCCCGCCGATTTGAAAAATCATACCGATGAAGAACTTATTTATTTAGAATCGTTAATGAATCGTCAGCCGCCCGATTCATTTCTAGATCATGCGAGTTCTTATTAAAAGAAAAGGGGTAGTGATTAAATTGAGATGTTAATTAAATCTATAATTGACTGAAAATAAACCCAAAACCGGCAAAATTATTTCTTGCTTTTGATCTCTATCCCCAAACTTTTAGCGAGATTGTTGCCACAATCTTAGGATTCGGCTGATTTGTTCGCCCAAATACGCCAGCAAATCGGTGCTCATGCCGTTGAAAAAGCGCGCCACATCAGCACTTCCCATCGCCAAAATTCCGTGCGGTTCAGGCAAACCCAGTGGAATTAAAACCGCCGATCCAATCTGATCATCGGGGAACAAATAAAGGGCTTGTCCATTGGAAAGTCGCCCACACACGGGGTGATTCGCGCCCAGCACCCGCTCAAATAATGCAAAGACCTGCGCATCATAATCCTCAAATTCGGGACGATGAGAAATCCGATCAACGCCTGAAAATAAGCGCACGGTGACGGCATCAGTGTGAAAGTTTTTGGCGATTTGATCGTAGAGAATCTCAAAAAAATGATCAATATTTTCAGTGCTTAACAACGCATTGACTGTGCGCTGAATTTGTTTTAAGAGGGTTTCATTGCGTTTGGCGGCGATAATTAAGTTTTCTAATTGGCGTTGTAATTGTTGATTTTCCTCGCGCATCACCGTCAATTGCCGCTCAATTAACGACACCGCATTGCCGCTCGGGTGTGGAATCCGCACTTTGGTTAATAACGATTCGTTGCGCATGAAAAATTCAGGGTGACGACGCAAATATTCCGCCACCGTTTGCTCTGAAAGTCCTTGAATTTTATAATCTAATTCGTCCATAGACACATTTCTAATCGTATTCATCATAATTATATCAACCCTATTTATATGTCAAAAGAACCTTCAAATACTCGCGTTGCCGTGCCGATCATCCACACGGGTGCATCTTCTTGATTTTCCCAGCGAATGAGCAAATCCCCACCTGTTAAACTGACATTCACCTCGTCGCCCAACAAACCCCATCGCCGCCCGATCACCGCCGCCGCGCACGCCCCCGTTCCGCACGCCCACGTTTCACCCGCGCCCCGTTCGAAAACCCTCAGTTTTATATGATGTAAATCAACCACTTCCATAAAACCCACATTCACGCGATTCGGAAATCTGGGGTGTCTTTCGAGGATTTTTCCCCAATGCGCAACAGGTGCGTCTTCAACCGATTCAACCCTTAAAACTGCGTGGGGATTTCCCATCGACACCACCCCAATCGTGACATCTTTTTCACACACATCAATCACATAGTGCGTCGAGAATGCAGGCGCAAGAAACGGAATCTCTGCCAATTGAAATCTCGGCAGTCCCATATTAACGCGAATTTCTCCATTATTTTCAACAAATAAGCGAATTAAGCCTGATTTTGTCGACACCACTAAATCGCGTTTTTGCGTCAAACCCTCGTCAAGCACAAAGCGTGCAAAACACCGCGCGCCATTCCCACATTGCTCAACTTCGCTGCCATCTGCGTTAAAAATCCGATAGTTAAAATCCACCGCCGCCTCAAACGACTTTTCCACCACCAAAATCTGATCGCAACCCACACCAAACCGTCGATCTGCTAATTGGGGTAAATTTATTTTAGTAAAATCAATGGATTGTCTGATTGCATCTAACACGATAAAATCATTTCCTAATCCGTGCATTTTCACAAAACGGTATTTTATCGCCATTGCGTTGTTGTCCTCGTCGAAATTACTCGTCAAAATTGGGTGATTATATAATAAGTTACAGCGCGTTTGTAAAAACTTTCTTAACTGTAAAGATCCTGCGTGTTGGTAATCCGCCAAATGTGCGATAATCGCCCGTTTTTTAAGAGGAGAAATCTTGGTGTTTTCACCTGAACAGTTAATTAGTTGGTTAAATGCGTTGCCCAATGCGTGGATTTTACCCGTTGAAATCATGGTTTGTTTTGGCGCAATTGTATTATTGCATCGTTATTTTGGCGAAGGCGGTTTGTACGCTTATATTGCAATCGCAGTTATTGGTGCAAATATTCAAGTGCTTAAAGCCGTTCAATTTCCTTTTTATCCAGACCCAGTTGCGCTCGGAACGATTTTATTTTCATCAACTTATTTAGCCACAGACGTGCTTTCTGAGAAATTTGGAAAACGAGCAGCCCAACGCGGCGTGTGGATTGGATTTATTAGCTTTCTATTGTTCACCGTTCTTATGTTATTAACCTTAGGATACGCGCCTTTAACTCCCGAACAAGCAGGCGAAGCAATGGCGTGGAATTTACCTTATCAAGAACATATGAAAGCCTTATTTACGCCGCAATTGACGTTCTTTATTGCAAGTATGTTTGCGTATTTGATTAGTCAGCATCACGACGTGTTAATGTACGATTTCTTAATGAGCAAATTTCCTCACCAATTATGGATAAGAAATAATGGTTCAACAATGATTTCTGCTTTTATTGATAACACGGTATTTTCGGTGTTAGCGTGGATAGTATTGGCGGATAATCCACTGCCTTTTTCGACCGTATTTTTTACTTATATTTTAGGGACTTATTGGTTACGGGTAATTGTCGCAGCATTTGATACGCCCTTTATTTATTTAGCGCGTCGTTGGGAATATAAACCCGCGTTGGCTTAAATCAATTGCGCATAAAAAAGGCACGAACTCTTTTGAAGAGCGTGCCTTTAAGTTGTTCAAAAGAGATTAATCAATATCTAAAGGAAGTGCGCCTAAGAACCATTGATTACCACCAGTTAAAACATAACCACAAGCAACCGTGAATTTTGTTCCGGGTGGGAATTGTTGGAAGAAACCGTTTTGCGTGTCATCATCAAAGTCGAGCAATTCCAGTTCAGAAGGCAATTCCGCGAAAGTGTGTCCGACGCGCCCAGAACCGCCCCAACCGCCTAAACCCGCTAAATCACCGAATGTCCAAGGCTGCCATGTGCCCAAATCAAACCATGTCTCGGGTTGTCCGGGGAACTTGATATTCAAAACAGCAAAGAATTTACCCGGTTTGTTTTGGTGCAGCGGGTTAGTCATGATTCTAAATCTGGCGTTAATTCGGTCGCCGCGTTTTGCCTTTCCGTAAGCCCAGCGTTTGCCGCCGTTGATTGAGAAACCGCCGCGAATTTTTAGATTCATGTCTGGTTTGAATTCAAAGGACGGGCTCATTTCTAGCGGTGGAATATCAGCATCTTCAATGGCGGTTTGACCGTTGGTAACTTGGATTTCTAATGTATTGGATTGCATGGAATTAGGGCTGGCAAAAGCGGCTTGCAACGTACCAATTCCCAAATTGGTAGGTTTAAAAGCCCCCGCGCCACCCCCAACGGGAAAGCTCACGGTTGAAAGTCCTTTGGGAAATACCGCGCTTTTCGTACTGTTACTAAAAACGCCACCACTCGTAACGCTAACCGTTTGATCTTGAAGGAGTGTGGCGGGATTTCCCATCGCATCGAGTGACGAAAGGCGCACAACCGCTCCCCCATCACCGGGCAACATCGTAATGACAGGTCTGTCCGTCGATAATTTGAGAGCAGCGGGCGCGGCGGCGAGAACCTGTCCAACCCCAAAGCCCAAAAGACCGGCGATAGCAACTGTAGAAATTTTTTGAATGTATCGCATTTGCATAGCAATTTCTCCTAAAGTGAGGAAAAGAAATGAAGTATAAAAAGTCTAACGCACAATTAAAGAAAATGCGAGAAATCATTAGACAAAAGGTTAAATTAAACAGATTGACGGTTAATCGGGTTTGGGGTATTTCCATTTTCGATAAGACCATAACCAATCTGCGGGGGTTTCTGTGATTTGTTTCTCCATTATTGCAACGTATTTTGATAAAACCGCATTTTCTTCCGCTGGATCATAGTCAATTAATTCAAAAGAAATTTCATAATAACCGCGTTTTAAGCGTTTCATGTTCGCATAGAAAATGGTTGCTTTGCTCAATTGTGTAATTCTTTCGATGCCTAAAGGAAATGCACTATCTTGATTTAAAAAAGTTGTCCAATATTTGCTTTCATTAATGGTCGGGGATTGATCCGCCAATAAACATAATGCGTACATTTCATTGCGGCGTTTTAATAAGGCGCGGGAGATTTGTTTAACCGCAATGGGTTCAACATTGAAACGCGCCCGCACTTTCAACATAAAATCATCGCCCGGTTTGTAATGTAAAGGTTTGTAAATCACCGCTAATGGAAAAGGCATTTGTGCTGCAACACCTAATAACAACCACTCCCAATTACAATAATGGGCAGACATAAAAATAAGTGGCTGGTTTTTATAGTTATTCAAAATTTCAGGATTTTTTATTTTAACACGCTGAATTAAATCAGATTTTGAAATAGTATAGGTTTTTATAATTTCGAACGTAACGTCTGCAAAATTTCGGTAAAATTGTTGAGCAATTATTTGAATTTCGGCGGTGGTTTTATTTGGAAATGATCGACGTAAATTCTCTAAAACAACTGCCTTGCGATAAGGTTTGAAATAATAAATAATCCAATAAACTAAATCAGCAAACAAATATAATATTGACAAAGGTAAGTGTGCTAATAATTTTAATATCCACATGGTATTTCAATTGCCTGTAAAGAAAAGATTGGATCGGGAAAGTTAGTTGCAAGATGACAAACGCTATTTTCAAAAGGTAAATAGACGGGAGAAAACCAATAAGGTTGTTCCAATAAAACGGGATTTTTACTCACGTCAATTTGTTTTAATTCAACCCGCAAACCACAACCTTGTGCTTTTAAAATAGCTTCTTTGCGCGTCCAACCTTCAAAAAAACCTTTTTCTGTTTGAAACAACGCTTGTTCTTGTGCATTAAAGAAACGTTTTAACAAACCTTGATAATTAAGCATTTTAATTTTCTCCAAATCGATCCCGATTTTTCCTTTCTCCGTCAAAGCACAAACCACCCAATGATCGGTGTGAGAAAGATTAAAATTTGGCTGGTTTTTCAAATAAGGACGACCTAAAGCAGAATATTGCAACGCTTGTAAGGTATCATGAAGAACCGTTTGTAATAAAACTTTGCTTAAAATGGCTAATTTTTGGGTTTGTGAATGGCGGATTTTTTTAATTTTGGTTTGTAAGAACAACGGTAAGGTTGATAAATGCCATTCAGCGCAAAAATTCGGGGGTAAGGTGGTAAAGAAAATATCGACTTTATTCATCATTAAAAATGCCCCCTTTGTTCGAGAGGGCACGGATTTGAACATTAAAAGAAACTAAGCAGAAATTTGCTTAACATAGCGTGAATGAACCCAGCCTTCTAAATCCATTACACCATTGACTTCATCTAGCACTTCAACTTGAATCCAATTTCCTTTCTCTTGGAGATATTCTAAGCGTGTTTCAACAGGTAGAGGACTGCCTGTTAAAACGGCGAATTCAGAACCGGGTCCACTTCTAATGTTAAGATTAGCGGTTGTTTTGTAAAGATGAGAAACCGTTTGTTGAGGAACACGCCCTAAGATTCTGGATTTGAAACTCTCCATAGGAAATGCCGGACCCGGATCGGTTTTACGTCCGGGAGCAATATCTTCATGACCCAAAATATCTTTCAAACCATAATGCTCGACCAAAAGTAGAGAAACTTCCAATACTGCTGCCATTTGTTCAGCGGTGTACAAATGCCAACCTTGAGAGGTTTTCTGATTTTTGTGGACAGCTTCAATGACTTCATTTGAAGAATAGCGTTGTCCAAACCACGAAATCCAGTCATTTCCAGCCCTTTGCAATGGACCTGCATTATCTAATTCAATACCAATCGAGTGGCTGTTCAAACCGACAATATTACGCCATTGGCTTTTACCTGCGTGCCAAGCAACTTCATTGAAAGGTACTAATTGCGTAATGCTTCCGTCGCGCCCAATCACCAAATGCGCAGAGGCTTTTGCTTGAGGGTTTGTCAGCCATCTAATAGCGTGGTTAGCATTAGGTCCGGCGGTGTAATGAATAATCAAATATTCTGGCTCTAATTCACCGCCTTTATTGGGGGTTTCATAAAAAGGATAAGGTGTGCCATCATCGTGATATAGCAAGTCATCAACAATTTGCATCATTTGCTCCTTTGAAAAAGTTAAACTAAGAGTTCATCAACATGATAAGAACTTTCGAGCAACTTCGCGTGAGCAGCGGCTAATCTTGCAACAGGCACGCGCGGAGAAGAACAGGAAACATACGTTAAACCTACATGATGACAAAAACGGATAGAATCGGGTTGTCCACCTTGTTCTCCGCAAATCCCCACTTTCAAATCTGGGCGGGTTTTACGACCCCATTTCACGGACAAATCCATTAATTGTCCCACGCCTTTCACATCGAGGATTTCAAAAGGGTTGTCTTGAAGGATTTTCATGTCATTGTAAAGGGGTAAGAATTTGTTTTCTGCATCTTCGCGTGAAAATGAGAAAGTGGCTTGGGTTAAATCGTTTGTACCAAAAGAGAAAAACTCTGCCACTTCGGCTAATTGTTTGGCTCTCATGCACGCGCGAACAACTTCGATCATTGTGCCGAATTTGAAATCAAGTTTGACATTATGTTGGGTTTCAACTTCCTCACGCACTTGATCAACCATAGTTTTAACGTGCAATAATTCTTGAGAAGTACACACTTGCGGCACCATAATTTCAGGGTGAACTTCAATGTTTTCTTTCACACATTCAGCAGCGGCTTCCAATATCGCTCGAACTTGCATGGTGTAGATTTCTGGATAGGTCATGCCTAAACGCACCCCGCGATGTCCTAACATTGGATTAACTTCATATAATTCACGAACTTTCGCAAGCATATCCTCTTTTTTTGCAATCGCGGAGTTAATGAGCATTTCACTCGCATCGTCAAAGGGGGCAGCGGGTTTCAAATGAGGCGCGTTCTTTTGAATTAATTGCAAAGTTTTTGCTAAGCTAGAAACCCCTCGAACATTATTGCGCAATTCTTTCAAGTTGCTCAAATCGTCCTCTAATTCACGTTCGGTCGGGAGAAACTCGTGAATAGGCGGATCGAGCAATCGAACTGTAACGGGAAAAGGCGACATGGTTTTGAAAATTTGTTTGAAATCGCCGCGTTGAATGGGGAGCAAATTGTCTAATGCTGCTAATCTTTCTGGGGTGGTTTTGGCTAAAATCATATCGACCATCACAGGCAAGCGATCGGTTGCATTAAACATTCTTTCTGTTCGACACAAACCGATACCCATTGCACCGAATTGTCTGGCTTTTTGGGCGGCTTCGGGGGTGTCTGCATTTGCCATGACTTTCAAACGAGCGGTTTCATCTGCCCATTTCAACAGGGTTTTAAGTTCTTCTGAAAATTCGGGAGCAACGGTTGGAATTTCGCCTAAGAAAACGTGACCCGTTCCTCCGTCGATGGTGATTACATCGCCCTCTTTCAAAACCTTTTCACCGATAATGGCTTGACGGGTTTTTACGTCGACGTGGATACCTTCTGCGCCCGCCACGCAGGCTTTGCCCATGCCGCGGGCGACGACGGCGGCGTGAGAAGTTTTCCCGCCTCGACTGGTTAAAATGCCTTGTGATGCAAAGAAACCGTGAATATCTTCGGGTTTGGTTTCTTCGCGCACTAAAATGACTTTCAAACCCGATTTTCCTAACGATTCTGCACGGTCTGCATCAAATACACATTGACCCGAAGCCGCACCCGGAGAAGCAGGTAATCCTTGAGCAATGGCAACCGCTTTGAAATGCGGATCGAGGCGCGGATGTAATAATTGTTCTAATACCTCTGGCTTAATTCTTAAAAGGGCTTGTTCTTTGGTAATTAACCCTTCTTTTTCCATTTCAACCGATGTGCGAACCATCGCCGCCGCATTCATTTTTCCATTGCGGGTTTGTAAACAATATAAAATACCTTTTTCAATGGTATATTCAAAATCTTGCACTTCATGATAATGGGTTTCAAGTTTATTGCGGAGTTCTTCCAATTGGCGATACAAATCTGGCATTTCAGTTTGCATTTCTAAAACGGCTTTTGGCGTGCGAATTCCAGCGACCACATCTTCGCCTTGCGCATTAGTTAAGTATTCGCCATACATCAAGTTTTCGCCCGTCCCCGGATTTCTGGTGAAACCCACGCCCGTTGCACTATCATTACCCATATTTCCAAAGACCATTGCAACAATATTTACTGCTGTTCCATTCGCAATGTCGGGAGTAATTTTGAATTCACGGCGGTAATCAATTGCTCGCTTACCCATCCAAGAATTAAACACCGCTTTCACGGCGATTTCTAATTGTTCAAATACGTCACTGGGAAAAGGTCGTCCCGTGTGTTCTTTAACGACTTCTAAAAACCGTTGGCTAATCTCTTTCAAATCCTGTTCTTTCAAATCAACATCGTTTTTAACACCACTGCGTTTCTTAATTTCCTCAAAATGCACATCAAACTTTTCATCAGGCACGCCCAACGCCACTTTTCCAAACAATTGAATAAAACGCCGATACGCATCATAACCAAAGCGTGGATTATTCGTTTGTTTAATCAAACCCGCCAATGTTTGCTCATTTAAACCTAAGTTCAAAATGGTATCCATCATTCCCGGCATTGACATAGCTGAACCCGACCGCACAGAAACCAATAAGGGGTTTTCAGTTCCTCCAAATTGTTTAGCACTTTGTTCTTCAATTTTTGCAATGTGTATTTTAATTTCTTCCAATAAGCCATTGGGCAAATTTCGTTGAGAATCTCCCAAATAACTCAAGCAAGCCTCTGTTGAAATAACAAACCCGGGCGGCACGCGCAAACCAATCTGCGTCATTTCACACAAATTCGCGCCTTTTCCTCCCAACAGTTTCTTATTTTTTCCATCGCCTTCTTGAAAACTAAAAACAAATTTCTGACTCATTTTATCCTCCATGAAATGGTTTATGTGACTACTTAGCTTGTTGATCGTATAATGAAATGGTATTTTGAATGCGTTCTGCATAGTGGTACATATCATTTAATTCTGCAATAGCAACCTTATCTTCTTTTTTATCAACATCAAATAAAGCTAAACTCTTTTTATTGGTATTATTAAAATACAATCGACAAATCGGTTTTCTCACATTACCATCTAAAAGAATTCCACAGTATCCAATCGTATCTTTCATAACAACTCGACTAACATCAATGGTTTTTCTTAAAATTGCTTTAACAATATAAAAACCCTCCCATTCTTCCTGCGTTGTAACAATTTTATTTTCTGGCGTTTCAGAAACTATTTCTTGAACAATAGGTTGTTGAATGGACGCAGGAATTGTTTGGGCTGTTTCTTCTGAAGATAACGCCGATTTTAAACGTTCGTTAATCCGTTCATGAATAAATTGATTAAGGGCTTTTTTTGTCAAATCTGTAAATTGTTGTTTAACCGCCTGAGATAAGCGTCCTGTGTAGACCTTTGAAGTAAAGAACTTAACGAGACTTTCAGACGGATTATTTAATTCATCAGATAAAACTTGCTTAATTTCTTTCATATATCTTAGTTCAATGGCAGAATTAAGTGTTTCCTCTAAATTAAATGCCGCTTTAGTAAATTTTTTCAAATCATCAACTAATGATTCTTTTATATCTAGCATATTAACTTCTAAAAAGGGTTTATTATCCATTTTATTGGGTTCTTCCGAATCCGTATAAAAACGATATGCAATCCCATTTGTTAAAATCCCAAAACGTGCTTCTGTATTTGTAAAATACCGACATAATTGTGAGAAATGTTCTTGGTCTAAACTACTTCCACACCATTTGCACTCAAATAATATAATGGGTTTGTTGTCCTTTAAAATAGCGTAATCTACTTTCTCACCTTTTTTCACACCCACATCGGCAGATAATTCAGGCGTAACTTCCGTTGGATCAAAAACATTATAACCTAATGCCGCAATAAACGGCATCACAAACGCATTCTTCGTGGCTTCTTCGGTTTGAATAAGGTCTTTTTGCTTTAAAACTTTTGAAGATAATGCTTTTAGTTGATCAATTAAGTCCATTTACTTTCTCCTCTTTGGTTAAAATGTAATTTTTGCGTAAATATCCATTAGAACTAACTGAGCATTTATCGAGGATAAAACAATCATTTCCTCAGGTAAAGTATAATCTCGAAATGTCCAAATTTTATTATCTTGGCGTTGAAAGTGTTCAATATAAGGCTTTTCTTGAGAAATCAACAAATACTCTTGCAATGAATCAATTAGACGATAATGCTCAAATTTCTTACCCCGATCATAATTCTCTGTATTTTTAGACAGTATTTCAATGATAATAACAGGGTTTAATAATGTATCAAATACTTGATCTTCAAATTCGGGTTCTCCACAAACAACAATAACATCAGGATAAGTATATAATCCCGTTTCATTTATTTTAACTCGGAGATCGCTTGATACAGCATTACAGTTGCGCCCCAAAAATTGATTATTCAGTACTCTTCCAATAGAAGCAGAAATCAAATTGTGGCGATAACTTGCACCACTCATTGCAAAGATTTCTCCCTCAAAATATTCGTGTTTTTGTTCAACACATTCACGTTCAAAAGTTAAATATTCTTCAGGTGTTAAATAAGATTTTGTTTGTGCTAATGCACTCATTTTTGTTCTCCTTTTTTTATTTGATTCCAATAATAATCCATTTCACTTAAAGATAGATTTTGTAATGATTTGTGATCGGCTAAAATCATTTTTTCCATTGTTTGAAAACGGCGAATAAATTTACGATTGGCTTTTTCTAAAGCGGTTTCTGGTTCAATATCGATAAAACGCGCATAATTAACCAATGAAAACAACAAATCACCAAACTCTTCCTCTTTTTTTAGTTCATCAGTTGCTTGATGAAATTCAGCGATTTCTTCCTGAATTTTCTCAAAAACTTGATCCTTATTTTCCCAATCAAAACCTACACCCTGCGCTTTTTGTTGAATTCGCCATGCTTTAATCAGCGCAGGCAACGAGTTAGGCACACCCGATAACATACTTTGATTGCTATCCTTTTCTTGTAATTTGCGTTTCTCCCAATTTTGTTTTACCGTTTGCGCATTTTCTACAACGGTATTTCCAAAAACGTGCGGGTGACGAAAAATTAGCTTTTCACAAACCAAATTAATCACTTCTGTTATATCAAAATGCAAATGTTCAGAGCCAATTTTAGCATAGAAAACAATATGCAATAAAACATCACCAAGTTCTTTCTTAATTTCAGCAATATTGTTATCTAAAATTGCATCGGACAATTCGTAAGTTTCTTCGATTGTCAAATGTCGCAATGATTCCCACGTTTGGACTTTATCCCAAGGACATTTCTCACGCAATTCATTCATAATTTCTAATAAACGGAGAAATGCTTGATCGGGGGTATTTGAAACGGTTTGCATGATTACTCTGGGTAGTTGTGACTATCGCCTGTTTTCAAAATCCCAAAAAACATATTTTCAGGCACTTCTGGATAACCATCATAATGATAAAGCAAGCATTTCTTTTGGATTTCTGGCGACATATCATTAATGAGATTTGAAACGTGCGGGTGGACACCTGATGGGAAAGGACTTGTTTCACAATCCATATAAATTCGATTAGCGCGTTTGTAATAAGGTTCTAATTGTTTGGGAATCATGTGTTGAGTATCGGTGGGCATAAGAACATTGTAGCCGCTAGAATGCTCTAAACAAATCCCATAACTTGCCATTTCCTCTGAACTTGAAATCACGTGCATGGCAAATACTGGAATCATTTTCCACTCGCCACTGTTTCCATCTTGAAATATATGACTACTGGTTAAACCGTTTTCTTTTTTTCCGAGCAAATGCACATCAAAATAGGTATGAATTGTAACATCTGGCACGCCTTGCAAGGTATCCAATCCGGGACCGATGGCTCTTTCAAGCGGTTCTAAGACTTTTCTATGCACAAACAAATCGGGTTTTGCATTAGAAGGCGGATAAGCCCACAAACGTTGTTCTAAGAACAATTTATCTGCAATAAACTGATCGCCGAGCCACTTTTTCTTTTCTGGCGTGTAAAACGGATTAAAGATACTTGTGAGAGCAACGTATTCCATACCTCCAATATGATCGGCGTGAGGATGAGAAATGTAGACACCGTCGATATCGGTAGAAGATAACCCGATGCCTTTTAAGGCGTGTCGCACGTCGCCACCTACGTCTACCAATAAACGATAAGGTTTCGTGCCGCGTTTGCCGATGGTATCAAATTCGATAAGAAAATTGGATTGCCATTTAGGGAGCAACCGCATTTGAGCGAGTTTTTCAAGACGCTGTTGAATTTGAGTATTTGAAAGTTGTTTTGCTTCGGGTGTTTTAAGCAATTCCGCAAATAAAGTCTGGACTTCTGCGACGGTAACGGTTGCTTCGTAATTACCTGTTGCAAAAGCAGAATTAACACCAATTGCGGTTATTTTCATCGTGAACCCCTGCCGCTGTTTATTTCTGAATAATAGAATTATATACCACAAATTCGGCTGATCGTTGTGAATTGTTGGATAATACAAAGATTTTATTTACACATTAGTGCGTTATTTTCGCTTTTCTTGGGCAAATCGAGTATTTTAGTATTTTCACATACATTAAAATGCCAAAGGAAAACTACTCATGGATCATGCCAGCAACCCGCCCAGCGTTCGCGAAATCCGCATCAACCCGATTATCCCTTCTGAATCTGTTTTGGTCGCCACCGCCCGCAGTATGCGCCCCAAAAAAGCCGAAGAACTCGTCCCGCGAGATACCCGTTCTCACGTGGAAACCTGCCCGTTTTGTCGAGGAAATGAACACAAAACTCCTCCCGCGATTTTGACCATTCCCAACGAAACAAATTGGGAAATCAGAATGGTAGAAAATCTTTATCCCGTTCTCGGCGATGATCGCAGCGATGCGAATTTAACCTTTGGATTACAACAAACTATTGATGGTTATGGTCGCCATGAAGTCATCATTGATCATCAAAATCATGGGATTGCAGTATTTGAAATGTCGGTTGATCATTTGGCTATTTTATTTCAAACCTACCGCGATAGAATGCAAACGTTATATGAAAGTGATCCACGTTTGAAATACGTTTTAGCCTTTAAAAATTTTGGTCCCGCCGCCGGCGCAAGCATTCCTCACACCCACAGCCAAATTATTGCAATGCCAGTTGTTCCTCAAAATGTTCACGACGAAGTTGAAAATAGCCGTAATTATTTTGCAAAGAACCATCATTGCATTTTTTGTTCGTTAATTGATGAAGCACTGACATTTGAAGCGACTATTTATGATCGGAGTTCTGGATCGGTGCGCCGTAAAATAAATGTCGGGCAATATGTTATCGAAAAAGGTAAAAAATTCATTGCGATAAAACCCTTTGCGAGTCGTTTTGAATGGGAAATTCACATTTTACCATTACATCATCAAGCGGATTTCATGCAGGTTTCAAATGAGGATTTAGAAGATTTCGCCAACGTATTGCAACGTTCAATGGCAAGATTAGATGCAGTGATTGGTGGGGCGCAATATAATTATTTCTTGCATACTCAACCACACGGTAAAGAATATCAAGATTGCAACGCGAGTTATCATTGGCATTTAGAAATCTGTCCGCGTACTAGTATTCCAACCGGTTTTGAATTAGGCGCGGGTTTGTCGGTGAATACCATTAGCCCCGAACAAGCCGCCGATCAACTTCGTGCCGTTCAATTGTAACTATTTGATAAAATTTGATTTTATTAGCCATTACAATTTAATAAGCCCTCGTCGGTTGAACTGTAAATTCAACATTTCATTCTCTAAATTGCTTAGGGGAGAAAGATTTTAATTATTGCGCCATTTCTTGTGTAGTAGATTACCTAATAAAAAGAAAGGCGTTTTTTAAAGGTAGACGTGGGTTTTGTTCAAATACATTTTTAAGCGTTAAAATCCGCTGCTAGAAATCCCAAGAAACGTTGGCGATCCCAAATGGGTTGCAATGCTGTTAAACAAGGTTTCGACGTTTTATGATGCTGATAAATAGAGGATAATGCTAAATGTCGCTTTGGATAGAGCATATCTGCGTAAGGTCTTGACGATAAGAAAGTTCCTTGATAACGCCGATCGGGTTGATTAGCAGAAATGGTTGCGCTGACTTGTTTGCCGTTTCTATCCGCAATATAAAGTTGATGGCATTGTGGTAATTGATTGAAATGTGTGCACAATAATTGTTCAATGGCATCGGTTTTTTCCCACAGATCAACGGCTTGTAATGCGGACTGTGCTAATAAAGGTGCAAAGCGGTGCGCCAACATCATGCGATTCATTTTTTTCTCCTTTGCTCACGTTTTGAAGTAAAACCATTTTTGCGCAATTTCATGACAAAGAAGTGACAAAAAACTCTTGAGGTAGCAATCAATATTAACGGGCTAAAAATACAAGATTTCTTATAAAATAATCTGTTATTTTGATCACTACCCCAAAAGGTTATTTCTTCAATTCAAAAGGACTGCATTTTTTAGGCACTGCAACATTTTGTAAAGTAACATAGTCTGGCATACCGTTCTTATAAGGAGGTGGGTCTTCACCTTGAATTAAAGGAATTAAATAATCTTTACAGGCTTGTGTAATACCAAAACCATCGTCAGAAATAAAATCTCTCGGCATCATTTTCTCAACATTTGCAACCTCAGACAAAGGCGCAGCACCCACTTCCCAAACATAAGGAGAATTAGATTTTCTTACAATCGTGGGCATCATCGAGTTCTTCCCTTGCAATGCTAATTCAACACCCGCTTTACCCATTGCATACGCTTGATCTACATCAGTTTTTGACGCTAAATGACGCGCCGCACGTTGCAAATAATCCGCGACTGCCCAGTGGAATTTGTAACCTAAGGCTTCTTTAATCATATTTGCCACAACCGGTGCAGCACCACCTAATTGTGCATGACCAAAGGCATCGCGCGTTCCTTGCTCAGCGAGAAATGATCCGTCGGGGTTTTTTGCACCTTCAGAAACTACCACCGTGCAGAAATCAAATTTCTCTACTTTTGCTTTCACTTCAGCGAGGAATTTTTCTTTGTCGAATTTGATTTCTGGAAATAAAATGACCACTGGAATGTTATGATCAGAAACTAATCCGCCCGCCGCTGCAATCCAACCCGCGTGTCTGCCCATCACTTCGATAACAAAAATCTTAGTCGATGTTTTCGCCATTGAACGCACGTCGAAACTTGCTTCTAAAGTAGAAACCGCGATGTATTTCGCCACTGAACCAAAACCCGGGCAGGTGTCGGTGATCGGTAAATCGTTGTCGACGGTTTTGGGAACGTGAATCGCTTGAATGGGAAATCCCATTGAATCAGAGAGTTGTGATACTTTTAAGCAAGTGTCTGCGGAATCGCCGCCGCCGTTGTAAAAAAAGTACCCAATATCATGGGCTTTGAAGACTTCGATCAAACGTTCGTATTCAGCGCGATTGGCTTCGAGGGATTTCATTTTGTAGCGGCACGATCCGAATCCGCCCGACGGGGTGTGGCGCAAAGCGGCGATGGCAGCATCGGATTCTTGGCTGGTATCGATTAAATCTTCGGTTAATGCGCCGATAATGCCGTTTCTGCCTGCGTAGACGTTGGCGATTTGGTCTTTATGTTGGCGCGCGGTTTCGATAACGCCGCAAGCCGATGCGTTGATGACGGCGGTCACGCCACCCGATTGTGCATAAAAGGCATTTTTAGCCATAGAAAGTCTCCTTATGTTATTGATTAAAAGAAATTATTTTATCATATAATTTAACAGGCATGATCTTTTGTTTTATTTGAAAGAGAAAAACCACCCGATTCGAAACCAGCGATCTTTGAATAAAACGATTTCTCCACAAATAGTTTATGAGAGAAAATACTGAAACTTTTCTTAAAGATTGTAATCAATCACCTATTTTATAGTCGCCTGAAATGCCTTATAATGCCAAGAATTTTTTTTGAGTTTAGCAACATGGAATTAAAAAACGATTGCTTTTTAAGAGCGTTGAAACGCCAAACCGTTGATTATACACCGATTTGGTTAATGCGTCAGGCGGGGCGTTATTTGCCAGAATATCGTGCAACGCGCGCCAAAGCGGGTAATTTTATGGCTCTTTGTCAAAATCCCGACTTAGCCTGCGAAGTCACATTGCAACCGTTGGCGCGCTTCAAACTGGACGCGGCGATTTTGTTTTCAGATATTTTGACCATTCCTGATGCAATGGGGTTGGGTTTGTATTTTAACGAAGGCGAAGGTCCGCAATTTGAACGCCCTATTAAAAATTTTGCTGATATTCAACAACTTACCGTCCCCGATCCCGAGCGCGAATTGAAATATGTGATGGACGCGGTTCGATTAATTCGTCGTGAATTAAATGGTCGCGTGCCGTTGATTGGTTTTTCGGGCAGCCCTTGGACATTGGCAACCTACATGGTTGAGGGCGGAAGCACTAAAACCTTCTCTAAAATCAAAGCCTTAATTTATAACGAGCCCGCCGCCGCGCATCAACTTTTGGATGTTCTCGCACAATCGGTCAGTATTTATTTACAGGCACAAATTTCCGCCGGCGCGCAAGCCGTGATGATTTTTGATACTTGGGGCGGCGTATTAACGAAAAAAGATTATTTAACCTTTTCATTGACTTATATGCAAAAAATTGTCGACTCATTACCCAAAAATGACGTGCCGGTGATTTTATTTACAAAAGGTGGCGGCGCGTGGTTGGAAGAAATCGCGGCAAGTGGTTGTTCTGCAATGGGTTTAGATTGGCAAACCGAGTTGGGCGACGCGCGGCGACGAGTGGGCGATAAAGTGGCGTTGCAAGGCAATCTCGATCCATCAATGTTGTATGCCAATCCTGATAAAATTCGCGCGGAAGTGGCTGATTTATTAGCAGATTTTGGAAAAGGCAGCGGACACATTTTTAATTTAGGGCACGGCATTCACCCTAATATTGACCCAGAAAATGTCTTGGCATTGGTCGATGCCGTTCACGAATTAAGCCGCCCCTATCATGCAACCACTTGAAAAATCAACGCTTTATGTGATTGCCACGCCGCTGGGAAATTTAGGGGATTTGAGTCCGCGCGCGATTGAAACCCTTAAAAATGTTAATGTCATCGCCGCCGAAGATACCCGCCACTCTCGACCATTGTTGCAATACTTTGGCATCGCTACCCCATTGATTTCATTGCATTCTCACAATGAACGCCAAGTGAGCGAAGAAATCCTCGAACGCCTAAAAAACGGGGAATCTGTGGGGTTAATTAGCGACGCGGGCACGCCGTTAATTAGCGATCCGGGCGCAAAACTGTTAGAAACACTCCACGCTAACCATTTGAATATTCGATCTATTCCGGGTCCGAGTGCCATTACCGCCGCGTTATCAATTGCAGGATTTCCAGCGGATAAGTTTGTTTTTGAAGGATTTTTACCCTCAAAACCTTCCACCCGCCGCGCACATTTAGAAACTTTAATTAAAGAAACCCGCACGTTGGTGTTTTACGAAGCACCCCATCGTATTTTAGAAACCCTTGAAGATTTTATTGCAATTTTTGGAGAAACTCGACGCGGCGCATTAGTGAAAGAGATTTCAAAAATCCACGAAACTTGCTTAAATGGTTGTTTAAAAGAATTGAAGAACTGGCTTGAAGAAAATCCTGCACATCAAAAAGGCGAATTTGTTTTAATTTTAGCCGGTTTCATAAAGGAAGAAACAACCGAAGATATTTCATTAGAAACCGAACATATTTTGAAAATATTGTGTAAAGCATTACCTCTCAAAGAAGCCGCTCGTTTAACCGCCGATATTACCCATTTACCTAAAAATAAATTATACGCTCATGCGTTGATTTTAACCAAAGGATTTACGGAATGAATCCATTATTACAGTTAGAAGAATTACCCGCTTTTAGTCAAATTCTCCCCGACCATATTGAACCCGCGATTTCTCAGATTTTAACTGATAATCGAACAGTCATTAAACAACTTGAGCAACTTGAAATCCCAACTTTTGAAAATTTTGTTCAAGTTTTTCAACATATCGAAGATCGCTTAAATACGACTTGGGCAATTGTTTCTCATTTGCATAATGTTGCCGATACCGAAGCACTCAGAACCGCATATAATAGTTGTTTGCCATTGATTTCTACTTATCATAGCGAAAATGGACAAAATAAAAAACTTTTCCTTCAATATCAATCTATTAAAAATAGTAATGCTTATCAAACTTTCACGAAATCGCAACGCCAAATTATTGAAAATGAATTAAAGGAATTTCATTTGTCAGGCGTAGATTTACCAGAGCAACAACAAACCCGTTTCAAAGCAATTAAACAACAACTTTCTCAATTATCTTCAACATTTGGACAGCATTTATTAGATGCAACCCACGCTTGGCACAAACATCTTTTAGAAGAAAATTTGTTATCTGGTTTGCCAGAATCTACGAAAGCAATTGCTAAACAACTTGCAGAACAAAAAGGCTTGGAAGGGTGGGTTTTAACATTAGATTTGCCTTGTTATCTATCGGTAATGAATTATGCAGATAATCAAACCTTGCGGGAAGAAATCTATCGAGCATTTGCCACTCGAGCATCAGAATTAGGCGACAAAGCATTTGATAATTCTTCCGTTATGTTTGAAATAATGAGTTTGCGCCAAGAAATGGCAATGCTGTTAGGTTTTAAGCATTATGGGGATTATTCATTAGCAAAGAAAATGGCAGAATCTTCAGAGAAAGTGATCGACTTTTTAATGGATTTAGCCACCAGAGCAAAACCTTTTGCAGAACGGGATTTGAACGAATTAAAAGGCTTTACAAAAACAGAATATGGCGTTGCAGAATTAACCGCGTGGGATATTCCTTATTATTCAGAGAAACTCAAAGAATATCGTTATGCAATTTCTCAAGAAATATTACGCCCTTATTTTTCTTTTCAAAAGGTATTACAAGGTTTATTTCAAATCATTGAAAAACTCTTTAATGTTTCTATCCAAAAAATTGAGCATTCTGATTTGTGGCATGAAAGCGTTGATTGTTATAAAATCTGTAATGAAAAATTTGAAATATTAGGACATTTTTATATTGATCCTTTTGTGAGGAAAGGCAAACGAAGTGGCGCATGGGTTAGTGGATTTCAAACCCGAAAAAGTTATCAAAATGAACACCAAAAACCCGCCGCTTTTGTTGTGTGCAACTTTCCACAACCAGTTGGAGAAACACCTTCACTTTTAACGCACCAAGATGTTACAACTTTATTTCATGAGTTTGGACACACCTTGCATCATTTGCTCACAGAAATAGAAGAACCGTCGATTTCTGGAATCAATAATGTCGCGTGGGACGCAGTAGAATTACCCAGTCAGTTGCTTGAAAATTGGGCATGGGAAAAAGAGGCATTAGATTTATTTGCTGAGCATTATCAGACTGGAGAGAAACTACCCACTGATTTGTTTAAAAAAATGCGGTTGGCAAAAACCTTTCAAATGGGATTATTTACCTTAAGACAATTAGAATTTGGATTATTTGATTTTAGATTACATTGTGAGTTCAATCCACAAACTAATATTCAGCAACTTTTAGATGATGTTCGCAAACACGTGGCGGTGATTATTCCGCCTAATTTTAATCGTTTTCAACATAGTTTTGCACATATCTTTTCGGGCGGATATGCGGCGGGTTATTACAGTTACAAATGGGCGGAAGTTTTATCTGCTGATGCGTTTTCAAAATTTGAAGAACAAGGCATCTTTAATCAGGAAATAGGGCTGCAATTTCGGCAACATATTTTAGCGCAAGGTGGTTCACAATCGCCGATGAATTTATTTAAATTATTTAGAGGAAGAGAACCGCATTTAGATGCGTTATTGCGTCAAAATGGAATGAAATAAAAAAGGAGGTAAAATGCGTAAATGGTATTTTTTACTAGCTTTATTTTTCTTTGTTTTAGGCGGTAGCATTTACCAATTTTGGGCATTACAACGTGAAGGAAGAGAATTAACATTTGCTATTACCTCATATTCTGCCAAATCATTACCTAAAAATAATGAAACTATTCGTATTATGACTTTTAATGTAGCAATGGGATCAAAGCATTTCTATGTTGAATGGTTGTATCGAGGATTTTTGCCCTTTTTTATCACAGAACATTTAGATCAAGTTGCACAGCTAATTCGGGAGGAAAAACCTGATATTATAATTCTTTCAGAAATGGCGCAAAATGTGTTACCCTTTGAACATAATTTGGTGGGTTATTTAGCTCAACAAAGTGAAATGCACAATTGGGCATTTGCTGAAACCACTGATCGGCAAATAGGGTGGATACGTTACATTGGAGGAAATGCGATTTTATCTCGTTATCCGTTGCAATTGATTCCTCAACCTTCTGATAAATTACCTTTGCCTTTAGCGGCTTTAAAATTTCCTTATGAAACGGTATTAGTGGCGGGGGTGCATAATGATCATCAAAGTTGGGAAACAAACTTAAAACAAACGCAGCAAATTTTGCAAACATTAGAAACCCGTCCAAGCATTTTAGCGGGGGATTTCAATGTGCCGCCGGAATCGCCGTCCATTCGGTTATTAGAAAGCAGTGAACAATTTAGTGGAGAGTTTCATGGACCGCCCACGTCGCCGTTGTTTGACAATCCGCCGATCACGATTGATTTTGTGTTTGCGCCGCGCACTTGGCAATTGGTCGAGCATCGAGTGATCGCCAATAAAATTTCCGATCACAAAGCCGTGTTATCGACGTTCAAGGTCATCACTTATTAAAAATTTGACTTTTTTTTAAAATTAACCTACAGTAAGCGCAGACTTTAGAATTAGTCTAATTTAACCCAGCCCATTCTAGGAGAAATCAGATGGCAACTTTGAAAGGCAGTAAAACCGAAGAAAACCTCAAAGCCGCGTTCGCGGGCGAATCTCAAGCTAATCGCCGTTACTTGTATTTTGCCGCCAAAGCCGACGTGGAAGGCTACAACGACGTTTCAACCGTGTTTCGTTCCACCGCCGAAGGCGAAACCGGACACGCGCACGGACATTTGGAATATTTAGAAGCCGTCGGTGATCCCGCCACTGGCTTGCCCATCGGTTCAACCGCCGACAATTTGCGCGCCTCCATCGCCGGCGAAACCCACGAATATTCCGATATGTACCCCGGCATGGCAAAAGCCGCGCGTGAAGAAGGTTTTGATGAAATCGCTGACTGGTTTGAAACCTTAGCAAAAGCCGAACGTTCTCACGCCAACCGCTTCCAAAAAGCCTTAGATTCATTGGCTTAGCCTAATTAAAACCAACTCTTTCTGATCAAAAAAGGGTTGGTTTTTCTTATTTATTTCAAAGGAGGATTTATGTATCAAGAAAGTATTACTTTATTAAATAAAGCGGTGGGAGGAGAATTATCCGCCGTTCACCAATATATGTATTTTCATTTTCAATGTGACGATCAAGGTTACGATTTGCTCGCCAGTTTATTTAAACAAACCGCCATTCAAGAAATGTTACATATTGAGAAAATTGCCGATAGAATTTTATTTCTCAAAGGCGATATCGAAATGGTTGCAACTGATCCCGTTCATAAAATCCACGACGTTAAAGAAATGTTGCAAATTGCTCAACAATTAGAAGAACAAAGCATTAAGGATTATAACAATTGGGCAGTCGCTTGCGCAAATCACGCCGATTCAATGACTAAAAAGCTCTTTGAAGAATTAGTGATGGACGAAGAACGCCATTATAATCAATATGATACTGAATTGGAAAACATTAGTAAATTTGGTAATGAGTATTTAGCTTTGCAATCGATTGAACGGAGCAAAACCGTTTCTCTTGCACCCGCCAATCCTAAAAAAATCTAAAGGAGAAAGCTCATGGCTCGCGAAGGTAATTTAGATGCCCCCACTCGTCACGCACTTGATTGGCAAAACCCTGATTTCTACAACGAAGAATCCTTAACAAAAGAATTAGAAAGAGTATTTGAAATTTGTCATGGTTGTCGCCGTTGTTTTAATTTGTGCGAGGCATTTCCAACATTATTTGATCTTATCGATGAAACTGCCGATGTGGAATTACACAGCGTTGATAAGAAACACTATTCAAAAGTCGTTGAACATTGTTATTTGTGCGATATGTGTTACATGACCAAATGTCCGTATGTACCGCCGCACGAATGGAATTTAGATTTTCCTCACTTAATGCTTCGAGCAAAAGCGGTAAAATTCAAACAAGGTCGCACCAAATTTCGCGATAAAATCCTCACTTCAACGGATTTGATGGGCAGTTTCTTAGGAATTCCAATTATTTCGCAAGTCTCTAATACAGTTAATAAAATAAAACCTATCCGCCAACTTAATGAGAAACTTTTAGGCATTAGTGCTGATGCGATTTTACCTGAATTTCACAGCAATAGTTTAAGAAAACGCGAAAGTCATTTCAAACATATTTCAACTGCCCCTATTAAAACAGAAGAAACAACCGGAAAAGTTGCGCTGTTTGTCACTTGTTATGGCAATCGTAATGAACCAGACATGGCAGAAGATTTGATGAAGGTATTTGAACACAACGATATTTTAGTAAAAATAACCCCCAAAGAAAAATGTTGTGGAATGCCTAAATTAGAAATCGGGGATTTAGAAAGCGTTAAAGCCTCAAAAGACTTTAATATTCCGATTTTATCCAAGTTAATTGACGAAGGGTTTGATATTGTTGCACCGATTCCTTCTTGTGCGTTAATGTTTAAACAAGAATTACCTTTAATGTTTCCTAATGATCCTGAGGTAAAGAAAGTTCAACAAAAAATGTTTGATCCATTTGAGTATTTAATGTTGCGGCACAAAGCAAATTTGCTCAAAACCGATTTCAAAAACTCATTAGGAAAAGTGTCTTATCATGTGCCTTGTCATTTGCGGGTTCAAAACATTGGATTAAAAACCAAAGAACTATTGCAACTTGTTCCTAATACGCAATTAGAAGTGATTGAACGTTGCTCTGGACATGATGGTACTTATGCGGTGCGCGCAGAAACCCATGCGTTCTCAATGAAAATTGCGAAACCCGTTGTAAATAAAGTAAAATCTTTTGATCCAGATTATTACAGCAGCGATTGTCCAATGGCGGGTCATCAAATCGAAAATGGTTTGAATAATGGCAAATCTCCACTTCACCCTTTTAGCCTGTTATGTATTGCGTATGGCTTGAGAGAAAAACCATGAACAAACTTTCGCGCCAAGATTTAATGAGTTTAGAGGAATATGCTGAGCAACGAGAGGGGTTTCGTGCTCAAGTGATGGCACATAAGAAACAACGGCGAGTTGCTTTGGGTGGACATCTTGCTTTGTATTTTGAAGATCGTCTGACAATTCAATATCAAATTCAAGAAATGTTGCGGGTTGAAAAGCTATTTGAAAAAGCGGCGATTGAAGAAGAATTAATGGCTTATAATCCTTTAATTCCCGATGGAACAAATTGGAAAGCAACGATGATGATTGAGTTTGATGATCCCGCGCAACGTCGTCGAGCACTTATTGAAATGAAAGGCATCGAGGAATGTGTTTGGACAAAGATAGGAAATGAGCAACGAATTTGGGCAATTGCAGATGAAGATTTGGAACGTTCAAATGAAGAAAAAACTTCCGCAGTGCACTTTTTGCGTTTTGAAATACCCGTTTCTCAAATTGCTGCGTTAAAAGCGGGGGCGGCTTTGTTTTTCGGTGTTGAGCACCTTACTTATTGTTTTAGCTGCGAAATTTTACCGCCTGTCCGAGAAAGACTAGTCGCAGATTTAACTTAGTAGTATGATGACACTTTGAGCAAATTCGTTATTTATTATTTAAGGAGGATATCGATCATGTCTTTATATAACGCCTTGTTTATATTGTGTTTATTATTTGGAATATCGCCTGCTCACGCCGACAAACGCAGCCAATATGATATGGACGTTGCGCCCAGTGGCGGCGTTTTAACAAATGATTTGAGATTGCGTTTGGAAGGACGCGAATACGACAAACCCTTTATGGGCGACATCGAACGATTAGTGAGAGAAGTGATTGATGATGCAAAAATGCCTAGCAATATCAATAAGAAAGATTTCTCCGTTGAACACAAAACGCTCACATTTGTTCTACATATTGATTCAAATATTGCAGTTGCACCGGTTAAAGCTGTTATAGAAATTGAAAGAATTAGTGACGCACTGCCTGATAAACAAACGGGAGTTTTGTATTACAATCCTGATGCAACCGATGCTTTCAAAGAAGGTTTGCGCGCGTATTTGAAAAAATACTTAAATGCCGTTTTTCCAACAGAGAAAAATAAATAATTTTCCTCTGTTTTTACCTCATTGGACGGAGTATGAATATGTTGCGTAAATCCATTATGTGTGCGTCATTGATCGCATTTGTTATAAATGTTCAATCGTGGCAAGCATTCGCTAATGAACCTGTCGCCGCCGTTTCTAAGCAACTTGAAGAGACGGAAGAGGGTTTAACCATAGAAGAAAAATCGCCCAAAACCAGTAAGTCCTCCAAGAAAACAGCAAAGAATCCGCCTCAAAAACTTTCTCTCAATTATCAAATCAACGAAGAACCCATTGCTGTTGTTGAATCTACCGAAGATAAACCTTTCACGTTGTTATTAGAACTGTTCCGTAAAACGCTTGAGGCGGCAAATAAAATACCTACCCAACTCGTGAATACAACGGTGCATATTCCTTACCCCGAAGATATGCAACGTAGTTTTAAAGAAAAGCTCCCTAATCTTGTTTTGCAAACCGCCGTTGAAACACCCAATGGAAAAGCTAAAACAAGTTTTAATCTCGCAGCGTTCAATGGTGAAATCATCGACAAAACGGATCAAAACAAAAAAGGGCTTTTTGAATGGGCGGGTTTGAACGGTGTTTTGAATTATGTAGGAGAATTAAAGAATCTTAGTGGTGATTTGAATATTCCTCACATTTCTATGAGCGCAGAAAATGAATTTGAAATACTTATGGATAAATTTTTCTTTTCTGCGGGTTTGAATGAATACTATGAACCCTTGCATTTTGATTTACGACTTCCATTGCTTAAAATCGCGCACAAGGAGAAACACGAAGATTTTGATTTTAATCTAAACAACTTAACCGCTAAGTTGGTTTCAGATGATCAAGAAATTTTAGAAGGTTTGCGTTTAGGACGAAGTGAATTTTCGATAGATGAAATGGGGTTCTCTAGCAATAAAGATCAGATTGTAATCAAAGGCTTACGTGGAGAAACCTCTGCAAAGGTGAGCGACCCTAACACGAAGAAATTTACTCAAGTTTCCTCTGCATTGGCTTTAAGTAGTTTAACGATGCCCCCGAGTTTAGCAAATGGTTTGACGGGCATTAGTTTTGAAATACAAACAGAATTAAATAACTTTAATTCTCAAGTATTAGCTGATATCAAGAAAACTTTGCGCCAATTGCAAACAGAAGAAATGTCTGAAGAAATGATGGGAACGGTTTTAATCGGTGATTTAATGAAAGCATTACCTAAGATCGTCAAAGGTTCTCCGCTATTTGAGGTAAAGAACATTTCCATTAAAACTAATCAAGGTGAATTGGTTGGCAGTTTTTCTTTTGGAATTGATGGAACAAAACCTTTTTCGATTGAGAAAATTGAAGTGCTAAAAATGGCAATTAAAGCACAATCACATTTCAAAATATCTAAAGGTGTTCTTAAAAAAATCTTGGTTGTAACCTTAAAAGAAACCAAGCCTTCTGTCGATGAAAGTGATAGTGGAAAGTCAAAGAAAAAATCACAAACGGTGAAACCCGAAAAAATGGCAGAAGAACAAATTAAACAGTTTCTTGCCCAGAAATTTTTAATTGAGGAAGATAAGTATTATAAACTGAGTGCTGAATTTAAAGCAGGTAAGTTATTTCTCAATGATCAAGAAATCCCTCTTCCTTTCTAAAAAGCCTTTTAAACTTGGGAGGAAATTCCCAAGTTTTTATTTGAAATCACCATGAAAATAACCCCCATTTTAGCTTTTCGTGATAATTACATTTGGTGCATTCAAAAAGCCTCAAGTTCTTATGTTGCTGTCGTCGACCCCGGTGATGCAAAACCGGTTTTAGATTGGTTAGAACAACATCAAGCAAATTTAGCCACAATTTTGATTACTCATCGTCATCAAGATCATATTGGTGGCGTAAAAGAATTGCTTAAGCATTATCCTCAAACAACTGTTATTGCTCCTTGGGGTGATTCTATGGTTGGAAATTATCAATTTGTGAGAGAACAAGACACCGTTGAAATTCCAGAATTGGGTTTAAAATTCCAAGTTTTAGAAATGCCTGCACATACAAAAGGGCATATTGCTTATTATGGAGAAAACTGTTTGTTTTGTGGCGATGTTTTATTTGGGTGTTGTTGTGGAAAAATATTTGAAGGCACACCCGCCCAAATGTTTCAAACATTAAACAAATTAATGGCTTTACCTAAAGAAACTTTAATTTATTGCGCGCACGAATACACATTGGAAAATATTGAATTTGCGAAATGGGTTGAACCTCAAAATAATGCTCTCCTTAAACGTGAAGAACAAGCTAAACAACAGCGTTTAGAAAACCTCCCCACCGTGCCTTTTAGTTTAGAAATAGAATTAGCCACTGATCCCTTTTTAAGAACCTCGCAATTAACGGTTAAACAAGCCGTTGAAAATTTTGCACAGCGATCATTACAGTCTGCTGAGCAAGTTTTTGAGCAATTGTATTATTGGAAACAGCGTGATTTCAACTAATTATGCTATATTTTTATACCAGTAATCGCTTAGAAAAACTCTTAACAGCATTAGCTAACATTTTGCGAGAGCAACCGTTGCCACCTTTACAAAAAGAAATTATCGTCGTACAAAGCAAAGGAATGGAGCGGTGGTTAGCATTAGAACTCTCAAAACAACTGGGTATTTGGGCAAATGCCGATTACCCTTTTCCCCGTGATATGACGCAACGCTTATTTCATGAAAGTTTATCCAATGTCCCCGACGTTTCTGATTTCGATCCTAATGTTTTAGGTTGGACAATTCTACGCTTATTGCCTAGTTTATTAGAAAATGAGGATTTTAGTGAGCTAAAAAACTATTTGTCAGATCATGGAACAAATGATTTGAAATATTACCAACTTGCTCATAAAATTGCAGATGTTTTTGATCAATATGTTATCTATCGTCCAGATTGGATTGACAATTGGAAAAACAATGAACATCTTTCAGATTGGCAGGCAAAATTATGGCATATAATTCAACAAGATATTTCAAATCGACATTCTCAAAGTACGCATCGTGCAGCATTGCAAAAACAGTTTGTACAAGCAGTAAAAAATAACGATATTAAACATTTTCCACCACGTTTAATTATCTTTGGAATTTCAGCCCTTCCTCCTTTTTATATGGATGTATTTCAAGCCCTTTCCCAGAAAGGCGAAGTCTATTTCTTTGTTTTAAATCCCTGTCAAGAATATTGGTATGATATTGTTCCTAATAAAGCTATTTCAAAAATCAATGAAAAAGCTCCTGAAAAAGCCGCCTTAGAACATTATGAAGTTAAAAATAGTTTATTAGCCTCATTGGGTACAATTGGTAAAGAATTTTTAACGCTTTTTCAAAATCTAAATATTGATTTAAAAGAATATGAACTGTTTGAAGAATCTTGTGAAGAAAACCTCTTATCTTTTTTACAAAATGACATTCTAAATTTAACCGAAAGTCGGCAAACTAAAACCGTTTCTAGCAACGATCATTCATTACAAATTCATAGTTGTCACAGTAAAATGCGAGAAATCGAAGTTTTGCATGATCAATTATTGGATTTATTTGAGAAAAATCCTAATTTAATGCCCAGTGATGTATTGGTTATGGCAACCGATATTGAAAGCTACGCGCCCTTAATTCAGGCGGTTTTTGAAACCATTTCAAATAAACAACATCGTTTGCCATTTAGTATTGCAGACCGTCGCCGTCAAGATGAAAGTCATTTGATCGAAGCATTTCTAAAAGGGTTGAATTTACCCGATAGTCGACTAACCGTTTCTCAGGTAATGAGTTTATTAGAAAATGAAACCATTCGTGCTAAATTTAACTTATCTCATCATGACATTACATTAATTGAACGTTGGTTAAAACAAGCGCGGGTGCGTTGGGGAAAAGATGAGCAGAGTAGAACGGCATTAGATTTACCCCCATTTTTTGAGAATTCTTGGGTATTTGGTAAAGCACGGTTGTTATTAGGTTATGCGTTGCCTGCAAATGAACAACGGCTATTTGAAAATATTTTACCTGTTGATGAAATGGAAGGCAATGAAACTGAGGTTTATGGTCGGTTTCTAGATTTCATAGAAACTTTATTTGAATTTTGTGAGAAACTGAATCAACCACACCTACCTTTACAATGGTGTGAATTATTGCAAGATTTTTTTAAAACATTCTTTGAAAATGCGGATAATTTACGCGACAATCAAATTATTCAAAATGCGATTTTTAGTTTAAAGCAAGCGACTCAAAAATCATCATTTAATCAGGAAATTACATTAAACATCGTTCGACATTGGATAAAAGAAACGCTTGCAAAAAATATTCAAACAGCAGGTTTTATGACGGGTAATATTACCTTTTGTGCACTAATGCCAATGCGGAGCATTCCTTTTAAGGTAGTGGTTTTATTAGGTATGAATGCACAAGATTATCCGCGCGCGCATCACACCCCCAGTTTTGATTTGATTAATAAGAAAGAAGATCGGTTTCGTGCGGGTGATCGTTCTCGCCGACATGATGACCGTTATTTATTTCTGGAAGCGATTTTATCTGCCCGTCAATGTCTTTATTTCAGTTATATAGGACAAAGTATTCAAGATAATAGTGAAATTCCCCCTTCTGTTTTGTTGAATCAATTATTAGATTATATAAAACAAAATTTCAAATTTTCAAATGCAGAATCGCTTATTATAAAACACCCGTTGCAACCTTTTAGCAAGCGTTATTTTCAAAAGAATTCTCATTTGTTTAGTTATGCGGAAGATTATTTTGAAGTGATTAAACATACGCGAGCAACTAATGCGCAACCTTTTTTTGAAAGTCCATTACCCGCACTTGAGCAAAGTTGGCGAGAAACAACCTTAGAGCAACTGATTCAATTTTATAAAAATCCCTGCGCTTATTTATTAAAGAAACGATTGGGAGTATATTTTGAAGATCAAACCACTTTAATTGAAAACACCGAACCATTTGACGTTGAAGGTTTAGACAAATATAATTTGCAGCAAAAATTATTACATCGTCAATTGTCGGGTGCAAATAATCAAGCCTTTTTTCCAATCATAAAAGCCTCTGGTTTATTACCGCCCGAACAAGTAGGTGAACGCATTTATGAAATATTAAATCAAGATATTGCCGCTTTTGTGGTAGAATTAACCAAGCAATTTGATAATCAACCTTCCGAACCATTTGTAAAAGAATTATTTCTGGGTGAGTTTAAATTAGACGGAGAAATCCGTGATGTGTATCCTTCGGGTTTTATTCAGTATCGTTATGCCGAATTGAAAGCAAAAGATTATTTGAGTGCGTGGATAAAGCATTTATTTTTAAATAGTTACCAATTGTCGAGTAGTTGGTTAATTGGTTTAAAAGGTGGGAAGTATAAATGTTATGAATATCGAGCTACTGATCATATAGAAACTGCAAAAATGTACTTACAAATACTTTTGAATTATTACTGGGAAGGGTTGCATTTTCCATTAGCTTTTTTACCGGATATTTCATTCAAATATACTGAGGAACTCCAAAATAATAAAAGCCCTAATAAAGCTCTTGCGAGTGCGCAAACAACGTGGGAAGATGAAGGGGCGCATGATTTGAGTGAAAACAACAATCCTTATTATCAACATTGTTTCAAAAATAGAGCATTATTTGATGAAATATTTGTAGAAATAAGTCAAGCGATTTATTCTCCTTTGCACCAACACAAAAAAGATAAGTAGATTATGTTTGAAAAATTGATTTTAATGGGTATGTTGTTCGTGAATTCGGCGGTTTGTGCGGGGTTTGATTTGTTTAATCAAGATCGAGGAAAACCGCCCGATCCGCCGCCTGCGCCCCAACAACCCGCGCCGCCCGCGCCCGCTCAGCCTGCGCCGCCGCCCGCGCCTAAACCGCCGCCTCCTCCACAACGCGATTTTGTCCTCAAAGGCACAACAAAACTGGGTAAAAATTACCAAGTTTTTTTGCAAACCCCTGATGGAAAAGATATTGTTCAAGAATGGGAAAAAGGTAAAACGCCTGAAATTGAAGGGTTTGGGGATTTCAAATTGATAAATGTGACGCGCCGCGAAGTCGTGATCGGTTATCCCGACAATTCGCCGTGCCAATTATCGCACTTAGATCGTGGGGTTATTTGCGCGCCCGATCAAAAAACCGCCACGCTAAAATTGATTCGCGGCAATCCGAGTGCGCCGAAACCCCCGCCCGCTGCCCCGCCGCCGCTTGCGCCCGCTCAAACTGCCGCGCCGCCGAATGCTGCACAATTGTCGCCCGAAGCCCAGCGGCTTCAAACCCTTTTTCAACAAGCTGCCCAACAAAATCAGCCGCCCGCCGCTGGAAATCAACCGCCGCCCGCTGGCATGAAAGTCGTGAAAACGCCCTTTGGCGATCGTTTAGTGCCCGAAAGCAAGTGAAGGTGTTATCATAACCCCATAAACCCATTCAATCGTTTCGAGGTTATATCTATATGAAAAGAATAGGATTTATTTTATCTGGGTGCTTGATGTTGCTCAGCTGCGCGGAGAAACCGGCGAAAGTTGATTACGAGGGCTGCGGCGCGCGGACATTGTTTTGGGCAATCGGTCCAAAAACCGACCAGAAATACGTCGACGTGTGTTTTGTCGACCTCGACATTGGCGATTTGCGCGACAAATTCGACCTCGTTCCTATCGCGGGCACAAATCAAGATACGCGGCAACCCGTTGATAATAATAGAGATGGGATTTCTGGAAATGGCAGACTCATTAACAGCAGCCAAATTCATTGGGGAGGAAATGCTTGCCAAACTTTCGCGCGCCGCGTTGTTCAGCATAACTGCGCAAAATTAACAAATACATCAAAAACAGGCGGTTGCGAATGGATCGCGCTGCAAATCGTCCCCAAACGCGGGGCAAAACAAGGTTACGTCACATTAACACCCATCGCGCGACTCCGATTAGCCGACGGTCAAGAATATGACAATTATTTACGCACTTTTACGACCGGATTTTCTGGTTGTCGTTGATTTTTATGAAATTTAAAATTATTCCCGTCACCCCTTTTGTGCAAAATTGCAGCCTGTTGTGGTGCGAAAAAACCCTGCAAGCGGTTGTCGTCGATCCGGGCGGCGATATTCCCATTATTCGCCAACACCTTGATAAACAAGGCTTAACGCTCTCCCAAATCCTACTCACGCACGGTCACATCGATCACGTCGGCGGCGCGGTGACATTGGCGAAAGAGCTTAATGTCCCGATTGTTGGTCCGCACATCAAAGACAAATTTTGGTTGGACAGTTTGGCGATGCAAAGTCAAACATTTGGTTTTCCGCATATCTCGAGTTTCATTCCTCAACGTTGGTTAGAGGAAAACGATGAGATAAAATTTGGCAATGTTGTTCTAAAAGTCCTGCATTGTCCGGGACATACACCCGGTCATGTGGTTTTCTTTCATCAAGAAAGTGATTTAGCAATCGTCGGTGATGTTCTATTTCAAGGTTCAATTGGCAGAACGGATTTTCCTCAAGGCGATTACCAAACATTGCTCAAATCTATTAAAGAAAAGTTGTGGAAATTAGGTAATCAAGTGCGTTTCATTCCCGGACATGGAGAAATGTCGACTTTCGGAGAAGAACGCGCACATAATCCTTTTGTTGGCGACTTTGCGTGACAGAAATGATTTTGCGACAACAAATTGCTGAAGAATGTGCCCGTTTAATGGTGCAAGAATTCATTGAAGATTTCCGAATTGCCAAACAAAAAGCTGCCGCTAAGTTTGGCATTTCAAATCGTCATGATCTTCCAACAAATATTGAAATAGAAATAGCATTGCAAAATTATCAACGTTTGTTTCAAAAACCAGATCATTTGTTGCAATTAAGAAAAACGGCGATTTCTGCAATGCAATTGTTTGAGAAGTTTCAACCGCGTTTGGTAGGAAAAGTGTTAAATGGCACGGCAAATCCCCATTCTGCTGTGAATTTACATTTGTTCTCCGATAATCCCGAAGAAGTTGCGTTTTTTTTGATTGATCGTAAAATCCCTTACACATTAACTGAACGCCAATATACAGGTATTTCAAAATCTTATCCGTGTTATCAATTTATTGCGGGAAATCATAAAGTTACTTTAACTATCTTTAATGTATCAGAAATGCGCCAAGCCCCACCTGATCCGATTTCTAACAAACCGATGCGCCGCGCTAATTTAACCACAGTTTCTCAACTTATTTCATAACTTTTACCGATTTCTATCTCATTGTGTTTCTCAAAATAGCGGTTGCATTTCCTTTAGATATTCTCGACTATCTTCCTCCAAATAATACTAAAATCAATGAATTGCATATTGGTTGTCGGGTGCGCGTGCCTTTTAGAACAACTGAAACAATTGGTTTGTTAATGGGGATTTCAAAGGTAAGCGACATTCCCATCAAAAAATTAAAAGCCGCTTTAGAATTGATTGATGAAATCCCATTGATTTATAAAGAAAATTTAACGCTTATTCAATGGTCATCGCGTTATTATCATTATTCATTGGGTTTAACGGTTCAAACAGCATTGCCAAATGTTTTATTTCAAAAAAACGAATTGCCCGATTACAAAATACCCAAAACAATTCCCGCCCAAGAAATCGCTTTAGCATTAAACAAAGCGCAACAAATTGCGGTAGAAAGTGTGACGAATTATTTTGAGCAATTTAAGCCCTTTTTATTGGAAGGCGTGACAGGCAGCGGGAAAACAGAAGTTTATTTGCAAATTATCGACAAAGTGATTGCAAATGGACAACAAGCCTTAGTGTTAGTGCCCGAAATTAATTTAACACCACAAACCGTTGATCGGTTTCAAAAGCGATTTGAAGTGGTGATTTCAACTATTCATTCAAACATTGCAAAAATAAAACGTTTAAATGCTTGGCGAATGGCAAAAGAAGGGATTGCAAAAATTGTTATTGGAACTCGTTCTGCGGTGTGGACACCAATGGCGAATTTGGGCGTAATTATTGTTGATGAAGAGCACGATAGTTCTTATAAACAACAGAGTGGATTGCTTTATTCGGCGCGAGATGTCGCCATTCGACGTGCGCAACTTCATGATATTCCAGTCATTTTGGGAACGGCAACCCCTTCTTTAGAAAGTTTCTTTAATGCTCAGCAACACAAATATCAATTACTTTCTTTACCGAAACGGGCGGGATTTGCTCGACCACCGTCGTTTAGTGTTATTGATATGCGTCAATATCAAGGTTTTGAGCAACTTTCTCCTGCTTTACGTCGAGCAATTGCTCAACGTTTAGAAAGAAAAGAGCAAACGCTTATTTATTTGAATCGGCGCGGATTTTCGCCCTCTTTGATGTGTTATGCGTGTGGTTGGGTGGCAATGTGTTTTCATTGTAGTGCGCGTTTAACAGTTCATGCAGAAACCCATTGTTTGCACTGTCATCATTGCGATTCAAAACAAAGAATTCCTCAACATTGTCCGATTTGTCAAAGTGCGCAAATTCGTCCGGTTGGATTTGGCACAGAACGCATTGAACAAGCCTTGGCAAAAGATTTTCCTGCCGCGAAAATTGTGCGCATCGACAGCGACAGTACGCGCAAAAAAAATGCGATGGCGGAATTTTTAGCGCAAATTCATCACGGCGAGGCGGATTTGCTGGTTGGCACGCAGATGCTTGCGAAAGGGCATCATTTCCCCAAAGTCACGTTGGTGGGGATTATTAATGTCGATGGTGGGCTGTTTAGCGCGGATTTTCGGGCGACCGAGCGTTTGGCACAGGCTTTGATTCAGGTGGCAGGAAGAGCAGGTCGCGAAGGCGTGCGTGGCGAAGTGGTTGTGCAAACATATCACCCTGAACACCCGCTGTTGGTGACGTTATTAAGCGAAGGTTACAGGCGATTTGCGGATTTGGCGTTGGAAGAGCGGCAAAAAGTAGGGTTGCCGCCGTTTGAATTTATGGCTCTGCTGCGCGCCGAATGCAAAACACAAAGCAATTTGCATGATTTTTTGCAAAATGCGCGAAATCAGGCAGCTGCCCTCAACCACACCGCCGTCCAAATCTTTGGTCCCATCGACGCACCTTTAACAAAACGCGCCAAACGGTTTCGGGGACAATTACTCATTCAAGCCTCCTCGCGCAAAGTTCTTCATCTTTTTTTAGAACAATGGTTATTACAATTACCCACTAAAGTTCGCTGGACATTAGATGTTGATCCACTCGATTTTAATTAGCCTTTGTATTTCTTTTGATAAAAGAACCGGACTTATTTTATGAACACTTTATATCGCCCATTATGTACTGTTCGATTGCTAACCTTTTTGCTAGCTATTTTATTTCTAAATATCACGCTCACTTTTGCAGAAGAACCCGCCAAAGCCGCCGCCTTTTCTCACGACAAAGCACAGGCTGAACGGATTAAAAAATTACAAAGTTTAAGTTTAGAAGATTTGTATGAAGTTCCTATCATCACAAATTCAAAAAACAAAAACACCTACGCACTTAAAAATGCTCCACCCGCCTCAACCACCTGCTCCTCAAAAAATAACACCAATCCCTGCAAATAATTAATTGTTTTGTCGCTTTCGTTTTTTGATACAATATCGAAAACGACAAACAAAGGATTTTCTATGCTCGGTAGTTTAGCATTATTGCTTCTATTTCAATTAATCGGTGAAATCCTCACTAAAGCCTTATTATTACCCATTCCCGGACCCGTTTTAGGTATGTTATTATTGTTTTTAATGTTGCTTGTACGCGGGCAACTTTCCCCTTCTTTACAAACCACCTCACAAACACTTTTATCCCATTTATCTTTGTTTTTTGTTCCCGCTGGCGTGGGGGTTATTTTGCATATTACGTTGCTCAAAAATGAATGGTTTATTATTTTAATGGTATTGATTTTAAGTACTCTTATTACAATGCTTATCAGTGCTGTTGTAATGCAATACTTTGTAAAACACTTTTCTTCTCAACACGACAAATCACAATGAATGCTTTTACAGATATTTGGGTATATTTATCACAAACCCCATTGTTATGGCTTACTTTAACGGTTAGCGTATTTTATGTTGCTCAACAAATTTACACCTATTTTAATGCAAATCCGTTATTAAATCCCGTATTGATGAGTATTTTTATAATCGTGCCGTTGCTCAATATTACAAATACGCCGTACAATGTTTATTTTAGTGGTGCGCAATTTGTTCATTTTTTATTGGGCACAGCAACGGTTGCTTTAGCGATTCCTCTTTATCTTTATTACGATAAATTAAAACAAATGTGGCTGCCTTTATTGTTTGCTTTAACAATAGGGTCTGCGACGGGGATTTTATCGGCGTTTTTGATTGGAAAATTACTGGGGGTTTCTCACGTTACGTTGCTTTCTTTATTACCGAAATCGATTACAACACCGATTGCAATGGGTATTTCTGAACAGATTGGTGGATTACCTTCTTTGACGGCAATTTTGGTGATTTTAACGGGTATGATTGGGGCGATGTTTGCACCCTTTTTATTTAAATTATTTAAGATAGAAAATCATAGTGTGCGGGGCTTTGCAATCGGTTTATCGGCGCATGGTTTGGGGACAGCAAAGGCATTTCAAATGAGTCAAGAAACGGGGGCTTTTTCGGGTTTGGCGATGGGTTTGAACGGGGCAATGACTGCGCTTTTAATTCCTCTCTTTTTGTATTTGTTTGCGGTGTGGATTTAAGGGGTTTCTGGGATTAAATTAGCAGGTAGTGATCAAATTGAGATGCTACTTAAATCTATAATTCGCTGAAAATAAATATAAATCATGTAAAATTATCTCTTTCTCTTGATCACTACCATTTCTACATTATATCACCCATCTTTATATCTCTACCCTATCTCCTAATGCACAGCGATTCTATTGTTAGAGAAAATATCCTTAGCAAAAATTAAAAGGTTTCTAAAACAGCGGCTAATAACTGTCGTGCTTTTGTAACCCCGATTTTCAAATTCGCTTCAACCTCAGCCATTGTAATTGTTGGACTGCCCCGCCCAGCAGCAGGATTTGCAATAATCGCACAACAGGCATAACACATTTCTAACTCGCGTGCTAATGCGGCTTCAGGCATTCCTGTCATGCCGACAATATCGCACCCATCTTTTTCTAATTTGTTTATTTCTGCACGGGTTTCTAACCGAGGTCCTTGCATTGCTGCATAAACCCCTTCCTCATGAATCGACAAACCGATTTGTTTTGCTGTTTGAATTAACCGTTCTCTCAACGTTTGACAATAAGGTTCGGTGAAATCAATATGCGTCACGGGTTGATTACAAGCATTATCAATATCATTTTCAAAGTATGTGTGAAATCTTCCGTAAGTATAATCAATAAGTTGGTGAGGAATAACGAGCTCAGTTTCTTTCATTGCGGGAAGAATTCCTCCCACCGCTGCAAATGCAATAATGTTTGTCACGCCCAAATGATGCAAACACCAAAGGTTGGCTCGATAATTGATTTGATGCGGCGGAATGCGATGATCATAACCATGTCGAGGCAAGAAAATCAATGACTTACCATTATAAATACCATGCACGACGGGTCCCGACGGCGCGCCATACGGCGTATAAACCACCTGCCGCCGCTCAATCATTAAGCCTTCCAATGAAGTAATCCCCGTCCCACCAATAATCGCCAACATAACAAGTTCCTTTAATTTCCTCTATAATCCTTTAACCGCAAAAATCCCATTTGCATTGCGCAAATAATCTTTATAATCTAATCCAAAACCAAATACATAACGGGAAGGTAAATTAACGGCAGTGAAATCCGCTTTTTGAATACCATTTGGGTGACGAGAATGGGGTTTATCAGCTAATACAGCGGTAAAAACTTCTTTTGCACCCGCATTGCGACAATAATCTACAATTGCTTTAAGCGTCAAACCCTCATCTAATATATCATCAATAATCAATAATGTTCTATCTTGTAATGGGTATTCTGGGGTTTTTTTCCATTGCAAATCTCTTCCGTGCGTTGTTCCACGATAGCGGCTCACATGAACAGTATCTAATTGCAAAGGAAAATTCAAACGTGGTAATAATTGCCCAGCTGCAATAATTCCTCCCGTTAAAACACAAATACATAACGGATTTTTTTCTTTCAATTGTTGATTAATAGCAATTGCCATTTCCTCTAAACCTTTTTGAACCGTTATTGCATCACAAACCAAATCTGCTTCGGTTTCAACTATTCTAACCTCATCTGGTGTAATCAAGGTATTATCCTCCAATCAAAATAAAATCATCTAAAACCATGAAATCTATTAACGCATTCATCAACGCCATTTTTGAAAAGTTTTTGAGTTCAGAAACTAAAATGGGTTGTTCTATTATTTTACGTTCATTTAACAAACGGGCGCGGGCAGTTCCTTTTAAGAGTGGATTTTGTGGTGTTATCCAATTTTGACCATCAAAAAAAGCAACATTTGCAATTGAGGTATCTGTAATAACTCCTTGTTTAATAATTAGAATATCATCAGCGGTTTGTTTTTGTTGTACTAATTGTTGAATGGCTTGTCGATCTAAATATTTAAACGCATAATTTATATAGTCATGATACACAAGTTGAAATGTTTTAAAAGAACGCTGTTGAAATGGGATAAATTCAATTTTTTCTATATTTTTACCATAAATAATTCGGCAGCGATAACAATCCAAATCGGGGGGATAAATAAAATCCGCTAAATCGGTAGTTTCTTTTACATTAAATAAAGCCTTTCTCGTGGCATTAAAGCGCGCATTGTGAAAAGCTAAAAAAGGGATTTTTCCTTGATCAATTTTTAGAGTTTCTAGTAATTGCATGGCAAATAGACTTTTTGTAAGAGTTCTTTATACTCGTTTTCAATATTACTGTCAATAGTAATACCGCCGCCGCTTTTATAAAAGAAACGTCCATTTTGTTGTTCAATGAAACGAATCATTACTGTGCTATCTAAAACATTTCCATCAAAATATCCAGCAATTCCAGTAAAGAACCCGCGCGGGCAATGCTCAACTTTTCTAATAAGTTCTAAGGTTTTAATTTTAGGCGTGCCAGAAATCGAACCTGCAGGTAGTAATTTGAGCAAAATATCGCCTAATTTGCAATGCCAATTGTTTTCTAAATTCCCGATAATTTCAGAACTCATTTGTAAAAGTTCTTTTGAACCTGCATTGATGCGATCTAAAAAACGAAAGCGGGTTACTTTAACATTTTTTGAAACCATCGACAAATCATTTCTTAATAAGTCGACAACCATTGTATGCTCGGCAAATTCTTTCTGATCTTTCAAAAGCAATTGTTCGGCATTTTCTAATGATGCGTCAATCGTACCTTTCATTGGATAAGTTTTGATGCGATTATTTTCTATTTTAATAAAACGCTCAGGAGAAAAGCAAACAAATTGATTTCTAAAAAACACTTTAAATGGGGCGCGACTTTGTGTGTAAATATCTAATAAATCAGCATTTAATGTTATTTCGGTGGGAAAAGTGAGATTTAATAAATAACTATTGCCGTTATAAATTTCGGTTTGAACCTGAGAGAAAGCCCGTCGATAATCCTCAAAAGAAATGGCTTTTTTAATGTTAAGTTGAAAGGCGGTTTGAAAGGAAATAGGCGGTTTGAACGGTGAGAAACCATCTATTTCAAAATAAATCTCTTTTAGTTCATCAAAAGGGATTATTTCAAACCGCTGAATTTCAAAATCAATAATAAAGAAAAACGGTCGTTTTTGACAGCCAAATTGATTGAGCAATTGTGCCAACATTTACGCATAACTCAGCTGAAATCCAATGGCGGACAAATAACTTTGTTCATTATCTAAATCGGCTTGTGTGAGAGGATTTTTAGCTAACCAATCGGGAGGAAATTCTAAATGCAAACTATTTTTAGAAGTAGTTAAAATAGGTAAAGGTGTTTCATGTCGATGTCGGTGCAATAAAATCGCCAAACGGAGTACAATACACAAACGAGAAATCATTTGTCGTTCGGTTTGAGGATAGGTTTCAAATACATTTTGAGGAAACTTACGGCGATGTCCGCGCACCAAAGAAGCTAGAAACCCTTGTTCTTGTCGAGAAAACCCCGCCAAATCTGAATTACGCAAAATATATTCGCCGTGTTTATGATATTGATTATGCGCGATAATTAAGCCAATTTCGTGTAATTGCGCTGCCCATTTCAAAGTTGAAAGCGAATTTTCGCAACCTAATTCCCATGTCGCCGCGCATTGTTCAAAAATATTTAAAGCGGTTTCCATCACGCGATTGGCTTGAGAAATGTCGATGTTATAGCGTTTTTGCATTCGAGAAATGGTTTGTTCGCGGACATCTTCGTGACGAATTCTGCCAATTAAATCAAAAACTAAGCCTTCACGCAATGCCCAATCAGAAACCGTCATGTTTTGAATTTGCAATTCTTCAAAAATCGCTAATAAAATCGCCACCCCGCTAGGAAAAATGGCGGCGCGTTCTTCGGTTAATCCTTTCAAATTGAGTTTTTTGACATTGCCGCTTTCTAATAAAACGGTGCGCAATTTTTTCAAGCCGTCTAAGGTGATGCCGCCGTGACTCCACCCTTCGGCATCTAAAACGCGGTCGATGCTTTTGATCGTGCCTGACGAACCGATGGCGCGCTGCCACCCTAAACGGCGAAATTCTTCCACGACAGGTTGTAATTCTAGGCGCGCGGCGATTTCAGCTTTACGAAAATTATCTTTTGAAATCAATCCGTTGCTAAAATAGCGTTCGCAAAAAGTGACGCAACCCATGAACAAACTTTCGCGCCGCAACGTTTTGAAACCTTCGCCGACGATAAATTCCGTGCTTCCGCCCCCGATATCGACCACCAAACAATGTTCTTGCGGCGGCGACGACAAACTGTGTGCCACTCCCAAATAAATCAGCCGCGCTTCTTCGCGTCCTGCAATGATTTCGATGGGGTGTCCGAGGGCTTGTTCGGCGGCGCGCAAAAACTCTCCTGCCTGTCGAATGCTGCGCAGGGTATTTGTCCCGACCGCCCGAACGCTGCCCGGTGGCAATTCGCGCAATCGTTGCCCAAACCGCTCCAAACACGCCAACGCCCGCGCCTGCGCTTCGCCAGAAAGCTGTTTCTTTTGATTCACGCCGCTCGCCAAGCGCACTTGTTCTTTAAGACGATCAAGGATTTGCATTTGCTGATCCGCCAAACTCACCACAATCATGTGAAAGCTATTCGAACCCAAATCCACCGCCGCCACCGTTTCAAACGCTATTCGATTGATATTATTCATGGCATCTCTTTTTCTAAAAAATAACCCAACAAAAAGAGACCGTCAATCCAACGATCTCTACACCTTCACCCGCCCACTCATTGTTCTAATTCTAACAAAATCGGACTCAAAGATTCTTTAATTTGGCGATATGGTAGTGGTATAAGCAGTGAGTGACGGTCTTTATATTTCAATTGGTTAGCTCAAAATTTCACCTAACTTTATACCACGACCAAATTTTCCATTCAAAGGTACAGTGTAATCGAAATGTTGTAAAAAGCAAAAACCCAAACCGCTGATTAGCGATCTGGGTTTTAATTTATTGATTTAAATGCTGTGTAAATAATTTGAGCAATCTTCTAAAGACATGGGCGAAGAAAATTTGCGGATTGCTACATTGAAAAACTCTTGAATAACTTGTGAGCTAATTACACCGCTACCGTTAGTTAGTGCATTCTGAATTATCTGTTGAGCAACTTTTTGTTTTTCTAGCGCAGTTTCATCAAAAGAATAGATTAAAAATATTTGTATCAATGAAATATTTATCGCTCATTTAATTCATCTCTAGTAAATTTTCTTCCTGCTTTTACATGATTTAGTTGTTGCATGAGCAGAGTGTAATTTTGGGGAGAACAAATATTGGATTGCTCCTCTAAAAAAGTGACCAAAACCCGTTGATTAGTGCGCCAGTGGATATTTTCACTAAATTTAAGTTTTCCTTGATGATCGATGGTTGCTTCAATTGTTTGTAACATAATGGTCTCCTAAATTTTAGTTTGTAAGGTATCGTAGATAAACTCATTTTAACTCAAATGGTTATGTGAAAACTATTGCAATTTTCACCGCATCTTGCGGGTTTGCAGTGTTGCTCCACCCCTTACTCAGTATTTTAATTTCATATTCTTTACAGGTTTTCAAACCTCTTTATGCTTACGAAAATGCTCCCCTTCTAACCTTCTTTCTTCATAAAACATTATCTCGAACTCAGGTAATGGATTTTTTCTTAATTTTAATATTGGGGAGAGGAGTTTTGGGTGATTGTGTAGTTGCAACTCAATCTACAAGTTATCCATTATCGGTTTTTAGGCAATTCGCATTTTATAACCAGACAACTTTTTGTCTTGATTAACAAAATAATCATGATTAAAAGAATAAATTTCTAATCTATCATCAAATATTACATGTAATTGATTTTCGTAAAACTTAGACCTAGGAAATACTCTCCAATTGACAGGTTCTCCCTCAATTCTTGTTATTTCATCATCACTTCTTAATATAACCAAGGCATTATCCAGTTCTATTAAAGTACCAAAAGATGCTATTTTTGCAGATACGAAATCCCCATCTCCTTTGTTTATATCTATTTCACCTCGATAAAGATATTTATTTTCTTTCCAAGGATTAAAATTATAAACTTTAATCTTAGATTCTGTAATTTGGCATATCTTATCCTTTGCTCCCCACGAATATTCACTATTACCAAAAATTGATTCGGCTTTAATTATATCCGTATTAAATAAATTCTCATTATCATCTTCGTCACTATTAAACGAAAAAACGTGATCATACTCATATTTATTTTTTGTTGGTTGTTCCTGATATGCAAGAAAACCTGATTCGATATACGAGCTACCGAAAATACTATAGTAATTCCAATTGCAATCAGAGCAATGTATATCTGATAATTTCTGCGGATCATTAGAAGATACTGTATTACCGATTACTTCCTTTTCATATAAACCTTCATTACCCGCTGCTATAGCAATATTTCCATAGCTACCTGTAACTCTTAAACAGGGAGCATCCCAATGTTTTTGTAATTTTGTGCTGATAGAATATTTTGTCTTAGATAAACAAGGCGCACTAAAAACTCCATCTCTCGATGCTATATAGACTTCTTTTCCATAAATTTCTGAGTCTGCATGAGGAAAAGGAAATTTATTATCTTGTGTGTTTAATGTACAGTTAATAATATCTTGAATATCCACATTTAAATCACAATTTTGCAGACGTTTAAATTTACTTCTAAGAATGTTTTTAATTTCTATGTCATTCATAAGATTCTGATTATCTTTAGAATAAAGAAGGCTACTTTTTTTGAATGCAGCTTCAAAAGCTATTTTTAATTTTTCATCCATTTGAAAAAAATCAAATAATTTATCCCAATCTAGCGTTTTTATAGAGCCATCCATTTCAAACAAAAATAAACATCCTTGGTATATTTGAGAATCCCAATATTTTCCATAAACAGTTAATTTTATAGGTTGCATGGTTGCCCCTTGAGAATTTTACGCATCTTAGCGGAAGTAATGTAATTTTTTGATTTCCAGTCTAGTAAAAATTTTTCTGGTGGTATATCTCGTGAATATTCAATATGATTTGCAGGATAACCATGCCAATCATTATGTACATTATCACATACATACTTCGCAATTAATAAATTTTGCATACCATTTTGTGATATTCCTAAATAAGATATAGTTTCATTTATTAAATGAACTCCCCATCCATTTTTATCATCATTCCATTGATTTTCTAACGATAAGCAAAAACTTCTGGATTCTTCGTCATAGGTAATAGTCCACTGAGATTTTGTTGGGGTTTTATCTCTATGTTGCGGATGATAAGTGTAACTGCATGATTTATTCTGTCCGTCTACTTGAACGTTTATTTGTGTTCTCGTTGCTATAGTCATTAGTGAATTTCCTTTAAGTTATGGTTGCGCTTGTATCATAACAAGTTTTTTGATAAGTATAATCTAACCCCATTTCGGGATAAAAGATAATAAAAATCAAAAAGTTATGAGTTATTTTTAATTCGAAGTCTGAGGTAAAAAAATGATAAAAATCAATAAATTACAATCTATTTTATATAGTCGGATTCCTATTAAATTATTAACTAGATGAAAATGAAAATAATGGATTAAAAATATAATCGATGGTTTGTTGAAGAGATTTAAATAGAGGGTAATATTTCTTCACTTTTTTCT
>JBEAVE010000001.1:0-43130 GCA_041161065.1 Pseudomonadota bacterium | reverse complement strand
ATTTACCCGCTGGTGCGGAAGACTTAAAGGTGGATTTTGGGTTTAATCGCAGCGGTGCAAGCGTGGGTGATACGGTGTGGTTAGACTCAAATAGTGATGGAATTCAACAACCTAACGAAATTGGGCTGAGCGGGATCGAGGTCATTTTACAAAGCGCGGGTGCAGATGGAAAACTGAACACTGCCGATGATATTTTCACGAAAACCACAACGGATTCAAAGGGTTATTATCAGTTTGGGAATTTGAACGCAGGACAAATAAGCGTTGGGGTGAATCCGGATACGTTGCCGGCGGGTGCGCAATTCACCACGCCATCGGCGAAGTCTTTGAATTTACAGGAAAATGAGCATCGCACCGATGTGGATTTTGGGGTGAATGCGAATGGTCAGATCGGCGATTTAGTTTGGATCGACAGCAATGGCGACGGCATTCAAAACAACGGTGAAATCGGAGTGTCGGGGGTGGTTGTCCAGTTGAGAAGTGCTGGAAACGATGGAATTTTGGGCAACGCCGACGATGTAATTCGCACGCAAACCACTGATTTATCAGGAAAATATTTATTCAACGGGTTGCCGCCTGCGTCCTATCAAGTGTCGATCCAAACCCCGACCGGTTTATCGAACACCACGCCGTCCCTTTTAAATGTGAATTTGGCGGCGGGTCAAGTTGATCTAAAAGAAGACTTTGGATTAAAAGGGAATTCGTGGATTGGGGACACGGTGTGGTTGGATCAAAATGGCGATAAAATTCAACAAGTTGGCGAGGCTGGCTTAGCGGGAGTGCGGTTGAATTTATACGGGGCGGGAGTCGATGGGATCATTGGCACGCCCGACGATTCTCTTTTAAGATCAACGACTACCGACGCTTCGGGCAACTATTTATTCGACGGATTGAGCGGCGGGCAATATCAAGTCAAGGTGGATTCTGCTACTTTGCCTGCGGGATTAACGATCACGCTCGACAATAATGCGACGAAGATTGTGCTGCCGACCGGCGATCATCGTGAAGATATTGACTTTGGTTATCAAGGGCTTGGGAAGATTGGCGACACAGTCTTTTTAGATGCGAACGGTGACGGCACACAAAATAATGGCGAAATAGGCGTTGCGAATCAAGGGGTTAAGCTCACCTTTGCGGGCAAAGACGGTTTATTTAATACTGCCGATGATGTGATCGAAAATACTACTACGGACTCTGCGGGCAAATATTTATTTAATGGCTTACCGAGCGGGCATTATAAAGTCGAATTATCCAATGTTTCCAATGGGTTAAGTGCGACTACCCCGTCCACGTTGAATGTGAGCTTGGGGATTGGCGAAACCAATCTGAAGCAAGATTTTGGATTAAAAGTGTCGGGATCGATCGGGGATTTTGTGTGGTATGACCAAAATAACGATGGGATTCAAGGGGTTGGCGAAAGTGGTTTGGCGGGTGTGGTTGTTCAGTTGAGAAGTGCTGGAAACGATGGGGTTTTAGGCAACGCTGATGATGTGATTCAAACGCAAACGACTGATTCTGCAGGAAAATATTTATTCACGAACTTAGCGGCGGGTCAATATCAAGTCAGCGTGATCAATGGGATTCCGGTGACCTTGAGTCCGAGCGTTCAAAGTGCACAAAATATTGGTTCAAATGTGAGCCCGATTATTAATCTCACGTCTGGAGCTCATGATCTAAAACAAGACTTTGGATATCAAGGGGTTATCTACGGGACGGGCAAGATTGGCGACACGGTATTTTTAGACTCGAATGGCGACGGCGTTCAAAATAACGGCGAAAAAGGGATTGCAAATCAAGTGGTTACGTTAATTCACCCGGGTGGCGATGGGGTGTTTGGAACGGGCGACGATATTAGCGCAACGACCACCACCGATGCGAATGGTCAGTATTTATTTAGTGGATTGCCCGCCAGTCAATATCAAGTAAAAGTCAATCCCATCAATGGGTTATTAAACACCACGCCCGCAATTTTCAATGTCACGTTAGCAAACGGAGAAATAAATTTAAAAGAGGACTTTGGGTTTAAGGGGACGGGATCGATCGGGGATTACATCTGGCACGACGTAAATAACGATGGGATTCAAGGAGTTGGCGAAAGTGGTTTGGCGGGCGTGACCGTTCAATTGCGTTATGCGGGTCAAGATGGTTTATTGAACACCACCGATGATTTGGTGATGCTGCAAACGACTGATTCTGCAGGAAAATATTTATTCACGAACTTAGCGGCGGGTCAATATCAAGTCAGCGTGATCAATGGAATTCCGGTGACCTTGAGTCCGAGCGTTCAAAGTGCGCAAAACATCGGTTCGAATGTGAGCCCGATTATTAATCTCGCCAACGGTCAAACTGATCTAAAAATAGACTTTGGATATTTTGGATTGGACGGATCGGCGGCGATTGGTAATTTGGTGTGGGCGGATTTGAACGGCGATGGGCTGGTGAATGCGGGCGAAGTTGGATTGGCGAATGTGCCCGTGACGCTGACGTGGGCGGGGGCAGACGGGCAATTTGGGACGGCGGACGATGTGATCATTCGCACGCAAACTGATCCAAATGGGGTCTATCAAATCAAAGGGTTACAAGCAGGCAATTACCGTGTTACGACAGGGGGAATTGACGGTTATCACCCCACCACGCCCACGACTTTAGAACATTCCTTGCAAAATGGGGAGTTTTATCAAAATGCGTTGTTTGGTTTTCAGCCTAATTCTCAACCGAATGAACCAGAGAAAATACCCGATTACAAAGTAACAATTGATGATGGGGTTTCTAGCGTTAAAATCGGACAAACCATTACTTATACCATTACGGTTCAAAATATCGGTCAAGCAAATGGACAACAGGTTGTTATTAAAGATATTTTACCCGCAGATGTATTAATTAATATTAGTGCATCTGATGGAGGAAAAATTGCGAATGGAGAAATCATTTGGATATTGGATCAATTGGGGATTGGTGAAACAAAAGTCTTTACCGTAACAGCAACCATTAATCCAACATTGGACATTTCAAAAGTGCATTCATTTGATAGCGTGGTAACGGTTATTGATGATAACAATCCAGCAAATGATCCAACACCTTCCAATAACATTTCAAATGATGTGAACAACCTCATAGGAAATGTAGAGAAACCCACGCAACCTGAGAAACCCACAAAACCGATTAATCCTTATATTCCAGATGAAGGATTTACCTATTTCTATTATGAAGAACATCTCGTGCATCAGGGCATAAAAGAAAAACGGTTATTTGATCCTAATGATATTCAGTTCAAATTGCCGCCTTTACCTGTTGCACCGATTTATAGTGGCATGGTTGCACCGGGTACGTCTGTGACATTGAAACTTTATGATGATAATGGAGTGGAACTGGGGAGCAATACAGTTATGGCAGATACGGGAGGAAATTGGTTAATGAACTTCCCGAATTTGGTATTGTGGGACGCGCCACATTCTATTAGAGTAGAACAATTACCCGCGCTGTATAACAACAACGTCATGAGCGTATTTGATATGCGGACGTTTTTCACGCCCGCCATTAATAGCCAATTGTTCTTTAGTCACGAGTTGTCGATTAGTACAATGATGGCGTTTGCACCGAATGAAATTTTAGAAGCATTACATCGGGCGTATAATTATCCAATTGCGATTACATGGGACAATTTCAAATCGTATGAATTTGTTGCAAAGTCGAGTACAACAACGCAAGCATCAGCATAAGAAAAGGGGTTTGTAATGAGAAGAAAATGGCTTTATGTAGTGGTTTCTAGTTTATTGGTCAATGGGTGTGGTCAAAGTTGGCAGAAACGTTATGAAGATATTGCAGAACCTGTTTTGCAAGAATATCAAGAAAAAGCCGCTAAATTAACCAGCGATCCTTCAAAATATCGGTTTCATTTTCGGTTAATTTTTCCTAAAGATGGCGATAAGAAAGGTGTGATTACATTGCACACTTATTATCCCAATGGTCAAGCCGATTTAACTGATGAAGCAAAAGCCATGATTCGTGAGAAAGTTGCTCTCTTAAAAGCCCGTGCAGATTTGAATGCACAGCATATCAACGTGATTGGACACACCGATAGTGCACCGATTGGTGGGGCGTTAAGAAGTACCTTTGAAAACAATCAAGTTTTATCGGTTGCCCGCGCAAAGAACGTCGCCGATTATTTGAAAGAATATTTGGGTTTGACGGATAAACAAATTTCTTTTGAAGGAAAAGGCGCAGATAAACCCATTGCAAGTAATGCCACAGCGGAAGGAAAATCAAAGAACCGCCGCGTGGAAGTTCAAACCCAAACTGAAAGCGTCGACAAACCCACAATTCAATTTATAGAAAACCCTGAAGAGGAATTGAAACTTACTGCGATTCCAGAGAATTATATGCCTTGGTGGCAACCTTTAGTCACCGATAAAATGAACCCAAAATCAGAACAACGTACCTTTTCAAAATTGGAAGAAGTTTTGTTGCGTTCTTTGAAATATTCTAATCAAATCAGAGTGTTTAGTGATTTACCATTAATTCGTAAAACCGTAGTTGATGAAGCAAACGGCGCATTTGATCCGCATTTGTTTGTGGAAGGAAAATATTTCGATATTGATAAACCCACCAGCACTTCTTTAGAAACAGGAACGCCAAATGATCGATATAGAGAACATCAAACAACCGTTGATGTAGGTTTGAGGAAAAAGTTTGCAACGGGCGCAGATGTTTCTTTATCTCAAACCTTAGGAAAACGTAATAACAACTCTAAGTATTTTTCTCCTTATGATCAGGCTTATGCGGATTTGACATTGAGTTTGAAACAACCGTTATTAAATGGTGTAGGTTTTGAGTACAATGAAAGCCAACTTGAGGTTTCAAAAGTCGATCATAGTATTTCAATTGATGAGTTTCTACGGCAGGTTTCTGCGCATTTGTTAGAAGTGGAAAGATCGTATTGGGCGTTGTATTTAGAACGGGCGCATTTGTTACAAAAGAAAAAACTCTTTTCTGAAGCAGAGAAAATTGTTGCAGAATTAGAGGCGAGAAAAACCGTCGATGCAATGACCCATCAAATCGCGTTAGCCAATTCAGAGAAAATTGCGCGTTATGCCGCGAGCATTCGTTCGGAACAAGCGGTAAGAAATGCGGAAGGAAAATTGCTTTCTTTGATTAACGATCCTGAGTTAATTGCGCATGAAAAATTTGAATTAGTCACGGCTGATCCACCTAAAATGCTTAAAATGCCCACCGACATTACAAAAGCCGCCGCCATTGCTTTAAATCGTCGCCCTGAAATTCAACAAGCCTTTCGTCAAGTAAAAGCGGGTGCAATTAGAACAAATATGACAAAGAACGAGTTAATGCCTGTGTTGAATTTTGTGGTAGATGCGTCATTGCACGGATTGCGAGGAAATTATGATATGAAAGGGGCTTATGACGATCAATTCAAACCCCTTTATCCTAATTATACGGTTGGATTAATGTTAGATATTCCTTTAGGAAATCGGGTTGCTGAAGCGCGCCATCGTCGCCGTCAAATTGAATTGCGGCAAATGACCGATCAATTAAGAGTTACGATAGAAACTGTGTTATTGGAAGTGCAGGTTGCGGTGAGAGAATTAGATACTGCTTATCGTGAAATGTTAAGTCAATATCAAGCTATGTTGGCGTATAAGAAAAACTTGGATTATTTTGAAGCGCGGCGAAGTGTGGGATTATTGGTTTCTGATCAAAGCAGATTTTTAGAGCAACTGCTCGACGCTCAAAAGAAACTTTCTGAAGCCGAACAAGCCTTTCTCCAAAGTTACATTGCTTATAATATTTCGCATAGCAACTTGGATAGAGCAACGGGGTTATTTTTGGAAGCGCGACGGATTTCTCCGCAGGAAGAACAAGACGATCAAACCAAATTACCTGTGATGCGTTTGAAACAGCTCGACAAATCTGAACCGACGTATCCCGAAGGATTGCCCCAATAAATTGGCGAAAATGTCCCCAGAAATGGGGATTTTTTTTGAGTTAGATGTCAGCTTCGGCTTCGCGTCGGGCAGCGGTTAAATTAAAGCCGCGCAACGAAATGGAAATCAACCCTTGCGTGATAATTACTATAAATTCAGATAGTTGCATCACTAACGAAAACGCCACCGCTTCCGCCGCCGGAATGTGGTAAAAACCCAACGCCATAATGCAAGCCACTTGATAAATCCCAACGTATCCGGGTGCGGACGGCAGCAACGATCCCGCTACCACAAACACAATCACCGTCAAAGCCGCGTCAAAAGGCAAATCCCAGCCCATCGCCTGCATAATTTGCGTGCGCGTGAAGGCATCTAAACCGTACACCCCCAGCGTGATCAGCAAAATGAGCGACAATTGACCCGGACGTTGCAGGGTTTTTAAGCCATCGACCGCTTGATGTAAAAGCCGCTGAAATTTTTTCGCCCACGCGCTCTGCCAAGTCCGTGATTCAACAAAATCCGCCAACGGTCGAGCAAAATGTATGATTATTCCGATACTTAAAACTCCACCCGCCACACCATACGGTAACCATTCAAGCAACGCAGAATGCAACAAATGTCCGCCGTGAATCGTCATCACCAGCATCGCCAATAGTCCCAAAATCAAAATATCCAACAACCGATCAATCAACGAACTGCTCAGCGCATGACCGAAAGGTAACTGGGTGAAATGATGTATCGCAATGATTCGTAAGGCTTCTCCCGCGCGCGCCGGATAAATAGTGTTGCCCAAATAACCAATATTGCCCGCTTCCCAAAACGCCGGAAATTGTCGCAGCGGATTGCCCGTAATAATCAACCAACGCAACGATCTTATGGCAATATTGATTACAATGAGCGTCCACGCAAACCACAATAATTTGAAATCAAGTTTTTGAATCGCAAGCCAAAAAACCTGCCAATCTAATTTCATAAAAACGGTTATCAATAAGCCAATGCTTAAAATCATTCCCGCCGCTAATAATCCGTGTTTTACGCGCATACGCGATCCATCATTTCTAAAAATATGCCATTATAAGCGATTAAATTGGGTTCGATGGATTAAGCGACAGATGGCATAAACTTTTGACGTACAAAGCGATAAGTTTGTCTTGAGAAAATGCGAAATGCCCTTAATTATCGACAAGTTAGCGTTCTTTTCCATTGGCAAAACCACAGGAGTTCTTATGCCTATTTATGAATATAGTTGTACTGATTGCGGTCATGAATTAGAAGCCTTGCAAAAAATGAATGACGAGCCGTTAATTACCTGTCCCGCTTGCGAGAAAGATTCTTTGCAAAAACGCATTTCTGCGGCGGGGTTTCATCTCAAAGGAACAGGTTGGTACGCAACGGATTTCAAAGGTAATCAAAACAAACCCGCTGAACCGCCTCCCGCTTGTGGAACAGGACAGTGCGGATCGTGTGCAGGTTTGGCGGATGCCTAGAAATAATAAGTGCTAGAATAACTAGCACTTTTTTTTGAGGATTATTTAATGAAAAAATATGGATTTATTCTTTTATTTTTATTGGTTAGTTGCTCGAAAATATCTGTTCAAGAAAGTGCTGCACCCAGCATAGGAAATGCCGCCATCACTTCTAAAACAGAACAACGTCAAGGATTAGGTACGGCGTGGGGAGAAACCCGCTATTCTGATGTTACAAAAACACCTTTCATTCGCGCAAGCAACTCTCCATTAACACAGGGCATGATTTATTACAATGACCGCGTGGGTATTCAAAACATGATCGGGCATTCTGCCATAACAAATAACTCGTTAATTAAACTACCAACGGGTTATCTTTCGTTTGGTTTAACTGATGAACGCGGAAATGTTTTACCCACTTTAATAAGTAATAACCAATATTATGTTTCTGGTGAAATCAATTCACGTTATATTATTTCTGTGCAAAATCACACCGCCGTTCGATTAGAAGTGGTTTTGTCCGTTGATGGATTAGATGTGTTAGATGGGAAAAGTGCTTCTTTGAGCAAACGCGGTTATTTAATCGAGCCTTTTGGACATTTGAATGTTGAAGGTTTTCGTCAGAGCAATAATACTGTTGCCGCATTTCGTTTTAGTGCTGTTCCACAAAGTTATTCTGCTCAAAAATATGGAGAAACAACGAATGTTGGCGTTATTGGAATAGCGGCTTTTGAAGAACAGGGAACAAATTGGCAACAATTAAATGATATTCAACGCCGCAAACAAGCCAATCCATTTCCTAACAATCATTATGCAACACCCCCTTAATTTTTTGGTTTGACACTTTTCAAGGAAGAAATGTTTTATGCGCAAATGGTTTTTATTGGTATTGTTGATTGGAATAAGTGCAACAAGTTATTGGTGGACAAATAAAGAAACTGATCGTGTACAACAAAAATATCGCACTCAAAAAATCGAGCGCGGTTCTATCGTTCAAAGTATTTCTGCAAATGGTACGTTAAACCCTGTCACGTTGGTTTTAGTGGGAAGCCAAATTTCGGGCACTGTTCAGAAAATTCATGCAAGTTACAATGACATAGTAAAAGAAGGTCAAGTCCTTGCAGAATTAGACCCCGCTTTATTAAAAGCCCAAGTTAAACAAAGTGAAGCCAAATTATCAAATGCGCAAGCTACCTTAAAATTAGCGCAAAGTAGCCTCAAAAGAACTCGTCATTTATTTGAGAAGAAATTGATTTCAGAAGCGGATTTAGAAACGGCGCAAGAAAAACTAAGTGTTGCACAAGCTGATGTTAGATTAGCCACCGCTCAATTGGAGAAAGATCAAACCAGTTTGCAATATATGATTATTCGTTCTCCCATTTCTGGAACAGTGATTTCAAAAAGTGTAGAAGTGGGGCAAACGGTTGCGGCAAGTTTACAAGCTCCAACCCTATTTCAAATTGCTCAAGATTTGCGAAGTATGCAGATAGAAACCAGCGTGGCAGAAGCAGATGTTGGGCTTTTGAAAATAGGTCAAGAAGTTAAGTTCCGAGTCGATGCGTTTCCAGAGAAAAATGTCAAAGGAATTATTCAACAAATTCGTTTGAACCCAACCATTCAACAGAACGTGGTTACTTATAATGTAATTGTTATGGTTAATAATGAAGATGGGGTACTTTTGCCGGGTATGACCGCGCACGTTACCATTACCGTTAATGAGAAAGAAAATGTTTTAAGAATCCCGAATGCTGCTTTGAATTTTAAGCCTAAAATAGATAGTGATGGAGAAGAGAAAAAATCTAAAGATAGCGATAAGAAAAATGTGATTTATCTCTTAAAGAACGAGCAATTAGTACCCATCAAAATTGTGACGGGAATTACCGATAACATGATGACTGAAATTGTGAGTAGCGATCTAAAAGAAGGGGATTTGGTTGTAACAAAAGAAATTAAGGATCGTAAAGCGGGTAGTTCTTTTAGATTTAGGATGATGTAATGCAATCGCTAATTCAATTAGAAAATCTCCAGAAATCTTATTTCATAGAAAACGTTGCAATTCCTGTTTTACACGGTGTGGATTTGCAGATTTCTCAGGGCGAATTTGTTGCTATTATGGGGCATTCTGGATCGGGTAAATCAACGTTGATGAATATCTTAGGTTGTTTAGATTCACCGACGGGAGGAAATTATTATTTGAATGGAGAGAATGTTTCTCGACTTTCTTCTAATCAAGTGGCTAATTTACGAAATCGTTTAATTGGATTTGTTTTTCAGGGTTTTAATTTATTGAAACGCATGACGGCGTTGGAGAATGTAGCCTTACCTATGCTTTATGCTGGAATACCTCAACTTGAACAAAAGAAACGAGCGAAAGAACTCCTCACACAAATGGGATTAGAAAAGCATATTCATTCTTTACCAAATCAAATGTCGGGCGGACAGCAACAACGCATTGCAATTGCTCGATCGTTGGCGAATCGCCCGCCGCTTATTTTAGCCGATGAACCGACGGGGAATTTGGATACAAAAACTAGCGACGATATTATGGATTTGTTCACAGAACTCAATCAAAAACAAGGGATTACCATTATCTTGGTGACGCACGAACCCGATATTGCACATTACGCTCAACGCATGATTCGTTTTGTTGATGGGCGGGTTATTTACGATGGAGCGGTGCAACACAGTTGAAACCAGTTTTCTTTACAATATTGCACAAAAAATGCTCACCTTTAACGCTAAAAGTGAGCACCCGTTTTTCAAATACTATTTGCAATCTTTCTTATGAATACGTTCAAAGTTAGTTGTAACGTTATCAAGTGTTTCTTTGAAAGCGGTTTCATCTTTACTTTCCCACTCTTCCATTGCCCATAATTTAGACAATTTGTTCACGTTGGCACTTAACACAGAATCATTTTCAGACTTTGCAATAACACCTAACGCTTCAACGATTTGGGTTAAACCAATTTCAGCATCGCGGTCTTGGTGAATTTTAGGATTTTGCTCAAATGCAGAAACCACTTTGCTCAAGGTTGTTGCAACCTCTGCCAAATCATCACACGACATTTTATCGTCAGCCGCAAAAACGGGCGAACTTGCAAACGCACCACACAAACTCAATACTAACAACGTTTTTTTCATAGAAATGCCCTCTAAAAGTGATTGTGATAAAACAAACGGCAATACAATTATCGAGCATCCTCTAAAATTTACAATAAGTACGTAAAAAAAAATTTTTCATACGGTCAGCCGCAATATTTTTTTACGGTTTCTACAACAAAAGCTCCGCCAACGACAATTCTTCTTCTAAAAGCGCAACCAGAGAAACTTCTTGAGAAAGATCGTTTTTAATATCGTTTGTCGGTTGAGAAAAAGGCATTGCAATATAAATGACACTCGTCATAAAAAAAAATACTCCAAAAACGGTTGCCAATTGTAAAGTAGAATATTGAGTTAATTGCTCAAAAAACCGTTGAAAAACTGAAGGTTGCGCTGATTTAAGAATACGTTTTTGAAACGCCGGCGACAACTGCGGCATCGGTGCAATATCCAACAGAGCATCTAATTGCAACGCCTCTTTTTGCAAATACCGAGCTTCCTCTGATTGCTGCAATATTTGCAATGCTTCCTCACGCTCATGTTCTGACCAATGCTGCGGATTTCCTCCATAAGCCATTATAATTTCTGAAAATCTTTGCATATCCATATTACAATTCTCCACTAATGTATTTTTGTAATTGCACTTTAAGGTTTTTGCGCCCTCTTGCTAACAAAGATTCTAATGCGGCGACACTCACATTTAGGATTTCTGCAGCTTCTAAGTTGCTTATACCTTGATAATAACATAAAGCAATGGCTGTACGTTGTCGTTCGGGTAATGTTTGTAATGCTTTTTCTACCTGCTGACTTAACTCTTCTTTCAATAAATTATCCGGTGCAGCAGGGATTTCTAAAGTATCCTCATTTTCCAATGTTTCATCTAAAGGCGTTGTTATCAATTTATTCTTTCGATGATTATCAATGCACAAATGATAAGTAATGCTATGCAACCACGTTGAGAGTTTTGCGCGACCCGATTGCCACTGTTCTGCGTGCCGCCATGCTCTCAAAAACGTTTCCTGTACAATGTCTTCGGCTTCATGAGAGTTATTTAAGATTCTTCGCGCAAACCCATGTAAAGCCGACACATATTTTTTAACCAAATACTGAAAAGCCAACTGATCGCCTTTCTGGACTCGGTACATTAATGTTTCATCGGTGATTTCACCTTGATTATTCACTCTAATGCTCATTTTATAATAATTCTTATGGGTTATTTGGTGAGTTTCTCTCTATCTTTTCTTTGCTACGATGCGCCATTTTGTTTTGTAATTGTTGAGCAATTTCTTCGCGCGTAATAACACCGTCATGATTGAGATCAAATTTAACAAATAAAGGCAAATTATGGACGAATTCTACCCGTGAAATTTTACCATCTTTATTGGTATCTAACATATCAAAACGGGCTTGCTGACAACTTTGTTGATCATTACATTTATCTTTCATGCCGTGAAAATGTCCCATGAAACGATCTTTTGCGGATTTTGTTTGTTGGAATTCCTCAAAACTCACCGTGCCATCTTTATTAACGTCCATTTCAGCAAAACGGGCTTTTTTACGTTCTGGATTACCAAAAGGCTGTTGTAATAATTCATCTAAAGAAAAACTATTATTTTGATTGGTATCTAATTTATCAAACATTGCTTTCAAATGATCTTGGCGTTGTTGCTCAGCAATGGCGGTAAATTCTTCTAAACTTAAAAAACCATCTTGATTAGTATCTGCTTTCGTAAAAAGCGCGTCTCGAATGGCTTGAACTTCATCTAAAGTGATCACATTATCTTTATTGGTATCAAAGCGTTGCATTATTTTATCGATAATGATTTGTTGGCGTTCAGCTGAAAATTCTTTATGCGCAAAAGCCGGTAATGTAATACCTAAATGTAATGCCATTGCGATGGATAAAGTGGTTAAATTTTTCATGGTTTGTTCCTCAACATAATCAAATAAAATTGAAATCCCCGTGCGTGGGTTTTCTACCTTGTTATACGCCTTCCAAAAAGTTACCTGTCGCATAAATCAAAAATTTCATTTAAACTCTATCATCACGATTTGATGGGAAATGTGCCATGTTGCAAGCAATTGAAGCGATTGTCGACCCAAACGGGGCGGTGCAATTACTCGAACCATTACGGATTGCACAACCAATGCGGGCAGTTGTTACATTATTAGAACCTGTTGAAAAACAAGGAAATAATCAAGCAATGTTGGCATTATTACATTCCCCGTTGTTTACCGATGCGGCAATAGGTGATCCGATTGCAATTGAGGAAATGATTCAAAGAAATCGGGATAATTGGGACGATCTGTTAAAATGATTTACTTCGATAGTTGCATTGTCATTTATTTGGTAGAACGTCACCCACTTTTTGCGAGTAATATTGAAGAAAAACTCTCTTTTTTAGATAGAGAAACTGCTTTGGTGATTTCTCCATTAGTGCGTTTGGAAGTGTTAGTTAAACCATTGCGTAATGTTAATAATTCTTTATTGCTACGCTATGAGCAATTTCTGGATATTTTGCAGATTTTACCAATACCTGCAGCTATTTATGAAATAGCTTTATCGTTAAGGGTGCAATATAATCTGAAAACGCCCGATGCACTCCATTTAGCAACGGCGCAGTTTCATCGTTGTCAGCAATTGTGGACAAATGATGAACGCCTAGCCATCGCGGCAAAGGAATTAGCCGTAAATATACTCACGCGCCATTAAAGAAAAAGGTAAAGAAACAAATATGGACAATTCAGAGAAATTACAAAAGGTGTTGGCGCGGGCGGGATTGGGATCGCGGCGAGAAATTGAGGGTTGGATCACGCAGCAACGCTTGATTGTGAACGGAAAAACCGCGCAATTGGGCGATCGGGTGACGGCGCGCGATGACATTCGACTCGACGGACGGCGCATTGATCGATTAAAAGCCGCGCCCACGCCTGCGCAAGTGCTGTGTTATCACAAACCGCTCGGCGAAGTGACCTCTCGTCGCGATCCCGAAGGGCGAAAAACGGTGTTCGAGCGACTGCCGTTTCTCAAAGGCGCGCGCTGGATTGCGATTGGGCGGCTCGATTTGAACACGTCGGGGCTGTTGCTGTTCACGACCGACGGCGAATTGGCGAACAATTTAATGCACCCGTCGCACGAAATTGAGCGCGAATATGCGGTGCGCGTGTTGGGAAAAGTCGACGACGAAATGCTCGAACGGTTGCGCAACGGGGTGATGTTGGTCGATGGCATGGCGAAATTCGATCGGATTGTCGATGCGGGCGGCGACGGCGCAAACCATTGGTATCACGTGGTTTTACACGAAGGACGCAATCGTGAAGTGCGCCGTTTGTGGGAATCGCAGGGTATTCAAGTGAGCCGTTTGATGCGAATTCGGTTTGGACCGATTTTATTACCCAAAGGATTGCGTATGGGACACAGTGTTTTGTTGGGCGAAGAAGAATTGAGCAACTTATATCAACTTGCTAATTTACCGCCCCCGAAGAAAGTGTTTTAATTTGTTGATAGCAATCACTTTCTGCAATCTGAAAAACATCTTGAGGAAGTTGGGTGGGCGTACAAATCGCTGTACCAATATAACAATGGCAATGATCAATCCCTTCTTCCGAATCAATACACTGAAAAATCAAAGAGGTACGAATAAACTCAATTAACGCACGAATGTTTTCTGGCGGACGTTCTAACGTTAATAATGCAAACTCACCTTGTTTTAAGCACGACACCGCTTCCATTTTATACACGAGCTTTTCTAAAAATTGGATCGTTTCTACCATAAAGGTTTCAAGTAGGCTCGATTTAATGTCCTTTTCAAAATCTAATTTAATATATAACAACACGGGAGGAAATTTTGAATCAAGTGTTTTGCAAGCGATTTCAACTTGATCCAAAAGATAACGCTGTTTGTAAAGGCTCGTAAAACGGTCACGCCCGCGCGGCGAACCTTGCGGCATCGATTCCTCATGTTCTTGGCGCGCTAAAAGAAACTTTCTAATGTGATACGTCACTAATGAGAGCAAATTCTCGGTATTAATATCCCCGTAAATGAAATTCTCACCAATCCCTGTTCTTTGCGCCGCATTTGACGCTTGATCAAACTGCGAAGAAAAGAAAATGATTGGAATATCCTCAAAGTTGCTCTGTTGTTGAATCATGCCGACTAATTCAGAACCACTCATTGCCGACAATTGCGTATGTACCATAATCAAATGGGGCGTGAACTTATCCAATACATTCATAAATTGCATTGATTTATTAAAGGTTTTAATTTGAAAATCTCCCGTGCGAAGTTTCTCTGCTAGTTTCTCACCCAGCGAGGTTTTATCGTCAAAAATTAAAACCCGATAAGGCGGATTCGGAATCGTTCGAGTGACTTTATCTAACTTCGCTAATAAACCTTTAATATCAACAGGTTTAGTGAAATAAGCCAGCCCATTTGCTCTCACTGCCGCTAATCTTGCTTTAATATCCAAACGCGCTGACATAAAGATAACGGGCAAAGGGATTTGTCGACGTTTTTGAATATTCAAAATAATGCGTGGACCCGCTAAATCATCATCAGTTAGCATAATATCCATTAATAAAGCATCGGGGGGGCGTTGTTTTGAAGCAAAAGGTAACTCATCAACCGCATTAAATATTACCACTTCATAACCATGATGACGTAAATGAGTAGCAATAAAATTTGCGAGTTCTTTATCATCATCGCACAAATAAATTAACTTACCTTTAGAACGCTTGTTTGTTATGGTGCTAGAAATGGGGGCGGGGGTTTCTACCATTACAACCGTTGATGATGCAGAAAGCTGCGCCAAATGACGAATTGAAATCAACGCATCGTTGATCTTTTGAAGTTCATTATTGGTGGCGGGGTGTGGATAATGATGTAATTCTTGTAGAAAAACCTCTAATTCCTTTGCCGCAAGCCCTAATTCTGGAAACCCGAAACTCCCCGCCGCGCCTGCGATTCGATGAACTTTGCCGTGTAATTCTTCCAAAGTAGGCGTTTGCCAATTGATTTCAAGTTGCTGCCAAACTTCATCAATGGCTTGCAACGCAGCAGGTAATTTGGTTGCGTAATCCGCCCGTAAAATTTTTAGCGTTTCTTCTAACGTATTTTCTTCTGACATTTTGAGAGTCTATTGGGTAGGTAATTTATTTCAATTTTGTATTCAATGGAAGTAATACTGCGACCGTACTTCCTTTGCCTAATTGGCTTTGTAATTCAATCGTGCCGCCCATCATTTGACAAAACCGCAAACTAATCGCTAATCCTAATCCCGTTCCTCCATATTTTCGGGTTGCTGATGCATCAACTTGCGTAAAGGCTTCAAATACTTTCTTTTGATCTTCTGCACTAATTCCAATTCCCGTGTCAATTACTTCACAACGTATCCATTTGCTCTCATTAATGTAATGTTCTTTTACGTTCAAAGTGATTTGTCCATGCTCAGTAAATTTATTAGCGTTGCTCAATAAATTAAATAAAATTTGGCGAATTCTTCTCGGATCAGCAAATACACTTGTTAAGTGTTCATCATAATTAAAATTAAAAGAATTGCTACGTTGATCAAATAAAGGGTGCATCACATCAATGGCTTCTTGAATTAAGGGTTTAAGCAAGAATGTTTCTAACTCAATATCTAAATTACCAGTTTCAATTCTTGAAATGTCTAAAATATCATTGATCAAATCCAATAAATGCTTACCTGCTGCTAAAATTTTATGCAAATCTTGGCATTCATCAACGAGATTATTTTCCTCTGCATCATCAATTAAGATTTCGCTATAACCAATGATTGCATTTAAGGGGGTGCGTAATTCGTGCGACATATTAGCGAGAAATCGGGATTTTGCTTTATTTGCATTCACGGCTTCATCGCGCAAACTTAATAAATCTTGCGTGCGTTTCAATACCCGCGCTTCTAGTTTTTCATTTGCTTGTTTTAATGCATCGACTGCATGGGTAATGTTCTGTTGATTAACCCGCAAATTACGAAAAACCACCACCGCAATTAATAAACAAATTAAAACGGCAATAACATCGAGTATGAAAATATTGCGGCGGGTTTGTAGATAATTCTCAGCGGCTTCACTTAATTCTTTTTTAGAAACATCATGTCCAACCTTAATCATTAAGGTCAATTCATCAATAATTTCATTATTCACTCTTAGCGCATTAAAGATATTATATCTCGCTTGTACATAGTTACTTTCACGAATTAAATCAAAGATTTGCGACATAACAATTTGACCTTGCGCTAATATTTTACGCTGACTTTCTATGCGATTTTTTTCTTCAGTTGTAACATCTAATTTATAAAGTTTTTCGCGGGTTGCAATAAACTCTCGAGCGCGCTGGCTAAACACTTCCCATTCTTCTTCAATTTTGAAAGCGTCATCTAAATTAAGCGCGGTAAAAACATTAAGCATTCTCTCACGAATCAAATCCCGCATATTTTCCATATATTGCAATTTGACATTATGCTTTTTAACGAGATGTTCTAATCGTTGATTGATAGCACTTAAACTGGTTAAACTAATACTTGTTGCACTGAGCATAATAACCAGAATAGCAATAAAACCGCCCAATACCCAATAGGGCTGTTTTTGAATCGTTGTAACGGACTGGCTCATGATTTGGTGGTATCCTGTTTTGAAGTTAAACAAATGGTCAAAGAAACGTATTCAAAACGGTTTTTTATTATTTTTGTAATAGCAGTTGTTTTAATTAATGATTAAAAATTCCCGCAGCGGCGGGAACAAAAGATTATTTCTGGGGAGGCGGATTATTTTTGCGCGCTTCCTCTAAACGTTGTATAAATTCTTGCTGCATTTTTTGGCGTTGTTCAGGGGACATTTGCATACTGTCCATGCTTTGATTGGGTTGCATACTTCCTTGCATACCTTGTTGCATTGCGCGTTGTAACATTTGTTGGGGAGTCATGATTTCAAATCCGTCGGGTAATTTGAAGGTATTTTCCTCGACTTTTTCCTCTGTTTTAAGGCTCAACACTTCTTGGCGAACGTTGTTTTCTTGATCGGTGCTTCGCATGGACAACCCGAGTTTCATAACTTGCTCACTAAGTTTCTCGGCGGCTTGCATACAAGGATCAGCTGCTTTTGGTATAAAATCGCCCATGACTTTCTTACGTTCGGCTTTCATACTTTGCATATAATCCGCGAAAACTTTAATTTGAGGATGTTGCAAGGCTTTTTCAGCGAGAAATTCATTAGAACAAACCGTATCATTTGCAATAATTTGATAATGCGTGGTGGGGTAGCCGGCAATTTCTGGACCATTGCCTTTCTTTACCAATTCCACTTTGGCTTCGGGAACATTTTGCGGGGGTTGTTGTTGCAAATGTTTGAGGAAATCCGCGGGCGGGGCGGAAGGTGGGGTCATATCAATCGCTTGTTTTTGTTTCATATTGATCATGTAACTTTTTTTATCGGCAAATGAAATCAACATGAATTGCTGAAGATCGGGGCTCGCTTCAATGCGGGCGTGGGTGCTGTCGATAATAACCTTTTGTTTTTGCGAACCTTGTTGATTGGAGGTAGTGGTTTCGATCACGACGGCAGATTGCGCACTTGCAGCAAACAGGCTACCTATCAACAATGTTAAAGTTTTTTGCATTTTATTCTCCTAAAAGAGGGGTTCAATGTTTAAGATTAGCACGCATATTTAATTTAAGCGAGTGTCAAATCCTTGACAGGTGCAATAGTTTAACAAATTTGAGGGTGGTGTTTGAGGACGACGACTTTTTATAACACTTTGTCATCTCAAGCAATCGTTGAAATGGAATGTCTTTTGCGCGGCATTTTACAAAACATTCAAAAGAAGCAAATCATGCAACCGTTTCAACACGTATTCAAATTACCACTCGCTGGGCAATTGTTTTTGTTGTCTCAACTGGTTTTTTTGCTGATTTATGGGGCACGCAGCGCGCTCGAACCCCTTGAATTAACAGCCTATGACGGCATTTTAACCCACCGCTCAGCGCAAATTACCCCCAACCATCGCGTGACGCTCATTTGGCTCACCGATGCCGATCAACGCCGCTACGGTTATCCAATCTCTGATGCGCATTTGATTGAATTACTTAAAATTTTAATCGACAACGCGCCGCGCGTGATCGGTTTCGATATGTATCGAGATTTGCCTGTTCCTTTAAATCAAACCCCTGCTTTTGAAGAACTCAGCCGCTTATTTCAACAGCAAACCAATATTATCGGCATCACCAAATTCCCTGATGCACAAGGACATTTTGTTTCTCCACCCCCCGCTTTACAAAACACCAATCGCGTGACCTTTAATGATTTATTGTATGACGATGGCTATATTATTCGGCGGGGTTTATTTTTTATGGACGATGGGAAAGGAAAATGGTTTGAATATTTTGGGTTAAAATTGGTTTCTGAATATTTGAAAAAGTCAAAAATTTACATTAAAAATTCGCCGTCTGGATCATTGCAATGGAGTAATGGCGTTTTATTTCCAGCACCGTTGAAAAATAATGTGGGGGGTTATTTGAAAAACGATGCGGGAGGTTATCAGTTTTTGCTCACTTATCCTTCAGCACCTGCGCCATTTCAAGCAGTTAGCTTTAGTGATGTTTTAGATCATCGGTTTGATGTTAATTTGATTCGAGATAACATTATTGTCATTGGAACGTGTGCGGAAGCAACGCCTGATTTTTTAACAACGCCGTTTAGTCGATGGTTAGAAGGCGATCAAAGAATTTGTGGGGCGGCGGTTCATGCGTATGCGGTGAATCAATTATTGCAATGGGCGGAAGGAACTGCGCCATTACAACCCGAAAGTTTGCCAGAATGGCTAGAAATATTATGGATTTGGATCGCGTGCAGTTTAGCAAGCATTTCCTATCGCGGATTGCGAAATTTTGGGCGATTTGTGGTAGTAAATGTGGCGGGTTTGGTGATGATTGGGGCGGTGTTTTATCAAGGTTTTATGGTATTTAATGTGTGGATCATTGTGATCGCGCCGTTAATGGGTTGGCAAATAAGTTTATTATTAATAGGGGCTTACGATGCGTATCGGGCGCGCAATGAGCGGGCGGCGTTAATGAGTTTGTTTAGTCGCCACGTTTCAAAAGACATCGCACAATTATTGTGGGAATCGCGCGATAAATATGTACAAAATGGGCGGTTATTGCCGCAACGTTTGACCGCGACGGTGCTTTTTAGCGATTTGCAAAATTTTACGACGCTCGCGGAATCGTTAGAACCCCAAGTGCTGATGGAATGGCTTAATCATTACATGGATAAAATGGTGCAAGCGGTTGAAAATCATCAAGGTCAGGTGAATAAATTTATGGGCGATGCGGTGATGGGGATTTTTGGCGCGCCGATTCCGAGCGACACCGACACCGAAATTGCGCGCGATGCGGTGAATGCGGTTGAGGCGAGTTTGGCGATGCGCGAGGCGATTGTGCAATTGCAGCATGAGTGGGAATTGCAAGGATTTCCGCCATTGCGTATGCGGGTGGGGATTTTTACGGGAGGGGTGGTCGCGGGCACGCTCGGCAGCAGCGGACGGCAGGAATACACCGTATTGGGCGACACCGTGAACACCGCGTCACGTTTAGAAAGTTTCGACAAATCCCTCGATGAAAATAATCCGTGCCGCATTTTAATTGGCGATGCCACTTTGTATTATGTAAAAGACCAATTCATTACCGAACCTGTCGGGCAAGTTTTCCTCAAAGGCAAACATCACCCCATTACCCTTCATCTTGTTCAATCTCGCCGTCATGAAATCAATCGATAATTTTAGTTTTTTGATAAGGAAATCGCTTGTTGTAATGCGCCAAGCAAACCCACTTTTTCAGTTAAAACAACCGCAACGGGCATTTGTTTCAATAAATGAGACATAGGAGGTTTATTAGAAAATGCTTCGATAAATTCGCCATTTTGTAATGCAGGTAAAATCTTGGGTGCAATGCCCCCTGCAATGAAAATTCCTCCATACGGCAAACAACTTAATGCAAGATTTCCTGTCACGCTTCCATAAATTCTGACAAATAAATGCAATGCAGAAATCGCGGCTAAATCAGCGTTTAAGAGTGCGGCACGGCTAATGTCCGCTGCAGATTGGTAACTCTTTGAAAAACCTTGTGTTTCACAAATAAATCCGTACAAGCGTATTAAACCGATCCCCGATAAAAAATAGCCATTAGTAACCCGCGCGGTGTTTTTCGCCGCCCATTCAACAAGTTGGCGTTGCTGTGCATCATCGGGGGCAAACGTGGCGTGGCTGGTTTCGCTGGGTATAATGCGCCCGTCCATCATCGTTGCCATGCCCAAATCCGTGCCTGCACCTAAAATTAAAAACGGCGCGGACGTTTGTGGAGAAACCTTTTGCAAATACGCCAAGTCGTGCGGTTGTAATGTCGTCACACCATATCCAATCGCCGCAAAATCATTGATTAACTTCACGTTTTTACAATTCAAATGGGTCATTAATTCGTCGGTTTTTATTTCCCAAGGGAGATTGGTAATTTTCGCATTTTGATTCACAATCGGTCCCGCGACTCCCAAACACAAACTAGAAATAGGGGGATTATCTGCCAGAAAAACGTTTAACATACTCATTAAATTAGGATAAATCAAACTATCAAATCGCTGTTCTTTAAGGATTTGTCCATTTGAATCGGCTAATGCTAGAAATGTTTTGGTGCCGCCGATATCGCCCGCTAAAAAATACCCGTTCATCTAAATGTCCTCTTGAAAAATCAATGATTAACCCTAAAGTCGACGCATTTGAAGTAAGTCCGTATAATTTATCCACCATTTTACGTCATGACGAGGAGTTTTATGAAAATCGCACGCTTTTTTTTCACGTTGTTACTCAGTTTGCATTTCTGTAGTGTTGTTCAAGCGGGAGAAAATCTCTATGAAGAAGTGTCTGTTCCACAACGCTTCGATGATAAGAACAAATTAGAAGTAGTAGAAATCTTTTGGTACGGTTGTCCCCATTGCTACCACTTAGAACCGTTGCTTAGTGAATGGTTGAAAACAAAACCTAATGATGTCGCTTTTATCAGAATGCCCGCTGTGTTGGAATTGAAACATAAATGGACTGAAATGGCAAAGGTATTTTATGTTGCAGAAACCTTAAATATTGCTGAGAAAATGCACACGCCTATCTTTGAAGCCATGCACGATCCACAAAAGAAACGGAACTTAAACACCGAAGAAGAAATTGCCCAGTTCTTTAATGAAGTCGCCGGCGTGAGCAAAGAGGATTTCTCTAAAGCCTTTAATTCATTTGCCGTTGATATGAAAATCCGTAATGCACTGCGTTTAACGCAAGCCTATGGAATTTCCTCTGTACCAATGTTGATCATCAATGGTAAATATCGGATTAATAGCGATCAAACAGAAGGGACTAAAAATCTTTTCAAAGCAGTCAATGAAATCCTCAACGAAGCACGGAACAAAAAGTAATCTCCTTTTCTCGTTATTAAGTCTTGCTTAGTAACGAGTTTTCTTTTCAAATAACTTAGAAAAATCATGAAAGCATCGATTCAAACAAAATTAGAAAATTTAGCCGAACGATTTGAAGAAGTCGGTATTTTATTATCGGATAGTGAAATTTTAGGAAACAGCGATAAATTTCGTCAATTATCTATTGAATATGCCGAACTTAAAGAATTGGCAGAAAGTTTTCAAGCCTATAAAAATGCACAACAATCAGTCATTCAAGCTCAAGAAATGCTTAATGAACCCGATGAAGAAATGCGCGCACTGGCAGCTGAGGAAATTGACATTGCAAAAGCTAAAGTGCTTGAATTAGAACAAGCCTTGCAAATTTTATTACTTCCTAAAGACCCCGATGATAATCACAATACTTTTTTAGAAATCCGTGCGGGCACTGGAGGCGATGAAGCAGCAATCTTTGCAGGTGATTTGGCGAGAATGTATATGCGTTATGCTGAAACGCAGCGTTGGACAGTGGAAGTTATTAGTGCAAATCATGGAGAACACGGGGGTTACAAAGAAATCATTTTACGCATTAGTGGCAATAACGTTTATTCGCGTTTGAAATTTGAATCGGGTGGGCATCGAGTTCAACGAGTCCCAGAAACCGAAGCGCAAGGAAGAGTGCATACCTCAGCGTGTACGGTTGCTATAATGCCAGAAATAGAAGAAGTCGATCAAATTGAAATCAATCCAGCGGATTTGAAAACCGATACTTTTAGAGCATCAGGCGCGGGCGGACAACACGTTAATAAAACCGATTCAGCGATTAGAATTACCCATTTGCCATCGGGCATTGTGGTGGAATGTCAAGATGAGCGGTCACAACATAAGAACCGTGCGCGAGCAATGTCATTATTGCAATCCCGTTTGATTTCAATTCAGCGAGAAACTCAGCGCGCCGAACAAGCTGCAACGCGCAAATCTTTAGTGGGAAGTGGCGATCGTTCTGAACGGATTAGAACTTATAATTATCCACAGGGTCGTTTAACAGAGCACCGAATCAATTTAACGCTCTATAAATTGAGTGAAATTTTGGAAGGAAATTTAGATGTTGTCATTGAACCATTAATTCGTGAACATCAAGCAGAGCAACTGGCTTCATTATCAGATTAATGGTTTATTGCTAGGTTTTAAGAAGCGTAAGTGGTTTGGCGGTTGGCTAAATAAGTTGCCCAGCCATTGTACGCACCTAAAATGCCTGTAAAATGAACACGTTGGTCGGGTTCGTTATCTTGCAAGAGTTGTTTTGTGCCATATTGAATTTCATTTTCACATAACCCCATGTTTTGTAACGCCGAATATAACCATAAAGGTTCATTGTTCACGGAAGAACCGTTCAAATGAAGTGGATAAAGAGTGGTTTCTTCTCGAACGTAACGAGGGCAAGGCAGCCGCGCCAAGTTGGGATTAAGAACATCGAGGACTTGACGATAAAAATGTCCGTAACGTCTTGTTTCAATAGGCAATCCTGATAACACATCAATCACTTCGGGGTCTAAAAACGGGTGCGATCTCGCATAATCCCGCATTAAAATCTGTAAATCTGCCCCATCGCGGCGGCGCAGGATTTCTCCAAAATACACCGACATTTCATCTGAATACATTTCTAAATGCGATTGCAACCGTTCTTTTAAGGGATCAATTAAGTGAGGAAATGCCCGTTTCAATTGCATAACATGGTTTTCAAAAGGCAATTGCGACAAACCGCGATAAAGCTGTCCGCCCGTCGAGGTAATTAAGGTTGTGCCGCGCGTTCGAGCCACCAATTCCGCGCACACCAACGCATGAGAACGATACAACGGCACTTCGCCGCCGCCCAATTGCGCTGTCACATAGCGCGCGCTGTGAAAATGCTGAGGGGTTAAAATCCCAATGTACAATTCCGCGTCCACCGCATCCGCTGCTTGTTCGACCAGTTTGAGTTCGGGGCTATTGATGTCGCCGTAATACAATAAACGGGGGCGATGTCCTGCCGCGAGAGCCGCCGCCAATAAGGTTAAAGATTCCAAATCGCCGCGCAAATGCAGCAATGCTTCGGGATCGGCGCGCAACCGTTTGTCCATTGCGGTTATTAATACTTCGATCCCCTGCGACGCGGACGCGAGAGTTTCGGGCAATCCAAACGGCATCGCGTGTTGTAATTGAAGTTGTCCATCGCCGCTCATTCGCCCGATTGTGCCGCCGTACAAATGCTGAACGCCACGCAACACACTGTTTTCTCCCAACAATTGCCCAAATCCCAATAAATCCACAAGAGCTTGCGGATCAGGGCGCGCGTCGATACCCAATAATTGGCTTAATGCGGGAATATCACTGGCGATTAATGCTGAAAAATCGTTGTGCGCCAATAAGATAGGAAACATTCCCAACCGATCAACGGCAAAGGTTAGCGTTTGGGTCGGGCGATGAAAATGCAGCCAACTGCGCCCAAACAACGAGGCGGAATGCCCACCCGCAGCAGCTTGAACAATCGATTCGGGATTGATCGAACAGGCTGGATCGCCCCAATCGACCACCACGTCAGTGGGAGATTCCCAACTGCTGGCTTCGGGAACAACCAATTGGCGCACTTGATAAGAAAAATCACCGACGGGGAACGCATCAACCCGTTCAAAGTGAAAAACAGCTTGCACGACAGCCATAAATAAGTCCTTGCATTCCTTAGAAAATTGGAATTTTTCTTAACTGAATGCAAAGAGCATACCGTCAATCGTGCGCGCTCAACCACCCACCGATCAACGGCGCAATCTCCCGCTGTGCCCGACCACTCACATAAATCCCAATATGCCCGCCGTCAAATGCAAATGCTTGATATTCTTCACTGGAAATGTAATCCTTTAATGCTTTTGAAGATGCGGGTGGCACTAAATGATCTTGCAATGCGTAAATGTTCAAAATGGGGACAGTTATTTCCTTCAAATTTACCCGCTGTTGATTCAAATAAAATTGCCCCTTAATTAACGCATTTTGTTGAAAGAAGGCTTTGATAAATTGTCGAGCTGTTTCAGCAGGTAAATCGGGACTATCAAAAATCCATTTTTCCATTCTTAAAAAATTATTTACGGTTTCTAAATGATCTATTTTTTCAAGCAGTTGAATATACTTTTGGCTCATTAATCGATACGGTTTCAATGATAAAAATAACCCATTCAACCATTGCCCAGAAATATTCCCCATCGTATCAATTAACAAATCAATATCAATTTCTCGACACAAATGCGTCAATAAATTATCGGGTGTATGAAAATCAACAGGTGTTACCATCGTAATAAGTGAGCAAATTTGCGACTGATGTAATGCCGTAAAACACAAACTTAATGTACCACCTTGACAAATCCCCAACAACTGAATTTTTGAAATCCCATGATGCGCACAAATCCAATCAACAGCTTTCTTCAAACAATCTTCAATAAAATATTCTAATGTCAAACCCGAATCAGAAATGTCTGGATAACCCCAATCTAACAAATAAATATCGTGACCTTTTTCTAATAATTTTCTAATCAAAGATCGATCAGGTTGCAAATCTACAATATAAGGTCGATTCACCATTGCATAAACAATCAATAAAGGCGTTTGAGTGGTTTGTGTAGTTACGGGTTTATAATGAAATAATTTGACTTTTCCTTGCTTCCAAACTTCTTTTTTGACAGCTTCATCAATTTGTATTGACGATAAGGGAGGAAATTGCAAGGCAGTTGTTTGCCATTGTGCGTGCAACTTGCTCACTTCTTCAATAACATCTTGCAATGTTAGCGTGTTCATAACTGATTCAACAACCGTTGATGGATATTTTCAAACCCACCATTGCTCATAATTACAATGTGATCACCGCTTTGACTTTCTTTTATGAGTGTATGGAGTAAATCGTCAGTTGTTTGAAAGAGTTGAATATGATGATGATCGGTAGGAAATTGCCAAGTTTGTGAAGGCGGTTGAAAGACAAATACTTTATCAGCTTTATGCAAAGAATGGCTTAATTGCTCACGGTGAATACCTAATTTCATGGTATTTGAACGCGCTTCTAACACCACGAAAATTCTCGCTTTTTTTACATTTTCTCGCAATCCTGTTAAAGTAGTTGCAATAGCGGTTGGGTGATGCGCAAAATCATCATAAATGACAATCCCTTTTTTCTCACAGATAATTTCTAAACGCCGTTTGACATTTTGAAATTGTTGCAATGCTTGGCAGGCAATGGTTGGAGAAATGCCAATTTGTTGAACCGCCGCAATGGCTGCTAACGCATTTAATTGATTATGTTCTCCCAATAATTGCCATTTTACTTCACCTTGTTTGCACTGATTAAAATACACTTCAAAATGACTTCCATCATTGGTTAAAGACTTAAAAGTCCACTCTTTTGAATCATTAAAATAACAAACGGGTGTCCAATATCCTTGTTTCAACGTTTCTTCTAAATTTTTATCCGCTGCATTACAAATAATAGAACCTTCACTGGGAATCGTTCTAATCAAATGGTGAAACTGTTTTTGAATAGCAGCAATGTCAGAAAAAATATCCGCATGATCGTATTCTAAATTGTTCAAAATTGCTGTGCGCGGACGATAATGTACAAACTTAGAACGCTTATCAAAAAAAGCCGTATCATATTCATCGGCTTCAATCACAAAATATTGACCTTTTTCTAAGCGCGCAGAAACCCCGAAATTAAGAGGAACACCACCAATAAGAAAGCTCGGTTGTAATCCAGCAAATTCTAAAATCCATGCAACCATCGAACTTGTCGTGGTTTTCCCGTGCGTGCCCGCGACGGCGATTGTCCAATATTGCGGCAAAACATGATCAGAAAGCCATTGCGCGCCAGAAATATAAGTAATCCCCTGATTTAAAACATATTCGACTGCTAAGTTACCGCGAGATAACGCATTTCCGATAATCACTAAATCAATTTTGTCTTGTAAATGCGCGGGGTGATAACCTTCATAACAAACGATGCTATGTGATTGTAATTGCTCGCTCATTGGGGGGTAAATATGAGCGTCTGATCCTTCAACGTCATGCCCGAGTTTTTTGGCTAAAATTGCCAAACTTCCCATAAAAGTCCCGCCAATGCCTAAAATATGCAATTTCATCTAAAAAATCTCAGTGTTTTTAATGGGTATCGCCAAATGTTCTGGCAACATCATCGCCAAACTGCCAATATTTCCCGCGCCCAGTGTCAGTACAATGTCCCCGTCTTGAATAATGTCTTTTAATAAACGGGGTACTTGTGCGGGTTTTTCGGCAAAATGCGCGTTAAGTGCAGGATTTTTCGCACATATTGCTCGAAATAAACTCATGCCATCTGCGCCCACAATCGGCGGTTCTCCCGCTGGATAAATTTCTAACAGCATTAAAACTTCTTGTTTTGCAAGCACTTGCACAAAATCTGCAAACAAATCTCGCGTCCGCGAATAACGATGCGGTTGAAATACTGTTACCAATCTTCTTCCCGCCCAACCTTGCCGGATTGCTTCAATCGTTGCTTCAATTTCTTTAGGGTGATGACCATAATCATCAATTAACAAAATCTTCCCTTTGGGTGTTTCAATTTCTCCCACTAATTGCGAACGCCGTCCAATCCCTTCAAAACTTTGTAACGCCTTGCAAATAGCCGAATCTGGCACGCCAACCTCGTGTGCAACAGCAATCGCTGCTAATGCGTTGCTCACATTATGCTTACCCGGTAAATTTAAAGTAATTTCTAACCAATTTGGACAATCTTGTCGCGATACTTTGAAATGCGTATTTTTACCCATTTGCACAATATCCGTTGCATAAATATCCGCTTGCGACGTTAAACCATAGGTTAAAACCGGTTTGCTCAAACGCGGTAAAATATCTTGAATGACGGGATCATCTAAACATAAAATTGCCAATCCATAAAATGGCAATTGCAATAAAAAATTGACGAAAGTTTCTTTAAGTTTCTCAAAATCTCCGCCGTAAGTTTCCATGTGATCGGCATCAATATTTGTTACAATCGTAATAATCGGTTGCAAATGTAAAAAAGACGCATCACTTTCATCGGCTTCAGCAACCAAATATTCTCCCGATCCTAGCCCTGCATTTGTTCCAATACTGTTTAACCTTCCTCCAATAACAAATGTCGGTTCTAATCCCCCTTCAGCTAATAAACAAGCACATAAACTAGTGGTAGTTGTTTTACCATGTGTACCCGCAATTGCAATGCCTTGGCGAAAGCGCATTAGCTCACCTAACATTTCTGCACGTCTAACAACAGGAATACGAGTTTCTCTCGCCGCAATGATTTCTGGATTCTCTTCGTTGATTGCACTTGAACGCACAATAACGTCACAGCCACAAATATTTGTCGACGCGTGACCTATAAACACTTTTACACCTAACTCTTCTAATCGGTGTGTCATTGCATTGGGTTGCACATCAGAACCCGACACAGTGTAACCTAAGTGCTTCATTACTTCAGCAATTCCACCCATTCCAATCCCACCAATTCCTACAAAATGGACGTGCCGAACTTTCCCTTGACGATTCACAATAAAACGATTCTTTTCAATAGCCATATTAAATCCATTTTTTCCATTTGAGAAAGAAAAATAATCCAAAACCAAACCCGCATAAACTTAATGCCGTTCCATAAAATCCAAAGGGTGCATTTTGAAAAGGAATTAGCGCGAAGTTCATTCCAAAAATACCTGCAATTAAATTGAGAGGAAGAAATATCACAGAAACTGCCGTCAGCATTTCAACAATTCTATTTGAACGTTGCGTCATCGCAGAAAAGTTGAGTTGAATTAAAAAATCCATTTCACTTTGCAACCGTTCAATATGCCGCAAAACCCGTTCAAAATGCTCTTCAATATCATTAAAATGAATTGCGGTATCTTCATCGATTTGATAATTAGTATCATTACGCCATTCTTCTAAAATATTCAAATGCTGTTCACACAAACTTGAGAAATAGCGTAATTTCAAACGATTTTCTAATAAAGATTCCCAGTTTTGAAACCGTCGATCCAAAAGCAAATTTCGCCACGTTTCTCCCTGTGCAGACGGTTCGCGCAAAGATAAAAAATCATCTGTTAGCATATTAACCAAAAAATAGAGCAACTCGGCAGGTTCATCGGGTTGATGATGGCTTTGTCGTTCAAATAATTTTTCTTTGACTTTTTGCGTTAAGTTGCTCTCGGGAGAATACACACTCACCAAACATTTTTCACTGAGAAAAAATAAAATCGGACAAGTTTCTGCTTGAAAACTCGGTTTCTCTTGAATAAAACTGTGCAAAACCAACATATCATAGTGTTTCATTCCACTAAAATGTGGCGGGTGTGTTGCATTCAAACTATCTTTAATATGATATTCGTGAATATTAAAGTTGCAACCCACAATTGCTTGACATTTCTTTACCCAATTTTGATGGGTTTCTCGATTGATATTGATCCAAATAAACCCGTTTTCTGGTAAAGCATCTAACTGTTTCACTAGTACGGGTTGTTTTGTGGGTTCAAAAACCAAGATTTCCATTATTTTACGGGCTTAATTAAATTCGCACAGGCTTTAGCACGTTCTCTAGCTTGTTCAGTTGAATCACCGCTTGCTAACGCCACTCCCATTCGCCGTTTGATAAAAGATTCTGGCTTTCCAAATAAGCGTAAATCGGTTTCTGGAATACTCAATGCTTGCTCGATATTTTCAAATGCGATACCTTTTTCATTCATACCCCCATAAATTACCGCACTTGCTCCCGAACGACGTAATTGTGTAGAAACAGGCAATCCTAATAATGCTCTCGCGTGTAATTCAAATTCATTTTGCACTTGAGAAATCATTGTAACCATTCCCGTATCGTGAGGACGCGGGCTAACTTCACTGAAATAAACTTCCTCTCCTTTGACAAATAATTCTACCCCAAAAATACCTTGTCCACCTAACGCTGTTGTAATCGTTTTTGCAATGTGTTGGGCTTTTTCTAAGGCTTTCTCTGACATAGAATGTGGTTGCCAACTTTCTACATAATCTCCTCCAATTTGAATATGCCCAATGGGTTCGCAGAAATGGGTTTTTATTTCACCGTTGCTCTCTTTTGCTCTCACGGTTAAAAGCGTAATTTCATAATCAAATTCAATGACAGATTCAGCAATAACTTTACTACAATTAACCCGTCCCGCGTCCATTGCGTAATGCCAAGCGGTTTCTATTTCCTCAAATGACTTAACAAAAGATTGCCCTTTTCCAGAGGAAGACATGACGGGCTTTATAATGCAAGGGAAACCAATATCGCGGTTAATAAGGGTTTGTAGTTCATTTAATTCTTCGGCAAACACATAACGCGAAGTAGGCAAATCGAGTTCTTCTGCGGCTAAGCGTCGAATTTCCTCGCGATTCATGGTAAGAAAAGCAGCTCTTGCGGTGGGAATAACCGTTGCTAATCCTTCCTTTTCAATTTCCAATAAAACAGGCGTTGCAATAGCTTCAATTTCTGGAACAATAAAGTGAGGTTTTTCTCGATCAATGATTTCTTTTAAGGCTGCACCATCGGTCATTTGAATCACATAACTACGGTGAGCAACTTGATGTCCGGGTGCGTGAGGATAACGATCAACGCCAATGGTTTCTACACCTAAACGTTGCAATGCAATTAAAACTTCTTTTCCCAGTTCTCCACAACCGAGCAACATGACTTTTGTTGCAGAAGAACTTAAAGGTGTTCCGATTTTCATAAGGGTTTCTCCTGATTTTATTTGTTGTTATCGGTTACAATTAGGATTTTTACCTAATGATCTGGCTTGATTATATAAAATAAACGCATTAGGAATTCGGTTTTGCAAATCTTTTATGCGGGTAGAATGCGAAGGGTGTGTTGAAAGAAAAGGTAGAGAACCATTCCCCCCTGCTTTGCTCATATTCTCCCATAATTGCACGCTTTCACGCGGATCAAACCCTGCTTTTGCCATTAAATCTAAACCATATAAATCGGCTTCACTTTCTTGGGTTCGACTATAGGGTAACAAAATCCCCACTTCTGCACCTAAACCCAGTAATGCAGATACATTAGGATTTACGCCATTTGCACCTAACAAACCTTGCGTAATATTTAAGCCTTCTTTGACGACCATTTCTTGAGAAACCCGTTCATTGCCATGTTTTGAAAGAACGTGGGCGATTTCATGACCAATCACGGCGGCTAATTGAGATTGCGTTTTTGCAACGTCTAAAATCCCTGAATGAACACCGATTTTACTACCCGGTAAAGCGAAAGCATTTGCGGATTTGTCTTTGAACACAACAACCTCCCATTGTCCGCCGACTTCCCGAGTGATTGCATTAGCGATACATTTAACGTAATTATTGATTTGTGGCGAGGTTTCAACAGGTGTTTTTTGTTTGGTTTCATTGAAAGCCTGAATTCCCATTTGTGACATTTGATCATCGGGTAATAAAGCGATTTGATTTCTTCCCAATGGCGAGGTTGCACAACTGCCTAATAAAACAGAACTCAACACAGTTGCTAAAACTAACGTTTTCATGATAATTGCTCCTCTAAGTTATCTAATTCGGTTTCAATTTCTTGGCGTTTCTTTTCATCTTCTGCGATTAACGTTTGCAAACGGAGTTTTTCCTCGACTCTTGTTTCAGTTGTTTCACTGCTTTTCAATAAAGAAAGCCGTTTGCTAATCAAATCCAATTGCGATTCTAATTCATCAATTCTGCGTTGTAATCGACGACTTTTTGAACTTCCACTTTCTGTTTCTGTTTTTTGAGCAGATTTATTTGACGTTATTTTAGAATTTTTGCTCATATTTTCAGCAACTTTTCTAATGCCCGCTGCAATGTTTGCATAAGCCTCATCTTCATTTGACCAAGTACTAATCGGTTTAGCATCTTTTGGAAGAGCTTGTAATTTACCAAACGGGGCTTGATACCAACCATCGACGGGTTTTAAAATGATAGGAATAACGCGGGCAGTTCCTTCCTCGTGACGTTGCAAAGCCCGCTCCATTTCTTTGCCCCAGCAATAATCTGACGCTAAAAAATTATCGCTGACTAATAACAAAATTATATCGGCTTGCTCTAAATTTCCTAAGATTTCTGCTTCCCATTCACTACCCGCACTAATATCACGATCTTGCCACGCACTAATGATATTTAAATGTTGCAACATTTTGAGATGTTTGTTTAATTTGTTCTTAAAACTTTCATCTTCGTGTGAATAAGAAAAAAATAATTTCAACGGGGTAGTCATTTGTTATGTCCTTTTTGTGTGTTAATTATAACGATGCTTACGATGTCTGAGTCATCTTTTAGTTCTTAAAAATAAATTCCCACGCGGGCGCATGGGAACAAGTTAAAAGAAAAGCTATTTTACAACGATATTGAGCAACTTGCCCGCGACATAAATGATTTTAACGGTTTGTTTGCCGTCGGTGAAACGTTGGACATTAGGGATTTGTAAAGCCAGTTGTTCAACCGTTGTTTGATTGGCATCAACCGGAATTTCTAATTGAGCGCGCATTTTTCCATTCACTTGAACGGTTAATTGTAGCGTCGATTTAATCAGTGCAGATTCATCAACTTGTGGAAAGGGTGCATCGATAATTAATCCCTCGCGTCCTAACATTTCCCAGAGTTTTTGACAAATGTGTGGGACAATCGGAGAAAGCATCAAAATCACCGCTTCCAACCCTTCTTTAACGATTGCTGAATTTTCACCACGATTTAACGCATTTAACAATTCCATGCACGCCGCAATCGCGGTATTGAAGGTGTAACGACGGGATAAATCGTCATTAACTTTGGCGATGGTTTCGTGGATTTGGCGGCGGAGATTTTTGTCCATTTCTGAAAGCGAAACGCTCTCTGAAGCGGGATTGTCGAGATGCGCGGTCACTTGTCGCCACAGCCGTTTTAAGAAGCGAAAACTGCCTTCTACGCCGCTGTCTGACCATTCCAACGATTGCTCGGGCGGCGACGCAAACATCATAAATAACCTTACCGTATCCGCGCCATAACGCTCGATCATCACTTGCGGATCAACCCCGTTATTTTTCGATTTCGACATCTTTTCGACGTTTCCAACCTGAACCGCTTGCCCGTCAGCATTTAAAATCGCCCCGATAATTTTGCCTTTTTCATCGCGTTGAACGGTGACTTCGGTTAAATTGAAATAGGTTTTTTTGCCGTTTTCTTCCCGATAAAAGGTTTCAGCGATCACCATACCTTGCGTTAATAAGCGTTTGAAAGGCTCATCAGTTTTGACCAAACCCTCGTCCCTTAATAAACGATGAAAAAACCGCGCATATAATAAATGTAGAATAGCGTGTTCAATCCCGCCAATGTATTGATCAACAGGCAACCAATAATCCGCTTTTTCATCGAGCATTTTCTCCGCATTTGGACAGGCAAATCGCGCGTAATACCACGAAGATTCCATAAAGGTATCAAAGGTATCGGTTTCTCGGCGATGCCCATTTTCCAATTGATAGAAATCTGGATTTTGTTTAATGGGCGATTGCGGTCCGTCCATGATCACGTCTTCGGGTAATTCAATCGGAAATTCGCTGGCGGGAATCGTGTCGCCATTGGCATTTTCAATCATTGGGATCGGGCAACCCCAATATCTTTGGCGCGACACTCCCCAATCTCTCAAGCGAAAATGGACTTTTTTCGAACCCAATCCCCGTTCTTTTAAATAATTTGCAATGGAATCAAAGGCTTGCTGCGAAGTTAATCCTGTAAAATCTCCCGAATTAATTAAAATTCCTTTTTCAACCATTGCAGAAGTTAAATTCTCAGAAACAGATTCTCCTTTTTTTACAATGACTTGTTTAATCGGTAAATTGTATTTTTGGGCGAATTCAAAATCGCGTTGATCGTGCGCGGGAACAGACATGACTGCGCCCGAACCGTATCCCATTAGAACGAAATTGGCGATCCAAATGGGGACGGTTTCTCCAGAAATCGGGTGGGTGGCAAATAAACCCGTATCAATTCCGCGTTTTTCCATCGTTTCAAGGGTGGCTTCGGCGACGCTAGTTTGGGCGCATTCTTTTATAAAGGAAAGTAACGCAGGATTGTTTTGTGCGGCGTGTTGAGCAAGGGGGTGTTCTGCGGCGATTGCTAGATAGGTAACGCCCATTAAGGTATCGGGGCGCGTCGTATAAACAGAAAGGATTTCACCATTGACATTGAAGTGGATTTCTACGCCTTCAGAACGTCCAATCCAATTGCGTTGCATGGTTTTGACCGCGTCATTCCACCCGTCGAGGGTATCTAAACCTTGAAGCAATTCGTCGGCATAAGCGGTAATTTTGACAAACCATTGGGGGATTTCACGCCGTTCAACTAATGCCCCCGATCGCCACCCCCGACCCTCAATCACTTGCTCATTTGCCAACACGGTTTGATCGACGGGATCATAATTAACGACGGCGGTCTTTTTATAAACCAATCCTTTTTCATAAAGACGGGTGAAAAACCACTGCTCCCATTTATAATATTCTGGTTTGCAAGTGGCGATTTCACGCGACCAATCATAACCAAACCCCAACCGCTTTAATTGATGGCGCATATAGTCGATGTTTTGATATGTCCATTTGGCGGGGGCGGTTTTGTTTTGCAACGCCGCATTTTCAGCGGGCAGACCAAATGCGTCCCAGCCCATCGGTTGAAGAACATTCTTCCCCAACATTCGTTGATAACGGCTAATCACATCGCCAATCGTGTAATTACGAACGTGCCCCATATGCAACCGTCCGCTGGGGTAAGGAAACATAGAAAGACAATAAAATTTTTCTTTAGTAGGGTGTTCCGTCACTTCAAAAGCACGGGTATTTTCCCACAAAGTTTGTACCTCCGTTTCGAGGTGTTGAGGATCATAAACAGTTTGCATAACAAGACCAATAAATTGCCTAAAAAAGAAGTGAATCAAGTGGCTAAATCATACCACAAAGCCCTCCTCAAAACCCGCCACCCAAAAAGTTTGATAAAAACGCTTGCAAAGTAAAACAATCTGTAGTATTTATTGTCGCAAATAAAGTGTACAGAAAAACATTTCCATTCTTTATTTTTTTCTGTTAGACTTTATCTCAAATGCGTTACCCATCACGCTTAGCTTTTTCGTAAAGCATCTTTTTATTTGTACAACTTAACAAGAGGAAAGCTCACCATGAGTAAAGAAGTCGCAAAATTGATCGAAAAAATGTCTTTCGATGATTTGATGGTTGTTAAAAACCAAGTCGATAATATGTTACGCGGCAAACAATCCGAAAAACGTAAATTATTATTAGACGAATTCCGTGCAAAAGCCAAAGAATCCGGTCTTTCTTTAGATGAAGTCGTCACCGCTAGTCGCGGTCGCGGTCCCGCTAAAAAAGATTCCGTTTTAGGTCGCCCAAAAAAGCAATACAAAGCAAAGTACCAAAACCCAAGCAATCCTAATGAAACTTGGACTGGCTTGGGTAAACATCCACGTTGGTTGAGAGACAAATTACAAGCCGGCGAAAAATTAGAAAAATTCAAATTGCCATAAATCGCTACCCCTAAATAGCTATTTACTCCTTAAAAAACGCCGCTGACAGTGTCCTTTTTGTCAGCGGTTTTTTTATGCTATAGTGCCCAAAATTACCCATAAAAGGAAATCACTTATGTTCGGTATTAGTTATATTAAATTTGATTCAATGACGCACGTGATTCGTTATACAAATGGTAAAATGACCAAACAAGGACGGGGCTTGGCTTTCTTCTATTTTTCTTTTAACAGTTCTATTGCAGCAATTCCATTGGGAAGCAATGATCTGCCCTTTATTTTTAATGAAGTTACCAACGATTACCAAAACATTTCTATTCAAGGACAAATTTCCTATAAAATTAAAAACCCCAACCAATTATCAGAAATCCTTGATTTTACCGTTGATCATCGAGGTATTTATAAGAAAAACGACATTGAAAAACTCTATCAGCGAATAATAAATGAAGCACAAACAGCCACCGCTTCTTTTATTCATGAATTAAGCCTAAAAGCCGCGATTCGAGCAGCAAAATCTATTCAAGATAAAATCCTCGATGGATTACAACTTTCTCAAGCTATTGCAATGTTAGGGATTGAAATTTTAAGCGTCAATATTTTGGCGGTGAAACCCACTCCCGAAATGGCGCGCGCATTAGAAACAGAAACCCGCGAGAAACTCCAGCAAGAAGCCGATCAAGCTATTTATGAACGCCGTAATTTTGCCGTTGAACAAGAACGCCGAATTAAAGAAAGTGAATTGAATACAGAAATCGCTGTCGAAGAGAAAAAGAAACAAATCGCAGAAAAGCAAATGGAAGCAAAAATTCAACAGGCTGACAATGATCGAAAATTACGTGAAATGGAAGTACAAACCGAAATTTTAGTCGAGGATCATCGCGCCGAGTTGCTCAAACAGAAAACTACTAATGAACGTAAAGAAGCTGACACACAAGGTTATGTGATTGAAACCACCTTGAAACCTTACAAAGAAATAGATTGGCGCATTTTAGTGGCATTAAATAATAATCCTGATCCTAAATTTAATATTGCGTTAGCTTTTAGACAACTTGCTGAAAATGCTGATAAAATTGGTAATTTGAATATCAGCCCAGAACTGCTAGATTCTCTGCTCAGTCAAAAATAAAATATGACCATTGAATATGCCATTATTGTTAAAAATAAAACCCGCCTAGAAACCCTTATCGAACGCTTTAATACCAAAGCACAAGCAAAATTCTATATAGAAAGTTTAGGTGGGGATTTTGCGGATTATGAAATAGAACACGAACAGTTTCAAACGGCACTTTCTTTAGTGCAACGGCGATTGTCTAAAATCCTTAAAAATAAAACCATTGATCGTTCATTTCTTCCCAGTTTTTTATTTCAAAATAACCAACTTATTTTAGTGATTGGGCAAGATGGTTTGGTAGCCAATACTGCAAAATATGTTCATCAACTTCCTATCATTGCCATAAACCCCGATCCGCCACGTTATGATGGGGTTTTATTACCGTTCAATGCTCAAAATTTTCTTCAGATTGTTGAAAAGGTTTTAAATAACCATTATCAAATCAAAATGGTACATTTAGCGGAAGCGGTTTTAAATGATGGTCAAAGGTTATTGGCGTTCAATGATTTATTTATTGGTGTTTCTTCACATACTTCGGCGCGTTATAAGATTTCTTTTTTAGAGAAACAGGAAAACCAATCTTCTTCAGGGATTATTGTTTCAACTAAAATGGGTTCAACGGGATGGTTAAGTTCGGTTTTTAATATGGTCAATGCGTTACATAAAACAAAACGTCCATTAACCAGTTCTTTCAAAGAAAATGAATTGATGTTTGTGGTTCGAGAGCCTTTTCAAAGCAAAACTTCTCAAACCCATTTAACAGCGGGTATTTTGAAACATTCAAATCGTTTAATAATAGAATCTTTTATGCCGACAAATGGGGTTATTTTCTCTGACGGAATTGAAAGCGATTTTCTAACTTTTAATGCAGGTTCAATTGCCACGATTGGGATTGCCCAACAAACCGCTCAATTAGTTATTTAATTAAAAGAAAGAAGTCTTTGTTCTAAAGGCTGTTTTTTAATATCAAGTTACTTAAAAGGGATAAAAGAAAATGTCAGGAAATACGTTTGGGAAGTTATTTACGGTGACGACCTTTGGGGAAAGTCACGGGGCGGCGATTGGCGGGATTGTCGATGGGTGTCCGCCGAATTTGAGTTTGTGCGAGGCGGATTTGCAAATCGATTTGGATCGCCGCAAACCCGGGCAATCGCGCCACACCACTCAACGCCGCGAAGCCGATGAGGTGAAAATTTTGTCGGGGGTATTTAAGGGCAAAACAACGGGAACGCCCATTGGATTGTTGATTGAAAATACTGACCAACGATCAAAGGATTACGGCGATATTGCCGAGAAATTTCGTCCGGGTCACGCCGATTATACTTATCAACAAAAATATGGATTTAGAGATTATCGCGGCGGCGGACGTTCTTCGGCTCGAGAAACCGCCGTTCGAGTCGCGGCGGGTGCGATTGCGAAGAAATATCTCGCTGAAAAATATGGTGTTTTAATACGCGGCTATTTAGCACAATTAGGTTCGATCAAATGCGAATTGCTCGATTGGAATGCGGTTGAACAAAATCCGTTTTTTTGTCCCGATTTTGAAAAAGTCCCCCAATTAGAAGCATTTATGGATAATTTGCGCAAAGAAGGCAATTCGATTGGCGCGAGAATCAATGTGGTTGCGTCAAATGTGCCGGTTGGATTGGGCGAACCGATTTTTGATCGCCTCGACGCGGACATTGCCCACGCAATGATGGGAATTAACGCAGTAAAAGCGGTGGAAATCGGCGATGGCTTTGATTGTGTTGAACAAAAAGGCACGCAACATCGCGACGAAATGCGCAATCAGGGCTTTTTGAGCAATCATGCGGGCGGGATTTTGGGCGGGATTTCGACCGGTCAAGATATTTTGGTGAGCATGGCATTGAAACCCACGTCGAGCCTTCGAATTGCGGGAAAAACGCTTGATCTTCATGGAGATGAATGCGAAGTTATTACCACCGGTCGCCATGATCCTTGTGTGGGTATTCGAGCCACGCCAATTGCTGAAGCGATGTTAGCCCTTGTTTTAATGGATCATTTGCTGAGAAATCGTGCCCAAAATGCGGAATTTAAACCAAAGCATTATTTCTAATTGAAACATTGGTAGTGGTATAAACTTGAATGAAATATTTATCTAACCAATTGAAATATAAAGATGATTGCTCGTTAATATACCACTACCGAGTTATTTCTCACTAAAAATTCTCCTCTCAATCAAATTATATGCACTAAAAACGCGCATTTTTCTTTAAAAAATAAAATGATGTTTTTCACAACAACTTGATTTATCATTAAAAAATATTTATCCGGCGTTTCGTTGCTTATCATCAATGTTATAATCACCATTTTGCAGTAAAATATAAACACTTTTCCTCCGTTATTTTGTAAAGATGATACCGCTATGAATACGATTCCTCACGAAAACATACCCTCTTTTCCTCCCCCTTGGGATTATCTATTTGCACTATTTTCTCGAATTGTTGTTTGGGGATTATTGTTTGGCATATTGTACATCTTAAGCTCATTTTTTCTTCTGATTTTTCTCACTTTTATTTTTGCTTATGTTCAAGAAAGTGGCGTAAATAAATTAGGTGCTTATATTAAAAGTAGAACGATCCGAGTAGTTATCATTGCAACCTTACTTTTTGGCGCGCTGACATCAGCGGGAAGTTACCTCGTTCCTAAAGTCATTAATCAAGCGCAAGGCTTTGCTCAGCAATTTAGTACTTATACCGCTAAAATCGATGAAATTTTATTGGAAATTGGTAACAAATTCCCCGCACTTTATGAAGTCGTTCCAGAACTCAAAAACCTTCGCGATAGAAACCTATTAGTTGAAAATAGTGATAACAATAAATCAACTTCACCTTCGATTTCAGTGGCGGGAAAAATTTTAGGACATTTATTAGATTCTGGCGACGGTTCTAATATCGAAGTTAATAGCCAACAAACCATCAAAGTTGTTATCGATAAATTAAAAAATTTAAGCGGGTATGTCTTTTCAATTGCGTCGGCGTTTTTGTTATCATTGATGTTTTCATTTTTGATTGTATTAGATTTACCCAATTTAAGTGCAAGCGTGGCGAATTTAGCACACACTAAATTGCGGTTTATTTACATTGAAGTGGCTGATAGTATTTTAGATTTTTCAAGGGTGTTAGGCGAATCCTTTGAAGCGCAGCTATATATTGGTATCGTCAATACTTTTCTTACTTCGGTGGGATTGTATGCAATGGGAATGGGGGAGCATATTGCTTTCTTATCGGTGATTGTTTTCTTTTGTAGTTTCATTCCTGTGGCGGGTTTTATTATTAGTTCTATTCCTATCTTTTTGGTAACATTACAAACAGGCGGATTACAATTGATGGGAATTGCAGTTGTTTTCATTATTGTTATCCATTTTGTGGAAGGATATATTTTAAATCCAAACATTTATGGTGCACGTCTACATATCAATCCCGTTATCGTGCTTATTATTTTAACATTAGGAGGAAAATTATTTCATTTTTGGGGTTTATTATTAGGCGTACCCGTCTGCACTTATTTATTTGGACACGCCATTCGTTACAAACACGTTCCTATAGAGCATGGCTCGCCATAAATTCTTTAATCCAATGCAAAGGTTTTGCTCCACTGAAATGCCCTAACATTTCGCCTTGGTGAAATAATAAAACGGTTGGAAAACCGCGCAATTTGTAACGTCCAGCAAGGCGCATATTTTCATCAGCCTCCACTTTTGCTAACCGCCATTTTTCGGGGTTTTCTTGATGATATTTCTCTAAGATTGGCGTTAAAACCCGACAAGGGTGACACCACTCCGCCCAGAAATCAACTAAAACAGGTTTTTGAAAAGAATATTGCAACACCATTTCCTCAAAATTTTCTTCGGTTGCATCAATTATATCGTGGGATTTTTTCAACATTATCATTTAATCAGGTTGTCCAAAGCCAAAACTATATCACAACTTAGCCTTATTTAGGCATTGCACAAATTAAAAGAATAGACATCATTTCTAACCCCTCAAAATACTGTTATAGAGAATTAACAAACTTAAGGATTTTAATCGATCCGTTAGTTTTGTTACACTGTCGGGCGTTATTGAACAATAACCCACTGTATTAACGTTTTTTAAACACCATAAAATGAAGGAGTTTTCTATGTCTGACGTGAAAGTTTATGACGTACCCGCCGATGCCGCTGCGCGCGCGCACATTGACAATGACAAATATTTAGAAATGTATGATCGTTCCATCAACGATTCAGATAATTTTTGGGCAGAACAAGCCGAAAGCTTTATTTCTTGGACTAAAAAATGGGATAAAGTTCAAGATTGGGATTACAACAAAGGGCACATTAATTGGTTTGTCGGCGGTGAACTTAACGTTTCTTATAACTGTTTAGACCGTCATTTAGCCACTCGCGGCGATCAAACCGCTATCATTTGGGAAGGTGACGATCCTAATGAATCTAAACATATTTCTTACAAAGAATTACACGCAGAAGTTTGCAAATTTGCTAACGTTTTGAAATCTCGCGGTGTTCAAAAAGGTGATCGCGTTTGTATTTATCTTCCTATGATTCCAGAAGCCGCTATTTCTATGTTGGCGTGCGCTCGGATTGGTGCGGTGCATTCTATTGTTTTTGGTGGATTTTCTCCCGAAGCTCTCAAAGATCGTATTATTGATTCGGATTGTCGCGTGATCATTACCTCTGACGAAAGTTTGCGCGGCGGTCGTCGTGTTCCCTTAAAAGCCAATGCAGACAAAGCCTTAGAATCTTGCCCGAATGTCCACACCTCAATCGTCGTCGAACGCACGGGCGGCAAAGTCAATTGGAAAGAAGGGCGGGACGTTAAATACGGCGAATTAATGGCTCAAGCCGCCGCCGAATGCGAACCCGAATCAATGGATTCTGAAGCTCCTTTATTTACGCTTTATACTTCTGGTTCAACCGGCAAACCCAAAGGCGCATTGCACACCTCTGGCGGTTATATCCTCTACGCAGCGATGACCCACAAATACGTCTTTGATTATCATGATGGCGATATTTACTGGTGTACTGCGGACGTGGGCTGGGTAACGGGTCACTCTTACATCGTGTACGGACCTTTGGCAAACGGCGCGACCACCATGATGTTCGAAGGCATCCCCACTTATCCAGATGCGGGTCGTTTCTGGCAAGTCGTTGCAAAACATAAAGTTAATACTTTCTACACCGCTCCAACCGCGATTCGTTCATTAATGGGTCAAGGCGATGATTTCGTTAATAAACATGATCTTAGCTCATTGCGTTTATTGGGAAGCGTTGGCGAACCCATCAACCCTGAAGCGTGGGAATGGTATCACCGCACCGTCGGCAAAGACCGTTGCCCAATCGTCGACACTTGGTGGCAAACCGAAACCGGTGGAATTTTAATCACCCCATTACCCGGCGCGACCAAACTCAAACCCGGTTCTGCAACCCGTCCATTCTTTGGTGTTGTGCCAGCTTTAGTTGATAACGACGGCAATTTCATCGAAGGCAATCCCGCAGAAGGTAACTTGGTCATCACACGTCCTTGGCCCGCTCAAATGCGTACCGTGTACGGCGATCACGAACGCTTTATCCAAACTTATTTCAGCACTTACAAAGGCTTATACTTCACTGGAGATGGCGCACGCCGCGATGAAGACGGTTATTATTGGATCACGGGTCGCGTTGATGACGTAATTAACGTTTCTGGTCATCGCATGGGTACTGCGGAAGTGGAAAGCGCGTTGGTTTTACACGAAAAAGTCGCGGAAGCGGCAGTGGTTGGTTATCCACACGACATCAAAGGTCAAGGCATTTATGCTTATGTCACCTTAATGGCGGGCATCGAACCCACTGACGAACTCAAAAAAGAATTGGTCGCGTTGGTTCGTAAAGAAATCGGACCTATCGCATCTCCTGATGTAATTCAATGGGCGCCCGGCTTACCAAAAACTCGTTCAGGCAAAATCATGCGCCGCATCTTACGTAAAATCGCCGCCAACGAAGTCAGTGCATTGGGCGACACCTCAACCCTCGCCGACCCATCCGTTGTCGACAACTTAGTCAACGACCGCGCTAACAAATCGTAATCGTTGATTTCAACTCTTTCTCGTTCCTATAAATTTATATTTGTGGGAATGAGAGAGAATTTGAGTTAGAATGCCAAGCGATCTGATCTTTTCTTTAGTCTAAAATACAAAACAACTATGAATAATTATCCTACACATTACCCAAAGGACTGTCCCCCGAATCATGCCGTACCAGTGTCTGGTGACACATATAGATTTACTGATAGAGCAATTCCAAAAGAGAAAGATTTTAAATCTTATTATGAACTTGGACGAGAATATACATGCCAAGCAAGGGGTCTGTCTGTATATATAGTAAGATTCCTATAAAGATAGAATTTGCTATAGTTTTATAAGTGAAGAAGGAAGAAGAGATGAGTTACAGTATAGATTTGAGGAAAAAAGTAATAGTTTTTATAGAGAGAACGGG
>JBEAVE010000016.1:0-56781 GCA_041161065.1 Pseudomonadota bacterium | reverse complement strand
AGAAAGACTTTAGCTTTTTCAAAGAAACTTATCAATCATATCGGAGCGATTCTTAGTTTTATCGATGCGTACCTTACCGTTCTCTAAATATATCTTATCACTATATTTTGCACCACTACCGGATTTTCTTTGTTGTTGCTTAGGAGAGAGAAAATGTCACGGTATTTAAATCCTTATACAGATTTTGGTTTTAAGAAATTGTTTGGTGAAGAAGGGAACAAAGATTTATTAACCGATTTCTTAAATCAATTATTACCACCCAAACATCAAATAGATACACTGCATTTCAAAAATGTTGAAAATCTTCCTGATTTATCTGTAGAACGCAAAGCAATTTTTGATATTTATTGTAAAAGCGTGATGGGAGAAGAATTTATTGTAGAAATGCAGAAAGCGAAGTTAAATTTCTTCAAAGATCGGGCGTTGTTTTATTCAACTTTTCCAATCCGAGAACAAGCGAAAAAAGGCGAATGGGATTTTGAACTACAACCGATTTATTATGTAGCGATTTTAGATTTCAAATATGACGAGAAAGAAGAAAAGAAAAAACTCTTACGAGACGTTGCATTGAGAGATCAAGAGGGTCAATTATTTTACGATAAATTGAATCTTATTTTTATCCAAATGCCGCTCTTCAAAAAGCAAGCACATGAGCTAAAAGACCATTTCGATAAGTGGTTGTATTTTCTAAAAAATTTAGATAGCTTTGATCATATTCCAGCTATATTAAAAGAACCGATATTTGAAAAAGCCTTCAACACGTTAGAAGAAGCGAATTTAACCAAAGAACAACTCGAACAATATCAAAAGAGTTTGCTAACTTATTGGGAACTCAAAGGTGTTGTCGATACCGCCAGAGATGAAGGTGAAGCAAAAGGCAGAGCACAAGGTTTAATTGAAGGTGAGATCAAAGGGATAGAAAAAGGGATACGCTTAACGGCACAGAAACTCAAACAAGAAGGACTTTCAGTTGAAATGATTGCAAAAGTGACAGGATTAACTGTGGAAGAAGTTAAACAACTGCAATAAATTAATCTAGTAAAGTATTTGAGCTTTCAGTGACGCGCATGACTTCTTCTAAACTGGTAATGCCTTGAAACGCTTTGATCCAACCATCTTGTCTTAACGTTCTGAAACCCAATTGATTTGCCACTTTTCTCATTTCATTGGCGTGAGAACGGTTTAGAATTAAGGTTTGTAATTCGGGCGTAATGTACACCAATTCATAAATCCCAATTCGCCCTTTGTAACCCGTGTATTGACATTCAACACAGCCCACCGATTTCTTCCAATTTGGGGTTTCAACGTTGATTTCGTTGGGTAATAGTTGCAAGGTTTGTTGTAAAATATCTTGCGGAGGATCAATGGGTTGCGCGCAATGCGAACATAAACGTCGAACCAACCGTTGAGCTTGCACCGCACGAACAGAAGTCGCCACTAAAAACGGCTCAACCCCCATATCAATCAAGCGCGTAAAAGCACTCACCGCGTCGTTGGTGTGCAACGTGGACAACACCATGTGTCCCGTCAAAGAAGCCTGCACAGCGATATTAGCGGTTTCCACGTCGCGAATTTCCCCAATCATAATAATATCAGGGTCTTGGCGCAAAATTGCCCGCAACGCCTGCGCAAAAGAATAACCGATTTCACTGTGCGCTTGCACCTGCGTAATGTGGGGTAATTGGTATTCAACAGGGTCTTCAACCGTAATAATTTTGCGGGTATGATCGTTGATTTCGTCCAAAGTCGCATAAAGTGTGGTGGATTTTCCCGACCCCGTCGGACCCGTGACTAAAATAATCCCGTGCGGTTCATTCACCCATTTTTGAAATAAGTTCAAATGATCGGGAAGAAACCCAAGTTGATTTAAGCGATTGGTTTGTCGTTCTTTAGGCAACAAACGCATCACAATCGATTCACCATGCACACCCGGCAGGGTAGAAACCCGAATATCCAATTCTTGTCCGCTGACTCTGATGTTCAGCCGCCCATCTTGCGGCAGTCGGCGTTCTGAGATGTCCAATCCAGAAATCAATTTTACTCGAGATGCAATCGCCGGAAAACGTTCTTTGGGTAAATTCAAATGTTCATGCAAAATACCATCAACTCGATATCGAACGTAGAAATGTCGTTCTTCCGGTTCAATGTGAACATCAGAGGCGCGTTGATCCATTGCTTGAGAAAGGACGTTGTTCACTAATTCGACAACGGGTGCGCCTTCAGCTAATTCTCTCAAATGTCCCACATCGTCACTATCGCCAAACCACGAATTTTGTTGAGATTTTGCGAGAGAATCTAATAATTTATCTAAGTCTTGATTACGCGCTAAATGCCAAACAACGGGGCGTTCGACAAATGCTTGGCTAATAATTTCCTGCAAGGCGGCATCGAGCGGATCGCGGGCTGTGCAACCAATTGATTGATCAGGATTTTCCCACGCCACACATTGTTGATCAATCCACCAATCCTTGTTGATATGGCTTAAAACCACTGCCGAACTTAAAGAGTCGGTGTCGGGCAAGTTTTTGAGCAATGGCATGGTAAGTTGCTGACTTAAGTGGATTAAAATAAAATCTTCCGACACCGCCCCCATTCTGACCAAAATCGCCCCAAACCGTCCACCAAAACGGCTTTGGAATTCTAATGCCCGTTGAATATCTTGTTCGTTGATGAGATTCGCTTGTTGCAATAATTCGCCAATGCGCGGTGTAATAAGCATTTTTTAGAGAAACCGTTAAGAATTTGAGCAAAATTATATAGCAACAATGGGTTTATATCTAGGTATTTTGAGTAGTGGTATAAGCAGTGAGTGAAGGTCTTTATATTTCAATTGGTTAGCTCAAATTTCACCCTGTTTTATACCACTGCCTTTTCATTAACTCTTCCTGTTATATCACTAATTATACGCACCAATACCCTTTCTCCTTATATCTTCATTTCTTTGTAGGTATTATACTATGTGCCAAATTAGTAAATAAACCATAGAAACTACATCATGAAAGAAGAAACTATTATCGAGCAATCAGTCGCCGCATATTTAGGATTAGCGATAGGTGATGCATTAGGTGCAACAGTTGAATTTATGACCCCGCGTGAAATCCTTTACCAATACGGACAACATAAAGAAATTATCGGGGGTGGGTGGTTACATTTAGCAGCGGGAGAAATCACCGATGATACCCAAATGAGTTTTGCAATTGGTCAAAGTATTTTGAAAACAAAATCCATCAATGCAATAGATATTGCTAACGCCTTTGAAAGGTGGATGTCTTCCAATCCTCCCGACATTGGTTTAACGGTTCGGCGGGGTTTATTGCGTTATCGACAAACTCAACAACCCATTGATTTTATTGAAGATGAACACGCTGCTGGCAATGGTGCTTGTATGCGGTTGCTACCGATTGCCTTAGCGACTTTTCAGCAGTCTCCAGAAATCATTAGAAATGCCCATTTTCAACACGCACACATTACCCATCACAACGCTTTATCCGACGCGGGTTGTTCTATTGTTATTAAACTGATTCAGTTGGGATTAATGGGAAATCAAACTATTAGTGATTTACAAATGGCGGTGGATGAATGGTTGAAAGATAATCCGCGATTTGAATATCGGAAGAAACCACGTCAAAATCCTTCTGCTTTTATTATAGAAACGTTACAAGCTGTTTTTCAAAGTTTCTTTAATACCGATTCATTTGAAGATTGTTTGATTGAGGTGGTCAATCGGGGGGGCGACGCGGATACAACGGGGGCAATTGCGGGTATGATTGCGGGGGCGTTTTATGGGAAAAAAGCGATTCCAATCCGTTGGTTAGAACAACTTAACCCCGCTGTTTTTCAAGAATGTGAGAAACAAGCGACCGAAATTATGACTTTAAACCGACTTCAACAAATCCGTTTTGAAACACTCTTGCAATAGTTTTTCAATAACATCGGCGGGCTTAGGTTTATGAAACAGAAATCCTTGTCCAATGTCACAACCAATTTGAATTAAGAAATCGCGTTGTTCTGTAGTTTCTACCCCTTCCGCAACCGTATCCAAATGCAAATTGTGCGCTAAGGTTACAATGCCTTGCACTAAATCTGCATTATAGGGTTCAATAAACAAATCTCTAATGAAAGATTGATCAATTTTTAAGGTATCTAAACGAAAGCGGCGCAAATAACCCAACGAAGAATAACCCGTGCCAAAATCATCGATAGCTAATCTCACGCCTAGTTTGCGCAAAGCCGTTAATATTTCAAGAATATGTTGATCATCTTGTAAAAATAAACTTTCGGTAATTTCTAATTCTAAAAGGTTTGGATCAAAATGGGTTTCCTTTAAGATTTTCTCGACAGTTGTGAGCCAATTTGCTTGCCTAAATTGCAAACTTGACGCATTCACCGAAATCCGCAAATAAAATCCTTGTTGTTGCCACAAAATACCTTGCTGACAAGCGTGTCGTAAAACCCATTCGCCCAAAGGAATAATTAAGCCCGATTGCTCGGCAACTTGAATAAATTCATTGGGTGCTAACAAACCGCGATCGGGGTGTTGCCAACGCACTAATACTTCAACGCCCGTAATAGTCGCTTGTGTTTGATTCAAATCTAATAACGGTTGATAATATAAAACGAGTTCGTTGTTTTCAATGGCACGGCGTAATTGTGATTGCAACACCAACTGTTTTAAGGCGGTTTCATTCATTTGAACGGTGAAGAATTGATAGCCGTGTCGTTTTTGAATTTTTGCTCGAGATTTAGCGGTATCTGCGTGTTTGAAAAGTTGTTCTGCAGATTGCCCGTCGTTTGGAAACAAACTAATCCCGACATTCGCGTGCAAAGTGATTTCATGTTGCGCACAAAACAACGGCATACTAATTACATCGAGCCATTGTTGCGCTCGATCAGCTAAATTTTGTTCATTGAGAAACGGATTCATTTGGGTGAGAATGGCGAATTCATTTCCAACCACGCGGGCGAGGGTTTCTCCGTTTTCACAGCACTGTTTCAAACGTTGAGAAACTTGGCGTAAAACGGTGTCCCCTTCTAATCGCCCCATCGTTTCATTGATTTGTTTCAAGCCGCGTAATTCAATGTAAAACAACGCAAACATTTGGGTTTGACGTTGGGCATGGTTGATATGTTGAGTGATGCGTTCGATGAGCAAATTGCGATTGGGTAAATTAGTCAGCGGATCGTAGTTTGCAAGGCGATTGAGTTTTTCTGCCGAATCTAACAGGCGGCGATAGCGATTTAAGCGCGTAATAGTGCGCACCCGCGCCCGCAATTCAACTTGATCGTAGGGTTTGGAGATCACGTCGTCCGCGCCCGCTTCGATGCCTTGTAAGCGCGTTTCGCGGCTCGCAAACCCCGTGATCATGACAATGGGCAAATCCGCCAGTTTGGGATCAGCGCGCAGCCGCCGACACACCTCGAATCCCTGCATGGTCGGCATGATGACATCGAGCAGAATCAAATCAGGCAGCAATTGTTCGGCTTTGTCGAGGGCTTCGGGTCCGTCAGTCGCAAACACGAGATCGTAACCGTCTGGCTCAAGCAACATCTCCAACGCCATTCGCGCCACCGCGTCGTCATCTGCGATTAAAATAGTTGATTTATCTGACATAATCCTCAAAATAGGTCTGCAATCTCACTGAAACAACCGATAGAAATATCGAAAAATAATCGCATATTTTGGCAAAATATGCTTGAATGAAACGAGAGAATCTCTTGAGAAAGGTCGCTTTATTATGTTTAAACCTCTGTGCACCATCGTGATGACCGCGGTTTTGTCGAGCTGCGCGTATCAACCCGTCCCCATCGAAGCCAATCGCGCCCCCACTTATCAATTGGATATGCAGGCGATTCAACATTGGGACAGATTAGCCGATTTAATCGCCACCAACATCGAAACCTATGTGCCAAAAGCCGAAACACTCCCCACCCAATCCGCGCCTTTGGATTTGAACGCCCCCAATGCCGGCACAAACGCCCCAACCGATTTAACCCGTGTGGTGATTTATATCAATCCCCCGCGCGGCGGCAAAGAAACCGCTTTTAGCGATAATTTCAAAGAGTTGGTTAAATCAAGATTAGTCCAAAAAGGCATTCCCGTCACCATTCGAGCGGAAGGCGCAACCACCTACTGTTCACGGGCAAATTTTTGCAAACCCATGATTTTAGATTACAATGTCGACGTGGTTCACCACAAAAATCGCTCGCGCTGGATCGACGAACCCAAAAGCGAAGTGGTCGTTCACACCGCGTTGTTAGACGGCGATTTGGTGATTTTTAGCCGCTCCGATGCGTTTTATATCAACACCGGCGACGACGACCATTACACACGCAATACCAAAAGTTTAAAGGTGGTTGATCAATGAAACAATTTTTTAGTAGTTTGATTTTATTAGGATTAATCGGTTGCGCGCCGTTGAGTGATCCGTCGTTTGTCGAGCCGTCAAAACCCGCCGCCCGCGACAGTTTTCAACGCGATTCCTATCTGATCCGCGCCAATTACGACGCGCTGGACAAAACCTTAGAAGCCATCGAACACAGCCGCTTGAATTTCCGTTTGAACAAAAACCGCCCCATGATCGTCACGAGTTTTGTCGATATCGATGACGTGCGCTTTTCCTCAACGTTCGGGCGCATGATTGGCGAACAGGTCGGGTCGCGGCTTTCCCAAAGCGGCTATCGCGTCATCGAACCCAAAATGCGCGGCAATATTTTTATTCCACACCCCGATCGCGGCGCATCGAGCGGAGAATTTATTTTGTCGCGGGAATTGGTCAATTTGAGCTTCGAACACGATGCCCAAGCGGTGGTCGTTGGCACATACGCCGCCGCCAAAGACCTCGTTTATGTCACCCTAAAATTGATCGACGTAAAAGATAATTCCATCGTTTATTCAATGGATTACGCAATTCCTATCGATGACAATACCAAAAAACTTTTGCGCGACGAAAAACGCCGTAAATCCTAAAACCCCTCGTTCGTTTTTGAAAGCAAGATCACAGGTGGGTCTTCTTTTCAAACGCCTCCCTGTTTGGTAAAGGTAAATAATTATGCACAACGATCCGCTTCCGCCCTCCTCACCCGACCCCGATTCCATGCCTGCTCCGGCGGTCGACGATTGGATTGCCGATGTCCATCAACAACAAAGCAAACTGCCGCGCCGTCGCATGGCGGTGTTGCGTAAAACCGCCTATCCTTGGCTGAGTTGGTCAGTCGTCGTGCTCGTCCTCGATCAACTCACCAAAGCGTGGGTCACAAATAACATGGATTACGGTGAAGTCAATCGGCTGTTCCCCTTTCTCAACGTCACGCTCGTCCACAATCCGGGCGCGGCATTCAGCTTTTTGGCGGACGCGGGCGGCTGGCAACGTTGGTTTTTCGCGTCTGTATCGGCGGTGATTAGCTTTATTCTGTTTTTCTGGATCACCCGCACCCCGCGCCAAGATCACCATTGGCAAGCCGCCGCGCTCGCGTCTATTTTGGGAGGCGCGCTCGGCAATTTATGGGATCGAGTGGATTATGGCTATGTGATTGATTTTATTGATTTTCATGTCGGAACGTGGCATTGGGCAGCTTTCAATGTCGCCGATGCCGCCATTACCGTCGGCGCAATAATGTTGTTATTGCAAATGCTATTTGAAAAAAATCCTGATAATTAAAACAATGATGGGGCGATTTTGGTACAGTTTAGTGGGCTATTTTCTAATACCCGTCATTCTCGGACGTTTGGGGTGGCGAGGTTTCAAAGCCCCTGATTATTGGGCGCGGTGGGCGGAACGGTTCGGTTTTTTCAAATCCCTTCCTCAACATCAACGTATTTGGATTCATGCAGTTTCATTCGGTGAATTACAAGCCGCCGTTCCTCTCATCAAAACCTTACAATACAAATACCCCCATTTCAATATTCTCATTACAACCATGACACCCACCGGCGCGCAACGGGCAAAAGAACTCTTTGGAGAAACTATTACTCATTTGTATTTGCCTTATGATTTGTGGCACGCCGTGTTTTTATTTCTCCAGAAAACCCAACCAACCATTGGAATTATCATTGAAACTGAATTATGGGCAAACCTATTTCAGGCGTGTCGAAAAAGAAATATTCCGTTGTTTCTGGTGAATGCCCGTTTATCTGAAAAATCTGCTGCGAAATATCGACGTTTCATTCCTCATTTAACCAAACAAACTTTGCAATGTTTAACCCATGTCATTGCACAAACCACTGATGATGCTAAACGCTTAAAAGAACTCGGCGCGCCGACGGTTTCTGTCAGCGGTAATTTGAAGTTTGAGGTAGAAATCCCTTCAGCTTTATTTGAACAAGCCAAACAACTTAAACAAACCTTTCAAAATAGACCCGTTTGGATCGCTGCCAGCACCCATGAAGGCGAAGAAATCCCCTTATTAAAAGTTCATCAACGCCTTAAAATGCAACTGCCTGATATTTTGCTGATTTTAGTACCACGTCACCCCGAACGTTTTAATCGGGTTTTTCAATATTGTGAACAACAAGGATTTCAAACCATCAAAAGAAGTTTATTTCAATCCGTCGATAATAAAACCGCTGTTTATTTGGGCGATACGATGGGAGAATTATTGCTTTTGTATGCGGTAGCAGATGTTGCGTTTGTTGGGGGAAGTTTCATTCCGCGCGGGGGACATAATTTGCTCGAACCTGCCGCAGTTGGAAAACCGATTTTAACGGGGCAATTTATGTTTAATTTTTTGGAAATTACCAAGCGTTTGTTAGAAATCCACGCCGCAGAACAAATCACCAATGAACAACAGTTAACTGAGCGGGTTTTGTTTTTATTGGAAAATGCGCCGATTCGGCAAAAGAAAGGAGAAATGGCAAAGCGATTTGTGGAACAAAATCGAGGGGCATTAAAAAAGGTGTTGGATTTGATAACGATTGGGTAAGAAGTTGTGAAGATTCCTACCCAGAAAAAATTACACTGCTACGACATTTGCCGCCGATGGACCTTTCGCGCCAGCAGTCACCTCAAACTCCACCCGCTGTCCTTCTGCTAAGGTTTTAAAACCGTTACCAGCAATGGCACTGAAATGAACGAACACATCTTTGCTGCCGTCATCACATTGAATAAAACCAAAGCCTTTGCTTTCGTTGAACCACTTAACAGAACCCGTAATCTTAGACATAATCAAATCTCTATACTCAAAATAAAAAAGAAACATCAGTTTGGGAGTGATCCCAAATATTGATCCCACTAGTCTACCATTGTGCTTATCGCAAGTCCAGATAAACATCTAAAATATTTGCTTTTTTACCGTGAGCAATCCGTCATAACGCCCGTCATGAAATAACTTATAATTAGTCAGAGATGGATAATAAAAAACATATTGATCTTCATACCATAAAGGCAAATAAGGCAAGGTTTCTAACAAATGTGCTTGTAATTGTTGATAAAGAGGGGCTTGATCTTCTAAATTAGCTTTATTTTCAGCAAGTTCAATGAGTTGATCAGTGAAATTATCTTGATATTTTCCTCTATTTGCTCCCGCTGGCGGAAAGGCGTTGCTATGAAATGCGTAACGAAAAATATCGGGCGTTTTAATACCCACCCAAGAAAGCGAAAATAATTGAAATCTTCCCGCTTTAATATCACTGTAGAAAGTCCCCCAATCATAACTACTTAACGCCAATTCAATCCCAACTTGCTTTAATTGCTGTTGCAAAACCGCCGCAAATCGCAAACTTAATGGATTAATCGACGATTTAAAACTCAATTTGAGAGGATTTTCTAAAGAAAAACCCGCTTGTTGTAAGAGTTGCTTCGCTTTTTCTGGCTGATAAGAAAATCCTTGCAAATTCGGATTTCCAGCCCAATGCGTGGGTGGTAATAATGCGTGAGCAAGATGTGCCGCATTTCCTAACACATAATGAATAATAGATTCCCGATCAATCGCATAAGAAATTGCTCGACGAACAAGAATATTTTGTGTTGCAGCATCTTGCAAATTAAAACCAATATACACGAAATTACTGCCTGCTAGTTGCTCAAATTTGAATGCCGATTTTTCTTTGAGAAAAGTCACTAATTCAGCCGGTAAGTTGCTTTGTAATAAATCAATTTCTCCATGCAAAAATTTCAACACTCGAACTAACGGGTCTTTGACAGGAATAAACACAACTTTCTGTTGATCAAAACGCCGTTCACAATGGATTTGTCCATCGGGAGTCCATTTTAAGAATTGAAACTCTCCACTGCCAATCGGATCGCGGTTAAAAGAATGGTTTTTTTCTATTAAATGAGCAGGTAAAATCCCAATGTTCAATAAACTAGGAAAAAGTGGATTCGCTTTATTTAATAAGAAATCAATGGTATGATTATCCAGCGTTTGAATATCTTGAATAATACTTAAAGTTCCTCGATGTGGAGAGGCTGTTTTGGGATCAAGTATTGAAAGAAAAGTGGCTTTTACATCTTGAGAGGATAAATAACTCCCATCAACAAATTGCCGCATTTGATCATGTAAATAAAAACGGTAATGTAAAGGAGAAATTTGTTCCCAAGTTGCTAATTTAGGAATAGGTTTTAACTGCTCGTCAAAATCGGTTAATGCAACATAGAACAAACGCATAAGACGCGAAGATTCTGCATCGGTTGAATAACGTGGATCAAGTGTGACCGGCGGCGCAGATAAACCAAAACGAATATCTGCGGTTTCTTGGCGGGAAGAACAGGCACTTAAAAAAAACAAACCGATAATTAAAACAAAAAAGGATTTCATAGTGTATTCATTTGGTGAGGTTGCGTGATTGTAGCATAATTCCTCGTATTTTTTTGAGAAACTTGAGCGCGTTTCAAAATATTAAAAGAGTTTATTAATTGACCAACGAATACCTAAAGAAAACCATTTGTCATCACGCGCTTTGTGAAATAATCCACCGACGCTTCCATCGATTTGTAAAACATTGGGAATTATCGAATAACGAAGTCCCGTCTGCCAATAGGTATCTTCTTGATAATCCCCGTAAGTTTCACCAATTGCTGACCAACGATCGTTGATTTCAGATTCAAATGCAAGCCCCCATGTTGCTTTGTGGGTTTTTATATCACGATCATAATGCCAACCGAGATTGGTATGTACTAAAAATTGATCGTTTAGAAAGGAAATACTGATTGGAAAATAAGCGTAATAATTTGCGATTTGATTGGCGTTTCTGGTGATTTCTGGATGGGCGACCGCACCCGCGACAAAAGCAACCCCGATCTCGTCATTTGTGAAAGGTTTTAGAACGGCTTTTGTTTGAAGAAGATAGTCGGTGTTTCCAGTATTTGAATAACCGCCGCCGATGGTTAAATCGAGGCGGGGAGTCAAGCCACAGTTGGGCAACGCCCAAAATTCATGATTGTGGTGATTTTGTCGATACCAGCTTTCGAGTTGGCAATCGCCCGCGTCAGTGGTTTTTGCGTCGTCGGTGACGAGCGGGCGCGCGGCAAAGGTCGTTTGGCAACATATCCCTAAAATCAACAAGATATAACGCATAAGATGATCCCAAAACTTGAAATTGAGCGAGCATTCTAAATGATAATGATTATCAAATCAACTTAATTTTCTAGTCATTCGTCCTATAAAATAAGATGCAAACGCCACAAAATGTGGTAAAATAGCGACAATTTTTTGTATAAACGAACATGGTTAATTATGGCTACGTTAGAGATTTTACATTTCCCCGATCCGCGTTTGCGAACCCGCGCCGCGCCTGTTAAAAAAGTGGACGATCATGTTCGCAACTTATTGAAAGATATGCTAGAAACAATGTATAAGGCGGAAGGAATTGGATTAGCAGCCACGCAAGTTAATGTGCATAAAAAACTAATCGTGATAGATGTTTCTGAAGGGAGAAATCACCCTCTTTTTCTAATCAATCCAGAAATCCTATCGGCGGAAGGAAAATTTACCCGAGATAAAGAAGAAGGGTGTTTGTCGGTGCCCGAAAATTATGCAAAAGTTGAGCGGTTTCAAAAGATAAAAATACAGTTTCTCAATGAGAAAGCAGAAACTGTTATATTAGAGGTTGATGCCGCACAAAATCCCGAACAAGAACTACTTTGCGTTTGTATTCAGCACGAAATGGATCATTTGAATGGAAAGCTCTTTGTTGATTATTTATCGTCTTTGAAACGCCAACAAATCCGCACAAAACTAGAAAAAAAATCTCGGGAGAAACGATGATGAAACCTTTAAGAATTATTTTTGCGGGAACGCCTGATTTTGCCGCCGCCAGTTTGCAAGCCTTGTTGGATCATAACCATCACATTTGTGCGGTTTATACCCAACCCGATCGCCCCGCCGGACGTGGACAACAACTGCAAATGAGTGCGGTTAAAATGTTGGCATTGCAGCATAATTTGCCTATTTATCAACCTGTTACATTGAAAACCCCCGACGCGCAAACGGAGCTTACAAACCTCAATGCGGATTTGATGGTTGTCGCCGCATACGGGTTGATTTTGCCGCAAGCGGTTCTCGACGCGCCAACCTTGGGCTGTATCAACGTTCACGCCTCGTTATTGCCGCGTTGGCGCGGGGCTGCACCGATTCAACGCGCCATTTTGGCAGGCGATCACCTGACGGGAATTACCATTATGCAAATGGACATCGGTTTGGACACGGGCGCGATGTTGCTAAAAGCAGACTGTCCGATCTTGCCCGACGACACCAGTGAAACTTTACACGATAAATTGGCAGTGTTGGGCGGTAACGCATTGATTCAAGCCTTAAATAATTGGGAAAGTTTAAAAAAAGAGCCTCAAGACGATAATTTAGCTACTTATGCCAAAAAACTCGAGAAATCTGAAGCGCAACTCGATTGGCAATTACCTGCCGCCGAACTCGACCGACGAATCCGCGCTTTCAATCCCTACCCAATCGCGCAAGCCGACGTAAAGGGTTTGTCGTTGCGAATTTGGAAAGCACAACTACTTGATTTATCAACCAATAAACCCGCTGGCACGTTAATTCGGGCAGATAAAAATGGACTCGATATGGCAACGGGAGAGGGCGTTTTGCGTTTATTAACCGTTCAACAGTCGGGTAAGCGAGCATTATCCGTCGGAGATTTTTTAAATGCCCACCCCGATTGGCGTAGTTAATGCGCGGGTTTGTGCGACGCAAATCTTAACGCAAGTGCTTGGTTTTAGACGATCTTTAGCCGATATTTTAGAACCCACGCTAAATACCCTAAAAGACCCACGCGATCGAGCATTAGCACAGCAATTATGTTATGGCGTATTACGTTTTTTGCCGAAATTACAAGCCATTGCGCAACTTTTATTATCAAAACCCTTCAAAAAAGCAGATATTGATATTGAATGCCTGATTTTGATCGGTTTATATCAATTACTGGAATTGCGTATTCCGCCGCACGCCGCCATCAGCGCGACTGTTGATGTGGCAAAAACACGACAAAAATGGTGGGCGGTCAAATTGGTGAATGCGGTGTTGCGCTCTTTTCAACGCCAACAAACGGATTTATTAGATAAAATTGCCCAAAATCCACTTGCGCAATATTCTCAACCGCAGTGGATTTTACAGCAATTTCAACAAGATTGGGCAGAGGAGTGGCAACAATTAGCTGTCGCAAATTTACAACAAGCTCCGATGACATTGCGGGTCAATATTCAAAAAATTGCGCGCGATGATTATGTAGAATTGTTGAAAAAACAAGCTATTGAAGCAGAAACTATCCCAAATTTATCGGCGGGCTTGATTTTAAAGCAGGCGATCGACGTGAATTTATTACCTTATTTTTCAGAAGGTTGGGTTTCTGTACAAGATGGAGCGGCACAATGGGCGGCGGAAATACTCGATGTGCCTGAAAATTCACATGTTTTGGATATGTGCGCCGCGCCGGCGGGGAAAATGGCGCATTTGATCGAGAAAAATCCCACCTTAAAAATAACGGCTCTCGATAAAGATGAAAAACGTATTCAGCAAATTTATAGCACCTTGAATCGTTTAGGTTTATTATCTGAAAACGTGACCATTAAGGCGGTTGAGGCGCAAAATATCGAACAATGGTGGAATTCACAACTTTTCGATCGAATCTTATTAGACGCGCCGTGTTCAGGATCGGGCGTAATCCGCCGACACCCCGACATTGCTTTTTTGCGAAAACCAACGGATATTTTAAGCCTCGTTGAACGCCAAAAAGCCTTGTTAAATGCGGCTTGGCGCGTGTTGGCAAAAGGTGGAAAATTACTTTATGCGACGTGTTCAGTGTTTTGTGCGGAAAACCACCTACAAATCGAAGATTTCCTCGCGCAACACCCCGACGCAACCGCGTTGGAATTGCCCATTCATGACGGCATAAAAATGTCGGTAGGACGACAAATTTTAACCGGACAATCTCAAATGGATGGTTTTTATTACGCGCTATTACAAAAGGATTAGAACAGTGCGTGTTTTCTTATTATATTTTTATTTGACGATGGCTTTCTCTGCTCAGGTTTTAGCTATTGAAAATACCTCAGAAGGTTTGTTTGAAATTAAGTCGGCAAAAACCTATTTGCAAGATCACCGTTATTTTTTGAACATTGACGTGAATTATGAGTTAAGTGATGAGAGCATTCGTGCTTTAAAAAACGGGATTTCATTGACCCTAATTTTACAAATCGATATTGTTAAAGAACGTTGGTATTTGTGGAATGAAAAAATTGCGACTTCAACTTATCATTACATTTTGCGTTATCACCCGCTGAGTAATTATTATGTTGTTTCGCAAGTGAATCAAAATAGGACGTATGTTTTTGCGAATTTATCCGAGCTTTTAACGACGTTAGGTTCTTTTCGTGAAATCCCGTTATTAGAAAAAAGTTTGTTAAATGAAGATCAGAGTTATCAAGTGCGTTTGCAGACGTATTTAGATATTGAAGCATTACCGCCTTCATTACGAACAATTGCTTATTTTTCAAGAGAATGGCGATTGATAAGCGATGTATTTAATTGCGCATTGGAATAAGAAAATATGTTACGCAAACATTTGCGAATGTGGCTGACTTTATTATTGTTTGTAGCGTTATTAACCTCGTTATTAATGCTAGCAAATGTATTAGAGGATTCTGCACGATTTGAGCATTTGTATTTAACGTTATTAACGATGAGTTCATTTGGGTTATTAACGATTGGAATTTTGATTGTATTAAATGTTCATGATTTATTTCGCCAAGTGCGCAAAGGTCGTCCGGGTGCACGTTTAACGGCGCGCTTAGTTATTTTGTTTGCTATTTTAGCGATTACACCGGTTTTAGTGGTCTTTTATTTTTCGTTAGGATTTATTAATCAACGCTTAGAAAGTTGGTTTGATACACAAATAGAACAAGCCCTTTCTTCTGCATTACAACTTAGCCGCGCGGCGTTGGATTCAAACTTACGCGATGCACTTAACAAAACACGCAAAATTGCGGGACAATTAGCATCATTAGAAGATCAGTTGGTGGTGAGTGAATTGAATGCGCAACGTTCGCAAACTAACGCGGCGGAATTGTTGGTTTTTGCGCCGAATCGGGGGGAAATTATCGCGATCAGCAGCGATGAAACCGGAAAATTGCTCCCCAAACGCCCCGATAAAACCTTCAAATTGCGCCACCAAGATTACCAAGTCAGTTTGCAGCCGATTACGGGTCGCGGGTTGTTTGTGCAGGCGATTGTGCGTTATCAAGCGAGCGCGCGCCCCGATCCGACCGAACGTTTTTTGGTGGCGTTGTTTGCCGTTGCCTCTGAAATCAGCACCTTAGCCAACGATGTCGAGCATCGAACCAATAATTATCAGCGGTTGGCGTATTTGCACAGTTCGTTAAAAACCAGCTTTTCTTTAGTGTTATCGCTGGTGATGTTATTGACGGTGTTGAGCGCGACATGGGCGGCATTCGTGGCGGCGCGACAATTGGTGAAACCGATCCGCAATTTGGTCGAAGGCACGCACGCCGTCGCCGACGGAAATTACGATAAACAGATTCCCATCAGTCACTTAGACGAATTGGGTTTTTTGGTCGAATCGTTCAATCAAATGACGCGCAAAATCCGCGAAGCCCGTGATTCGGCGTATCGAAGCCAACGACGAGCCGATGCGCAACTCACTTATTTAGAAATTGTGTTGGCGCGAATGTCGTCGGGCGTGTTGTCGTTGGACGGGGAGTTTTGTTTGCGCATGAGCAACGAAGCCGCTGAACATATTTTGGGGATTTCGTTGGCGGATTTGAAAGGCAAACCCTTGATGGAATCGTGCGCGGAGTATGTGCCCTTACAAACGCTGTGTGATGTGGTGGCGGTGCATTTGCGTTCGGAAGCCGCTGATTGGCAAGAACAATTAACGTTTTTTGGGGTCGGCGGACGCAAAGTGTTATTGTGTCGCGGCGCAAAATTACCCGATTTGGACGGTCAAGGCATCGGGCATCTCATTGTTTTTGATGACATTACGCAGCTTTTGCAGGCTCAACGTGATGCGGCATGGGGCGAAGTCGCGCGGCGATTGGCACATGAAATCAAAAACCCTTTAACGCCGATTCGTTTGTCGGCAGAACGCTTGCGGCACAAATACTTAGCGACCTTTCCCGACAAAGAAGCCCAAACCCTCGACCGCATGACGCACACCATTATCCAACAAGTTGATTCGATGAAAGAAATGGTCAATGCGTTCTCAGAATATGCGCGCAGCCCACAAATCATTATGAAACCACTTTTCTTAGATAAAATTGTCAATGAAGTGTTGGATTTGTACCCTTCAAAAGTCGTGCAACGCCAATTAGAAACCGTTCAAGTTGAAGCCGATGCGGGACGTTTAAGACAAGTCTTGCATAATGTATTGAAAAACGCCCTCGAATCAAATCCCATTGATCCCAAAATTACCGTGAGCATCACCACTCACGAAGAAAACACCGCGCGATTTGTCGAATTAAAAATCCAAGATAATGGACACGGGATTTCTGAAGAAATGTTGGGGAGTATTTTTGAACCTTACGTCACGACTAAAACCAAAGGCACGGGTTTGGGGTTAGCAATCGTTAAGAAAATTATTGAAGAACACGGTGGAATTATTTGGATGGAAAATAACCCCGACAGCGGCGCGAGCGTGATTATCAAATTACCCGTTTATAGATAAAACATTCCCACAATTGAACATGGGAACGTTTTTCTGTTGATTAACTCAAGAGTTGTTTAAGCAGAGGAACATCGACGAGTTTAACGTGAGCAACGGGGCTTTTGAGAACGGTGCAAGGGGTTTGTGGATCGCCTAAATGATCTGAAACAAATAAGGCTTGATCAAAGTGTTGTTCAGCCGTGTAATCATTGTAGGTAATGAGGGTTTGTAGACCTGCTTGGGTGGCGGAACGCAAACCGTTAATGGAATCCTCAAAAGCAAGGCATTGGTCGGGTTTCAAATTCAACGCCTCGAGAGCGTATTCGTAGATATCGGGGGCGGGTTTTTTGAATTTGACCATATCGCCCGCCGCGATCACTTCAAACCATTTCACCGCGTCGGGAGAAAGCGTGTTTTCCAACAAAGTGGTGACGTTGATTAAACTGGTGGTGGTGGCGATGGCGAGCCTTAAACCTGCGTCGCGGGCTTCGTGGAGCAATCTTTCCACACCGATGCGCAAAGGTAAGCGGCGTTGCGCGATGATGTCGGTGTAGCGGCGGGTTTTTTCTTTGTGTAGCGCGGCGATAAACGCATCGCTGTCGTTGGGGGAAAGTTCACCGGTGAGATAGGATTCTAAATAGAATTTGATGCGTTCTTTGCCGCCGGTGACTTCGAGCAATCTACCGTACAAATCGGGAGTCCAATCCCAATCCAGTCCGTACGCAGCGAAGGCTTCGTTGAAAGCAACGCGGTGTCCGTCGCGTTCGTTGTCGGCGAGCGTGCCGTCCACATCAAATATGAGAGCTTGTAATCTAGTCATGCTTGAGCCTGTTATAATGCGATGAAATACGCTTTAAATTTACTTGTGACATTATGAACTTTAGCCCGCAGAGCGTCAAAACTTTTCACTTCACCAAATACGAATTTAACACCTTAACTGGGCTGTTGAAATTGCATTATGCGTTTGATAACGAGTGGTTTTTTACCGAAGAAATGGTTTTTTTAGGGATCGATCGACCGCTGCCGCCCGTCAAACGCCAAGCCCTCGATCGGGTTTTTCATCATCTGCATTTAGTCGCGGGCATCAGTTATTACAAAGCCGCCCTGCCCCAAAAAATTAGCATCGATACCCGCCCCATTTCTGAAAAAACTGCCCATTTTCTCAATAACTTATACTTAAACGGGCTGGGCGAATTTGCTTATCAAAACCAACTCGATTTGCGCGGACGTATTAAATTTCCTTTTGTAGCGCAACCACCTGATTCTTATACACATTATCCCTTGCCCCGCCAAACCATCGTGCCTATCGGCGGCGGAAAAGATTCCATCGTCACCATCGAAACCCTTAAACATGCGCAAGAACCTTTTCGATTGTTTTCGGTAGGAAATCCTCGAATTATTCAAAACGTCGCGCTGGTTTCTGGATTGCCCCATATTTCAGTGCAACGGCGGATTTCTCCCCAATTGCTAGAATTAAACAAACAAGGCGCATTTAATGGACACGTTCCGATTTCTGCAATTATTGCTTATATTTTAGCCGCTTCTTCCATTTTATACGGCTTTGATACCGTTGTCATGTCCAATGAACGATCCGCCAATGTCGGCAATTTACATCATGATGGTTTTGAAATCAATCATCAATATAGCAAAAGCCTCCAATTTGAAAAAGATGTCAGCGAAGAATTTGCGGATTTATTGCCAGAATTTCGTTATTTTTCATTGTTAAGACCGCTTTCAGAATTAGAAATTACCCGTTTATTTAGTCATTTCCCAAAATACCATCACGTCTTTTCAAGTTGCAATCGAAATTATACGCACGCCTTACCGAATACATTACAAAGCAACTGGTGTTTGAATTGTCCAAAATGTCGATTTGTTTTTTTAGCATTAGCTCCCTTTTTAGAGAAATCACATTTATTGCGTATTTTTGGGAAGAACTTATTAGATGATGCGGCACAACAAGAGGGATTTGATGCGTTAATAGGTTATCAAGCGCACAAACCCTTTGAATGTGTGGGAGAAACTGAGGAATCGTTGGTCGCTTTTTATTTGTTATCGCAACATAAAGATTGGAAGAACGATGCGTTAATTCACCGCTTTCAACGAGAGATTTTACCGCACATCAAACACCCCAAACATTTTGTGAAATCTATTTTTGAAAATAGCCCGCATCATCAATTACCTAAAGAATTTGAGCAACTGTTGAAAACGTTTCGCCAACACTATGATCGCATTTGATTATTACCCGCTAAAAATCATTTGTCGGGAAAGATTCTAACGGTTTTAACCGCGTTATTAGTGACGTGGATAATTTCCATTGGATAATTCGCAATTCGAAAGCTCGTGCCGGTTTGTGGAATAGTTTCTAAGTAGTTCAAAATTAACCCATTTAAGGTTCTCGCGTGCTCGGTCGACAAATGCCAATGCAATGCCTTGTTCAAATCCCGAATTGGAATGCTCGCATCAACTAAATATGAACCATCGGTTTGTGGGTGCAAATGGAGATTTAATGCATCAGGATTGGTGGTAAATTCGCCCACAATTTCCTCTAAAATATCCTCTAATGTGACCAACCCTTGAATATCGCCATATTCATTCACGACCAATCCCATTCGACGTTTCTGGCGTTGAAAATTCAACAACTGCGTATAAAGCGATGTGCCTTGAGGAATGTAATAAAGTTCTTTAGCGGCTTCTTGTTTCAACGTTTCTTTATCTAAATCATCGTGGCAGAAATACGAAAGCAATTTGCGCAAATGAATAATCCCCACCACATTTTCAACACTTCCTTGATATAACAATAAACGGCTATGTTGAGAGCGGGTGATATGGTTTGTAATGCTGGTGAGGGGTTCGTCTAAATCTGCGCCAAGCACGTCACTGCGCGGGATCATAATATCTTCGACGGTTTTTTTCTCTAAATCTAAAATACCCAACAACATTTCTTTGTGATTAACTTGAATAATGCCTTCGGCTTCACGAACTAAGGTGCGTAATTCATCGAGATTCAATTGATGATGATTGTCATTATTTTGAGGTAATGAAACCCCCACTAATTTGAGCAAACTTAGCCCAATCCAATTGGTGAACCACACTAGCGGATATAGGAGTTTTAATAGCGGAGAAATCACCCGCGATGCAGGAAAAACAATCTTTTCTGGTAATAAGGCGGCGATCGTTTTGGGGGTAACTTCGCCAAAAATGAGCAGCAAAACCGTTGTAGAAAGCGCGGCGAGAGCAACGGCGGTTTCTCCCCCCAATTGAATGGCGATCACGGTTGCAACGGACGACGCTAAGGTATTGACAAAGTTATTTCCTAACAAAATCACGCCGAGCATTCGGTCGGGGTATTCCAACAAACGTAAAACCCGTTGCGCGCCCGCGTGACCTTGATTTGCCAAATGACGCAAACGGTAGCGATTGACCGCCATCATCGCGGTTTCGGACGATGAAAAAAACGCCGATCCCAACAACGACAGCACGAAAATTCCAATTAACCAGCTTAATGAAATGTCCACGAAATTATTTTTTCTCAGGTTCTTCGCACGCGGTCATGCTTTGAATGGCTTTTGCCACCGCGCCTCTTTTTTTAACGGGAATCACATCTTGGGCGGTAATTGCTTCCAATGATGCGCGGTCGAAACTGCTGGCGACCAAGACAGTTGTGCCGTGTTTTGCCAAATCGGCGGCGGATTCGCCCACTTCGCCTTTGTGTTGATTGGCGATGGCTTTGAGGAAATCGCCTTCGTTGTTAAATAATAAAAAGAAAGGTGCATTGGTTGCGGTTGTAATGATGCTTTTTTGAGAATTTCCCGTCGCCGCGACCGCAATAATTGTTGATATATCAGCGGCTTGAGAAATCTGTTGGGAAAGAACAAGGCTTAACATGATGAAAAAAATACGCATTTGAAAACCTCCAAACAGGTTGTTGATTAAAGTGCATTGTAAGGGTTAGGTTGTGTTTATCGCAAGTGTGTTGAAATGTCGACGGGGCTGACGGATTGCAAAGCGTTTTTGAGGCGCGCAACGGATTTTGCCGTGCGAATATTTGGTATAAAAGCTGCTTTCTATCTTGCAAATCGCCAAAATAATTTGCATTCTACACCGAAAAATGCAATCACTCAGGATAACTCTCATGAAACCTATTGTTTTAATTGTCGAAGATAGCCATTCCATCGCGCTTTTGTATCGTGAATATTTGCGCAATGAACAAATCCAATTAACGTTGGTAGAAACTGGCAACGAAGCCATTGAATTTATTAAAAATAATCAACCGCAAATCGTGTTATTAGATTTACAATTGCCCGATATGGACGGCATGGCAATTCTCAAATATATCACCGACCAAAGGCTTTCCACGTCGGTTTTAGTGGTCACGGGACACGGATCGGTCGATGTGGCGGTCGATGCGATGCGCGGCGGCGCGTTTGATTTTATTGAAAAACCCTTCGCGCCCGAACGCCTGCTGATCACATTACGCAACGCCCTCGAACGCCAACGCTTGTCCGCGCTCGTCGATAGTTATAAAGAAGGATTTCGTGATAATTATCATGGCTTTATCGGATCATCAAGCATCATGCGCGGGATTTATCACATCATCGACAGTGCCGCGCCCAGCAAAGCCACCGTTTTTATCACGGGCGAATCGGGGACGGGCAAAGAACTCTGCGCCGAGGCAATCCACAAAGAATCAGACCGCAAAAACCATGCGTTTGTCGCGATTAATTGCGCGGCGATTCCGCGAGATTTGATGGAAAGCGAAATTTTCGGACACGTCAAAGGCGCGTTCACCGGCGCGCACCTCACCCGACAAGGCGCAGCCTCAACCGCAAACGGCGGCACACTATTTTTAGATGAAATCTGCGACATGGATTTGGATTTACAAACCAAGTTTCTCCGCTTTATTCAAACGGGTTCTTATCAACCCGTCGGCGGCAGTGAATTAAAGAAAGCCGACATTCGTTTTATTTGTGCGACCAACAAAGACCCCTTAAAAGAAGTTGCTGCCGGACGGTTTCGTGAAGATTTGTATTATCGTTTGCACGTTATTCCCATTATGCTGCCATCTTTGAGAAAACGCGACGCAGATGTGATGATGATTGCTCGAAAGTTTTTATTAGACTATAGTGAGGAAGAAGGTAAGCATTTCAAAGACTTCACCCCCCAAACTGAATCGATTTTCCTCGCGTACAATTGGCCCGGAAACGTGCGCCAATTACAAAATGTTATGCGCAATATCGTGGTTCTTAATGACAACGAATGGGTTACGCCAGAAATGCTTCCGCCACCACTCAATGGTTTTAATCTCCACCAACACCACCCTCAAGAGGAAGAAATAACAATGAAACCTTCCATTTCAAATACAATGGCATTGCAAAAACACCACACCGTTCTACCCGATTCTATTCACAGCATTCGTCCATTAGCCGATATTGAACGAGAAATCATTGAACGGGCGGTTGCTCTGTGCGATGGAAACATTCCCAAAGCCGCCATTCATTTGGGGATTAGCGCATCGACCATTTATCGCAAAAAACAAAATTGGGACGCTGTTCAATCCAATTCTACTAACTAAGTTTCTCTCGTTCCCATGTGTGGTCGTGGGAACAAGAAGAAACCCTTACATATTACTTAAAATCGCTCTTTTAACCGCTTCTAATTCGGCAGGAATTGTAATCAACGGCGACGTACTTTGTTTAATCGCGGTGTCGGGGTCTTTCAAACCATGTCCCGTTAAAGTACAAACGATTTTACTTCCTTCAGGAATTTTACCGCTTTGAATATCACGAATTGCACCCGCTAAAGAGGTTGCAGACGCAGGTTCACAAAACACCCCTTCTTTCTCTGCTAACAGTTTCTGGGCGGCGAGAATTTCCTCATCTGAACACGCATCAAACCAACCCTTTGAATCCTTTTGAACTTGCCACGCTTTCTCCCACGATTGCGGGTGACCAATTCTAATCGCGGTTGCAATGGTTTCTGGATTATCGACCATTGCCCCTTTGATAAACGGTGCAGAACCCGCTGCTTGATACCCGCACATTTGAGGTAAATTATTACAAATGCCTTGCGCATGAAACTCAGTATATCCTATCCAATGCGCCGTGATGTTCCCCGCATTTCCTACCGGCAAACAATGAAAATCAGGCGCAGCACCTAACTCTTCAATGATTTCAAATGCCGCCGTTTTCTGACCTTGCAAACGAAACGGATTGATTGAATTCACAATGGTCACCGGTGCTTGTTCTCCCACTAATTTCACCAACGCCATGCCTTCATCAAAGTTTCCTTTAATTTGAATGACAATAGAACCGTGCATCATGGCTTGGGCTAATTTTCCTTGCGCAATTTTACCGTCAGGGATAAGAACAAAGGCAGTAATCCCCGCTCGAGCCGCATACGCTGCCGCCGATGCACTGGTATTTCCCGTTGAAGCACAAATGATCGCTTTGCTCCCTTCTTCCACTGCTTTTGTTACCGCCATCGTCATGCCGCGATCTTTGAAAGAACCCGTCGGATTCAACCCCTCATATTTCACATAAATATCCACTTCCTTCTTTAAAATTTTGGGAATATTATGCAATCGAATTAACGGTGTATTTCCTTCACCTAATGAAATCACCCGTGTATCATCGTGAACTGGCAAACGATCGCGGTATTTATCAATTAATCCTGTATAGCGTCCGTGAAATCCCATCATTAAATTGTCTCCTCAAGCGTTAAAAAGCTAAAAAACGATCCCTTCATATATGTCTATTAAAGAAAAATGCTCTTGAATTGAAACTATGTAAATTTCATCTTTCAAATCAAAATATTCGTGAAAAATCCATTCATTTTTCTCTATTTTACGAAAAGATTGCACATGAATTTTCTCTGAATCAATTAACAAATATTCCTTAAAAGTTTCAATTGAACGATATAATAAAAACTTATCACTTTGATCATAACGTCGAGTGGAAGGCGATAAAACCTCAATAATCACCACTGGATTTAATAACGCACATTGATTCGACGTTAATTCTGGTTTTCCACAAACGACCGCCGCATCGGGATAAGTAATCAAACCCGCTGGGGTTTCTATTTTCATATCGCTATTTGTTGGACGGCAAGGTTTTCCTCTTAATTTATTTTTCAAAGTGGCGGTGATATTAAGAGAAATAACAGAATGATTAAAAGTTCCTCCAGCTATTGCGAAGATTTCTCCCCGAAAAAACTCGTGCTTTTCTTCAGAGGTTTCTTCAAAAGCGAAATATGTTTCACGGCATGGGTTTTTGAACGCAATTGCTTGCATAATTAAATTCCTAAAACCTGCGTACGACGTTCATACGCAGGCATAACAGAGGAAAAACTAGGGGGCGATATTGAAGGGGTGTAAGGCACGGCTGCCGCGCGCGATGCCGGAAGTGCCGGAACGGACGGTTTCGACAATCATTTTGGGATTGACGGCTTTGATGAACGCGTCGATTTTGTCGCCCGTTCCCGTGAGTTCAAGCGTGTAACAGCCTTCGCTGACATCGATGACGCGCCCGCGAAAAATATCCGCTAAACGTTTGATGTCGTCGGTGGCGTTTGGGGCATTGACGTTGATTTTGATCAAGAGCAATTCCCGTTCGATGTGTGCGCCTTCGGTGAGGTCTTGCAATTTCACCACATCAACTAACTTATTGAGTTGTTTGGTAATTTGCTCAACCACGTCATCAGTGCCGTATGTGACGATGGTCATGCGCGACAGCGAGGGGTCTTCGGTTGGGGCGACCGTCAAAGATTCAATGTTGTAACCGCGCGCGGAAAACAAGCCCGCAATGCGTGACAACGCGCCCGCTTCGTTTTCCACTAACACAGAAATAATGTGACGCATTACGCTACCTCCGTTTCACTGCGCAAAGAAGGGGGTGACAAAGGGGATAACACCATTTCGTGCTGACCTTTCCCCGCCGCAATCATTGGGAAAACATTTTCGGTTGGATCAGTTAATATGTCCATGAAAACTAACCGATCTTTCATTGCCAACGCCTCTTTCAAAGCTCCTTCTAAATCAGACGGTTTCTCGATTTTCATTCCCACGTGACCGTAACTTTCCACTAATTTTACGAAATCGGGCAACGCTTCCACATACGAATGCGAATAACGTTTGTCGTAAAACATTTCCTGCCATTGACGCACCATACCCATATAACGATTATTTAAGTTGATGATTTTAATCGGTAAATCGTATTGTTTGCAGGTAGAAAGTTCTTGAATGCACATTTGAATGCTGGCATCGCCGGTAATACACGCAACGGTTTCGTTGGGATAAGCCAATTTAACGCCCATCGCGGCGGGCATTCCAAAACCCATCGTGCCCAATCCACCCGAATTAATCCACCGGCGCGGTTTATCAAATTTGTAGAACTGCGCCGCGAACATTTGATGCTGCCCCACATCAGAAGTAATAAACGCATTGCCGTGCGTTAATTCATAGAGTTTCTCAATCACAAATTGGGGTTTGATCAAATCGCTTTTTCTATCGTAATACAAACAATTTTTCTCTTGCCAATTATGAATTTGATTCCACCATTGTTGCAATGATTCTGCGTCGGGTTTCTTACCGATTTCTTTTAAGGCTTTGTTCATGTCGCGCAAGACGCTTTTGACGCTGCCGACGATGGGAATATCGACGCGAACGTTTTTAGAGATCGAGGACGGATCGATGTCGACGTGGATAATTTTGGCTTCGGGGCAGAATTTTTTGACTTCGCCCGTCACCCGATCATCGAACCGCGCGCCGACCGCCAACAATACGTCGCATTCGTGCATCGCCATGTTCGCTTCGTAAGTGCCGTGCATACCCAACATCCCGATAAATTGTTTATCAGTGGCGGGATAACTGCCTAATCCCATTAAAGTTTGGGTGATGGGAAAGCCAAGATACTGGGTTAATTCGATCAATTCGTCGCTGCCCTCGCCCAACACGACCCCGCCGCCGGTATAAATCATCGGGCGTTTGGCGTTGAGCAATAAATCCGCCGCGCGCCGAATTTGCCCGGGGTGTCCGTTGGTGACGGGTTTGTAGGAACGCAGATCGAGTTTTTTGGGATAGTCGAAGACGGTTTTGTGCGCGGTAACGTCTTTGGGAATATCCACCACGACGGGACCCGGACGACCACTCGTTGCCAAAAAGAAGGCTTTTTTCAAGGTGATAGCGAGGCTTTTAACATCGTTCACCAAAAAATTGTGTTTCACGCACGGGCGGGTAATGCCAACGGTGTCGACTTCTTGGAACGCATCGTTGCCAATCAAGCTGGTTGGCACTTGTCCCGTTAAGACCACCATGGGGATCGAGTCCATGTAAGCCGTTGCGATGCCGGTCACGGTATTGGTGACACCGGGACCCGAGGTTACGAGCACGACCCCGGGTTTTCCTGTCGCGCGGGCGTAACCGTCGGCGGCGTGCGTGGCGGCTTGTTCATGGCGCACCAAGATATGTTGCAAACGGTGCGGAAGATTGGATTCGTGCTGACGCTTGAACAGTGCGTCGTAAATGTGCAACACCGATCCGCCCGGATAACCGAAGACGAAATTAACGCCCTCTTCTTCCAAGCAACGCACAATAATGTCCGCGCCGGTTAAAATTTCAGTTTCGCTGGCCACGTGAGCCCCCCTTAAAATCGCAGGCAAAAATTTGATTTAAATACGTTAAAATAGCCGTTTCCCCGCGCACGGTCAAGACCTCACGCCGTTACCCGCGCGCAAGAAAGGGATAAGATTAACTATGGATTCAAAGGTTATTGAACGCCCCGAAAGGAATCATACAAAGAGAGCACCCGCGCCACGTACCCTTTGGTTTCGCTGTACGGGGGGATTTGATTGCCGTGCCGAATCACCGCGTTTTCGCCCGCATTGTATGCCGCCACCGCCAGTTTTGTGTCGTTAAACATATCCAACAAATCCCGCAAATAGCGCGTGCCGGCGGATAAATTTTCAACCGGATCATAACGATCGGTGACACCATAACGCCGCGCCGTGCCGTCCATCAACTGCATCAAACCCACCGCGCCTTTGGGAGAAACCGCATCGGGATTGTAAGAAGATTCCGCTTTGACGACGGCGTGGACAAGCGCGGGATCGACTTTGGCTTTTTGGGCAGCTTCGTCGATTAAACTTGCGTATTGTTGGGCTTTTTGGTGAGAAGGGGTGAAAGGCGTTGAATAAGTCCCGACATTTGAAGAACTTGCGGCACTTTTCCCTTTAAATGGAATGGCTTGCATGGGCAGCGGATTTTTACCCGCATAAATTAACTGCGCCCGCGAATTCGACGGACGATCCGACAAATGCACCACCCCGTTTGCGTCGGTGAATTTGTAGATTTTTACATCATTACCCAACCCCGCCAATCGCAAGTTATTGTTTGACAAGCCTTCTTCTTGAGTTTTTGAGGATTTTTTGGAATTTTTCTTGGAGTTGGGGGCGGATTGGACGGGACGATTGGTTAGATGTAGACTGCCGTCCGCATCACGATAGCGATAAATTTCCGCCGTCGCCGACGCGCTTCCCCACAACAAGGGCAATAAACACAATGCAAGCTGAAAAGTCTTCATAAATGGCTTCATCTTTGGTGGCTAAACCCACGCGACACGTTGATATTTTATAAAACTATACAGGATTGGCAATGGTTATTTTAGATTATTTACCGATTCCGTCGTTTTCCGCGCACGACAACCGTTTGAATGGCGTGGCATTTCGCCCGTCGCCTTTTTTTAATTCGCGTCCACCAGAGGCAACTATCGACTTAATCGTGATTCATGGGATTAGTTTGCCGCCGCGACAGTTTGGGGGCGATTTCGTTGATCAATTGTTTTTAGGCACTTTAAATACCCTTCAACCTGAATTTGTCGATTTGCAAGGCGTTGAAGTATCAGCTCATTTATTGATTCGACGCGACGGACAAGTCATTCAATACGTCCCTTTCGACAAACGCGCTTGGCACGCCGGAAAATCACAATTTCGTGGAAAATCAAACTGTAACGATTTTTCGGTCGGCATCGAATTAGAAGGTTGCGACGATATGCCGTACACCAAAGAACAATATCGACAATTGGCGGGTATTTTACAATTATTTCAACGACTTTGGAATATTTCGGTCGATCGGATTGTCGGACACGTTGATATTGCCCCCGCTCGCAAAACGGATCCCGGCGCGGCTTTTGATTGGAAATTATTGCGCACCTTGCTGTCTTGATTTATAATCTCCCGTTCCTTTCCTCAAAGGGCTGTTAGCTCAATCGGTAGAGCAGTGGACTCTTAATCCATTGGTTGCGGGTTCGATTCCCACACAGCCCACCATTCAAATCAATATGTTAGCAAACTCCGGCAGTGGTGCAAAATATAGTGATAAGATATATTTAGAGAACAGCAAGATAGTAGTCGATAAAACAAAGAATCGCTCCGATATGATTGATGATTTTCTTTGAAAAAGCTAAAGTCTTTCTAACTAATCTTGAAATCCTTTGTCTTAACGTATTATTAAACCTTTCTAGATGATTCGTTTCTTCTGTTGTACAGTGACGTTTGCTCGGTAAAATACCCTGATAGGATTTCCATTTATCCGTATAAATAACGGCACATTGCCTATTTAGATTGCGGGTAAAACACTCCATAATTGTTTCGCACTTTCTCTGCTTCTATCCCCAACATAGACCCCAATAATTTCTCTTGTTTTTCTATCTAGCACTAATCAAATCCATGATTTTGATTGCTTTTTTTGAATAAAACTACATCATCCATCTGCTTCTACTATTAAAGGTTGTGGAGGCTTTTTTTATATCTAATTCTTTATTTTCTTCATATCTTTTAACCCGTTCTTCGTATTTTTTATTCACATAATCTTGTAACCACTTTTTAGAGACTTTAGTGACGCTTGCAATCCCTGCTAAGGAGATTTTCTCTAACAATAATTCCTCTATTAATTGTTTAGTTTCCTCTGATATTTTATTGGATTTTGGGTTCTACACAAATTGACGCTTGCACGCTTTACATTGGTATTTTTGTTTGCCAGCAACCCGTTGAGCCATTTTTCACTACTTTTAAACTGTTACAATAACGACATCTCATTTTCTTTCCTCTACTTACCTCTAAATTCTTACATTATATCACCATTATATGCACCGCTACCAAATTTTCCTCTGTTTTGTCTGTATTTAAGACTGGCAATCCTTTCTTTAAGGACTACCAGTCTTTTGTTTTAGCGTGCGTCAATTACGTCAAAAGTAAGAGAATTTGAACGTTGAGAGAAATCAACGTTGTAAGATTTTGTTCCCACTTGAACGCAAGGAGTGTTTAATATTCCAGAAGAATAAGTTGCTAAACAACTGTCTTTGAACGTGTGGGGTTTCAAAGTTAAAGGATTAACTTTGAAAGTCAGTTGTAATGGGGCGGTTTGTGATAATTCTGCGGCGTAGATTTGTGAACCTAATGCCGTTGGAACGCTCACGCAAGGAATACATAATTCACCCGTTTCAAATGAGAAAGTTGCTTTACAATTTGAAATCGTTGCATTTGTGCAACTTCCTCCACTTGTAGAAGTATCTTTAACAGAAACTTTTTTAACGGCTTGAGAGGTTGTTCCTTTATCATCCGTCACCGTCAATGTAATAGAATAATCGCCCGCTTTTTCAAATGTAAAAGTTGAGGTTTTGCCGCTTTTCATTTGACCGTCCGAACTTAACCATTCATAACTTTGAATTGTTCCATCGGGATCATTGGATAAACTCGCATCAACTGTTACCGTTTTCTCCATTAAATTACTGTTGAAACTTGCAAAGGGTGCTTGATTCGCTTTTGAATCCGTCGTTTCATGCAGTTGCTTTATTTCTGCATCACTTAATGCTCGATTGTAAATGCGAACATCATCTAATTGTCCATTAAAAAATCTAGTGTCCTTAACCCAATTTCGTCCAATTTGTAAATTTCCTCCTACACATTCATCTATTTCTCCAGAAGGAGCATCTGTTTTTGTTCCAACTAATTCTCCATTTGCATAAACTTTCATAACACTCCCATCCCATGTTGCATCAACTGAACTCCATGTATTCAATGGAAGATTTTGATTGCCATAAAGAGAACTCCATCCATAACCAGCTCTGCATCCACTATTTCTCTTTATATGAAATCCTAATTGCTGTCCATTTACAAATCCAAAAGTATATTGCTCACTTGCAGCATTTGCATAGTTTATTTTTCCAAAGATCATGTGATTAGAATTTACTGGGTTTAAATTAACCCAAGCGTGGAGAGTAATATGTTTTGGTTGAAGCAAAGAGGAATCAGCAACTTCTATATAGTTGCCTGCATTAAGTTTATAAGCACTTTTTGTTTTACCGTTTCTATCGGTTGTTAAAGTTGCGCCATAAACTGTTCCATCATTTCCATTTCCACTTTCATCAAACGCATTTCCATCAAAAGGATAATAAGCGACTAATCCGTCATTAGGATTTGGATTGAGAAAGGATCGATCATAGGATTGCAAATTAGCCAAAGTTTGATTAGCTTTTTGAGGGCAATTGACCAAATCACTAAAACATAACAAACCGGTTTGATAAGTCGTTTGAATATCAGTTTCTAAGGTTTGTTTTAATAGCGCAAGGGTTTGTTGGCGGGCGGGTGATAATGCAAGCGTTAAAGTGGTTTGAAGTTTCTCAAGATCAGCTTGGCGATTATCAAACTCAGTCGCTAATTGTGTCCGCGCAGTTTCTATCTCTGGCGTGATTTCACTTGATGATCTAGGCGCGTCTGGATCAACTTCGTGATAAGCACGATGCGCATAATTCAAAACACCCGGCAGGGTTTTTACCCCATTAATAAACTCAGAAGAACGAATATAAGCAAGCGCATTGTCCGCCATTTGAACACAAGCATCGACATTAGCGAGAGAACAACTTGCCAATGCACTGTTTTCACCTAAGGCTTTACCTAATTGCGCCACATCGCCGCCTTGTTGCAAAGCAAACACTTCAATCTTAGTGTTTTGTTTCACATTATCATTTAGATTCTGTAATGCTTTTTTGATTTCTCCATTAAAAGAAACATTAATCGGAATAGGAACTGATCCACAACTTGTGCAAACATTAAAAACTTTGTTAATTGCACCTTCAACACCCGCACTCCAACCTTTGGAAGATAAACTGTAATTTTCTTCACTATCAAATGCAACTTGAATCCCTAATAATAATTTTGCCCCTTCTTCCGTCTGAAAAACAAAATTATCACCACAATATTTCTTAAATTCGCACGCATTGTTCTTCACTCGATCTGCCAAGTTGTTTAATGGATCATTACTGTTAATATTAAAGCGTCCATTTCCCGTGACAATATCAAAAGACAAAACAAAATTTTGAGCATATTTAGTCTTTGTAATGCGTTCAGTAAAACTGCGACTTTTTCCAAAACTAAACCAACCAATTTTGATTTTACCGCCTTTACTGCGATTTGTTTCTTGAAGAATACGCTCGTAATCCGTAAGAAATGAAACTAGCAACGAGGCATTTGCACCGCTAGTTTCAAATACTTTCTCACCATTTAAACAACTGTTCACGGTAATCCGATCTCGATCCGCATCGAAACCGCCACCTAACCATTGCACAACGCCATAATTAGGCTCAGTCAAATCCGCAGGTATGTTGTCACACGCCGCCTGCGCTCCGTTTGAGAGGGCAAATAAAAGCCCACTTACTGCTATTTTGTACCACATAAAAAAACTCCTGTTTTAAAGAAAAAAAATAAAAAATTAAGCTAACTTTAATCTCAATTTATAACTAATCCATAAATCCTCCTCTTTAGTCAGGGTGAAAGAAAAAATGTTTCCAGAAAACCGCCACATCATCGGTATGTCTCAAATCCATTTCTGAAATATAGCCTTTATTTTCTAATTTGAATTTCACATTGCTGCTAATAATAAAGGTATGATTCGCTTCATCAAACCATGTTGCGGCTTTAACTAAAGGCTTTTTAATAGATGGTCTTTCAACAATAATGTAATTGGGCGGTTGATAATATTGTTTTAATTCAACACAGTCTTTTTTAAGAATGACTTCGCCATACGTTATCCTTAAAATGTTAAAAATTGTAAAACTAAATGTAAAAGTAATTTCCTCAACTTCCTCTTCAGGAATTAACCAAATTTGGCAATAATAATTCTTTCTTTTAGAAATATCATGCTCAAAAGTTTTAAAATAACCTGTTTTAGGGAACTTATTGAAACTAATGTGTTGCCAAAACAATTTAGCCACATTGCTATAGGCATTTTTAACCGTTAAAGCAACCCCCGTTTCATACATTAAGCGCAAAGTTGGAAACATATCATCTCTTGCCCGATATTCCTCTGGAAGTTGTTCCCCAAACAAATCCTCAACTCCAATCCCTAATTCTTTAATTAAAAGGTCTAATTTTTCTTGATCGATTGCATTTTTACTCGCTAGCCAATTATGAAGCGTTCTTACGCTTACTTTTAAGGTTTTCTTCGCAAATGTTTCATAAACAATCCCGCGTTGTTCAATGTGCGTTTTAATGGCTTCAACCGCGCGAGGGGGAAGATAAATTCCTTTCTTTGGCATGATCGCTATCTCCATCTCTTTTCACAAAAGTATAACGATAAATTTAGCAGGTTTATCTGCAATAAATCGATGAATTAAGACAATTATTGCAGTCAAGTTAGCATAAATATTGGCAGGAAGTTTTAACCCCATTGAAATGGTGTTTTGATAATACGAGTTGGAATTTTTTTATAGGGATATGTAATGAAATTTATGGAAGGTTGCTCGATTTGTAAAAGTTGCGGTTTCTCTAAATGTGGCTAATCTTTTTGGCGGATTTTGAGCGAATGTGATTAACTTATGAAATTATTTAAAGGTAATTATGTCTTATTTTCAAAGAGATAAAACTTTACAATAGTTGCCGTAAGATGTAAAATTGAGGACAGTTATTTCAAGCCACCTGTTGAACGGGTGGTTTTTTTATTTGAATTGTGGAGCAAAGGAAGGTTTCAATTTATGAAAATCGATAAAGAAAGCGCGCTGTATTATCATCGTAATCCGACCGCTGGAAAATTAAGCATTCAACCCACTAAACCATTGGCAAATCAATGGGATTTAGCGTTGGCGTATTCACCCGGGGTGGCGGCAGCGTGTGAGGAAATTGTCCGCGATCCAAAAGAAGTATCGACATTAACTTCGCGGAGCAACTTGGTGGCAGTTGTTACCAATGGAACAGCGGTTTTAGGGTTAGGAAATATTGGTCCGTTGGCGGCAAAACCCGTTATGGAAGGAAAAGCCGTTTTATTTAAGAAGTTTGCAGGCGTTGATGTGTTTGATATTGAACTCAATTGCACCGATCCAGACCAATTAATTGAAATCATTGCGGGATTAGAACCGACCTTTGGCGCAATTCAATTAGAAGATATAAAAGCACCCGAATGTTTTAAGGTCGAGAAAGCCTTGCGTGAACGGTTGAAAATCCCCGTTTTTCATGATGATCAACACGGGACGGCGATTTGTGTGGCGGCGGCAATTTTGAATGGTTTGCGGGTCGTTAATAAATCTATAAATGAAGTAAAAACAGTGGTTTCTGGCGCGGGCGCGGCGGCGTTGGCGTGCATTGAATTATTGGTGGATTTGGGATTGAATCCGCAAAACTTAATTGTTTTAGATATTAAAGGCGTGGTTTATCAGGGTCGCACCGAAGAAATGGACGACTACAAAGCGCGTTATGCCGCAAATACAAATGCAAGAACGTTACATGATGCGATAGAAAATGCGGATATTTTTTTGGGTTTGTCCGCGCCAAATGTATTAACCGCCGAAATGGTCGATAAAATGGTTGAACGTCCGTTGGTGTTTGCGCTGGCGAATCCGGTGCCTGAAATCATGCCCGAAGAGGTTTTGAAAGTCCGCCCTGAAGCCGTGATCGCAACCGGACGTTCGGATTATCCGAATCAAGTCAATAACGTATTGTGTTTTCCGTTTTTGTTTCGGGGTTGTTTAGATGTCGGCGCGACGACGATTAACCGCGAAATGGAAATTGCGTGCGTGTACGCGCTGGCGGATTTGGCGACGGTTTCAACCTCACATTATGCGTCGGCGGAAGCGGGCGATGTTTTAACGGCGGCGTACGGCAATTACAAAGGCGGGTTTGGCGCGGAATACATTATCCCCAAACCGTTTGATCCGCGCTTAATTACGACGATTCCGCCTGCTGTCGCAAAAGCCGCAATGGCAACGGGAGTGGCGACGCGCCCGATCACCGATTTTGATGCCTATCATGAACAATTAGGGCGTTATGTGTCGCGATCAGGCAATATCATGCGGAGTATTTTCAATTTGGCGCGCGATAATCCCAAACGGGTGTTATTCACGGAAGGCGAAGACGTGCGGGTGTTGCGGGCGGTCGAGGTGTTGATCGACGAAAAAGGCGCGATTCCGGTGTTAATTGGGCGCGAAGAGGGGATTTGTCGGCGCATCAAAGAAGCTAATTTGCACATTCGTCCGCACATTGATTTTGAATTGATTGAACCGCGAAAATTTCCGCTGCGCCGCGAATTAGCCCAAGAATATCACGATCTGATGGGCAGAAACGGCGTTCGACCCGACGAAGCCCGCGTCATCGTTCGAACCAATCACACCGCTCTCGGGACATTGCTTTTGCGGCGCGGTTATGTCGATGCGATGATCGCGGGACCGCTCGGGATTTTTCAAGAACATTTGCGCCACATTCAAGATTTAATTCATTTGCGACAAGGCGTGCGTAAAATGGCAGCCATGCAAATGTTGATTTTAGATAAAGGGACGTATTTCATCACCGATCCTTACGTTAATCCCGATCCCAGCGCAGAGGAAATCGCTGATATTACCTTGCTTTCCGCCAATGCGATCCGCTTGTTGGGATTAACCCCAAAAGTCGCGTTAATTTCGCATTCTAATTTTGGAAGTTTGCGCACGCCGTCCGCCGTTAAAATGAGCAACGCCTTACAAATGATTAGAGCCAGATCGCCCGAATTAGAAATCGACGGAGAAATGCAAGCTGATGCGGCAGTCGTTGAAAGCATTCGTTCACAGTTGCTCAAAAAACCTACTCTAAAAGGCGAAGCAAATCTTTTAGTCATGCCTAATCTCGACGCAGCCAATATTACCTTTAGCGCATTGAAAGCCTTAGCAAATGGGGTTTCTGTCGGACCGATGTTATTGGGATTAGAAAAACCTGTTCATATTTTGAGCCGTTCCGTGACCACACGCGGGGTGATCAATTTAAGCACCATCGCCGCTTATGCCGCACACGTTCTACCTAAAGCGCGTTAGAAAGTTATTTCAACGGGGAAAGAAAATCGCCCCGTTTGAAATCCATTAGGCGAGTTGAAACACGATTTGTCCACCCAAAATCGTACAAATCGCGCGACCTTGAAATGTCCAATTGAGAAACGGGGTATTTAAACATTGCGCATACATGGTTTCTGGCGTTAATCGCCAACTCTTTTGTGGATCGATAATGCACACATCGGCTTTTTTGCCCGCGCGCAATGTCCCAATTTTCACGCCCAACGCTTGCGCAGGACCAAATGTCAGCCGATCGATGATTTTGGGCAGCGGCATTTCTAAACTCAACGCCAACGGCAATAACGTATCGAGCGTAGAAATTCCCGCTTGGGTTTCAGCAAAGGGATTCAATTTCGCTTCAGGTTCATGGGGTTGGTGATCAGAACAAATCGCCGAAATCACGCCATCTTCGACCCCTTTTCTCAAGGCTTCGCGATCTTTGTCGGTGCGCAACGGGGGATAAACGTGGCATTGGCTGTTGTAATTTAAAATATCCTGATCGGTCAAAAAGAGTTGATGCGCTGCCACATCGGCGGTGACGGGCAGTCCGCGTTGTTGCGCGTCGTGGATTAATTCGACCGACCGTGCGCTCGACAATCGACAAAAATGCGCCCGCACACCGGTTTGTTCGATCAAAAATAAATCTCGAGAAATCGCAATAGTTTCAGCGGTTTCGGGGATTCCGCGCAGCCCCATTCTCGAACTCACCGCGCCTTCGTGCGCACAGCCGCCGCGCCCTAAATAGGGTTCTTGCGGTTGAATAAAGACCGTCAAATCCCCGTTCGCCGCATATTCATAAGCATTTTTAAGGACTTGCGTATTTTCAATCGGCATTTGCGCGTTGCTGACCCCAATGCAACCAATCCGTTTCAATTCAACCATTTCCGACAACACTTTGCCTTCCAAATCCTGCGTTAAAGCGGCGAGCGGAAAAATACGGCAATGCCCCCCATTTTTGGCGCGTTGGCGCAACAATTCGGCGACGGCGGGCGTGTCGATGACGGGCGAGGTGTCGGGCGGACAGCACAAACTGGTAATCCCATTGCACGCCGCCGCAAACGTTTCGCTGGCGATCGTGGCTTTGTGTTCCTGCCCGGGTTCGCGCAATCGCACCGCCAAATCGACCAATCCTGCGCAAACAATTTTATCTTGTGCATCGATCACTTGATCGGCAACGAAACCGTCGGGGCAATTGCCAATGCTTAAAATTCTGCCGTCGGCGATGTGCAAATCGGTCATTTTGTCGATGCGTTGCGCCGAATCGAGGACGTGACCACCCATAATACTGATTCTACTCATTTTTATATCCTTTAAGTAATTCTTTTTCCTATTAAAGGTATTTGACGAATCAAATACGTCAGTATTGCAGAAATGACAAAGACACAAACCGATGTTAGTAAAATACCCATCGCAGGATGAATTGGATTACCGTTTAGTGTGGTATTGTCCAGATGTAAATATTTATTTATTTGGTTATAGCTAATTAAATGCACGAGATAAATTCCAAAACTTAATTGAGATAATGTAATAATTATTTTAGAAAACCTCTTTACAAAGTGAGATTGAAAATTCATTTTTTTCACCAGTAGAAATGTTCCTACAGACATTATTAAAACATTAGGTGAAGTATAAGCATAGAATAACTCATAAAATTTGTTATTTTTATAACTAAAATAATGAGTTAACCACATTGTTAAAATGAAACTAACTATAATTAAAGCTAATGTATGCCAAACCTTATAATTTAGCTCTACCCTTGATAGGTAAAAACCCAGTAAAAAGTAACCGCAAAATAACCAAACTTCCTCAAAATTTGAGGGTAAAGAAAATAGGGGTAGTTTGTAAGTTGTTAGCGTCACCAAAAATGGATTACAAATCGCAAACAAGCACCATAAAACTAAAAAATAATGGATTGTTGATTGATTGGCATTGATTGCAAATGTTCCTAATAGTGGAATAATTAAATACACCCCAAGTAAGGTATATAAAAACCACAAATGGTAATGTGCAGGTGTCGTCACTATAGATTGGAGTGTGCTCATCAATTTAAATTCATGGGCTTTTCCTTGCAGTTGAAGGATAAACAACGCATAAATTAATGACCAAACAACAAATGGGATTAGAATCCGTAAAATTCTTTTACGAAAAAGATAAGAGATTTGGTAGTTTCTGCTGTCCCCGAGAACCAATGCCCCGCTAATCATAAATAACATGGGCACACAAAAGCGACTCATAGAATCGAGAACATTCCCAATCATCCAATGATCAGCAGGTATTTTCGTAAAATTATGCAACACAGGCGCGCTAACGTGTATCACAATCACTGCAAAAACAGAGATTACTCTCAATAAATCCAGATAAAGTCGGCGTTGTTCCATTTGTTTTATTCTCCACTAGGTTCGCGCAGCCGCACCGCTAAATCAACCAATCCTGCGCAAACAATTTTATCTTGTGCATCGATCACTTGATCGGCAACAAACCCGTCGGGTGTCCCGCCAATGCTAATAATTCGTCCGTCCGCAATGTAAAGATCGGTGATTTTATCGAGGCGTTGCGCACCATCAATAACTCGTCGTTTTTCTAATCGGACATTTTAACAAACTCATTAAGCCTATGAATGAAACCACGACACAAAAAAGCGGAAATAAATATGGATATTTCACGTAGAAACTCAGTTCGTTACTCAGCGTCAAATTATGTGCAAAAATATCTTCCTGAAAAGGTTGAGAAATTTTTTCAATTTCCCCAAAACGATTCGTCACCAAACTAAAGCCCGTTGTACTCACCCTTGCAATATCCCGCCGCGTTTCAATGGCTCTCACTCTCGCATGACTCGCTAATAAATAATAAGAAAATTCCGTTAATGTTTCCGAATCATCATTGGTTAGAATGGCTAACGATTGCGCGCCTATTTTTGTTAAATGTGCACTGATTTCTGGAAACAGTGCTTCATAACAAAGCAACGTACCTATTTGACTAACGTTTTGTTGATGATTTGAGAAACTAAAAACAGTGAAATGATCTCCCGACGAAAGGTTAATAGATATTACATCATTTTCCTTAATTAACAAATCCGATAACCAAGGAAAATAGTCTGAGAAAGGTACTTGCTCAATGAAAGGAAATAAATGCTGCTTTTTATATATTTTTATGGGTAAAACAGTTTCTAAAGGTTGATTTAAAGCATAATCCGCAAACTCTGGAGTAATTAACATTGCAATATTAAACATTTTAACCTTGTGTTCAAACGCACCAAAAATAACAGGAATGCGGGTATTTGAAATCCAATCAAATAATAATTGACGTTCTTGAGCATAGTCTTTTCCCCAGAAATCCCAACCCACTGCCGTTTCTGGAAAAATGATCAAATCAACCTGTTGATTATTCTGTAATAATTTGTCACTTAAAAATATTAAATTATATAAATATTTTAAATCACGGGTGGGTTTTAAACCTGTTTGAATAATCCCAACTTTTGTGGTTGGTAAATGAGTTTCTGATAAATGAAAAATCCAAATCCCATAAAATAACGGCGGGAGAAACATACTGAGAATAATATAAAGCAACTTTCTATATTGGAATCCTTTTAAAATTAAATTTGCTAACAATACATTCAATAAAACAACCCAAAAACTTCCTCCAAATACCCCCGTTAGATCATAATATTGAATAAAGGGCGTATTTTCAATTTGTGTTACGCCTAAAATAGTGGGAATTGACAGCGGAAAAAAAGTGAGCAACCATTCATTACTTATCCAGAGAAATGGTAAAACAAACATGCCCCACGATATTTGACGAAACCACCACAAAATTAACCAAGGGGTCATTAAGAATATCGCTTGAGAAAAAGCGGTGGCAACATATAACAACCATGTTGTTTTAAAGAGAGGAATTAAACTAATGCTTAACGCAACACTATTCATGAGAAAAATTGAAAGAAACCAGCGTTTGAAACTAAGGTTTTTTAATTGTAATAAAATGGGAACAAACGCAAACCAAACTAGCCAAAATAACCACAAATGAGGCAACAAAATATAGCCCAGCCCATATAATATCCCGCTAATGAGCCAAGCGGACTGTTCAAATATCTTATTGTAAATTAAGGAGTTCTGCACGAGAAGGCAACGATGGACGAGGAAGTTGTGGTTCGGCGGGGATTTCTGAAACAGAACAAATTAGTATATTATTTTGTTGAGAAACTGTCCCTGAAACTTGCCAATTTCTTAAAGGATTCCAGCCATTATAAACCCCTAATTGGCAGCTTTCTCCAACTTGTTTTAAATCCGATAAATCAATTACACAAACATTTTTATTATCAACCGTTTGCATAACTTTACCTTGTTTAATTTCGCCACTTCTCGCACGATACTCACAGGAAGAACCCAACGTTTCTAATGCTCTACGATTAGGGTTAATTACAAGTCTAATACACTTCATACCCACAAGGCGAGTGCCAGACGGACAAGAAGAACCAGCACTCCAACTTATTTGAGAAAAACTCATGAAATAAATAGCGATACTAGAAATCAATACAGCACGCATATAAAGCTCCTAAAGTTTATTTGTAAATTAAGAATTTAACTTTAAAAAAAATACTGTTTGGAGAAATATTAGAATCTAATTTCCCGAGAAACAATAAATTGACGTTTTGTTTTAAAAGAATTAGGAAGATAGAAAGCACTACCTTCCTAAGTTAAAATTACCAGCTCAAATAAGTGCAATCTATTTGATAAGTTTGGGTTGTTGGAGTAGATTTGTCTGATTTTAGAACGACTTCCATATTTCCGTGCGCCAAGATTTCATCAATATAATCGTCGTTGTTCAAATCGTTAAAAACGTAATTAAAGGCAAAGGTTTTCTTCTCACTAGTTATGCCTTGATAAATTAAGGTATCAAAAGAAAATTTGCCCGTGCCATATCCGTAAAAAGGATTTTTGGTCATATCTTCAGATGCCAACACAAAATCGGTGGTGCCGTCTTTGCGGCTGGTTAAAGTCGCGTAAGCCTGAAAGTGGTCGGTGGTGGTGGAATTAGCCGAATTGGTGGCGGGAGCAGCCGTCATGTAACATTGATAAACGCCGTCGATGTATTCGCTGATCAAATTAGTGTTATCAAAATCAATGGGGTGCGTGGGATCGTATTGTTCGGGGGTATCGGAAATCGGGCTGTCGATGCGATCGAGCGGATCGAGACACCAATCACCTTCCGCCACGTTTGGCTCGTCGCAATATGGCACGCGCGAATTCGGGCAAGCATCTGGATTATAAAGAATAATGTACGGATCGCTGCAATCCACCGACACCGCTTGGCTGGCTGTGCCATCAGGACACGCATCGAAATTATAATCCGCAATATCGGGATCGGCACAATTCACCAATACCGATGTTTCTGCCGCATAGCTTAAAGAACTAGAAATGCCTAAAACAACCGCAACCATTAACTTTTTCATATAAAACTTCCTTTCTTATTTTAAGAGATTTGATAAGGATTCTGCTTTGCGACACACAATGTTTGCATTAACAGGTTGATTGGTTTTTGCATCATTGCGGATAAATATCGTTCCTTTCACCGTTAAACCGTCATAAGTGCCATCATTATTTGCATCATTTAAACTAACCAAGCCCATTTGAAAAGCCCCGCCATTCCACGTTGAACCGATTAATTGACCTGTTGCAATTGAACCCACACCATACCCACTTAATTCGGTATTTTCATCAGAAGCCTGCACGCCGGTTTTTCCCACCGTGTATAACAAAGAACCATCGCTTTTTCCAGAGAAACTTAAAATCTTTCGATAAGGCGCATTTTCAGTTGTAGATCGACGTGTTGCTTTAATGTTTCGACGCGCGGCAGAACTCGTGTTGCTCGGCTCAGTTACATCACATTCATACAGCCCGTCAATTAACCCTTGATTATTCCATTTCACGGGTTTTGGGGTGTTTTCCGCCAAACTAAACGACGCTTGGGTCGCCAAGATAATACCGCATAATATTTTGATTTTATTGGATTTCATAATACACATGCCTGTTGGTTGTTGAGAAAAATTATTGTAAATTGAGAAGTTGCGTTTGAGTGGGTAAAGGCGGACGAGGAAGTTGCGGTTCGGCGGGGATTTCTGAAACAGAGCAACTTAGTGCATTATTTTGTTGAGAAACTGTCCCTGAAACTTGCCAATTTCTTAAAGGATTCCAACCATTATAAATGCCTAATTGACAGCTTTCTCCGACTTGTTTTAAATCCGATAAATCAATTACACAAACATTTTTATTATCAACCGTTTGCATAACTTTGCCTTGTGTAACTTCTCCATTTCTCGCACGATATTCACAGGAAGAACCTAACGTTTCTAATGCTCTACGCGAACCACTATTCTGGTTATTCACTGGACACCTAACTAGGCTACCATCCGGTCTATAACAAGACGATTGTTGAAAACTCCAACTCATTTGAGAAAAACTCATTAAATAAACAACGATACTAGAAATAAACCAAATACGCATTTAAAGCTCCTTTTTGATTTGAAAAAGCTAGTATATCTAGCATTTTTATAATTGTCTAGTTAGCTGATATAAAAAAGTTTATTGTAAATTGAGGAGTTGAGTTTTGGTGGGTAAAGGCGGGCGAGGAAGTTGGGGTTCGGCGGGGATTTCTGAAACAGAGCAAATTAGTGCATTATTTTGTTGAGAAACTGTCCCCGAAACTTGCCAATTTCTTAAAGGATTCCAGCCATTATAAATCCCTAATTGACAGCTTTCTCCGACTTGTTTTAAATCCGATAAATTTATTACACAAACATTTTTATTATCAACCGTTTGCATAACTTTGCCTTGTGTAATTTCGCCATTTCTCGCGCGATACTCACAGGAGGAATTGGGTAATAAACGACGTGTAGAGTTTCCCGTACATTTTTGAAGTACCTCAGAATTAGCACCATACGGACAATATGTCGCACCCACACTTCCCGAACCCCAAACTTGAGAAACGCTGAATAAAGGCACAAAAGCTAACACAAAAATAGTACACCGCATAAAAACTCCTTAGTATTTAAAAAGATAACTGTAAAAATTAGATTATTTCAGATTCAGAAAGAGGCACGCCCATCGCTAATGCCATCACCGCCATTCGAACGGCGATCCCATTGCTAACCTGTTGTAAAATCACGGAACGTTTCCCGTCGGCGACGCTTGAAGCAATTTCCACGCCGCGATTGATGGGTCCGGGGTGCATCACGATTGCGTCGGGTTGGGCGGATTTTAAAATATCTTCTGTTAAACCATAGGTTTGGAAAAATTCGTGCGCGCTGGGCAGCAACGCCGCATTTTGCATTCTTTCGCGCTGCAATCGCAACATAACCACCACATCAACGTTTTTCACGCCTTGCCGCAAATTGTGGAAAACCTGCACGCCAAGTTGTTCAGCTTCTTTGGGAATCAAGGTTTTAGGGGCGATCACCCGCACTTCTGCCGCGCCCAAAATATTCAGCGCATGAATGAGTGATCTGGCAACGCGCGAATGGAGAATATCGCCGACGATCGCGACTTTTAACGGAGAAAAATCGCCTTTATGTTGCCGAATGGTCAATACATCGAGCATCGCTTGGGTGGGGTGTTCGTGGCAACCATCGCCCGCATTCACCACATGAACGTGCGGGGAAATGTGCTCGGCAATAAAATGGGCTGCGCCGCTTGCTGCGTGTCGAACCACGAACATATCGCAGAACATCGCCTCCAAATTGTGCAACATATCGGTTAACGATTCGCCTTTGCTCGAAGACGACGCGCTAATATTAAAATTGATGACATCGGCGGACAATCGTTTGGCAGCAATTTCAAAAGTTGTTCGGGTTCGCGTGCTCGGTTCGAAAAACAAATTCATTACCGTTTTGCCGCGTAACAAAGGGATTTTTTTAATGGTTTGATGATCGGCATCAATAAAGGATTGTGCGATGTCGAGGATATGAATTAAAAGGTCTTTCGACAAACCCTCAATCGCGAGAAAATGCCGCAACTTTCCTTGCGTATCAAATTGAATATTGTTCATAGCGGTATAACGCTCACATGAGATGAATTGTTTTATTTTGAATTGTCACATTACGGTGCAAATTGTACCCTAAATTATGACGGTCATAAAAAATACTTTTACGCACTGAATAATCCACATTTTTGGCACTGATGAGCGCATTGTAATTTGCAAAAACACCCTATATATGATATTAACTTAGTCGTGATGGGTGTTTGTTTTGCAAGTGATATTGTTGCATTTTGCGATTTTTTTTTTTGCGTTTGTCAAACTAAGAAAATTGTTGCGTTTTGCAAATAATGAATACCCCATTAAGCATAAAATCCACAATAAAATCAATAAGTTATTTAATGGAATGTTTTTTGCATTCTTAAGCAAATTAGATTCACTCCAAAGCTGTTTATCTTTCAGGTAATTTTATGAAACGCAAGTCCTCCTCGTCAAAATTTCCCCCTTTTAAGAAGCGTCCACTCGTCGCAGAACGCTTGGAAGATCGCGTGTTGCTCAGCGCAGACCCGTTTGCCGCGCTCGACCATCTCCCTGATTTGCAAGACTTTCATCAAACTCCTGATGCGTTGCAAAATTTAATTCATCAGGCTTTGCACATCGATCATCCGCCCGTCGCCGCGACCGATCCCGATGCGTTGCATATTGATAAACCACCCGTTAATCAATCGGTTGAAAAAGCGTCCGCGTCGAAAACCACCCTCATTTCCGCCGACGATACCCAACTTGCGCCCGAATCAAATCCCCTTCCTCAACGCCACGAAGTCGTTTTTGTCGACAGCAATATTACAAATTATCAAGACTTAATTAAAGATTTACAACACAAACCAGAAACCCTTTTACAAATCGTTGTATTAGATCATTCAAAAGATGGTTTGCAACAAATTACTGACACCTTAAATCAAACAACAAATCCCGTCGATGCAATCCATATTTTCTCGCACGGTTCAAATGCCCAATTAAACATCGCACAAACCCATTTAAATCCTGAAACCCTAAAAGATCATGCGCAAGAATTACAAAGCTGGCAAACCCATTTAACCAAAGACGCAGATATTTTAATTTATGGTTGTAATGTTACCGCTCAAGAAACCGGTGTTGAATTTGTTAAAAAGCTCTCTGAATTAACGCAAACAGATATTGCTGCGTCCTCAAATGACACTGCCCCAGAAAAACTCGGGGGCGATTTCATTTTAGAAACCACTATCGGCGTAATTGAAACTCACTCTTTAGAAACCACTGCCGATATTATTTTAGCAACACCCGCACCCACAGTTGCTTTAACGGGATTAGGAGATCATTTCCTCAACGAATCGTTTGACTTTAATTTGGTTTTTGATAACCCTAGTTCTACTAACACAGGTTACGGTCCTTATGTGGATTTGGTTGTGCCGCGAGAAGTGGTGCTTGGCAGTCCTAAATATTTAACCTACGATTTGCCCAAGGTGTTGATTAAAGAAGTGGGCGTGTGGAATGGTTCAAATTGGGTGACTAGTTTAGGTGCGACAGGAACGATTGTGGCGGATCACCCTTACGAACCAGCGGGCGGAACTTATTTCACGCCTCCCAGCGGCGCAGGACACAAAACAGGCGACAAATGGATCGTTTTTCAATTACCGTTTGGGAGTTTTGTGCCCGAACAACCCACTTTAACCGTCACCTTTGCGGGAAATACCTTAAATTACAATGACAACGGCGCGCTGGGTTTCACGCACGACGGCAGCGCACGTTATAACTTACCCTTAACATTTGATGTGATTGGGGGATACCGCTTCGGGTCTGATCCTTTAGATAATCCTAGCTCAGACGCGCCCATTAAAGCATCGCAAGTGGCGGGCGTGGTGACCCCCAAAGTCATCGAATTGACCAAAACCAACGACGCGCCTGAAGGCGAAACCGCAACGGGCAAAAACTTTCCTCGAACTTTTACTATCACCGTTGATGTCGCCAATCAAGTTACAGTTACAAATCTTGCTATTGATGATTTCCTCGATACAAAATACCGTTATTTGGGTGATCTTACTATTACAACTGCGGCATCGGGCGCAGTTATTACTTATCAACCCGATATAAACTTTCCTTTAACAACCCTAGACTTGCATAAGAATGACGGTGATGTATTTGTTGATGGCAACACCTACGCACCATCTAACGCCATTTTTGATTCTCCCGACACTAATCCCGATAACAAATTACGGGTCACCATTCCAAGCGTTGTTGGAACAACAGGTAGTAGTGAAATCATCATTACTTACAAAGCCTATGTCCCCGAATACGACGGCACGCCACAACCTTTCAATGGCACAACGATACCTATTTTGAATCCTAATAGCAGTGGAAAATGGAATGATTGGAATGATTCCACCAATGTTGCGCAAGGTATTGCTGATTATTCTGATGATAGAGGCACATATCATTTCAGCAGTTCTTCTGCGGACGCATTACCCAACGCAACTTCCACTATTACGGACAAGCCCTTAGCCATTCAAAAAGGGGTTTCGGCGGTGGGCGGTCCTGTGACAGACGGGTCTGGTAACCTGTTGATTTTGCCCGGTGTAACATTGGAATATGTTTTAGATTTCCAAGTCTCTGATTATTTTGCCTTTAATGACATTACGATTACTGATGTTTTCAGTGATGGTCAGCGTTTAAATACTGCTTTCCAACCCGTTTTGCACATCGAGAGCGGAAATCCTTTAAGTTCTGGTTTCGTGCCAGTTGACTATACTTTAGATTTTTCGTTAGGGGTTCATACTACTGCACCCGTAAATGATTCATCAGCAGGTGAGTTGAGTGGAACGGGAGATTCTTTTCGGTGGAACGTTTGGAATGACACGGGAAGTGCCGCAAAAGGCGATACAACGCTCGTTTTTGATGTTTCTAGCAAATTAGCTAGTGCTGATCCTTCCCATCTAGGTCGTTTGATAGGTGCTCAAAAAGATGCTAATTCAATTGGTTCTGATACTTACAGCAGTACAGGGTTGTATTTAGCGCAATATTATCCCAAAGGCACAACGGGTAAAATTACTTATCAAACCGTTATTCAAGAACAATTTAGCGATTTGTATCAAATAAGTAATGCTGCTGATGGCACTTACACCAATGATAAATCCGTTGATACCCTAGATAAATTAGGTAATAACGTGAGTATCAGTGGAAATATGCTTGATCCTCACAATAGTTACGCTTCTTTGAGTGATCGTCGAGGTGATATTAGTGGCGCGGGTGTTGAAATTGCCGCTCCAAAATTAGTAAAAAGCATTTACGCCATTGATGGACAAACGGTTTATGGTGTGCCGCCGCGCCTTCAACCCGGACAAACCGTCACTTATCGTTTGACCTTGCCGATGCCGTCCGCCGACAGCGAAAACTTTGTTTTAACTGATTATTTACCGCTGCCGGTGTTTGATATGTCGAGTGCGGGTTATACGATTGTCGATACCTCATTAGATGCCACGTTGGCGGCGAATTTTTACACGGGCGGCACAATTCCCGCCGCCGGTCATGTTGGATTTGGACCGCTCGACAATTTTCATAACCTTTATTCGCTTAACTCGACCACTTTTACCGTTACAGATCAAAATTTTAATCTCTCAACGGGTCCGATTATTTCTGTCGACAGCACCAACAATTTGGTGAAATTTGATTTTGGAAAGTTTGACACGAAAGGCGCAGATGCTTTTGGAAGGACGTTGGATTTGTTGATCACGGTAAAAGCCACCGATCACCCTTTTGCAACGGATAATTTCTTTTTAACCAATCAAGCCCAAGCCGGTTACGGCAACACTCAAAATAACGCCGCCAGTTCCACAAATATTGTTCAAATTCTGTTGGTGCAACCTAACGTCCACATTTCCAAAGGCACGGTCGCCACAACGAATATCAACAATACCTTCATTCCGGGCATCGCGGGCATGAACACCTTTGCTGATCCATCCGCAACGGGCAGTAATTTTACGGGTTTTATTGATACCAATACGATTAAATCAGATTTGACCACGACATCAACCGCTTCGGGTGCGCAAACCGACAACATCAACAGCAATGTCACCAATGTTGATGCGAAAGACGTGGTGAGATTCGCGATTACCCTTGAAAATCAAGGCGATGGCGAGGCGCACGATTTGGTGGTCGACGACACCATTCCGCAAGGTTTAAAAATCACTGAATCGGGGTTGGATATTGCGGTCACTAAAGGAGACGGCTCAACGGTACTCGGTTGGCGCGCAGAAATTTACACCGATAATCACACCTATTTTGTGAAAAGCAGCGATGCCGCCCATTACACCGACAGCACCGGCGGCGTTCACAATTGGACTGCCTTTTCTTATAACGATGTGAGTTTGTACGATTCGACCACCGATGCCACGGGTTTTCGCATTATTATTGATGATCCGGCAACATCAGGCGCACTGGGTATAGGTATCGATGCCACTGCCAAGCTCGACGGCAGTCTCGACGGCACAGTCAAAGTCGATCCCAATGCGTCACTTCCCATCGATGGCACGAGCGCAAAAAACGTCGCGGTGATTTCTTATGAACTCAAAGTCCCCGAAAATACCAGCGCAGGTAAAGATTACACCAACGAAGCCCGCATCGTGAATTACGCCGGCAAAGAAGGCGGACATAACCTGTTGTATTACGACGGAACAAGCCATTTGGTCGACGGCACGGGCGCGTTTATTCCCCCCGATGGCACTGATAAAATGATGACGCCGCCAATAGTGCAAAATGGTGTTACGTTGGCAAGTTGGTTGGATAAAAGCACGGTCGGCGTGAAAATTCCCGATGTCGTGAAGGATTTTGCGAGTGTAAGTGCCGCCGGTGCTTATACCGATCAAACCTTTACGACGGGAAGCAATGTGGTGATTGGGGAAGGCGTTTATTACGACATCGCGGTGACTTTGGCGGAAGGAACAAATCAAAATCTTCATATCATTGATTTAGTTCCAGATGGTTTGAGATTTGATCCCACTTTTAATAGTAATAAAGGTTATCAAATCATTACTGACAAGACCGTTCCTATCTTTCAAGGCAAAAACTTAGCAAAAGATTTTAATGGTGACACACTAAATCCAACTATTACAACTGCGTTAACTACTAACGTTAATGATAATGGTAAAGACATTGATTTTAGCTTTGGAAATGTGTATGTAACGCCCGATAATGATACCAGCAATAACGCATTTGTAATGCGCGTTAAAATGATTGCAACTGATGTTACATTAAATCAAGATGGTTCAAAATTAGTGAACAATGTGGCGGTCACTTATAAAGACCCAGACACCAACTTAGATACCACCTCAGACACCGCTAATTCTCAAACGCTGGTTATTAAAGAACCCACTTTAACGATTACCAAAAGCGCGCTTTCTAGTACAACTCTCGATGCAGGCGATGCAATCACTTATAGCGTTGTTATTAAAAACAGTTCCTCTGTGCCAGCCTTTGATATTTCTTTCAAAGATGCGGTTATGTCAGAAATTGTTGATGTTACCTTAGATTCCGCGAGTGCTAATGCAAGCGTAACTTGGGACGGCTCAGATTCATTCAAATTTACCGATAATACCTTACAAATTGTCGATGGTTCAAATGTCGATCTTTACCCCACTGGAGAAATCACATTAATATTTCACGGCAAATTAAGTCCAACAATCCCTTCAAATATCCAAATTTCAAATACCGCGCAGGTGTGGTGGACAAGCATCGACGGCACAAATAACCCCGATGAAAGAACCGGTGCAGATGTTCAAAATCCTCAAACAACTATCGATCCTAATATATTAAATAATTACGGCTTGTCTTCTACGGTTGTTAATGCCGTTATTAATAACATTCAAGTTAATAAAACCCTTGTTACTACAAACCAGCCCGATACTACAGGAAATAATTTAGCGATTGGAGAAATTGCAACTTATCGTTTAGATGTCACCTTGCCTGAAGGCGTGGTTTCTGATTTGAGAATTAGTGATAATATTCCACTTGGTATGGCACTAATTCCTGAAAGTGTTTCTCTCGTTTCAACAGCTATTGTTGGAAATGGTTTGATTGCAGATTTTAATGGTTCTGCCTTATCCTTTTCTACCTTAGGTACATTTAATAATGGTGGCGATGTTACTTTTGATTTTAATCCCATCACCATTACGAGCGATAACGATTCCAGCAATAACGCATTTTATTTGACTTATCAAACCAAAGTACTTCACGATGCAACCACTAATTTCGGTGATTCAATTACCCATCAAACCGCCTTAGATAACACCGCTGCACATAACAATGGCGGTGCAACTGCTGCTTTAACCTTTACGCCTTCTTCTGTTCACGCGGTCGTCGTTGAACCCTCTTTGACCATTACAAAAAACATTGCAAATCCTGTTTATGATGCAACCGATTTAGTTACCATGTCCTTTGTAGTTTCAAATGTGGGATTAGCAAAAGCCTATGAAGTGCACGTTGAAGATACTTTAGATATTAACAAATTCGTTGAAGGCAGTTTTGTTTTAATTTCACCACTTTCAAATGGTTTTACTTCTCACTTTGAACCCACAACAGGTAAGTTGGAATTTGGAGGTGGCACATTAGATTTCACGGGTGCAAATTCGAGCATTACCTTTAATTTTGCTTTGCCATTAGAAGCCACCGTCGCGGCGGGAGAAACCATTACCAATTACGCATTTGTAACCACTTCTACCTTACCTGGAAATGATGCAAATGAACGCCAAGAACCCACCGTCGCCGCAACGGATTCTCTAATTATTAGTGAATATCTTTTAGATGGCACAGTTTATAAAGACTTAAACAACGATGGCACAATCAACGGGTTAGATTCAGGTATTTCTGGCGTGGCGGTCACTTTAACGGGTTTTGATCATTTGAATAATCCCATCACGTTTGTCACCACCACAAATGCTAGCGGTTATTACAAATTTGAGCATTTACGCCCTTCCGATACCAATGGTTATACCTTATTGGAAGTGCAGCCCACGCTTTATTTAGACGGTAAAGAAACCACTGGAAATTTTGGAGGAACTTATGACAATCTCCATAATTCAAATGTGATAGAAAAGATCATTTTATCTTTAGATCAAACCATTGCAACCACCACCGCAACTAGTTACAATTTTGGTGAATTGCCACCAAACACAATCATTGGAAAAGTGTGGAACGATAAAAATAATGATGGCATTATTGATTCGGGAGAAACAGGGATTTCTGGGATAGAAATTACCTTAACAGGAAATAATGATTGGGGTAGTACATTAATTATCACAACAACCGATGCAAATGGTTTCTATACTTTTACCGATTTGCGTCCAACAGACAGTAATGGTTATACGATTTCAGAAACCCAACCTGTAGGTTTCTTAGATGGTCGAGATGTTAAACATACTTCCACGTTAGGAACGGTAGGAAATGATTATTTCACGGCACTCATTTTTAATGGAAATAATGCAACGGGACAAACCGTTACAGGTTATGATTTTGGTGAAGTAAAACCTAATGCACTAAGCGGTATTGTGTGGGAAGATAGAAACAACGATGGCATAAAAGATTCGGGCGAACCTGTTATTGAAGGCGCAACGGTTATTTTAAGTGGCGTTTATAAAAATAGCTTAGGAAATGATGCAACTTATGATTTAACTGCCATTACAAATGTTGATGGTTCTTATCAATTCACGAGTTTCTATCCATCGACAAATGGTTATACATTAACAGAAATACTTCCCGCCACTTATTTAGACGGAAAAGACGCGACAGGCACAATTAACGGTTCAGCGGGCGGTACAATTACTTCAACGCAGGGAGCAACTCTCGACGTTTTTGTTTTCAATACGCATTTCTCCAGCGATGCAAAAACAGGTATCAATTATAATTTTGGTGAAATCAAAGCAAACGTTTTAACAGGATTTGTCTTTGAAGACGATAATAATGATGGTTCTTTTAATTCAGGTGCAGAAAATGGCATTTCTGGCGTGGTTTTAACTTTAACAGGTACAAATGATTTAGGGCAAGCTATTACCCCTGTTTTAGCGACCACTGATTCAAATGGAAAATATGATTTCACGGGATTACGACCCAGCGATAGCAACGGTTATATTATTACAGAAACCCACCCAACCGCTTATTTAGACGGCAAAGAATTTATTGGTGATTTTGGAGGAACTGCGCAATCTCCTACCTTTGATGTGATTTCAAAAATTACTTTAACAACCACCGATTCAACCGCGCATAATTATAATTTTGGTGAATTGAAACCCAATGTTTTAATTGGTCAAGTGTGGAATGATAAAAATAATGACGGCACGGTGAATGATGGAGGAACTGCTGGGATTTCTGGCGTGGTTTTAACATTGGAAGGAACAAGTGATATTGGTTTAATCACTTATACTGCCACCACTTCCTCTGATGGTTTCTATACTTTTGATCGCATTCGCCCGAGTGTTTCTGGCTATACTCTAACAGAAACCCAACCGCCTAATTTTATTGATGGAAAAGACAATATCACAGGCTGGGGATCACCTATAAATATTATAACTGGAAATGATTATGTAACGGGCATTACATTTCTAACCGGACAAACCGCTCAAACTTATAATTTCGGTGAAATCAAAGCCAGCCAATTAATTGGTAATGTGTGGCATGATTTGAATAATGACGGGACATTTGATTCGGGAGAAACTGGGATTTCTGGCGTGGTTTTAACTTTAACAGGCACAAACGATTACGGCGCGATTTCTCCGATCACTTCAACAACGGATTCAAATGGACATTATACTTTTAGCAATTTACGTCCGGGTTCTTATCAATTAACAGAAACTCAGCCGCCTAATTTTATTGATGGAAAAGATGCCACTCAGGATATTTCAATTGCGGGTTTCAACTATTCACCAGAATGGACAACGGGACATGATGTTATTTCTCAAATTACGATAGGAACAGATCAAACCGCACAATATTACAATTTTGGTGAAATTCTGCCGAGCAAATTAACCGGATTTGTTTATGAAGATTTAAATAATAACGGCGTAAAAGAAACGGGCGAAACTGGGATTTCTGGCGTGGTTTTAACTTTAACCGGTACAAATGATTTTGGCGTTGGAATTACTGAAACTGCTACCACCGATTCTCTCGGCAAATATGATTTCACGGGATTACGACCGAGCGATAGCAACGGTTATCAAATTAAAGAAACGCAACCCGCTGGTTATTATGATGGTTCAGAGCAAATTGGTGAATTAAATGGTAATTTAAGTGGCAGTGCAGAAAGCAGTAGTTTAGATATTATTCATTTCACCAGCACGGTTTATTTTGATGCAACGAATTATAACTTTGGTGAATTACCGCCTAATGAAATTCACGGGATTGTGTGGACTGATAAAAATAATGATGGCTTGATTGCTGGTATTGATGAAATAGGGATTTCTGGCGTAACGGTTTCTTTAGAAGGAACGGATTATTTAGGGCAAACAACTTTAATTACTTTTGTAACAGGAAATGATGGTAGTTTTCATTTCACCAATTTACCCGCTGGACATTACAAATTAATTGAGCAAAACGAACCTACCAAATATTTGGACGGTAAAGATGCTGTGGGTTCTCCGAGTTATGGTTTTGTGGGTAAAGATGGTGGATTAGATGCTATTTTAGATATTTCATTAGATCATACCGCCGGCGCGATTTTAACTAATTACCGTTTTGGTGAAATTATACCTGTTCCCATTAGTGGTTATGTATGGAATGATCAAAATAATGACGGATCATTTGATCAATTGAATGAACCTGCGATTTCTGGAACGGTTATTACTTTGATAGGAACTAATGATTTAACTGCATTTAGTTTAGATAAAACAACCGATAGCAATGGTTATTATGAATTTCCTGATTTACGCCCGGGTACTTATACGTTAACAGAGCACCAATCTGCGGGTTTCTTAGATGGAAAAGACCGCGTTTTTGATAGCACCGCGAGAGCAACTTCTTATTCTGAGATAGGTTCTGGTATTTACACAGCGGATTGGACAACGGGTCATGATCAATTTGCCAGCATTACTTTAAATGAAAACACGCCACCCCAATTATTCTTTGATTTCGGGGAGTTACGTCCTTCTAAATTAACGGGTGAAGTGTGGCACGATGCGAATAATGATGCGTCCATTGATACTGGAGAAACGCATATTTCTGGCGTGATTTTAACTTTGAGTGGAATCGCTGATGATATTGGAGCAACTACTTATACTTTTACAACAAATACTGATGGAAAATATACCTTTGATCAACTAAGACCGGGCAATTACAACTTAGTAGAACCGTCCTTAACAACTTTCATGGACGGACGCGATCAAACGGGTGAACATGCTAGAAATAATACAACGATTTCTGGCGGCATTTTAACGACGGTTTCTGAAGTGGATAATTTTGCGGTTTCTTTAACCGAAGGAATGACCGCTTCAGGTTATAATTTTGGTGAAATTAAACCGAGCACTTTTTCAGGTAAAGTGTGGGAAGATTTAGATAACAACGGCACAATAAATGGGGGAGAAACGGGGATTTCTGGCGTGGTTTTAACTTTAACGGGCACAGTGCCTAATGAAACTGCTGAATTTACCTTTCTAACCACCACTGATTCAAATGGTTTGTACACCTTTACAAATCTACCGCCCGCGTCTTATAAATTGATTGAACCCACACCCACAAATTATATTGATAATAAAGATCAAATCGGGACAATTAACGGCGTAACTTCTGGCAGCATTTCTAGCGACCACACAAACCTTTCTCCGTCCTTTAAGGATACCTTGCTATTTACGATTGCAACTGACGATAGCACCGCCTTAAATTATAATTTTGGTGAAATCAAACCATTTCATTTGAACGGCGTGGTTTATCATGATTTGAATAATGATGGTTCTTTTGATAGTGGAAGTGGAGAAACGGGGATTTCTGGCGTTATTTTAACTTTAACGGGAACAAATGATGTAGGAAATGCGGTTTCTCTTTCTATTACAACCGATAGCACGGGTTTCTATCAATTTGATAATTTACGTCCAAGCAATACATTAGGTTATAGCGTTAAAGAAACTCAACCCGCCAATTATATTGATGGTAAAGACACTGCGGGAACATTTAATGGAACAACTGATGGTTCAGCGCGGGTTATTTCACTAAGTACGTTAGATTTGATTTCTAATATCACTTTCCCAATTGATAATTTAACGGGTGAAACCGCAATTAATTATAATTTTGGTGAAATCAAATCGAGCATTTTGCAAGGGACAGTTTGGGAAGACGATAATACAAATGGTGTAATTGATTCGGGAGAACCCTTATTAAGCGGCGTGGTGATTACTTTAACGGGAACAAATGATCAAAATCAACCGGTTAATTTAATTATTACAACGGATAGCAACGGACATTACAGTTTTGGTCATTTAAGACCGAGCGATTCAAATGGCTATAAATTAGTTGAAACACAGCCCACTTATTTGAAAGATGGATCGGTTTTTGTGGGTTCTGAAGGTGGGAACAACAGCATTACAAATACCATTTCTCAAATTACTTTAAATCAAGGCGTTGATGGGAGCAACTATAATTTCTCCGAGAAACCTTCGGCGGTTTTAGGAGACACGGTTTATTTTGATAAGAACGCCGATGGAATTCAACAACCTGCAAATGGAGAATATGGGTTAGCAAATGTTCCAGTAACAGTAACGTGGGCGGGATTAGACGGCACGATAGGAACAGGTGATGATGTTTCTTACATTACAACTACCGATGCATCGGGTAATTATTGGGTAAGTGATTTACCGAAAGGTTATTATGAAATTACTTTAGATCAGAGTCAGTTACCGGTTGGTTTAACCGTTGAAAAAGAAAAACACCCGAGTGCAACTTTAAGTGCAGGAGAAACCCTTTTAAGCATTGACTTTGGTTTCATTGAAAGTAGTACAATCGGTGATACTGTTTATAAAGATTTGAATGAAGATGGCACGCAAAATTTTGATGCGTCTGGAAACCCAACTGAACCCGGAATAGGTGGGGTTTCTGTACTTGCACGATGGGCGGGTTCTGATGGGATTTTTGGAAATGCCGATGATGCGGTTTATTCAACTAATACTGATAGTTCTGGGCATTACTTATTTACAAATGTCCCGAGTGGAAAATATCAGGTTTCTGTGAATATGAATACCGTGCCCGCAGATTATAAAGTACCCGGAGAAGTTCCTCCCGAAATTAGCGTTGATTTTGGGGGAACAAATTTGAATGCAGATTTTGGTTTCAAAAAGACCCCAATTTTAAACACCGCACAAATCGGTGATACGGTTTGGTTAGATGCCAATGGCGATGGTTCTCAACAAAGCGGAGAAACAGGTATTGCTGGGGTTTATATTGAATTGTATCGGGATTACAACGGCAATGGAAAAATTGATGCAAATGAACCCATTTATGCGAGAGCAACTACCGATGCAAGTGGGCATTATACCTTTGCAAGTTTGTTTGCCGATCAATATATCGTTAAAGTCGTTGATGATTACCATAAACTCGATAATTTAACCTTAACAACTTCAAATGAACCGCACGTAGTTTCTTTAGCCGCCAAAGAAGTTTATAGAAATGCAGATTTTGGTTACAAACCGATTTCTCCAACGGGTTCTGCCGGCGATTTCGTGTGGTTTGATGCGAATAAAGACGGCATTCAAAACGCGGGAGAAACCGGCATTGCAAATGTGGTGGTTAAATTAACTTATGCGGGCGCAGACGGGCAATTTGGCACGGGCGACGATACGTTATTTATCCAAACCACTGATTCTCAAGGAAAATATCAATTCACCGCATTACCCGTCGGCAAATATAGCATCGTGGTCGATAGCGCGTCCGTGCCGCCAACCTTGAGCGCGGTCATCGGCGGACAATCGCTCGGACAAAATCCCTACGCCTTCTCGCTCGCCCAAGCGCAAAGTCGACAAGACTTAGATTTCGGTTATAAATCAAACGCTTCTGCATCATTAGGCGATTTCGTGTGGCTCGACGCGGACAAAGACGGCGTTCAAGACGCGGGCGAAACCGGCATTGCAAATGTTCCTGTCAAATTGACTTTCGCGGGCGCAGACGGCTCGTTTGGCACGGCAGATGATGTCACTCAAACGACCACCACCAACGCTTCAGGTCACTATCAATTCAATAACTTAGCGGCTGGAAAATACAAAGTCGATGTCACTCAACCCGCCAACACCTCCCCAACTTCGGGCGCACAAAGCGTCGGTGGCAATTCCGTCGAAATAAGCCTCGCTAATAATCAATCAAATCAAACCC
>JBEAVE010000002.1:0-70953 GCA_041161065.1 Pseudomonadota bacterium | reverse complement strand
TGTGCTTTTTATCAATACCTGCTTCCTCGTATAAATGGGCACTTAATGCTCTAATCTCGTGAAAGGTAGCGGTGGTTTCTATACCCGATTTCTCACGGGCTTCTGCAAACCCTTTGGTGATTCTTTCTGCATTGCCTTTGATTTCTCTAATCACAAACTCGTTTTCACCTCCGCATTTTATTAGCAATGCTTTTATATTTTTCGATAAATTAATTTTTATGCGGTTTTTAGTTTTGTGCTGTTGAACCCATAAAAAACCGTCGTGAATATTTTCCCATTTTAATTGTGCAATATCGTCACGACGTTGGGCGGTAATTAAAGCTAAGTCCATTGCGTTTTGTAACCAATCGGGGGCGTGAGCGTGAATGGCATGATAATTTTCAAGGGTTAGCCTTTCACGTTGTTTGGTTGTGGTTTTTTTCAGAGTGGAGGCGGCGGGGTTTTTGTCGGTAAATCCTTCGGCGATGGCGTGTTTGAAAATAATAGATAAAACTGCACGGTAATAATTAGACTGAGTCGGTGGGTATTTGCCAAGAAATTCAGAAATATCCTTGACTGTAATTTTATCGGTGGATTTATTACCAAGTTGTTCTTTAATATTCACAATTTTTTGTTTGTAATCTTGCACTGTTTTTTTAGCAAGATTTTTGGCGGGTAAAATATCTGTAATGAAATAGTCAATAAATTCATTAAAGTTTTTAGATTGTTCACTATCTAAGACTTTTTTAACTAATTCACTTTTTGGCATTAATGACCAATTAATTTGCTCTGCTTCTTTAATGGCTGTTTCTCTATCACTTCCTATGTAAAACCAGCGTTTTGTTATTGGATGTTTATAATTGTAGTAATTCTTACTTTTATACAAGTTATTTGGCAATCCTTCTTTAATTCTCTTTCTACCCATATCATCTTTTTAAGTTCTTCAACAATTGATTCTAATAATACAATAGTTTTCTCAATTGTGTTGATTAAATTGCTCATGATTGTTTCCTCGTTTTAAAACGTTTCATTTTAATTCAAATATTAAGCTAACTGTCAATATTGACAGTTAAGAAAGGGGGGTGAGGTAGCGAACGCCTGAGCACCGCAGCGAGTACACACTTGCACGCAGCGAGGAGCGCAAGGCGTTCTTGCTCCCCGTATAGTAATACGGGGGGAAAGTTTTAAAACCTTAGAAAGTGTCTAAAGTCTCCTACTTAAACCTACTTTATCCTACTTAAACCTACTTAAACCTACTTAAACCTACTTTATCCTACTTAAACCTATATTCCCACTGTTCAAATATTTTTCATTATGTTTTTATGTGTGGAAATTTTATTGGGTATTAGGTATGGATTGGAGAGGTTAGAAATGGTTACTTTTTTACCAGCAGTAGATTTTTTCTCAGCGTCATTTCATAACGAGAATTTAGGTATGTCAGCTCGTGATTTTTTTAGTGTTTTTTCTAAAGTTCTTTATGATGTAGGGTTATCTAATTTTACATTTCAAAGTCGTCCATCAGGTTTGTTTTCTTATCAAGAAAGTTTTAACTTTTTTAGAAAAGATGTTTATAACGAAAAGCAGTTAATTCAATCAGGTTTAGTGGCTTTTACAGAAACCCAAATGATTAAAACTTGTTATACAGAAGGTTTTTATTTTTCTTTATCAGCAATGGGTTGTCGAGGAGTTGATTTTGTTCATTTAGTTAAGGCGTTATTACCTTATTGCCCGTCGATTACACGAATAGATATTGCAGTGGATTGGTTTGATGGTTTAGTTGATTATGAATTGGTTAAACAACTTTATTATGAAGGATCATTTATTTCCGGTGGTCGTTCTCCACGATTTCATGAAATAGCATCAAAAGTCATGTGTCCCGAAACAGGTTCACTTTCTCAAATTGGAAGTAATACCTTTTACGTGGGTAAACGTGGTGGCGCAAAGTTATTTCGTGGATATGAAAAAGGTTTGCAATTATTAGCATTAGAAGAGGATAGTCATCCGTTTCCAGATTGGTTTAGATGTGAAGTTGAGTTTAGAAATAAACAGTGTGAGATTCCTTTGAATATTGTTGAAAATTTAGATGGTGCTTTATTGGGAGCTTATCCAAATTTTTTTAGTAAATTGCCTCCTCCAAATCATATTTCTCAATTAGACGAATTATTTGAGATAATTAAGTTGAAATATAAAAGTCCTGAAGAGTTAGTGAGTTTAGAACATTTTATTTACTGGTGTAGAGAATCTTATGGTGGATTATTTAATGTTTTATTAAATGAAATTGGTCTTGATTCACAGACTATTGTTGATTTATTACTACCCGAAGATTCATTGAAAAAACCCAAGCGTTTATTATTTCCTATTTCATCTACCAAATCAAGAGGTTCTTATGTTTGAACGTTTTTTAGTATTGAGTGCATCACATGGCGTTTTAGAGAATGGTAATTCTTATGCGAGTTTGATTGTAACAAATGGTCGTTATTCCCGATTACAACGTGATAATAAAGGTGGGCTTGATGCTCAAAAAATGCGTTGTACACCTGAATTGGCAAAAAAACTTATAGCATTAAATCATATGCCTTGTATTGCTGATGTTGATTTTGAACTTGATGGGGCAAAAGGAGTTCCTTTTGCATTTGATGCAAAAACATTTGAAAACACAACCAATACTGTTATGAGTTTCTTTGCAGATTTATTTTTAGATAAAACGTTAAAAATTCCTGCCAATGGTAAACCAGTTTCTTCTTCAGCACCTTAATTTGGAGTGTTTGCAGTGATTAAATTATGGGTTTCAATTTTTTTATTGCTGCAAACCTCTTTTTCTTTTGCTGATGTTTATCCAACAGATACTTTTGGGATTCATAAATTATGTCTTTCAAATCCTTGGAATGGGACAAATTTTAAGGGTGATGCAACGTCTAGCTTTCCTTGCCATTATGATTATGCGATTGTTCACGTACCAACTTTATTATCTGAACAGGGAAATCAAATTTTAACTTCAAAAGTAAATGTCAAATTAGAAATAGATCCTATTGATTATGATATATTTTTTGCATCATTTGTTGATGGTTTTGAATTTGCAATGTGGTCATTATTTGCTGTTTGGATTATAGGATTTTTCTTTAGATTTGTTCTAGATGCTTTTCGTAATTCTCGTAGATAAGTTTTGTTGTACCTTTTGTTGATTTAAGGTGTAAATCAACGGTGTTCATCGATACCTTAGTTTGATTTATTTAATTAGAGGAAATTTGTCATGTCTCGTTTATACGAAATGGCTAAAAATCGAGTTGTTTCTGCAAAAAATTGGGTTGTGGGTGGTTTAGTGAGTGTAGCAGTGCTTGCTTCTACTTCTGCGCAAGCGGCGAATGAATGTACGTCCACAACGGGTATTTGTTCTAAGCTGGTTTCGGGTATGGGCGGTATGTTCACTGATATTACTGAACTGTCAATTTGGCTTGTTTTAGGGCTTTTAGGGATTGCTTTTATTTTCTTTGCCTTTTATAAGATTTCTGGTGCGTCCAAACGTACTTAGAATTTAGCTAATTAAAAGTGAGGTATAGATAATGCGATTATGGGTTTTCTATGCCTCATTTTTATTGTCCAACTCGGTATTTGCAGTGGGTTGTGAACTACAGAATATTTCTTGTATTTTTGCTGAAAAAATTCCTTACAATGATTTAATTGAATTATTTTCTTGGAGTGTGCTGGGATTATTATCGATAAGTTTTATTTTATGGATAGGTTATAAAATGTTAGATTCGTTGAATGAAGAGAAGAAAAAAGCTAAAAAGAATTGTGATCAAATTTATCAAGTTTTTGAATTTAAATATGATGACGAAAGTGATTCCTTTGAACAATATGATAGAGATTAAATTATGTGGGCATATACGGGTTTTGTAATGGGTTTTATTGTCGGTTTAATTTTTGTTTGGCTACTGAGAGATCGATAAATGAAAAAGTTTAGAAGAAAACGCTTATTTTTGGGTGTATTTTTAGGCTTAACTTCGTTAATGAGTTTATCGGTGAAAGCGGAAGTCATTACAGCGACGGCGTCGGTATTTACGACTTTTGGAACATCATTTTCGCCATTAGCAACAACGGTGGGAACGTCTCAAGTTTTGACCACTATGTCAGCTTCAAGTGCGGCATCGGTATTTGAAGCCAGTGGGTTAACGGCGGCAGTGACCACTGCAACGGCGGGTGAAACGGTTTATTCAGCATCGACGGCAGCAAGAATATTGCCTGTACTTCTTGAGTATGCCGTGCCAATGGGTGAAGTAATGGTGACTAATGGGGCGGATGCGGCGGTTATTGAAGGAGTTTATTCGGTGGTTGCGGCGGCACAGACCGGGGTGGTGTTAGATGGTCTTTTAACGGCAGCTAAAACGGGTATGACTGGCGGTGCGATTTTGGGTCTTTTGTACCCTTCAGAAATGGGTGGCGAAACGATTTATGATCCTGTGACAAATACATTTATATCGTTGGCTGCTATGAAGGTGTTAAGTAGTAAACCAGCAGATTATTTAAGTATTGTACCGATTTCAACGACTGATTCTGAACGTCGCATCTATCAAATGAAGGCGGCTAATTTAGAAGGTTGTCCTCAAAGTTCATTATTACCTGCGATGGCATATTGTATTGATGGGTCTGCTGTTTATACTGTTTCAGTTTTTTCATATCAAGATAGTTATTCGCAAGGTGGAGAAGTTGAACGGGATAAACGATGGACTAAATTACCGGGTAATCAAATTGAGCCAGTAGTTACATCTTATATCATTAATGATCGCATTTGGTCGGGGAATTATTGGGGTACTCCGATTTTTGATGTAAACATAGAATCATGGATTGTGCCTAATAATAAATTTTCTTCTGGTGGGAGATTCAAAGGTAAATTTACCTATAAAAATAGTCAGGGTCAATCACGTTATTTTGAGGAGGAGGCTTATGTTACACCTGTGGACGGGGTAGTTCCTTGTCCGATTGGTACAAAATTTAGTTTTAATCTTTGGACGGGTCATGTTCAGGTTTGTGAACCCGATTTTTCACAGGATTTAACAAAAACTCAATATGCGAATGCTAGAACTAAACTTGGAACATATCCTCATTATGAAACTTATCCAGATGGATCAATCAATGTTTATCCAATTGTTCAGAGTGAAATTAGTAAGGCAAACACTACGGGGATTCCTAAAGAATTTTCAACTGATAGTCAAATTGCAGATGATCAACGGTCGGTGGGGTTTTCAAAGCCAGCAAATCAATATGTAGATGGGAAAGTTCAAGTTGCTACTACGCCAGATTCTATTGTTGTTTCAAAGACTTTAAATAATTTTAAGATGAAACATCGTGATGGGACGGATTTTATGGTTCATGTTCGTGAGGTTTCAAAGTATTCAATGGCAAGTTTAACTTTAGTATCTCGTGAGGTTTCATATGAGAGTTCAGATGGTACAAAATTAAAACCAGATGACACGTTTTTAAGTCCAGATACGTTTGGTTCACCTGACTTAGCTCTTTCTCCTCGATTTAATGTCGATCCTTTCCCAAAATATCAAACGGGCACTGGCACTGGTACAGGCACTCAAACGGGCACTGGTACAGGCACTCAAACAGGTTCTGGTGTTGTTCCTTGTGGTTTAGGTCAATCGGTGACGGTATTTGTTACGAATGCTGATGGTACATCTTCCTCAACTCAACAACCTTCTCCTCCTTGCCAAATCAATTGGGGTGCTCCACGTGATCCCTCTAAAGTTAAAGAGTTGCCTACTAAAGAACCGATTGATTTTAAAGCACCTTTTCAAACATTAAGAGATCATTTTGGTACAGGTAATTGGTTTCCAGTTTCATCTCAATGTTCATCCCTTTCTGTTGATTTATCTCAAGCTAATGTATTTTTTTTGCGTCCTCTGGCTAAAGTATATGAATTGCCTATTTGTGATTGGGTTGAACGCTTTCAAGAAATGATACGGTTAGTCTTTTCCATAGGTTGGTTTTTTGCGTCTCTGTGGGTGGTGTTAGATGCGTAATTTTTTATTTCTATTATTTTTTATTTCAATATCTGTTTCTTCTGCGGATAATTTTTTTGAACCTTTACAGTATCAGGTGGGTGAAGAAATTATTAAGCCGTTAATTGCAGGTGATGCTAATTTTTCAACGGTAAAATTTAGCACTGAATCTATTTCAACCATTATATCGATTGCATCGGGTGCAAATGTCTTGGTACAAATTATAGATGCTTTGAATTTGATTATTAAAAAGGCTGTTCAAAATACTCCTGGAACAACGGAAGCATCGGGGACAACAAGTCCAAGTACACCAATAATAACGGGACAAATGTTATCGAATGGTCTTTTAGTTGCGGGGATTGCTCAATCTGGGGTATTTATTCAACGAGTGTTGAATTTACTGGATTATTCAGGAAATGCGTTAATTTTATTATCATCTAAAAAAGAAGGGAGCTCTATATTTCAAACATTATTTAATTCAGCTTCTTTTTCAACATTGACTTTTTCACAACTTCAAGATATGTCTAATCAATTAAGAACTGGTATTTCTGTTCTAAATATTATTCCATTGTCTCAAGATGATACGGAACGTAGAGATAACCAATTTAAATATTATATTCGTTACGGTTGTCCTGAAGAATTTTCGGCAGGAAGAAAAGGTTATTGTATGTCTGATCCACCTTATTTTACTTGGTGGGTTGAATCTTCAGCACTTGGTAGTCAAATACCGAAGCCATACACTTCTATGGACGAATTAACTGCGCAGTCAGGATGTGTTTTGAAATCTGATTGTCCAAATTGTCTTCCTATGTTGATGTATCAATATAGTCGATGTTTTGTAGCTCTCCATGAGAATCCTTCCGCATCATGTCCAAAAGGTTTATCTTTTAATGATTCTTTGTCTAGTGTTGTGGTTCAGACTCCCATTCAGGTTTGTATTGTAGATTACAGTGCTGATGATGTTACCCCGTTTTATTATGGGTTTTCTAATACTGCTCATGAATATCCTCATTTTGAACTTGATTTTAATGGTTTAATTAAAGAACACCCAGCAGCATTTGATTATAAACGAGAAAATTTGACTGGTAATTATAGTTTAAGTCTTCCGATTATTAACAATGTTTCTTCATTAACTTATCCAAAAAATCTTGATTCAAATGTAGTGGTTGATATTTCGATTAAACCATTGGTTAGTGAAAATGCTTTTTTAGTTTCTAAAACGATTAATGGGTTAAAAATTTTACGTCAAGGTAATGTTGAAATTGGTTTAACGATTAGAGAGATTACAAAATTTAGCAATGACTTTATATTGGTGGGACGGTCATATTCCTTTTTAACACAAGATGGATTTGATATAGGTGTTCAAAACTCTTTTCTTTCTCCACAAACATATGGGATTGCGGGTAAAACGATTGCAGAACAGTTTGCGATTAAAACGGTTGATACGATTACATCCACTGGAGAATCTAAACCTGTTGATACTTCTGCAATTGTGCCATGTGGATTAAATAAAAATGTACAGGTATTAAGAACTCGTAAGAATGCGGAAGGAAAAGATGAGAATTATTTTGAAACTCAAAATTCTCCTGCTTGCAATTTAGATTGGGGTAAATCTAGAAATCCCTCTAAAGCTAAAGATTTGTCGACTAAAGAACCTCAAGATTTTAAGCCTTTTCATAGTCGTCTTTCAGAACATTTCAAAAGCAATTTTTTTCCTGTTAGTGATAAATGTCCTGCATTTGAAATAGATTTTTCAACAATGCCACTTTTGAAAGGTAGCAAGTTTGTGTATTTTCGTCATTGTGAGTATTTAGCTCAAAACCCGATGCTTGAAACGTCAATACGATTGTTTTCAATGGTGAGTTTCTTTTTATTAGCCTTATTTAAGGTATTTTCTGCTTAGGAGGTTTTATGGCTAATGGTCTTGATTTGAATGTTCCGTTAGGAAGTAATGGCTTAGAAAATGGTCAAACCATTTCAACTGGTTCAATATCGTATGGTGATCCTTTACCTGGGAACGATTATGGATACGATCCATCGGATTTGACTTTTTCTGGCGTTTTAATTAGTGCATTGGTGTATGTATTTAAAACGATTTCAAACATTCTTTTTACGAAAGGCATTATTTTAGCGGCATTATTATTTTTCGTTGATTTCATTATCACCTTTTTCTTAGAGCTTTTAGCCGATGTTTTAAAAATGTCTGAATTAACGGATATGATTTCAAGATTACCGTTTTCAGATTTTTTACAATATCTTTTGTATTTGGGTGCAATTGATTATGGTTTGCCATTATTGCTGAGTGCATATTTGTTAAAGTTTTTCATTCGGCGAATTCCTTTTGTGGGGTAACTGTCAATATTGACAGTAGGAGATTAGAATGGCAGTTGATGCGTTAACGGGTTTGCCTGGGGGTGGTAAATCTTATCAAGCGGTGGTAGAAATTATTTTGCCTGCTTTGGCAGCGGGGCGGCGGGTGGTAACGAATATTGAGGGCTTGAATGATGATGTGATTTATGATCGTTTAGAAACTTCGTGGGGTGTGCCTGCCGATAATATCGGAGAAATTGTTCATGTTACCGATGATCAAGTCATTAATGATAATTTCTATTACTGTCCAGTTGAAGATTTTGCAAAATTAAAACTTAAAGCTGATTTTGTGTCTGTTGTACGTCCTGGTGATTTGGTGGTTATTGATGAAGCATGGGCATTTTATGAATCAAAAGTGTCGCCTGTTGTAATGAATTTCTTTAGAAAACATCGACATTTTGTGAATGAAAAGAATGTTTCTTGTAATGTTGTTTTAATTACTCAAGATGTGATGGATATTGGTTTAAAAGTTCGGCGGGTTATTTCTCAAACAACTGTTACGACTAAATTAACAGCAGTAGGTTTAAGTGGTTACTATTCTGTTAAAATCTTTTCTAAATTTGATTTACGATCAGCACCTATTTTTGAAGGTAAAGGTACGTATAAAAAAGAAAATTTTGAATTGTATGATAGTTATAGTTTCAAATCTGAACAGGAAAAAAAGAATAATCGTACAGGTGTTGAAAAGAAAAGTGATAAAAGAGGTAATATTTGGGCAAATAAATCTATCCGATATGGTTTGCCGTTGGCATTTATTATCTTGTCTTTTTTTATATATAAATTCTTTCACTTTTTCTCTAAAGATGGCTTTGCTTCCCATATTAAAACAGGTGTTGCACCGCCACCGCCTGTAAGTCCAATCATGCCAAGTTCACCTATTCAAAACACGGGAACTCCACCTACTAATCCCAATCAACCCGTTAATGCTGCGCCTGTCGTGCCTGCTGAACCTAAAGAATCTAGTCGAGTCGGTGTGCAAGGTTATTATCAAGTGGGCGATAAATTATTTGTTGCCTTAAAAGTTGGAGATAAACAACGGGTTATCGTTGAACCGAAAGATTTTAAAGTGCAAGACACTATTCGCATTGAAGGCATTTTTCAAAACGAAATCGTCAATACTTACACGGGTCAAGCCATTTCATTACAACCTGACAAGGCGGCTTCTCCGATTGGCACGGCAACGAATCAACAAAAAGGTGAAATAACTCAAAAAGTATCTAGCTCAGTGCATTAAATAAATCTAATTGAACAAACACTTTTAGCGTTGCTTGCTTTAATGTCGTTATTTTATTGGCAAGATAAGAAAGCAGTCTTTTGGGATTAAAACCCTTGAGCAATTCTTTGAAAACGATTCCAAAAGTGGCGGGGTAAGAATCGCCTTTTTTGAGAATGTGTTTGGTAATTGCATGGGCAAATACAAAAGTAATCGTTTGACGTTTCATGATGTGTCCCTTTTTAAGTACAATTGTTGAAAGAAAAAGTCTTTTAAGATGCTAACCACTCCCATCAAAACCGTTTTCAAATTAAACTGATTGTTGATTCATAAGAGTTGTCCTAAAACTAACCTCTCCCTCTAGTTAGAAACCGTTAGAAACTCACTAGATACTTGTATTAGACTGAAATCTTTACTTAAAAAAAGACTTTTTTGACCGCCTTTTTCAAAAAAATTAAGCAAGCCGCCCCGCCCCCGCTATTTTTGTCTCCCTCGTATCTGCGTAAGAAAGGAAAGCGCATCAAACATGACAGTTTGCAGCTGGCATATCATATCGACATTGCAACGTATTGCAGGGTTATTAGCGTAGGTTAAACAATCCAATGTTCTTGGAATAGGCTGGAATAGACGGCGTAGAAAACGCTTGGCGGGGCAATTGCGCGGGCGCATAGGTTGCGTTTCATTTGTAAAGATTTTTATGAAGAAATAAATGCAGGCTATGTGACAAAGCAATTGACGTGACTGTTGCGTTTTCTATGCCGTATCGATATTGCAGCTTATTGCAGTGGTTATTGGATTGTTTAAGCTACACTAATGTTCTTGGAATAGGTTGGAATAGGTGGTATGACAGGTGCGCTGGCGGGTTTGGTGCGCTTTCCTTTCTTCTGCAGGCGGGGGCGGGGCGGCGACCTTTTAGAAGCTGTTTTTTTGAAATAGGCGGTTAAAAAACTCGTCTTGGTCTTTTTTTAAGTAAAGATTTCTGTATAATACAAGTATCTAGTGAGTTTCTAACGGTTTCTAACTAGAGGGAGAGGTTAGTTTTAGGACAACTCTTATGAATCAACAATTCCTTAATGCTGTCCGCCAAAGGACGTTGATTGTAACTTCCTTCTTGTTGATTGTAACTTCCTTCTTATAGAAACCTATGGGTGGTGCTTTGTTTAGATGTATCACCAATCTTTTAATGATAGGATTTTGTTATGACTACCTTAATGACGACCTTAACTTTAGATAATAGCTTAGTAAATACCTTATCTGAAATTGCGGCTAATGAACATAAAACAGTAGAGCAACTTTTTGATGAGTGGGTCGAGGATTATTTGGATAAAAAAGCCGCTGAACGGGCATTGTTGATTCGTGAACAACTCAATAACGGAGAAATGGAAACGGTTAGCTGGTCGCAGTTGAAAGGAGAACTCGATGCAATGGACAGTTGAATTTTCGAAGGTTGCAGCGTCTCATTTGAAATCTTTGGATAAACCGATTAGAAATCAAATCCAAAAATTTATTCAACGTCTTGAAAATCATGCTAATCCTCGTTTGTTGGGAAAACCATTAGTCGGTGAATTTAGAGGATTATGGCGTTATCGAGTGGGGGATTATCGACTGATTTGTGAATTTTTCGATGATCGATTAGTTGTTTTCGTGCTTGAATTGGATCATCGTAGTAGAATATATCGCTAATTTTGTTCCTCTAAATATAGAGGTTATTTTGAGGAGTTTATTAAGGGTTCAGCAATAGTTGGAATTTCTTGAATGAAATCGTACAAATTTAGTGGTTGTGATTGATTCGTTTGATTGTCCACTAATTGACAATGTAAAATTAAAATAATTTCGCTTTTGCTATGTGTATTTTCTTTACCAATTTCCCATTTCGTAAAAGGCAAATAGGTTGAATCCAATGTATCTTTTTGTTCTTTTAATCCTGCCAAGATAATCATTTGTCCAGATTTCATTGAAAACTCACTTTGTAATGATCTTTTCATTAGTGTTGGACTGTTTGAAACACCTGTCGTTGTTTGCACAAAGTTACTGATTTCTTGATTTAATTCAATATCAATTTCTTCTTCGTGAATATTTGGTTTCACTTCAAAGATTGTTCCACTTTGTTTGTAATCAACACTTTGAACAGCAGAATTACTGTTATTATCAGGATATTTAATACCAGATAAGGTTGGGGTTTCCGTACCTACTGAAAAACGTCCTTTTTGTCCTGATTTTACAAAGAGTGATGGTGAGGTAATGACCTTAAATTGATTGTCACCATTAAAAATATTCATTAGGATATTAAGTTGATTGGTAGATACTTCAAAAATTTGTCCAGCCCCTCTTGATGCGCCAACTGACATATTAATGCCTAATTTTCCAATCGTATTTAAGACTGCTTGAATGGCATTACTTTCGTTATTTGAACTCTGTACTTCATAAACTAATGCTTGAATATGAACTTGCTTTTCAGGTATATCAATTTCTTTAAGTAAATTTAAGATCAATGTAATCTTCTTTTGAGTTGCCATGATTAGGATTCCATCACTGTTTTTATCGATTAACTTATTCATACCTTCCTCACTTTTGTTATCTTTTTTAGAATCAATAGGACGTTTCTGTCCAATTGCTTCTTTGGTGTCAATATAACCCGATAACATTGCAATTAAATAAGTGGTTGAACGATGCTTAGGTTTGTAGAACAAAGGGATTTTAGGTTCTTCTTTATTTTCAGTCAATCTAAAGGCTACATACTTTCCTTTTTTCTCAATGCTAATGCCGTAATCTTGCAATAGGTTGCTCATTATATTGCTTAGTTCACTTTTTTTATGATTTGATTTCAAACGAATGGTGACATGAGCAATTTTTTTTAGAACATCATCGTGCATGATGTAACTAGTTTTTAGAATATCTGAATACACTAATTCAATTAATGTTGGTATTTCTATTTTTTCAAAACTCAATGAAACATTCTCATCAATGCTTGTATTAGCACTAATGTTACAACTTAGTAAAAAAACGACTAATGTAAAAAGTATTTTCTTCATGATTTATTGCTCTTGTGAGGAGTGGTTTCTTCATCAACGATGAAATACCAATTCTTACCTTCTTTTATGGTATTCGGTATTTCTCCAGCTTTACATTTTCTTCTCAATCCTTCGTAACTTGGTCTCGATAGCTCTCCATAGTATTTTTTTATGTATTCTTTGATACCTATTTTTATTTTTTTCATTTCAAAACCTTTTTGAGTTAATTAGAAACTCACATCATCATTAAAAAATTCTTCATTAGTTACCCATGTGTATTTGTAACCAGTCCATAACTTATGAAATCCTTTTTCTTCCATGTGAATTTCTAAATTCACTTTTAGATAATCATTCTTTTCACACATATCTCTTTCTTTAAGGCATTTTATTGCTATATTTAAAATGCTTTTAATTTCCTTTGAAACTCTTGGTTTGTAACTTGTGTATAAGTGGTCTGATATTGAGTTATTTAGTCTAATTGCTGACCAAGCAACTAACCAGTTTTCTTTTGTGTTCATTTCAAAATCTCCTATGTCTAATTAAAGTAATGAGCATTCATCATTCAATTCCTCTAGCTTGTTTAATTGAATTTAATAGTTCAATTGAGTCGCTTTTTCCAATTCGGATACCTTCACGTTTTTCCTTATTTTTTTCTAAACAACTTTCAAAAATACCTTGAAGAGAAGCAAGCATTGATTCAGCATCTCTATCCAAAGGCTTAATTTGAAGTTTTAATCTATCTCTACTTTCTTTAAGCGTATTGTTTTCTTCAGCTAATGCGCTAACTTGATCTTTTAGCATTTGATTTGATTTTTTCAACTCAAGAACATCTTCATTGATTAATCTTACATTGCTTAACTGGTTGTTTAAATGCTTTTCTCTATATTCACTTACTTCTTTAGAAGTTTGGTTTTGTTCTTTAAGTTCTTTAACCTCATCTTCAATACTTGATTTGATAAAAAGTAAATTCTTATTATCTTCTTTCAAGATACGATTTTCCTCTTTAATCTTATTAAGTTCTTGATTGAGATTTTCATTAGCTGCAAAGAGTTGATTATTGGTTTCTGTGATTTTAGAAACTTTATTGTTTAGCTGCATGATTTCTTTTAGCTTATCAAGAACATTTTCCAAAATTTCCCAAGTAAGATTAGAATCATCTAGATTAAATCCAATTATTGCAGCAACTTGTAATAATGAAGATTTAAGTGAATTATTTTCATGTTCTAACATTTTATAAAACTTATCTGATATATCTAATAGCTTTTCTAATTCAGCTATTTTCTCTGCTTGTCCTTTTATGAATTCTTTTTTAAGGAAAATCTCCTCACTGATAACGTTACTTATTGGCATTTCAGCATCTTGATCAAATTGTTCTTCAAGTTCACGTTGAGTTTCCTCAATTTCTTTTTCGATAGATTCTTTTAATTGAAGGGTATCTTCGTTTTTAATGACGATCTCACCTGTTTTGGTATCTACAACTTCTTTTTCTTTAGTAATTTTATGCTTACCGATATTTTCGATCTTCATAGTCTGGACTTTGCCGTCCCGCTTGTATGTTTTACTGTCAATGTTTACAGTTGAGTCATTAAGTCTTTCACGGCATTTGGCAACGAAAGTATTGGAAACCTTACATATTTTAGCGATTTCCCGATCACTCCATTTTTGCCACTCGCTATCTCTAATCATGGTTTCCACAGCGCGATTTTTGTCGTCGTTGGTTCGTCTAATTCCGTGATCGTTGTTTGCGCCTAAAGAGAACAAAATGGCATCGCGTTGTGTGCCTTGGTGAACAGTCACTTCAATGGTTTCTTCGGGTAAAAAATTGTCTTCAGTATTATTTGGAGAGATTTGTTTTTTCGCCCAATATCGGTGAAATCCATCCACTAACCAGTAATTTTCGCCATCATGAAAAACATCGAGAGGAGGCAATTCAACATCATTACTCATTAGTTCGGCGTATTCGTTAATAATATTTCTTTGTAAATTTGCTCTGGATTGAGTACCGCCATCAATGCGAATTTTGCTTAATTCAAGTTTCATGATGTTTCTCCTAAATGTCTTTACTGGGTAATAATGCTAGCAGTGCATGTTCAATGTTAAATAAATCTCGATTTCTTTGAATTGATTGGTAGTAATTTGAGTTATAGACTCTAAGACTTTCAAGCGTTCCGATTAAATTATCCATTTGCATGGTTGTTTTAATATCAATAGGATTTATAGAAACATATCTTTGATATTGTTTTAAATTTTCAGCGATGATGTATTCATAAGTTCTAATCGCACGAATGGCATTTTTAATTTCACTAATTTGCCAATAGGGGCGGGTGGTTTCTCTAACATCGATTAGTTCATGGTTACTCATTGTTTTCTCCTAAAATGGCACGTCATCATCGGTAAAATCTGTTTTAACAGTTTGATTTTTAGGTTTGTTTTTAAGTTCTTCGAGGTCTTTGTCGATTTGCTTTGCAGCAATTTCTTCATATTTTTTATCTTGCGAGGTAGCGTAATAAAGGATGACCCATAAACCAATAACTAAACAACCTGCACCAACAGCAATCATAATGAGAATTTCGTTAATGTTCACGATGCAATTCCTTTTCTAGTTATTTTTAACATTATGGAATCTAAAATGTTTTGAATAATTACAGTAATCATTAAAGCTCTGATAATTATTTCTATTTCTTCTACAGTGATAATCATTGTTTTCTCCTATTTAAAATAACTGCTTGTATGTAATTTTTATACAGGTTTTATCTTCCATTTCTTCGATTGAAATAGAACCTGTAATAATTCCTATTGCAATTAAGAAATCTATTGCGATTTTAATCACTGATTCCTCTGGCATAAACCATGTTTCTTTATTTAAAAGAATTAGGTAAGTTGCTATTGCAACAATTAATAAATCAAAGTTCATGCTCTAATTTCCATGATATTTTTTGAAACGATATTTGCGAGATAGTTTTTATCGTTTGGGTGGATGCTGCTGTTTTGAATCTTGAAATAAGTTTGCTGTAATTGTGTTCTACTGGTTGCTTGGTTAATTTCAGAAACAATTGCTTCTATTTGAGGATTTGAAGTTTTTGCAATTGCTTGCTTTACTTCAATTTTTTGAGAGGAATTATTTTTAGCCATGTCGTTGACTTTTTGAGTTAAGGATTTTTGGCTATCGAGTTGTTGTTGGCGTTGTTTGGCAATTACTTTGGCACTTTCGGGGTTAAATTTCCCTTGAGCAGCATTTTTGATCATGCCGTACAAATAACCCATTTTGTTAGGCATTTGCTCGCCACGCTTGTGTTTCCAAATGGTTTTACCTTCAAACTCATCAAAGATAATTTGCCATTGTGTTTGAGGAATATTGTTTTGAACTAACATCTTGAAAGCAGTTTGTTTCTCTTCTTGTGAATGAAGATCGGATGGAAACACTAAATCATTCTTTTCATTAAAAAATTCCTTTTCAACACTACTACAGACAGTGGAGCGTACCGGTTCATGTTGTGGTTGCTTCTCAACTTGATTCTCGATAGTCCCAGCCGATTCATAGTCCAAAGGACGTTTAACATCCATCTGCAAAGCAGATTCCTTATCATAAACAGGGTTATGGCATACAGTATTTGTATTTAAGATAAATTGTTGGTTTGTATGTGTATGGGTGCAGATAGCTTCACCGCCCAACTCATCAAACTTCACCGCCTGAGTCTTTGAAATTGCACGGGGTGAAGGTTTAGCCTTAGATTTATAAGGTGATTCGGTGATGACGGCTTTCAATCCGATACTGACCCTAAAATCATTAAGGAAATAGCGATTAGTTTTGCCGTCTTTGGTGGCGTGACCTTGCTGGTATTGGATACCGACTTTGCCGTCGGCTTCGAGGTTTCGCATAGCGGTTTGGATAGCGCGCTGCGATCTATTGGATTGTGCGGCGATGTTAGGAATGCTAAGGGTGCTTTCGCCTTTATCGTTAGCGTCCCACGCCAAGGCTCTCAAAATAAAGACATTCACATCTTTATCCTTGACCTTCATGTAGTAGTTATGCGCTTTCGTGCTCATGGTATTTTCACTTAATAGCTATGATGTTAGATTTAATAATATCACAAGCTATTTTTTTGTGTCAAGCATCATTGGTATTTATTTTTTATTAGCTATAACTATTTAGTTTAGTCTATGATTTTTATTTTGACTAGCATGCGTTACTTTTTTAATAGCAATGCTTTTGATATTATGGAAGGGGACTTTTTATGGAGTTTTTTATGGATACATCTAATGCAACTGAAATTCTTGCGACTTTTAAACTTCATCGCAATATTTCGGATAGTGATATTGAACGGGCTAGTCGTTTAAGAGAAATTTGGAAATCCAAAAAATCTGAATTGGGTTTAACTCAGGCAACTGCTAGTGAATTGTTAGGTTTTTCTCAAGGTGCTTTTTGGCAATATTTGAATGGTCGTTTAGCGTTAAATATAGAAACTATTTTGAAGTTTTCTTATTTGCTACAGATTGATCCGAGAGAAGTTGATCCTCAATTTCCAGAATGGGCTTTACCTAAACATGTTGCATATGAATTGCCAAATGATGCGGTTTCTTTGCTTCGTACTTATTCAAATCTTTCTGAGCATGAAAAGAAACTTGCTCGCACTTTAGTTGAAGTGGTTTTTTCTAATAGGTGATTCATGATGCCTTCGGCTACTCAAGGAATTCAGCATTTAAAGTATTTTGTATTAGAAAATATGGTAATTGTTGCTATTGCTGTTATATTTCTTCTTATGTTGAAACATCGTTTATCACGTTTTATTGATAACTATTTTTCTAAGAAATGTGAAAAGCAAAAAGATTCTAGAAGTGCTTTTGATAAATACATATCAAAACCTTCTATTTCATCGAAGTTATTTAATATAATTTTTGGTAATTCACCTGCTCTTGATTCTAATGCAGCTAGGTTTTTTTCTAAAGATTATGTAAAACAAGATATAAAAGAGGATGTAAAATTGAATCGTTGGACTCTTTCTTTACTTCAAGAAATTGAGTGGCGTAGGTTTGAAGAGGTATGTGATTTTTATTTTAATTTAAAGGGTTACAATACTATTCTTAATAATTTCGGTTCAGATGGGGGTGTGGATATTCGTATATCTAAAAACAATCATCTTTTAGCATTTGTGCAATGTAAATCTTATAAAAATAAACTCGTTGGTGTTGGTGTAGTTCGTGAGTTTGTTGGTGTTTTAACTGCAAATAAAGTTGATTATGGATTTCTAATAACTAGCAGTTTTTTTAGTTCTGACGCAATTTCCTATGCTAAAACGATTAAGTCTAGTACCAATTTTCAATTAGAACTTATTGATGGCAATGAATTCTTGAATCATATTTTTTATTTATCGGATTATGAGCAAAGACAGTTATTAGATTTTGCTCTTAAAGGGGATTATAAAACACCTACTTGTGTTAGATGTGGAATTAAGATGGTTAAAAGACAAAGCAAAAAAGATGGTACTTTATTCTTGGGTTGTTCTAATTATCCAAGGTGTCGTAATATGATAGATTATAGCAATTAACTGTTTAATGCTTTCAATAAATTCTCAATGTTTAATTTTTATATTTTTCAATATGTTATATTGCTTTTGACCTAGTTCGTAATCAGCCGTGTTATTTTTAGATCATTTTCTGGAGTCGATAAAAATGAGAACAATTGCAATCCATGCTTCTAAAGGTGGCGTTGGAAAAACAACTTTAACGGTTAATATTGCGTATGAACTTGCTCGAATGGGTAATCGTGTTTTAGTGGTAGATTTAGATGATCAAGCGAATGCAAGTTTAACCTTAGGCGTGAACAAAGCTGATGAATTTGAAAAAGCTAAAACCATTGAACAATATCGAACATTGCTTAATTATTTCAAAGAAAGAAAAGAAGCCATTAACTTTATGGATTTAGCACCCACAAATCCCGATCCCGTGAAATTAAAAGAGTGTATTTATCCCGCTATGGGAGGATTTGGTTCTGAGAAACTCGACAATGGAGGAAAAATTGATGTGTTACCCGGAAGTTATAAAATAAAACCCAATGCGCTCAATGAATCTGCAACGGTTTATTTGTCGCTTAATAAGGGATTGCAAAAGTTAGTGGGAGATTATGATTATGTTGTTATCGATACCACTCCGAGTTTTAATAAAATTACTTGGAATGGATTGTGCGCCGCCAAATATGTGGTTATCCCTTCACAAATGGAATATTTATCCGCTTTTGGGATTAAAAATCTATTGCAAAATCTTAATGAATTACAAGAACTTATGCAACAATCTCGAGCATTACCTTTAGGTATTGTACCCACCATGATTGAACACACCAACTTACATCAAACGATTAGAAAATTCATTGAAGAATGGATTCCTGATATTCATTTCTTTTCAGAAATAAAGGGTTCTACCCACATTGGAAATGCTTCCCATGTAAGAAAGCCGATGTCTATGTTTGCTGATAAAGGAAATAATGCAAATGCACAACGGGCAGCTCAACAGTTTATCGATTTAACCACTGAAATCGTCAATCGCATTGATTTATTAGAAAGAAATTAACTTTTTTATTCACTTTTTTTAAGGAATTTTTTATGGCTACATTTGCAGATTACCTCGACACTAAACCCTATTTCATTCCATTAGATCACATCATTACGGGTGATTTAGAATCAGGTGTTTCTAAGAAAACATTAGAGAAACTCGCGGCGGGTTTAAAAGAAATGAATCTTGTATTACCCATTATTTGTCTTTCGGATAAAGTAGAGCAATATCCTTTATTAGCGGGATTGCCGATCATTGAAGCCGCAAAAATCGCGGGCTTAAAAGAAATCTGGGTAATGTTGGTTGCAAAACCTAAAGCAGATGCACTCAAAATGTTGCATTCATTGCCTGATTTGTTAAGGTTTAATCATATGTTTGCATTAGATGAACAAACAAAAAAAGATTTTTTTGTTGTAATTTTAGACAAAGGGGAACAGGATGATTTAACTAGAATCAAAGGAATCAAAGAAAAAACTGCCGAGAAAATTATTAAATCTCGCCCTTATAAAACTTGGGAAGATGTTGAGAAAATGGGTGGAAAGAAAACTCCTTTAAGATGGTTGCAAAACTATTGGTCGACTCATTAACTTTTTAGAGAAACATTATCATGTGGCAAGCTATTTGGGATTTTTTACATCGTGTTTCATCGCCTAAGCATTTTTATGGTTGGTCGGGGAAAGCTATTCCTTGGTTTGGGTGGAGTTGTTTATTGATTACAATCGCGGGTTTGTACTTAGGTTTAATTGAAGCACCAACCGATTATCAACAGGGAGAAAGTTACCGAATTATTTATGTGCATGTTCCAGCCGCTTGGCTTTCAATGTTTATTTATATGGTAATGGCAGCGGCGGGGGGTATCGGCTTGATTTGGCACATAAAATTAGCCGACATCATTGCAAATGCCTCCGCGCCCATTGGAGCATCTTTTACCTTTATTGCATTAGTCACGGGGGCTTTGTGGGGCAAACCGATGTGGGGAGCATGGTGGGTGTGGGACGCGCGTTTAACTTCTGAATTGATTTTGCTATTTCTGTACTTTGGTGTAATGGCATTGAACGCGGCAATTACTGATAGAAGAAATGCGGCGAGAGCAAGTGCCGTTTTAGCATTAGTTGGCGTGGTCAATATTCCTATCATTCATTATTCAGTAACGTGGTGGAATACTTTACATCAAGGTGCAACAGTAACTAAGATCGGCGCGCCGTCAATTCACATTAGTATGCTTATTCCATTGTTGTTAATGGCGGTGGCGTTCAAACTGTATTATGGATTTGTGTTATTAATGAGAGCAAGAGGCGAAGTTTTAGAGCGTGAACGAAACAGTTCTTGGGTACAGGAACTGGTTGCAAAATCTTAAATTAAAGTATTTCTAACGTTATACGCCAATCATTTCCAATGGCACGGATTTCTTGGATTTTAAGATTAATGCGATCTTGCAAATGTTCTAAGTGAGGAAGTTGTAATAAACCGCGCGCTTGATCGCCTAAGAAAGTGGGTGCAACGTACAAAACCAGTTCATCGACCAATTTGGCTTCGATGAATGCACCCGCCAATGTTGCACCACATTCGACGTGAAGTTCATTGATTGCTTTCTTCGCTAAAATGTGACAAATTTCCAATAGATTCAAACGCCCATTTTTCAAAGAAACTTGCACAATTTCTGTATTAGGTAAATTAAGGTCAGTTTCTTTCGCTGTAAAAATCAAGTTTCTCCCGTGTTGTTTAAAGATTTGAGCAGCGGGAGAAATGCGCAAATGGGTATCTAAAACCACCCGCAACGGTTGCCGAGAAACATTTGGCAAACGCACCGTCAAAGCAGGATCGTCCGCCAAAACAGTATTAATTCCCGTCAAAATGGCGGAACTTCGAGCGCGGTATTGTTGAACGTCGTGACGAGACTCTTGCGAGGTAATCCATTGACTTTCCCCGTTTTTCATCGCGGTGCGCCCGTCCAAACTCATCGCCAACTTCAACCGCACAAACGGTAATTTTTCCCGCATTCGCTTGATAAACCCGCGATTGAGTGCTTCGGCTTGCGGTTGTAAAACCCCACTTTTCACTTCAATTCCAGCGGCTTGCAATTGCGCCAATCCCTGCCCCGCCACGTGAGGATTGGGATCGACCATCGCCGCCACGACTCGAGAAATTCCTGCTGAAATAAGGGCTTGCGAACAGGGTGGCGTGAGACCGAAATGACAACAAGGCTCGAGCGTCACATAAGCGGTGGCATTTTTGGCGCGGTCGCCTGCGGCTTGGAGGGCATAAATTTCGGCGTGCGGTTCGCCGGCGCGTTGATGCCAACCCTCGCCGACCACGTCGCCGTCCTTCACAATCACACACCCCACGCGCGGATTTGGATCGGTCGTCCACAACCCTCGTTCTGCAAGTTGCAATGCCCGCGTCATATACTTCACATCTTCCAAATTTTTCATCGCCAAATTCGTTATAATTAAAAGACAATCGTAACATAATGCACATTATTAAAAAAAGGACTTTTCTCATGAAATCCGAATTTCACAATTTTAAGTTAGCCATTCATCATTCTATTGGTGCACGTTTGTTGCTCTATATTTTAGGCACAGCGTTAATTTGCTTAGTGGGAATGTCTTATTTGTTCTATAAGAACTTGCAAGAACGCGCCGAACAAGCAGTTATTACAAATTTAGAGGTACAAGTTAAATATATTGAAGTGCAACTTGCTCGAGTCGAAGAAACCATGCATTCATTAGCCTCATCGGTTTCTGTTATGCGCCAATCCAGCACCTCTCATACATTAGAAGATTACAAAAAATTGTCTTTTAATTTTTATTTGAACAGACCTAATTTAGTGGTTGGAACAGGTTTTGGACAACTGCCTTACAAAATTGCAGATAATAAAGAAGGATTCTGGCATTACTTTTATACCGATCCCAACGACCCCGCCGCCGTTGGAGAATCCTTACCTCCACCTTATCAATCCATTCGTTATGCTGATTTATTTGTAACCGATAATTATTTTACGCAAGATTATTACACTTTACCCGTAAGTCAGCGTAAAGATGTTTGGACGGATTCCTACAAATGGTATGCGATTACAATGGTGAGTTTTTTATCTCCTATTTTAACTGAAAACAATGAGTTATTAGGCATTGCAGGCGCAGATATTGATGTAACAGAATTAACTCGACAAATCAAAACTCCTTTACATTGGGAACAAGGTTATCATGTGCTTTTAACTGATAAAGGGGATATTTTAAGTTATCCTCCTGATTCAGAGAAAGCGATACATATTGCAAATTATCAACAAATCCCCGACATCACTGCCATTTGGAACATTGTACAAATCGGAAATAAAGGATTTACCCATTACAACGGTAATTTCTGGGCTTATCAACGAGTCGCTAATACGAAATGGTTAATGCTGGTTTCTGTACCCGAATCTATGATTATTTTATCAGCCGTTAAAATTATGTTAATAGGCGTATTTATTGCGGGAGGAATTTTGATGTTTGTTGTAATTAGTTTTGTGCGTTGGTTAAATAAGCGTTTGCAACCTATTTTAGATGAATGTGACCGCTTAATTGAAACCAATCGCCTGCAAAATACCAACATTTCTAACAAAACATTTAAACCTGTTTTAGAAAAAAATATGGACGAAATAGAAGTCTTGTCCCATTCTTTTTATCACATGACTAAACAATTAGAGCAATATTTCGCCCATTTAGAAGAAAAAGTCCGAGAAAGAACGACAGAATTGAATGAAAAAAATCTCATTTTAACTAAATTGAATTTAGAGAAAAATGAGTTTTTAGGGATTGTCGCGCATGATTTGAAAAATCCACTGTCGGGGGTTTTAGGTTTATCGCAAGCGATTAAAGAAAATATTGAACTTTTCTCAAAAGATGAAATCGTTGAATATAGTAATGACATTGAGCAAAGTGCAGAGAAAATGTTTCAACTTATTACCAATTTATTAGATGTCAATGCGATAGAATCAGGAAGGTTTAATTGCACACTAGAATATATCGATATTGTGGTTATTTTAGAAACACTTTGCTACCGTTATAAAAAGCTCGCCGCCGATAAAAAAATCACGCTACACTTTGAAACACCTATTGAGAAATATTTGGCGTGGGTTGATAAAAATATTGCCGAACAAATTTTGGATAATTTGTTATCAAATGCGATTAAATATTCACCCTTTGAAAAAACCGTTTATTTGCATATTTATCAAGATAATACAATGGTTTATTGTGAGATAAAAGACGAAGGTCAAGGATTAAGCGAAGAGGATCAGAGCAAACTTTTTGGTAAATTTACCCGTTTAACACCGAAACCCACAGGCGGAGAACATTCAACCGGATTGGGTTTATTTATTGTGAAGAAATTGCTCGAATCTATTGGAGGAAAAATAAAATGTGAAAGTGCTTTAAATAAAGGTTCAACTTTTACGGTATCTTTTCCTACACAACCCTCTACTTTAAATAATGAATCAGCATAAGAACTTACCTTTTAGTTTTGCAAAACGACATGGGATTTTAATTGGAGAAATCCATGAAACCGTTGCAACTTTGTATTATCGTCCTCAAATAAGTTATCAAAGTATTTTAGAGGTACGTCGATTTCTGGAAATGCCTGTTCAATTGGTTTCTTTATCAGAAGAACTCTTTAATGCGCGTTTAACAGAACAGTATGAAACACAAACCCAAAATATGCCGATGGCGGAGGATTTGGGTGGTGAGGTAGATTTGTTTCAAGTGGCGGAACAACTGTCAAATGAACCGACTGATTTATTAGAAAGTGTCGATGATGCACCGATTATTAAATTAATTAACGCATTGCTTTCTGAAGCGGTAAAAGAAAATGCTTCTGATATTCACCTTGAACCGTATGAAAATAGATTAGTAGTGCGATTTCGAGTTGATGGTGTTTTAAGAGAAGTTTTACAGCCAAAACGTGGACTTGCACCATTGTTAGCATCAAGAATTAAAGTGATGTCTAAACTCGATATTGCAGAGAAACGCTTACCTCAAGATGGAAGAATTTCTTTAAAAATTGCGGGACGGGCGGTTGATGTACGGGTTTCTACGATTCCTAGTGCACATGGAGAACGGGTGGTTTTAAGATTATTAGATAAACAAGCCGCTCGATTGTCATTAGATTCATTACAAATGGCGACAACTATTCGTGAGAAACTCTTAAAAGAAATTTATAAACCGCATGGGATTTTTTTGGTGACAGGTCCAACGGGTTCTGGGAAAACAACTTCCTTGTATTCGATGTTAAATCAACTTAATGATCGAAAGAGAAATATTCTTACCGTTGAAGACCCGATTGAATATTATTTAGATGGTATTGGACAAACGCAGGTAAATCAAAAGGTTGAAATGACGTTTGCGAGAGGATTGCGGGCGATTTTGCGTCAAGACCCTGATGTGGTGATGGTCGGGGAAATTCGTGACCACGAAACCGCGCAGATTGCGGTACAAGCGAGTTTGACGGGGCATTTGGTGTTTTCCACGCTGCACACGAATACGGCGGTTGGCGCGATGACGCGGCTGCGCGATATGGGTATTGAGCCGTTTTTGCTCGCGTCGAGTTTGATTGCGGTGATGTCCCAACGCTTAGTGCGGCTTTTATGTCCTCACTGCAAAACGCCTTATTTAGCGGATTCTCTCGAAAAACAACGCTTTTCTGACTTAAAAGAACAAGAAATAACACTATATAAATCAAATGGTTGTAATTCTTGTAGAAATAGCGGATATAAAGGTCGAACGGGAATTTACGAATTAGTGCCAATGGATTCCACATTACGCAAACTCATTCACGACGGCGCAGGTCAGCACGATTTAGAAAATTATGCGCGCCAAATTTCTCAAAGTATTCAACAAGATGGATTGCAACGGGTTTTAAATGGCGACACGTCTTTAGAGGAACTTCTCCGCGTTACCCAAGAATAGTTGCTTAGAAAAAAGAGCATCGCCGCCATCGGGAAAGATGAAAATTAAAAATGCGGTGGGAAATTTTTTGTATAATGCGAAGTTGATCTGTTTTAATTAGGTTGGAGAAAAATGAATACATCGCAAAGTGTTCGTAGCTTATTGATTCCATTGAGTTCTGGGTGGTTGTTATTACCCGGCGCAATGGTGGCAGAGGTCATTCCGTTTCGCGCGCCCGATCAACCTAAACGCGACGGGGAATGGTTAAAAGGTTGGTTGAAATGGCGAGAACAAACAATTCCTCTGATTTCTTTTGAGCAACTTGCTCACTTAGAATTACCCAATCTTACGGATAATCCGCGCATTGTTATTTGTTATGGCGTTAGAAATGCCAAGAAACTTCCTTTCTATGGGCTTTCAATCCCTGCAATTCCGCTCAGTGTCAATGTGAATGAAAGCACGTTGAAATCACCGCTACCTATTGCTGAACAACATCACGGTTTATTAGCGAGTGTAGTCGTTGTCAATAAAACCGCGTGGCTTCCCGATATTGATTACATTGAGAAATGTTTAATTGAGAACAACAGTTAGTGAAAATGCTTAATTTTATGGGTTAGTTGGTGGATTTGTTCTTCAATAAAATCGCTATCATTTGCATAGGGTTCTAAGCTCAAATAACGTTCATAATCAGCCACTGCCGCGCGGGCACATTCTAATCGTTGATATAACATTCCTCGATCGCGCCATTCTCCCGACAACTCAGGATTAATAATAAGCAGTTGCTCCATAATAGGCAGCAGTTTTAACCATTGTTCAGAACGTAAATAAATATCTTTTAAGTTTCTCAACATTCTAATCAAAATATCTTGCTGATGAGCGGTTTGTAAAGCCTGCCGTAGAAATAAACGTCCCGCGCGTCCTTTTCCTTGAATTTCCTCTAAGCGTTGATTTAAAATGCTCTCACTTAATGGAATGCCTTTTAGAAAAGGATCAAGCACCAACATGCTATGTGCTGACATTTCAAGTTTCACTAAAAAATGCCCCGGAAATGAAATCCCCTTTAAGGGCAAACCTAATCGCTGTCCTATTTCTAAATAAATAATCGCCAATGTAATCGGAATGCCCGTTTTGCGATCTAACACTTCATTCAAAAAAGAATTCTTTGGATCATAATAATCATTGATATTGCCGCAGAAACCCTCTTTTTCAAATAAGACTTGATTTAATGCAACGATCATATTTGGCGGCGATTGGTGAACAATTTTCTCACGAACTTGCTCTGTCATATCCTCAAAACGCTGCATATAAGTTGCAATATTCAAATCGGGATATTCTACCTTTGCTAATAACAAAGCTGTTTCAGCTAAACTAGTATTTTTGAAACCCTGCCCTAACCATTGTTGCAATTCTAACGCGGCGGGCGAACTTGGAACGAGTTGCATACACCCCTCCTAATTCAAATTTTGAAGAAACACGGTCGCTAATGTAATGTCATTCAAATAGGTAATTTTAATATTATCAGCATGACCTTCTATTAACGATGGCTTCAAACCTAATTGTTCAATTGCTTGCGATTCATCTGTGACTATTTGTTTCTGACAAATGGCGCGTTCCAATGCCTCTTTCAATAACTTAAAACGAAACATTTGAGGTGTTAAAGCGTGCCAGAGGTTTTCTCTATTTTGCGTTGAAATAATGGTTTGTGCTGAATTAGCAAGTTTCAAGGTATCTCGAACAGGCACAGCCAATAAACCACCAATCGGATTTTCTTTTAATGTCATCATGAGTTTTTCAATATCGGTTGTTCTCACACAGGGACGCGCCGCATCATGCACTAAAATCCAATCTTCTTCCTCAGCCCATTGAGCTAAAAAATGTAATCCATTTAATACCGAATTGCAACGCTCTTTTCCTCCCGCTGTGCTCATCACTTGTTTTGAAATATCCAAAGACTTAAAATGTACATCATCAGGATCAATACAAACCACAATGCCCTTAATTGCTGAAATAGCTTGAAAGCGGCTAATCGTATGTTCTAAAACCGTTTTATTGTTGAGGGTGAGATATTGTTTCGGAACAACTGCACCCAATCTTTTACCCGCTCCGGCGGCTGGAATAATAACCCAATAATTCATATCAATTAAAATTAAGCGTATTACGCCCCGTGTTTGTTAATAATTCGCCACCGTCCACTACTAAAACGTGACCTGTTATATAATTATTTTCTATCAAACTAGAAATCGCTTGAGTAATTTCTGTGATTTCTGCAAAACGTTGCAATGGAATGCCTTGTTTGCGCCAGTTGTTATAATCTTCTGTTCGAGAGGGCGGTGGTAAAATAATTCCCGGTGCAATCCCATTAATTCTAATATTAGGTGCGAATTCCATTGCCGCCATTTTAGTGAGTTCTGCTAAGGCTTTCTTTGCCAATAAATACGCGGCATATTGAAACTGGTTGAAACCAATTTTGTTATCAATAATGTTAATGATATTTCCTTGTTTGCAATGTTGCGCAAATTGTTGAATGAGAAAGAACGGCGCGCGCAAATTAGTTGCCCATTGTTCATTAAAAATATCGAGGGTAGTTTCTTGAATAGTTGCTTGTTGATAAGTTGATGCGCTGTTAATTAACACGTTCAAATGTGGAAAATGCTGAACAACTGTTGGTATTAAGGTTTCAAGTTGTTCGGGATTGCTCAAATCAGTTTGAAATAATGTGCATTGCACGCCTATTTGTTGAATTTGTTGCTGAGTTTCTCTCGCAGCGTGAACGGAAGAATGGTAATGTAATGCAATATCGTAACCCTGTTTTGCAAGAGCCAAAGCAATGCCTTTTCCTACCCGAATTGCTCCCCCCGTTACTAATGCTGCTTTCATAAAAGTTCCTTTGCTATCCATGTTGGTTTGAAACCAAATTTTTGTTGATTGACTGTTAAAGAAACGCCCGTGATCAACAGCGGGACTTCAATAGGATAGCCCAAAAACGCCAACAATTCCAATAATAACGGCTGAATATAAGGCTCTGGTGGCAATGTAGGAAAATCCTTCAATATTTCAAGTGACCAAATAATATCAATATCGGCGGGGTGATCTTTCTTTGCGCGATTCGGATCGTTTCTATCACGTCCTAATTCACATTCTAAGTGGTTAAAATATGCTTTTAACACGGCAGGTTTCAAATCAGTTTCTATATACAAACAAGCATTCAAAAAATCATGCTTAGAAACAAATCCAATCGCCGATGTAGAAATCACTCGACTAATCAATATTTGTGGTGTTTTATTAAGCAAATGTGTAATAATTTGTACTAGATTTTTTTCGGGATTTAGATTAGAGCCAATGCTTAAAAAATAATGCACGATTTCTCTCCTTTTTTATTAGGCACGAAACCACGCTGCATATAACGCTGGAAGAAATAATAATGTGAGCAAGGTTGCACCCATTAAACCACCCATAATCGCAACCGCCATTGGACCCCAAAAAATATTATGTGATAGAGGAATCATCGCTAAAATAGCCGCTAATGCAGTGAGCATAATGGGACGAAATCTTCTCACCGTTGATTCAATAATTGCTTCTTTTAATTCTAAACCACTTTCTAAATCTTGGTCGATTTGATCCACTAAAATCACCGAGTTACGCATAATCATACCGCTTAATGAAATCGCTCCCAACATTGCAACAAAACCAAATGGACTTTGCAATACTAATAGCGCAACAGTCATTCCAATCAAACCCAACGGTGCAGTTAATAAAACCAAGATTGTTTTAGTAAAATTCTTTAGTTGTAGCATTAGAATAGTAATAATTGTAATAAGCATCATGGGGACAACCTGACCAATGGGTTTTTGGGATTTAGAACTTTCCTCAAATGCTCCACCAATTTCAATTCGATAACCAACGGGTAGTTTCTCACGCAGTTCCTTTAATTGTGGATCGATTTGTAATGAAACATCGGGGGCTTGAATGTTATCGGCAATATCCGCACGAGCGTGCACCATAATATCACGATTTTTTCTCCAAATAATACCTTCTTCAAATGATGGTTCAAGTCGAGCAAGTTGCTCTAAAGGAATTGTTCGTTTGCTATCTAAATACAAATTGATGTCTTTTAAGCTACTCAAATCGGTTCTTTCTTCTGGTTTTGCTCGAGCAATAATGTCGATGCGTTTGTCGTTTTCTCGAAAAATCGTTAATGGCAGCCCATTCAAATAAGTTTGTAAGTTTCTCGCTAATGTTTGAGCACTAATGCCTAATTGTTGGGCTTTGTCGTCATCAACAATAACCCGAATACTTTTTGCAGGTTCTTGCCAATCTAAATGCACATCTCGAACGTGAGGATTTTTGCGCATAATGTGAGCAACTTGTTGAGCAATCTCTTGGGTTTTTTCGATATTTCTGCCCGTTACACGAAACTGCACCGGATAATTAACAGGCGGTCCATTTTCTAATCGAGAAACCCGCCCACGAACGAGAGGAAAATCATTTTCAAAAGCTGACCTTAATTTAGCTAACACCGCTTCACGGGCTTCTCCACCTTTGGTCATGATAACCAATTGGGCGAAATTAGTGTTGTATAATTGAACATCTAAGGCTAAATAAAAACGGGGAGAACCGCCACCAATATAACTTGCATAATTTAAAATATTTGAATCGTTTGATAAAAGGGTTTCTAATTTCTTAACTTCGTTCTCGGTTGCAGCAAAAGAAGAACCTTGAGGAAGTCGCATTTCTAACAGGAGTTCTGGACGGCTTGAAGAAGGAAAGAACTGTTGCTCGACAAATCCAAAGCCAATCACTGAAGAAACAAATAGAGCAACGGTAATTAAAATCACGGTTTTACGAAATCTCACACACAAAGCAACTAATTTGCGAAAGGGGACGTAAAATCCGCGATGATAAACGTCATGTTCTTGATCGGGAACGTGTTTTGGAGTTGGCAATAACACATAACCCAAGTAAGGAATAAACAACACCGCGACCACCCACGATACGAGCAACGACACGATTACAACCACAAACATTGAGTGGGTATATTCGCCCGCGGCGGATTTTGCCATGCCGACGGGAATGAAGCCCGCTGCGGTCACTAAAGTCCCGCTTAACATGGGGAAAGCTGTTGATGTATAAGCAAAAGTTGCCGCTTTGACGCGATCCCAACCTTGTTCGAGTTTGATCGCCATCATTTCGACCGCGATCATGGCATCGTCGACCAATAATCCTAATCCGATGATCAATGCGCCAATAGAAATCCTTTGTAAATCAACGCCTAACCCAAACATGATTAAAAATGTGATGCTTAAAACGAGCGGAATACTCAACGCGACGACTAAACCCGTGCGAAATCCGAGACTTAAAAAACTGACCCCCAACACAATGATGACGGCTTCGGCGAGGACTTTTACAAAATCGCGGACTGCCGACACCACAACTGCAGGTTGATCAGAGACTTGGTGCATTTCCAAACCGAGCGGAAGGCTTTTTTTGATGTCGACGAGGGCATGTTGCAAGGCATCGCCAAGCGCGGGAATATCCCCTCCTTTTCGCATGGAAATTGCTAACCCCACCGCCTCTTTGCCATTAAAATGCATTTTGAAAATCGGCGGATCAACATATCCACGATAAACGTGAGCAAGATCACCTAAACGAAAACTTTTACCTTCAATGCTAATCAATTGATTTCTAACGGTTTCCACGTCGTCATACGCGCTATTTAATCGAACAAAAAGCGTATTGGTAGCGGTATCGACTCGACCTGCGCTGGCGATGGCGTTGCGGGTTTGCAACGTGTTTAAAATGTAAAGCGGATCAAGACCTAAGGTCGCTAATTGATAATGGGAGAATTCGACGTAGATTTTTTCGTCTTGAAGCCCAACGAGTTGAATTTTTCCTACAAATTCAATGCGTAAGAGTTCTTGACGCACCCGTTCAGCATATTCTTTGAGTTCGGCGAAACTGAACTGATCGCCCGTGAACGCAAAAATCGAACCGAAAGTATCATCAAATTCATCATTGAAAAACGGTCCCTGACTGTCGGGTGGCAATTCACTGCGTAAATCATTGATTTTTTTACGAACTTGATACCAAACATTTTTAACTTCCGACGCAGGCATATCATCGCGCAACATCACAAAAACCGTACTTTCGGCGGGTTTGGTGTAACTTCGAAGTTGGTCGAGATAGGGCGTTTCTTGGAGTTTTTTCTCGATGCGGTCGGTAATTTGGAGCGCGGTTTCTTGGGCAGTTGCGCCTTGCCAAAACACCTGCACGATCATCACTTTAACTGTAAAATCAGGGTCTTCGAGCCGCCCCAATTGAGTGTACGCCCACATCCCCGCCGCCATCAACATCACCATCAAATACCGAATCAATGGCTGATGCTGCAACGCCCACGCAGATAAATTTGGTAATCCCATCGTCTTTCAACTTGCTGCAATGCAAAACAACTATTTTACTCTATACCAATCTTTTTTACTAAACCCATTTTTTACCACATAACTTGACGATTACAATTGCAACTTCTTATCTCTTTTCTTCGCTACTTTTCTCTAAATCCTTACGTTATATCACTCATGACTCTATCTTTTCTAGGTTTGAGCATTCTTCTCAACGTATTAACCTACCTATAATTTATTAAGGGCATTTAACTATATTACTTTTGTATTTGCAAAAAATATGATATAAATAGGCGCATTGCCATCAGTAATGTGGGAAAAGACGGGCATTTTGCAATAAACTTATTATATTTATGAGGTAATTCTGTGAACTATTTTGAGTTATTACGTTTACCAATTGAATTTGAAATAGATTTGGCAGTTTTAAATGAAAATTATCGTCAAATTCAAAAAACAGTTCATCCCGATAATTTTGCAACGGGAAGTGATGTTGAACGTCGTTTCGCAATGGAACAAACTACTGAATTAAATGAAGCATTACAAACACTTAAGCACCCGTTGAAAAGAGCTCAATATTTATTGGAATTGCAAGGTTTTGAAATAGAAGAAGGCATTAGAAATATTGCTGAGGATTTTTTGTTTGAACAATTAACTTTGCGAGAAACATTGTCGGAAATTAATGATTTTACCGACCTAAATGTTTTCTTGGCTGAGTTAGAAACTAAGATTCAACGTTTATTAAGTGAATTTCAAAACAATTATCAGAGCAAAAATTGGAACTCCGCGCAAGAAACTGTCGATAAATTACAGTTTCTCTACAAATTACACGACCAAGCCATGCAATTGGAAGAAACGCTGGCTTAGAAACTGAGAAACTTCTAAACATGGCATTGTTACAAATAAGTGAACCCGGATTAAGTTGCGCGCCGCATCAACACCGTTTGGCGGCTGGAATTGATTTAGGCACAACCCATTCGTTGGTTGCAACGGTGCGCAGTGGTGTCAGCGAAACGCTGCCCGACGAACAAGGGCGACATTTATTGCCATCTGTCGTGCATTATCAACAAGATAGCGTGCAAATCGGTTACGAAGCGCAAACTTTTGCTGATGCCGATCCATTAAATACGATTGCGTCGGTGAAACGTTTGATGGGACGTGGATTAGCAGATGTGAAAGCCACTGGAGCACGCTTACCTTATGATTTTGTTGAAGAATCTGGTATGCCTCGTTTAAAAACGGCGGCGGGTCTGAAAAGTCCCGTCCAAGTGTCTGCTGATATTTTAAAATCGTTAAAAAACCGTGCAGAACAAACACTTGGCGGCGAATTAACGGGCGTAGTAATTACCGTGCCCGCGTATTTTGACGATGCCCAACGCCAAGCCACCAAAGATGCCGCAACATTAGCAGGGTTAAATGTATTACGTCTTTTAAGCGAGCCGACGGCGGCGGCGATTGCGTATGGTCTTGATAAACAAGCAAAAGGCATTTACGCGATTTACGATTTGGGCGGCGGAACGTTCGATATTTCAATTTTGCGATTGCAACGCGGCGTGTTCGAAGTGTTGGCGACGGCAGGTGATTCGGCGTTGGGCGGTGATGATTTTGATCGGGAAATTGCCCATTGGATCATGCAACAAGCTGAAATTCCTGAAGATGCAGCGCACACGCGAATTCGAAGTATTTTAACCATTGCCCGTCAAGCGAAAGAAAAACTCACTTCTCAAGAAAGCTATCCCATTGAATTTGAAGGCTGGTCTGATTCATTAAGCCGTTCACAATTAGAGCAACTTTTAAAACCCCTCATTCAAAAAACGCTTCCCGCTTGTCGACGAGCGTTACGCGATGCAGGTTTAAATAATCAAGATATTCAAGAAGTTGTAATGGTTGGGGGTTCGACTCGAGTGCCATTGGTTCGCAAAATGGTCGAGGAGTTTTTCCAACGTCCTCCGCACGTCGACATTGACCCCGATAAAGTTGTGGCGATTGGTGCGGCGATTCAAGCCGATATTTTGGCGGGCAATAAACCCGATTCTGAAATGCTGTTGTTGGACGTGACGCCGTTGTCGTTGGGGTTGGAAACGATGGGCGGATTGGTGGAAAAAATTATTCCGCGAAACACGCCAATTCCGACCGCCAAAGCCCAAGATTTCACGACTTTTAAAGACGGACAAACCGCAATGGCATTGCACATTTTGCAAGGCGAACGCGAATTAGTGACGGATTGTCGATCATTAGCGCGTTTCGAATTGCGAGGAATTCCCGCAATGGTGGCGGGATCGGCGCGAATTCGTGTGACTTTTCAAATAGATGCAGATGGTTTGTTAAGCGTCACTGCTCAAGAGCAAACCAGCGGCATTAGAAGCGAAATCGTCGTTAAACCTTCATACGGATTGAGCGATAACGACATCGAACAAATGCTCCGTGATGCAATGGATCACGCTGATGATGATGTAAATATGCGTAATTTGCGAGAGCAACAAGTCGAAGCTGATAGAGTAATCAATGCGTTACGCGCAGCTTTGAAAGCGGACGGACACAAATTATTGCGTAAAGACGAGTTTAATAACATCAATGCGGGTTTGGATAAATTGCTCAAAACCACTCGAGGAAAAGAGGCGAATGCAATTGCGCAAGCCATTGAAGAACTTAATAAAATCACTCAAACTTACGCTGCCCGCCGCATGGACGCTGCGATTTCTCAGGCAATGCAAGGTCATCGAGTCGATGAATTTTAAGAAAATGGGTGACAATATATTAGAAAAAGAGATTAAAACGAAATAGAAATCTAATGTGATGTTGTTCCCTCTAAAGCATTTGTAAAAGCGAATGAAGAGATAAGAAATAATGGATAAGAACGACTGTATGAATGAAAACATTTTGACGTTGATTAATCCAAAGATTTTGGATTTGAAAGCCTACCATGTTCCTCCCGCAGAAGGGTTTATAAAATTGGACGCAATGGAAAATCCTTATCAGTGGAACAACGCATTACAACAGCAATGGTTGAAAGTATTAGAACGGGTTTCAATTAATCGTTATCCTGATCCCTTGGGGCAAAATATTAAAAAAATGCTTCGACAAACGATGCAAATCCCTGATTCAGCAGAAATTATTTTAGGAAATGGTTCAGATGAGCTGATTCAGATGCTTTGTCTGGCAATTGGGGGCAAAAATCATACTTTACTCTCCGTTGAACCCAGTTTTGTGATGTATAAAATGCTCTCAACAGTAACGGGTTTAAATTACGTTGGTATTCCTTTGCAACCTGATGATTTTTCTCTAAATTTAGTGCAATTTTTGCAAGCAATTGAAGAGCATCAACCCGCGTTAATTTTTTTAGCTTATCCCAATAATCCAACGGGAAATCCCTTTCAACGATCTGATATTGAAGAGATTTTAAGAATTTCAAAAGGAATTGTGGTCATCGATGAGGCTTATTGTGCGTTTGCGGAAGATAGTTTTATTTCGGATTTGCCAAAATATCCCAATTTGTTGGTAATGCGCACGTTGTCGAAAGTGGGTTTGGCAGGTTTGAGATTGGGTTTTTTAGCGGGTTCTGCGGATTGGTTGCACGAAATTGAGAAAACCAGATTACCTTATAATATCAATGTATTAACACAAGCAACCGTTGAATTTGCTCTGCAACATTACGATATTTTATTAGAACAAACGGCTCAAATCAAAAGGGATCGAGCGAAGGTTTTTGAAGTTTTGTCGAGCTTGAAAAAGGTTAAAGTTTATCCGAGCGAAGCGAATTTTATACTTTTTCGGGTCGAAAATGCGATTTCAGTGTTCAATGCCCTAAAAGATCATAAAATCCTCATTAAAAACTTGCACGGTTCGAATCCGCTTTTAGAAAATTGTTTGCGCATGACGATTGGAACACCCGATGAAAATCAGGCTTTTTTAAGTGTATTATTGGAAATTCTACAATGATAAACCGCGATGAATTAGTAAGTTACGTTAATAAACTGCTTAAAATAGACACTTTTCATGATTATTGTCCAAATGGGCTGCAAATTGAAGGAAAAGCCACGATTCAAACCATCGTGACAGGTGTAACAGCAAATTTGGCTTTAATTGAAAAAACGATTGCGCAACCTGCTGATTTAATGTTGGTTCATCATGGGTTATTTTGGAAAAAAGACCTTTTTCCGATTGTAGGGCTGAAAAAGGCGCGTTTTCAAAAGATTCTTAAAGCTGATCTTAACGTGATGGCGTACCATTTGCCACTCGATTCACATTTAGAATTGGGAAATAACGCACAACTGGCGAAATTATTAAATATTAAAGTTGAAGGGCAACTCATTGAAGAACCTTATGTTTGGTTTGGTGAATTTGCCGAACCGATTAGCGCGGAAGAGTTTTCGCAACGGATTTTTGAAAAATTAGGGCGATTGCCGCTACATATTGCGGGAACTGCTCGAAAAATCAAAAAAGTTGCATGGTGTTCGGGTGGCGGTCAAGATTTTATTGAGAAAACGCTAAGTCTTGGAATTGATTGCTATTTGAGTGGCGAAATTTCAGAATCGACCGTTCATATCGCTCGTGAAGCCGAAATTCATTATTTTGCCGCTGGACATCACGCCACTGAACGTTATGGTGTGAAAGCGTTAGGGGAACATTTAGCAGAAAAATTTGAATTAATTCATCATTTTATTGATATTGACAATCCAGTTTAATGGTTAGGAGGTTAATATGCGCGGGTTATTTGCTATCTTGTTGATTTTACAGGGCTGTACAATCGGTGTCAAAGAAACCGCGACAGAAATGACGGCGGTGTGGGCGAATGATGATTCGTCTGTGGCATTTGTGTTGCTTGAAAAAAATAAGTACCAGATTTATATACAAATTCCAGACAATTTGCAATCCCGACAACCGATTGGTGATGCCCGTGATTTACCTGTTAAAAATCTTTTTTTCGTTAAAAGCCATGATTATTTAGTGGTTGAAAGCACCCTGCCATCGGGTGGATCAAAATTTGACAAATTGTCCTTAAATGGTAAAGAAATCACGATCTTAGAAACAAAAATGCCCGCCAAGCAGTTGTGCAAAGACAATCCACCCAACCCCCCCGTTGTCGCGCAAAACATCATTCCGTCGCCCGATGGACGAATTCTCGCCAGCGTCGGCAGTCAAGGCTGCGGCGAAGTGAGCATCGATTTTTTGCAGGCACAAGATTTAATGACCGTTGGTAATTATAATCTTGAAATAAATCAATCTGCTAGCGCAACGTGGCGAAATGACGGATTTCTCGTTTTAGCAGGAAATGATGGCAAAACCGCGTGGCAAGTTCTTGCAAATCAAGCACCTATGAGTACAAACTACCCAAAATGCTTAACGCCTGTCACAACCTCGAGCACCATTGCCGCCGATGGTCGCCGTGCTTTGGTTTCTGCGGAAAATATTTCTGTTGAATTTGGCGATAAATCCACCGCATTTGGTTGCCAATGAAAGCAATTTTTGCTCTTATTCTAGGTATTTTTTTCTTTGTTTTAAGCCAAACAACTTTCTATAGCAAAACTTACCTTAGTATTACTACTAATGATAGCGTTTTAGAATATCAACTTTCTTTAATTGATGAGCAACAAAATAAGCAAGTTTTTTCTCAAAAACCGCCGTTAGAATATCCTTTTTTCTATATTTTTGACGATAATTATGTTGATACTTATCAACCTTTGTTAGGTTATTTCACAGCTTATTTTTCTTTACCTACCCATCAATTATTTCAAAACGCTAAAATTACGCTCATATCGACATTACCTATTGATATTAAAAGCATTTGCCTTCACAATACGTTTAAAGAAAAATGTTGGAATACGCAAGAACTTCCTCTACATTTTGAAACAATTTCTTCTCAACATGAAACAACTTTACAATATAAAAATGATTTTCAGGTTCTTCAGCAGCAATTTCTAATCCCTCATCTTGCACAAAAGACTTTAATTTTTATTTTTGCAATGCTTTTGATATGCGTGCTGTATTATCTTTATTTGCAACGCGAAAGGCTTTATTTTTCTACTGCACCACAAGCTATTTTCTTATGGTTTGGAATAATCTTTGGTGTTTTAACTTGTTTTATAAATCCTCTATTTGAAGTGCCTGATGAAATTTATCATTTATCCCATGCTTTTCATTTAACACAATCATTAGAAAATAACCCAATCAATCGACAACCCACCAATGCAATTATAAGTGCAGCAGAATTACATTTACATTATCGCCATACCCCTTATTTAGCTAAAGAAAAGTTACGTTATTTCTCTCAATTACCTCTGCATTTGCAATCCACCTTACAAACCCATTATACAAAGCATCATTCTATGTTTCCTTATGTAGTATCTTCTATCGGTATCTATATTGGAAAAACGCTCGAATTCTCATGGATAAATACCCTTTATCTAGCAAGAATAACAAATCTACTATTTTGGTTGTTATGTGGTTATTTAGCGATTCGTGTAATCCCTTTTGGGAAATGGTTGTTATGTTTAATTGCGCTTTCACCAATGAGTTTATTTCAAGCCGCTTCGGTTTCACTTGATTCATTCACAAATGGATTAAGTTTCTTACTAATTGCGCTTATTTTAAGCCTTGTCACAATAGAAAAAAAGCACACATTAACGCTCTTTTTTATTTTCATTACAATCATACTCTTAGCACTATCCAAAATACCTTATTTAGTGTTGATTTGTTTATTATTTTTATTATTAACACAACATAAAATAAAGCTCGACTATTGCATTTCTAATATAATTGTTGTAATGGTTTTATTAGTGAGTTTGTTATGGTTTTCTTTCAATCAAATATCATCGAATTTTCTTAGTCTAACTCAACAACAATTACAGGAAATCATACAACAACCTACAATTTATTTCCAGCTTATATTAGAAACAATCAAAGGTCAAGGCGTTCTTTTGATAGAAGAATGGGTAGGAAGATTGGGTTGGCTTGAAATACCATTACCTATGTGGTTTGTAATGGTACATTTAAGTGCATTAGTCATTTACGCACTAACCGATTCTAATTATCCACTTAAATTAAATTTATTAAGCAAGTTTCTCATATTATTTGTTTTTGCATTGGGTATCTTAGTTGTTTTCACAACTCTTTATATTATTGAAACACCGTTGCTCAAACTTCCTTACATTGATGGGTTACAAGGACGTTATTTTATTCCTTTAGGTATTTTACCTTTTTTATTGCTTCAAAATCGCCTTTTTTATTTCTCGAATAAAGTACTCGTTATTTTGAGCACCGTATATCTTTCTTTCTCTCTTATTTTTATGCTGATAATGATTTCAAAACATTACCATTAATAGAGATCACTATCACCCCAAGTAAAATAAAAATTTTGAGCAAGTTCCTCGTGGGTTATTTTTCCCAAGTAAATTTTGTCGATTACATCTAACTTTTGAAACTGCCGTTGTTTTATAAAACCGAGTTCATCTAAAATATAATTCCACCAACTTGGCACTTCAGAAAACCAACTATCGATTTGCTCAATTTGAGGATTTTCTTTTAAGAGTTTATTTAAAACAAGTTGAAATGCAATCTTGGCATATTTTGGATCAAATAGCGCGTCACCTAATAACCACCGTTCATTTGCTAAGCGTCCAACAACCCAGCCAATTGGTTTGCCCCAGTGATAAATAACAAAAAATTCATGATTAAAATCAGGGTGTTGTTCATAACGCCATTTCAAATACATTTGATCTCGAACTAACAACCAACCATAATTATCTTTGACTTTTTTGAACAAATTATCCGCCCATTCTCCCGCTACATTAGTTCTTTGGACAAAATATCCTTTTAACTTAAATATCCACGTTTTCATATTACTATTGTTATGTTTGTATTCTAGCAACTTTTCTCCATTTAATAGGTGCTGATAAACAGGAAGAAGTATATTATATTTCCAAAATAACGTACCTAACCGTTGATGGGTGCTTTCATTCGCAACAAAACCATAAGCAAATATTACTTGATTATTAAAATAAGATTGCTCGTAATGACGGAGCGATCGACTAATTAGTGCGGTTTCTCCACGACCTATTTTTCTATATTTAGATACACTAAAAACGTCGCCTACATGACAAATAACATGTTGATTTCCTTGAAAATATAAAGGAAGTGGATAGCCCGCATATTGGGCAACAATTTTGTTTTGATGCCAAACCGCTGAAATCCATGTTTTGCCATAAGGATTGTTTAAATATTTCCACTCCCAATGCTCTAAAGTTCTTTGCGTTTTGAAAACCTCATTAAAGGTTTCTAAGATACTATTTTCATCGCCAGATTGATAAGTGCGAATTTGAAAATCACTTGGTAATAAAACCCAATATTCATAACCTAATTTTTCATTAGAAAACCATTTCAATCGTTGTTGCCAATTGTGTAAGAAATGTTCGATATTTTGATTACTTTGTTCTCCAAATAATTCAACTAATATGGCTCTATTTTGTTGAAATCCATCAATCACATATTGACAAGTTGGTATTACATTCTTTCCCCAGTTTTGATGATTTACAACATAAAAACCTTCCGCAGAAAACGCTTTTTCTATCTCTTTTGCTTGATGAATAGCACTAAATTGTGTTGTTTCTGGAGAATAAGAAACTTCGTCACATAAAATAAAATTTCCGTTGGAAGAAAGTAACGATTTTGCTTTCTTAAAAACAGTTTCAAGATCAGAAAAATATTGTAATGATTCTTGCAATAGAATTACATCATATTGTTGATCAAATGTAACAACTTCTTCTAAAGTTGCAATAGCAACGACATCATAACCTTGTGCAATTAAATCTTCAGTAGTTGCTCCCAATCTACAACCCACATCTAAAATACGCGCAGGAGGCGGTGGAAAAGCCTCAAAAATTTTTTGTGATCTAATCCGTTGTGCTTCACTTAATTTTAAATCAAGTTGCTCTTCATGCCAGAAACCAAAATGTAAATAGTTTGTTCCAAATAAAAATCGATAAAAATTTAACGGGGGCGATAATGTTTTTATGATTTCAACTTCATTTAAATTAACCATTGATGATCCATCCATAATAAACCAAATTCAGGGTATTCACTTGTCACTGTATAAAATGATGATCGGTCTTCATCTATAAATCGTAAAACTGCCTCGTCTGCGACAACACTTCTGAAACGATAATTTCCTGAAATTAAAGATAATTTTGGAATTTTTAATTGCCATTGTTGCTCACCCGTAAAATGCAAACTAGGTAAATCATTATGCTTTGTACTTGCTACAAAAATGATTTGTCCATCGGGTTTCTCAATAATGACACCTAAATGCCCATTTGTTTCAAAGTTTCTTTTAGTATTAGTATGAATAGTTATTAAAATAGCTTCAAATTTGGTTAAATTTTCTAATGGCTCATGCTTAAGATTTGTAATATCCACTTGGGTGATTTTAACTTCGGGAGCATGAAATACTGGTTGAGCAGTTGTTTCTATACTCATTTGATCCTTAACATCTAAAAAAGCCAAATAGGCACTAATAACTTCAGGGGTTTCTCCATATTGACGAACTTTTCCATGTTCTAACCAAATAGTTTGATTACAAAGTTCTCTCACCAAATATAAACTATGACTACAAAACAAAATAGTTTTACCGTGCTCTTTGAATTGCATCATGCGTTCAACACATTTCTTTTGAAAATGCGCATCACCCACACTCAATGCTTCATCAATAATTAAAATATCAGGATCAACACTCGTTGCAATAGAAAATGCTAACCTTACATACATACCCGAAGAATAGGTTTTAATTGGGCGATCAATAAAGGTTTCTAATTCAGAAAATGCAATAATATCTGTTTCACGTTGCTTAATTTCTTCCTCTGTCAATCCTAACAAACTAGCATTTAAGTAAATGTTTTGTCGTCCACTCAATTCTGGGTGAAAACCTGTTCCCAGTTCTAATAACGCTGCAATACGCCCGCGTCTAATAATATGACCAGAGGAAGGGACAAGCGTTCCAGTGAGCAATTTCAATAAGGTACTTTTGCCCGCACCATTATCTCCAATAACACCTAAAATGCCTCCTTGCGGTAATGCAAAATCAATATTTTCAATTGCTTGGAACGGTTGATGGTAAGGTTTTCTAAAAAATATTTCTTTTAATCTATCCAAAGGACGATTATAAAGTTTATATATCTTAGAAACACCTTGAACTTCAATAGCAAACATGCAAAAATGTCCTTTTATGGGATATGTCGTATTAAAAATAGTAAGAAGGGTTATTTTAATGATTTTACTTATTTTTTCAAGAAAAGGTTTTCAAATAAAATGAAAATTAAAAGCCTTGCTCAAAAATACAAATATTTTTTAAGTATAATCAACTTATTAAGTAAAATGGGCGATTGGGCAGCGGTTTATCAAATTGCTGCGTGGCTAGCCAAAAAATATAGTCCTTATCGCTTTCAAACCGCGCTCATTGCTCAAAATATCCGCGAAGCGATCAATCCCCCATCAATAGATTTGAACAAATACAGCATTGATTATCTGAAACAACAAGGAGTTTTCTGTTTAAATGCGTTTTTCTTTAAAAAAATCTCTTTGAGATGGGTAAAGAAACATCTCTTTATAAAAAACAACTTGGCATTAGAAAACTTGCTAAATAATCCTCAAGGAACTTTATTTCTCAGTTATCATCACCATTATCAGCATTTAATGGTCAGTATATTAGGTTTGTATGGTAAGAATCCATCATTTGTTGCAATGTCCCCTGAATCATCGCCTTTTTATGAAGAATTAAAATTTTATATCGATGATTTACATCGTAATACTGAATGCCATTTTGGTAAAGGAAAATACATTTTTATCGATCCTCATGTATCTAAAAAAAACGTTCGTGAGAAAATATATCAAACTTTTAATGAAAATGGTTTAGTTTTTTCATTACATGATAATCCTGTTCAACCACATAGGAAAACACAAAGTCTAGCCTTTTTGAATAAAAAAATGACCATTTCTGTTGGAACAATAGAAATCGCGTTAGAAATGAAAAAAAACATTTTTTGTGGTTTATTAGAATGGAAAGGTGGAAATACTTTTGAGCTTGATATTATGCAATTAAAAACTGATCAGAATATTAAAGAAATTCTCGGCGATTACTTTAATTTTTTAGAAAGTAAAATAAAACAAAATCCAGCTATTTGGGAAGGTTGGCTGTGGTTTCAAAATTGTGAAGAACTTTAAAGGAAAATGACAATGATAACTATGGATATTAGTGCTATTTGGTTGAAATCTCATGCACATTTGTACCCTATTTCAAACTATCTAAAAACAGATCATATTCAATTTGAAAAATGTGGTTTGTGTGGACAGTTTCATGCAATTAAAATTCGTGCTCATTTGAGATTTGAAAAAAGTGATTGGCATCATAATGAAAGTGTGCATTATTGTTTTCATTGTCAGCGGTTTTCATTGTTAGAAGAAAAATCAAATTTAACAGCTATTAATGCGCGTTTGTGGTCAAGAACACCTACTATTTTGAATTTAGAACCCACTACTCGTTGCAATTTTAGTTGTTGGTATTGCATTGGTCGAACAATGAAACAAGAGGATATTAAACTCGATAATTTCATTAAAGTATTAGAGCATTTTCCTCAATTAAAAATGTTAGCTTTGGTCGGAGAAGGCGAGCCTTTTTTACATAAAGGTTTCTTTGAAATGGCTAAGCTAGCAAAACAGAGAGGAATTGATGTTTATACTATTTCTAATGGTTCGGTTTTTAGTCAAAGTGTGATTCGAAAAATTTGTGAATCTGGCATTACTTACATTTCTATTTCAATTGATTCTATTGATAAAGAAACATTTGCTTCTTCTCGGCTTGATGGTAAATTAGATCAAGTTTTGGAGGGCATAGAAAAACTAGCAAAATATCGTGATGAACAGGGTTACAAATACCCCGTATTAGGTTTGAAAGGAACTTTATTTGAACACACAGAACATGATATGCCTGATATTATTCGTGAGGCAAAGAAACGAGGCATAGCAATTTTTGAAAGTTATCAAGCATTAAATTTGAAGAAATCCTATATCGATATTTATCCAACAGATAAACATTATTTGCTTAATAGTGTTGAGCAAGTTAAACAAACAATTCAGTTTGATTCTTCTCAACAAATGTTGCCACCAGAAGAACGTTTAATACCTATCCAACGCTTTGCTGAACAAGAAAATATTTCTCTTCAAAACAGTGGAAATCCTAATGGATTGAGAAATAATTGTGATGAGGAATGGATTTATAGTTTGCTTTCTGGTGATATAACACCTTGCTGCCAAATTAAACACCCTTTTAATCCTCAATGGAACTTATTTCATTACCCTATTCAACAGATATTAGAAAATCATGATTATGAAAACTTACGTTTTAATCTTTGGAATGGTTTGTTTCTTCCCGAATGTGATGGTTGCAGCAAGGTAGGAAATTAGAGCAATGAAACTCATTAAATTAGCAACAGCTACCTTAAATCAAACGCCAATGGATTGGGATAATAATCAGGCGAATATTTTGGCAGCAATTAAACAAGCAAAAATGGAACAAGTTGATATTTTATGCTTGCCAGAATTGTGTATTAGTGGATATGGTTGTGAAGATGCTTTTTTAGGAATGGGTTTATTACAACAAGCACAAAGAGTTTTATTAGAAATTGTGCCTGAAACTAAACAAATTATTGTTGCATTAGGATTACCTCTTTTGCATGAGAATCGGGTTTATAATGCTATTTGTTTATTGGTAAATGGAGAAATCGCGGGCTTTGTTGCAAAGCGGTTTCTTTCTAATGAAGGAATTCATTATGAATCGAGGTGGTTTCATGCTTGGCAATTAGGGATTCGTGATGAAATAGAAATTGCTCAAAAATTATATCCCATTGGTGATTTGTATTTTGATTGTGGCGGGGTTGCAATTGGATTTGAAATTTGTGAAGAAGCGTGGGTTGCACAACGAACAGGTATTCGTTTGGCAGAATTAGGAATTGATGTTATTTTAAATCCCTCAGCAAGCCATTTCAGTTTTCAAAAAAGAGAAACCCGTTTAAGATTAGTTTTAGAGGGTTCAAGGGCGTTTGGTTGTGCTTATATCTATGTGAATTTATTAGGAAATGAAGCAGGTAGAGTTATTTATGATGGTGATACTTTATTAGCAGCAAATGGCGAAATATTAAATGGAGGAAAACGTTTTAGTTTCTCTAATTGGCAATTAGCCAGTACTATTGTCGATATTGATAAAAGTAGAATGACTCAATCGAGAACAAGTCGTTTTAATCAAAACCATTTGGCGTGCGTAAAAATACCTTTTGCATTTCCTGAACGCCTGCCGAGCAAAATCATTGCGTGGAAACCTGAGAAATGGGAATTAAATAATCTAAAAGAAGAAGAGTTTGCGCGGGTAGTTTCGTTGGGATTGTATGATTATTTGAGAAAAAGCCGATCAAATGGATTTGTGTTGTCATTAAGTGGCGGCGCAGATTCGGGTGCAATTGCTTGTTTAATTTACTTAATGGTCAATTTAGGGTGCAATGAGTTAGGAATCTCCGCATTTTGTGAGAAACTCCCGCAAAAAAATTTAGATCAAAGTTCTATTTTAAATTTAATGAAATCGCTCTTAATTTGTGTTTATCAGGCAACAAAGAATTCCTCAAATACGACATTTCAAGCAGCTAAACAAATTGCGCAAACTGTGGGTGCAAATTTTATTGAATGGAATATAGATAAATTAGTAGAAAATTATATTGAAATGGTAGAAAAAGCGATTAATCGGGATTTGAATTGGGAAACCGATGATTTAGCATTACAAAACATTCAAGCGAGAGCAAGATCGCCAAGTGTTTGGTTATTAGCTAATATTTACAATGGGTTATTATTGGCAACGAGTAATCGTTCAGAAGCCGCAGTCGGTTATGCAACAATGGACGGTGATACGAGTGGTGGATTAAGTCCGCTGGCTGGTATTGATAAGGATTTTATTCGTCATTGGTTGAAATGGTTAGAAACGGTGGGTTTGCACGGTTTAAAACCCATTTCAGAATTAAAATATATCAATGAGCAACAACCCACTGCAGAACTCCGTCCCGGATTTGAACAAACAGATGAACAAGATTTGATGCCTTATGATTTGCTTAATGCAATTGAAAAGGCAGCAATTCGTGATCGACAAACCCCGTATGAAATATTTTGTTTATTGCAAAGTGCTTTTGATTATCCAGAGAAACAACTTGTTTTATGGATAGAACGGTTCTTTAAATTGTGGGTGCAAAATCAGTGGAAAAGAGAACGATTTGCGCCTAGTTTTCATGTCGATGATGAAAGCCTCGACCCAAAAACATGGTGTCGTTTTCCGATTTTGTCGGGCGGGTTTCAACACGAGCTGGCGGATTTACATAAGAAAATAAGTTCTAATGGTGTTTTTTAGGAAGTTGTTCTGTTTTTTTCTCTATTTTGCGCATAGAAAATTCAGAGGTGTGAAATCCATGGCAATCCACGCACGTTGATTGCAATTTATTAGTCGAATGAACACCTTGATGACAACTGCGGCAACTTTCAATATCGGGCAATAAAATCTCACTGCTATTATTTGATTCGGGGGCTAAATGGCAAGTAACGCAATTCATGGTCAAATGCTTGGCGTGTACAAATCGGGTTTTAGGCAACCATTTTGAGTTAATACGCACGGGTTCGATGTCCCAACGTGCTGGATTTTCTTGATTTTTTTTCACAACATGGCATTCGATGCACGAGGAAAAAGTGAAGAGTTCTTCCGCGACTTGTTCGGCTTTATTGCGCGCCCAATCCAACGCGATAATTCGGTCGTCGGCTTGTAAGGTTTCGTTCGGAAAACGCCCTTGGCGAACAATCGCGGGCGCATCGGGATCGCCGTGATAATCGCCTTTTAAGGCTCGTTCGCTGTAATATTCCTGCAATTGGTACATAATTTCGCTCACTTTGCCGTGCGGGACAAGGCGCGTAATGTCCGACGCTTCAAAACTCAACGGGTGGCATTCTGCGCAATGTTTGTCGTAATTGAGTTTCTCGAAACCCACCCCGCCTCGATCTAATTTATGGCAGTCTTCACACCATAAGCGTTTGATTTCTTCGTTAAAAGTGGCTAATCCTTTGCGCGACAAATGAACGTCGTGGGGAAATTCCAAATTGGATTCTTCGACGAAATCCTCGCCCGCGTCCATCGACACCCGTTTGGCGGTTTCCTTGCCGTTTTTGAAACTCACCAATAAGGGACGAAAGGGCGGATGTTGCAATCCGAAATCCCATGCGTTGCCTAAATCGGTGGTAATGCCTTGTTGTTTGGTCAAATCTCGGTGGCAATCGCTGCACAATTGGTCTTCGCGGTCGATGAGTGCGCGTTTGCCGTTGTGTTCGACGTGGCATTCGGCGCAGCGGGTGCGGGTTAATTTGTCGAGTTTGAAAAAATCGGGATCAACGTGCGAACGAGTTTTTTTGTGGCAACTTAAACAGGCTTGATCGGTGACGCGCACGAACGGAATTTGATGGCACGAACTGCAATCTTTGCGAAAAAAATAGTGCGCCGACGCTAAACTCCCCGATTCCCAAAACTGATCGGTCAAAATGTCAGGCAGGGTCGGCAAGTTGGGCGGCTCAGGCATTTGATCGGGCGGGATATTTTCGTTAATTGGATTAAAAAACTGAATAATTTGCTCAACTAACGGCTGATAATAATCTGTCAGATAGACAGCAGCACTCGGAATAATGAGGAAAATCAACAATATCCCTCCAAAAAACCCCCACGAAATAGGGCGGACTTTCAAACGGGTATCGCTCAATCGCATTTTGGCACGAATTTGGGCTTGATTTTCGATGGCGCGCGCGGGGGTGTGGCGAAATTCTACTTCTAAAACAATATCATAGCCATGTCGCGGCGTTAAAACCCGAATCAGCGCGTTGCCAATTCGAATCACGTCGCCCGCCTGAATCAACGAATTTTGCACCAACTGATCGTTAATTCGAATGCCCGACGGCGACTTCGCATCAAGCCAAAACCGCTCACGTCCTAAATCGCTAATCGTCGCGTGCTGCAACGCAACGCGCAAATCGGGCAAAAAAACGTGCTGATCAACCGCCCGACCCAACGTCAAAACTTCAACATTAACAATCCGATCGTGATAAACCGCCCCCGTTTTTCCGTGCCGACTAATCGTGCTAATTAAACAAAGCATTTTTGAATATCCGTTGAATGCAAACTATTTCTGGCAAAATCTAAGCAATATTAATACCGTTTCCTCAACCGAAAAAGGATTGCATCACGCCGTTGAAATAATGCCTTGAAAAGATTAAAACTTGAAGAAATAACAACAGATATGTTTAACGATATTGGATTAAAACACCAAACCAAAAATCGTCTTGTAGAAAGGAAAACTCTCAAATGAAAAATGAAACACAAAATTCAACCCGTTCTTCTGCTTTTCATTTCTCAAGTTGTTTTAAATCGTTTGATAATAAAAGTTTTGGGGGTGATTTGCCTGCGCAAAGAAAAACCACCGTTCAAATAACAAACCCATGTATTGAACAATAAACGCCGCCAATAAAATGTTTTTATCGCCATTAAAACCTAACCACAACAAAATAAGCGGGACAAAGAATGTTAGAAATAAAAATATCCATTTTACCGATTTCAAAAACCATGTTGTCATACCATGAAAATACTCTCGTGTATTATAAGAACCGCCCATAAAACCCATCGCTTTTTGTTTAATTTGAGTGTGCCGAACACCAATCGCACTTTGGATATTAGAAATGTATTTTAAGTGCGCATTTCTATAAAGTGAAAACCCTCGCGTAATCAGTGCGATAAAAGTAATTAAAATTGCCCAACCTGCATAAAAAATCACTAATTCGGGTGCTTGGAAAACAGCAAACAAACTCGCAAAGCTAAACCCCGACGCGCCCCCTAATAAAATGTAATTCACAACCGTAATGGGATTTGCCCATTCTTGCAAAAATCTAATACTCGCGTAAATCATGCCTGTACAAATAAATAATGCGAAAGTCGAAAGGGTTGCTAGAATACCTAATAACAAAGTCAATTGCCCTTTGAATTCGGGTATGCGTAAGAAATCAATTTCGATATTGAAAAAGTGAGCAACGCCATAAAGAAAAACCAACCCCATCACTAAAGGCAATGCGATCACTTCTCGAGAAAGCCACGACGTTCGCCATTGCGCAATGGAACGCCACGCTCTTTCGGGTCGTCCCAAATGAAATATCGATGCAATCAATCCCCCGATAAGAAACATTAAACTAATTGCACTGCCTAACGCATAGAAACTTAAATGATCTTGTTGAGGAAGTAGTTTCAAAGTTGCATAACTTTCAGCGGTAAATAAAGCTAAGAAAAAGCCTTGACCAACGCCAATTAAAGTGGTGAGGAAAATGACAGAAAAAGCGGGGTGCATAATTAAAACAACTCCTATTACATTAACCAATCATCAAGAGAAACTTCTTTGCTGGTTTCGTGACGAATATCTTCTTTTTTCAATGGGTTATTTGCGCGTACCAGTTCATCTTCGTGAATCCGCAAACGGGTTTTATGACGTGGTAAATAATGATTGGCAGGTTTAGTTCCCCATTCGGGCATTAAAGGATAACCGCCGCGTTCTCGAATAGCTAAAGAAACTTCGGAATCCGGATCGTGAACATCACCAAACAACCGCGCATTAGTCGGGCACGACATTACACACGCAGGTTTTCTCTCATTTTTAGGTAAAGTTTGATCGTAAATTCGATCCACACAAAGCGTGCATTTCTTCATCACTTTTTGTTTCTCATCAAACTCTCTTGCTCCATACGGACAAGCCCACGAGCAATATTTACAACCAATACATTTGTTATAATCCACTAAAACAATTCCGTCTTCAGTTCTTTTATAACTTGCTCCCGTCGGACAAACAGGAACACAAGGCGGTTCTTCACAATGTAAACAGGATTTTGGGAAATGCAAAGTTTCAGTGTTTGGAAATGTCCCAATTTCATAAGTTTGAACCCGATTAAAAAACGTCCCTGTAGGATTTTCATCATAAGGTCGATCATCAAACATCGGACCCGCCGTTCCAGAAGTATTCCATTCTTTACAAGAGGTTACGCACGCATGACAACCCACGCACACATTCAAATCAATTACCAAAGCTAATTGCGTCATAAGGTTATTCTTTCAAAAATATTGCTTGTTTAGCAGTTGAAATAAAATTGCTCAAAAAAATATAATGACGTTCTTTAAGCAATAAATGTAATAATTCGCTATCAATGGTCAAATAATCATGAACCAGCGCATTACGCATTCCAATAATTTTTCGCCATTGTTTTAAATCTTCTAATGAAATCTTTTGCAATTCAGCTAATTTATTAAAACAATCATAAGCATCAAGCGGTTGATGTTTTTGCTCTGTTTTCAACCAGTATTTTGCTACTCCAATGCAAGACTCAATTAATACTTGCAATGTTCGTTCGGCAGCGCGTCTTTCTAAGCGATTAAACACTTTTGTTTGTGCTATTTCACTGAGCAAATTCAAATCTTCTACACATTCAAAACAATGTTGCTCAATAGCTATAAGATATTCTTTGAACATAATCTAATTCCATGCGGCTATGTATTCTAAGTGTTTCCTGCCACAAACGCATTTCATCACGACAAAATAAAACATTATCCGCTTGAATAATTTGCCATGCTAATGGAATAGGTGCTTGATTTATATCAATAATGGATAACTTAAAATCATGCAAACCTAACTCTTTTTGCCAATCAATTGCTAGGCATTCTGGACGCAAACGTTTCTCTATCGGATCATTTTTAATAAATGAAACAAAAGCAACCGCTAAATCATAATCACTTTTTGTATGTTCCAACCCTTTTGCTCTCGAACCATATAACCAAACAACAGCAATATCTAAATTGCTTTGTGCAAGAGTAATAATTTGCTCCAAAACATTCATGTCATTTCTTTAAAAACTTACCCGCGAAAAAGTTTTGCCAAGGGCGGCGTTTGCTCATTCCAGAAACCGGTTTTAAGGGCGCAAATTGCGGAGAAGTTGTTTTATTTTCTTCAGGGCTGGCGGGATAGATTTTTACTCGCACATCATACCAACCTGCTTGACCTGTTACGGGATCAGAATTAGAAATATGTTCATTGGTATTTGAAATCGGAAGTTCTTCACTGATCAAATGATTTAAAAGAAACCCTTGTTGTGATTCATTTGCATACGGCGACAAATTCCACGCACCTGCCGCTTTTCCTATCGCATTCCACGTCCAAACGGTATGCGGTTCTACCGCTTCAGAATAACGCGCCATGCAACGCACTTTTCCATGCATCGATTCTACCCACATCCAACCGCCGTCCTCAATGCCAGCCGCTTTCGCTGTTTGAGCATTAATGTAAAGATAATTATAGGTATGAATTTGACGCAACCAAGCATTTTGTGAATCCCAAGAATGGTACATCGCCATTGGACGTTGGGTAACCGCATTTAGAGGAAATTGGTGCTTATTTGTTAAACTTGCTTCCAAAGGTTCAAAATAAAATGGCAATGGATCAAAATAAGTTTCTACCCGTTTTTTCAAACGTTCTGGTGGACGACGAGTTCCTCTCTTTCCTTGCGCCGCTAAACGAAACTTTTGTAATACTTCCGAATAAATATGAATGTTAATCGGTTCAGCATAGCGCGTCATACCATTTGATTGCGCCCATTGCAAATAACCTTGATTCCAATTTCTCATATATTGATATGATTTAGGCAATTCATGATGATAAACGCAATTGTTTTTCTCATACATTTGCCATTGATTGGGATTAGGTTCACCTTTGAGGTTTTTCTCTCCTCCAGTTCCTCTCCAACCCGCTAAGAAACCAATTCCTGAATTTGGCGCAGTTTCAAATCGTAAAATGAAATCAGGATAATCTCGATATTTGCGTTCACCTTTCTCATTTATAAATGCGGGTAGTTGTAATCGTGTTCCTAATTCAATTAAAACTTCTTGAAAGGGTTTGCATTCACCTGTTGGGGGAAGAACGGGAATTCGAACAGAATCCACAGGTCCATCAAATTCAGAAATCGGACGATCTAACATCGACATTACATCGTGTCTTTCTAAATAAGTGGTATCTGGCAATACTAAATCAGCAAATGCAACGGTTTCTGACATGAAAGCATCTGCAACGATAATGAAAGGAATTTTGTAATCTCCGTTCTCATCTTTATCGTTGAGCATTTTTCTAACTTGTTCAGTGTTCATGGAAGAATTCCACGCCATATTTGCCATAAATAACAATAAGGTATCTATTTTGTACGGATCGCCCCGCCAAGCATTTGTAATCGCGTTGTGCATAAGTCCGTGAACGGATAACGGATACTCCCAAGAAAAGGCTTTATCTAATCGAACGGGTTCTCCATTTTCATCTACAAACAAATCATTTGGATCGGCGGGCCAACCTAAAGGATTTCCATTCAAAGGCGTATTTGGTTGCACATCATTTGGACTATTCGGTGTTTTAGGACACGGAGGAATTGGGCGAGGAAATGGTGCTTTGTGGCGAAACCCACCAGGTCGATCAATTGTTCCTAACAACGACATCAAAATTCCTAACGCTCGAATGGTATGAAATCCATTTGAATGCGCAGCCAATCCTCTCATCGCGTGAAATGCAACGGGATTACCTTTAATGCTTTGATGTTCATTACCCCACGAATCCGTCCATGCAATAGGTAATTCAATGCGTTGATCGCGAGCAACAATGCCCATTTCATGTGCTAATCTTCTAATAGTTTCTACCGGAATTCCTGTAATATCAGAAGCCCATTCTGGGGTGTAATGTTCTACCCGTTCCTTTAAGAGTTGAAATGCAGTTTTAACCGGCGTTCCGTTCTCTAATTTGAAATCGCCCAACAAATACGGATCAGCATTTCTATTTTTAGTGGAAATGGGTTTGTTAAGTTTGCGATCCCACCAATACTTATTTTGAGGATCAAAACAGCCTTCTTCAACGGGTTCATTTGAACGGAGAAATAATCCAAATTGCTCACTTTGTGCATCTAAATTAACTAATTCTGCGGCATTTGAATATTGCACTAAAAATTCACGGTCGTACAAACCCAATTTAATGATTTCATGAATTAACGCCAATAATAACGCGCCATCTGTTCCCGTTTTAATCGGAATCCATTCATCTGCAATCGCCGAATAACCTGTTCGAACGGGATTAATTGAAATGAATCTTCCTCCATTTCTTTTAAACTTAGAAAGCTCGATTTTCATTGGATTTGAATGGTGATCTTCTGCTGTTCCAAACATAACAAATAATTTAGAACGATCTAAGTCCGGTCCTCCAAATTCCCAGAAAGAACCGCCAATGGTGTAAATTAAGCCCGCCGCCATGTTCACCGAGCAAAAACCTCCGTGCGCGGCGTAATTGGGCGTGCCGAATTGTTTGGCAAATAATCCCGTTAAGGCTTGCATTTGGTCGCGACCGGTAAATAATGCAAATTTCTTCGGATCAGTTGTTCTAATTTTCTTTAAACGTTCTTCTAAAATTGAAAAGGCTTCTTCCCACGAAATGCTCTCAAAATCGCCGTCCCCACGATTTGAATTTGCTTTACGTTTTAATGGGTTAGTTAAACGGGCGGGTGAGTATTGTTTCATAATTCCCGACGCGCCTTTTGCGCAGATTACGCCTTTATTTAAAGGGTGATCGGGATTACCTTGAATATAACGCACTTCACCATCGCGCAATGTGACGCGAATTCCACAACGGCACGCACACATATAACAAGTCGTTGTTTTTACTTCAATTCTTTCTTGATTTATCGCAGCCATAATTAAATCACAATCCTTTGGATTTTTTAAATTAACCATATACTAATATACTTATGCTAAAAATGCCAAAGAAATTCTAACCTGCTTTTAATAAAACTGCTACATCAATAAAAACGCTAGTACTATTAGGGATAAGTAAAAATTAAAACATAAAACCCATTACTCATTACATCACTACTAATTTTTTTAAGTCAGAAATGAAATGTTCAAAGGTTTTAATTTTTTTGCTTTCTTCAATAGTTGTTTCACTTAAAACATAACAACCATCAGTATCTATTTCAACAATTGCTCTACCTTTTTTAGCAGGTTTTTTAGAAGTTAGTGTCCCATCTTCATCAAGTGTAATAAAATAAACTTTAATGTGTTGCGTAATAGAATCCATTGCTAACTTTAGTTTCCAATAACCTGTTTGTGCAACCCTTTCTCTCAAAGTCACTTTGCTCGATAATACACCAATAATTTTAAAAGAATTGGGTTCATAAATAACGAGATCAACATCAGGCAAGTGGCTTCCATATTCTCCAAAATCCACTAATAAATTACGCTTGACCTTATTAAGTTCATTGGGCAAGTTCTTACCTTCAGTTCTTTCTAAAATATTACCATTTATTATCTTTAAACCTAAACTTTCAATATTACTTTTTATTATGTATTCAATGAGCTTTTCCAAATTTTTACCTTTGAAAGCCCGCCAAGACTGTTCATGGTCAGATTTCTTACCCTCTTTGACAAAATCTTTTCTATGTTGTTCTTTAGCTTCATAAAGTAAACTAGAAATGTATTTATAAGCATTTTCACCGTATTGTTTCCTTTTATCTTCATACATCTTGACTAAATCATCAATAGTCATTTTTTGCTCCCTTTTGCATAATTAAAATATACTCGGTTGGGTAAGCTAATGTTAGATTATTATTAGTTATTTTTGTAAAACGTCCAGTTTTATCGTCGCGCGTTGAGGGAAGCATTTTTGAGGGGATTTCGCGCTTAATTATATCAAATACTTGAAAACCAAGATGCTGCATTTGTTCAACGAAAACCTCGGCATTTTTAATTTCAACGCCTCTGAACTGCGTATTTCCTATCACGATACAAGCCTTTCCTTGAGGTTTTAAAATACGATACATTTCTTCAAAAACCTCATACATATCTGCAAAATAATTAGTGACTTCCTGCTTCTTTTTATTATTTAAGTTACGCACAATTTTCTCAGCAGTTTCACTATAAATTTTTGCACTTGTTCTTTGTGAAAAAGATGATCCAATAAATTTTTTACGAAATAGAGAAAGTTCTTTCAAATGTCCAAGCCAATACAAAGGAAGTTGGTGCAAATCTGCATACTCATAACTTGTTACATACGGCGGACTGGTAACAATTAAAGTTGCTTTATTATTTTCGCAAGGAATATGACGTGCATCTTGGCATGCAATAATCCTTTGTTCTTCTATTTTCAAAATGGTATCAGAGGATAAGTTCCTATAGAATTCGTCAGCTTTTTTAATCATTTTTGTGGCTTGTTTATTGAAAGAAATAAAAACGTCAGCGTCTTTTTTATTTAAATCGCGGGTTGGCTTTACACTTTTTTGTAGCCAAATTGAGCAAGTTTTTAAAATTTGTGCAAAAGAAACTAAAAAGAAGTTTTTAATGTTTGTATCAGAGATTTCTAAAATACTATTTAACAAAATTGCCAAGTCCTTCTTTTGAGGTTCTTTATACCAGTAATCAATTTTTTCATGAAGAATAGGTAGGCTTTCTACGCAGGAAGTTTCTTTACTACTTAGATAGGTATTTTTTAGTTCCAAAAAGGTTTTTACTAATAGTATTGGTTCAATAGGTGTCGTTTTAACTTTTGAAACTAAGATTGCAATTTCATTGACATCAACTCCAATTGCTTTTCTACCTTCAACTAGGCTTTCAACTATCGTTGTGCCGCTTCCCATAAAACTATCTACTACAACATCTCCTCGTTGGCTATGTTCAACAATAAGTCGTTTTGCTAATTGAGGGATGAATTTTGCAGGGTAGGTGTAATAATTATGCGTAAGATAAGAAGTTTCTTTTAACGAGCATTCAGTAAAAGCCCAAGAATTATCTGTTCTAATTTGTTCTAACATGTTTTACCTATAAAAAATAATTAAACTAATCTCTCTTTAAGATTTAAATCTAACATTCATTACCTAAAGAAAGCAAATAACTGGGCATCAGAGAAACCTTAAAGGTTGTTTCTTCCAGTAAAACACGCGAATCCCGCAACGGCACGCACACATATAGCAAGTCGTTGTTTTTACTTCAATTCTTTCTTGATTATTCGATGACATCATGAAACCGCAGTCCTTTCGGTTTTGTAAATTAACCATATACTAATATACTTATTCAAAAAAGCCAACTAAATTTACTTTTCAACCATAAAAAAACACCCTCGTGAAATGGGCGAGAGTGTTTCTGGAGAAATAAACAAATTAGCTTTGGGCGCGTTGTTCGAGGATTTCTACGGCGGGGAGTTTCTTTCCTTCTAAAAACTCTAAAAATGCACCGCCACCTGTAGAAATATACGATACCTTTTCTTTAATGCCATATTTATCAACCGCCGCTAAAGTATCTCCACCGCCTGCAATAGAGAAACCCGCGCTTTCTGCGATTGCTAAAGAAAGAGCTTTTGTTCCCGCGCCAAATTGATCAAATTCAAACACACCCACGGGTCCATTCCACACAATTGTGCCCGCTTTCTTTAAGATTTCTTCAAAGGCTTTCGAGGTTTCTGGACCTACATCAAAAATCATATCGTCTTCTGAAACTTCCTCTACTTTCTTTAAAGTGGCTTCGGCGGTTTCTTTAAATTCTTTTCCTACCACCACGTCGGTTGGAATGGGGATTTCTCCGCCGTTGGCTTTGGCGGCTTCAATTAAACGTTTGGCTTCGGGGATTAAATCGTTTTCACACAATGACTTACCGATATTATGACCCGCCGCTGCAATAAAAGTATTGGCAATCCCGCCGCCGACGATTAATTGGTCGACGATTTTGGAGAGTGAATCTAACACGGTTAATTTGGTGGAAACCTTTGATCCGCCTACAATTGCGACCATTGGGCGTTTGGGATTGTGAAGGGCTTTGCCGAGCGCGTCGAGTTCAGCGGCTAACAACAAACCGGCGCACGCAACGGGGGCAAATTTGGCGACACCGTGCGTGGAGGCTTGGGCGCGGTGGGCTGTGCCGAAAGCGTCCATCACGAAAACATCGCATAATTTCGCCATTTTTTGGGAAAGATCGTCGTGGTTTTTCTTTTCACCTTTGTTGAAGCGGACGTTTTCGCACAACACGACTTCGCCGTCGGTGGTTTCAAAGCCGTCGACCCAATCTTTAACCAATCGAACAGGGCGACTCATTAAGCTACTGATATGATCTGCAACGGGTTTTAACGAGGCTTCGTCGCTGTACACGCCTTCTTCGGGACGACCCAAATGCGACATTAACATCACGACTTTCGCGCCTTTTTTGAGGGCTAATTCAACAGTTGGCAAGGATTCACGAATGCGTATGTCACTGGTTACTTTACCATTTTTGACCGGCACGTTTAAGTCAGCGCGCACTAAAACTTTTTTGCCTTTTAAATCTAAATCAGCCATTTTTATCACGGACATGGTGGTTGTTCTCCTTTTTTAGAACATTAAAAAATACTTATTTTATGTGATTCTTCCGCAACATTGCATTAAATTCTTTTTATCGCGCATAAAAAAAAGCACGAGCGACGTGCTTTTCAAGGATCAAGAAAAGTTATTTCAACTGTTTAAGCAACTGCTGGTTAATTTGTGAGGATAAATTGCTGGGTTTGCCATTTTTGTCGAGGATTTCAACTTGGCATTGCGTGGGGGCTAATTCCGTAATCCGAATTTGTAAGTCTTGGGGAGGAACTTCCTCACGATTTCCCCACAAAGATTCTAACCAACCTTTCTTTTCATGTTTAAGATCAGACGGCACATATTTCACATAATATAAACCGGTTGTCCGATTACGATCATCGATATTAATGCCTGATTTGTCGATAGCTAATCCCACGCTGCGCCACGCGAGAGCAAATTCTTCATTAATGAGCAAAAGACCGTCATTTAAACCTGCGCGCGGTTGTTGAGAAGAAACAGCAGTTAATTGAGTTTTCGCTTGTTCGGGAGTTTCTCCCAAATAAATCATCAAACGTTGCAACATTTCGGCTTCGAGTTCGGGATCGGAGGCGCGCGCTTGCCACACAAAACTATCGCCTTGGCTGACTTCTTCTGCCCCGCGATGCGTTAAAAAGATTTCCGTCCCTTGTTCAACCCGTTCTAAACGAGTGCGAAACTTGTCACGCGTCGAACCTTGCCAAAGAAAATCAAGGACTTTGCCCAACGTTCTTCTCACCACATCTTGAGGAATATCGCCGCGATTTTCATTCCATTCGGTTTCTAAAATGCCCGTTTTTTCCTCATCTTTTTTCAACGCGAAGCCGCTATCGACCCAAAAATTGCGGACTTTTTGCCAAAGTTGATCGGGGGATTGTCCTGAAATTTGCAGCCACCGTTGATTTCCATCACGCAACACGCTGATATGAGAAGGTTTTGGCGCGACCACTTGAGCTGTTTTTTGAGGCGCGGGGGCGGTATCTTGATGAGAATAAGCCGCGTAAGTGGTTTTATTTGCAGGGATTTTTAATTCATCGTCGAGCGTCGCCGCCAAATCAGGGGGCAATTCCAACGACGACGCGGGTTTGGCATTTTTGTATTCGACGCGTCGATCGTGCTGATCCAAAAAACTGCAACCCGCCGCGCTTCCAATCACAATAAGCACAAAAAGCCTTTTCATTCAATCACTCCCGCGCTGCGCATTGCTTGTTCGACCGTGGTTTGATGCGCGACATCTAATGGCACGAGCGGCAATCGAATCCCCGCTTTGATTAAACCCAGCCGCTGCACCGCCCATTTCACCGGAATTGGATTTGGCTCGACAAAAAGATGTTTGTGTAATCCAATCAAGGTGTTATCAATCGATTCTGCTTCTGCGCGCTGTCCATTCAATGCTAAAGTCACCATATTGTGCATGGCTTTTGGGGCAACGTTGGCGGTGACGGAGATGATGCCTTGTCCGCCTAAGAGTATGAAATCTAAGCCAGTATCATCGTTGCCGCTGAATAATAGGAACTTTTCTCCGCACCGACGGCGATGATCGCGGACTCTGCCTAAATCGCCGGTCGCGTCTTTTAAGCCGATGATGTTGGGGATTTTTGAGAGTTGTTCGACGGTCGCGGGCTGTAAATCGCAGCCTGTTCGTCCGGGCACATTGTATAAAATAATCGGTAAATCAACCGCTTCCGCAATGGTTTTGAAATGTTGATATAACCCTTCTTGGGTGGGTTTATTGTAATAAGGCGTGACGGACAAGCTGGCTTTTGCGCCGGCGTTTTTGGCACATTGCGACAATTCGATGGCTTCAGAAGTGGAATTTGCGCCCGTTCCCGCGATGATCGGAATGCGCCCCGCCGCCCGATCGACCGAAATCCGAATCACTTTGCAATGTTCTTGTTCATCTAAAGTTGCCGACTCGCCCGTCGTGCCAACCACCACTAACGCATCGGTTTGTTGTTCGATATGAAAATCAACCAGTTGCCGTAACGCAGACTCATCTAAACTCCCATCGGGGTGCATCGGCGTGACCAACGCGGGGATACTGCCTTGAAACATATTATTCTCCAAAAAAATTTAACTCTCAGGAAAGAAATTATCATTAACTATTTGTTCTATTTTAAATAGAGGAAAGAGCATGTTATTTTACTCAAGTTCTTCAAGTGTTTCTATAAAAATAGCTTGAGCTTGGCGCACCGAAAAATCCTCGACCGCATCATAGCCTTGTTGTTTCAAACTGTGATGACGAACCGCGCATTCCATTAACACCGCTAAATTACGCCCGGGCGCAACGGGTAATGTGATTTCTGGAATATCAACGCCTAACACATTGCATTGCGAGTAATCACCATTCAAACGATCTAAATCTTTCAAACGGCTGCTATGGGTAGGATGTAAATTAATAATTAAACGTAAATATTTGCTTTTTTTAACCGCGCTATCACCAAACAACCGTTGCACATTCAAAATACCCAATCCTCTCACTTCCAGAAAGGGGGTCATATCCAAAGGACAAGTGCCTTCAATAATGGTGGGTGCAATACGGCGAAATTCGGGCGCATCATCGGCGACCAAACGGTGTCCACGACTAATGAGTTCTAAGGCTAATTCGCTTTTTCCAATCCCGCTATCTCCTCGAATTAAAACCCCCATACCTAACACGTCCATAAATACGCCGTGTAATGTCAAAGGTGTTAAGGACAAACGTTGCAATACGACGTGCAAATGATTCATGACTTTTTGAGCGGGGTGAACACTAGATAAGATAGGAACTTGAAAAGATTCAGCGAGTTCGCGCATACCTTCCATTTCATCGCAGTTATCCGCAAAAATAATGCAAGCAATATGTTTGATATTAAAAAGTTGTTCTAAATTACTTAAATAGACTTGCGGCGTTAAACTGTTCAAATAAGCGACTTCATAACGCCCAATAATTTGGATTTGTGGGGGGTGAATTAAACTCAAATAACCAACGGTATGACATAGCGCGGCGGCATTATCGGCGACCAAACGAATCACGCGGTCGGTAAAGGTTTCACCACAAACCCACGACAAACTAATTGGCGACGCATGATGTTCGACGAGCGTATGTAAAGGTAACGTTAGCATATTCATTTAATCCGAGAAAGCCATTTTTGAAGTTAATTGGGAAAGAAATGCTCTGATTTGATTAAACGCCGTTCTTTGTAGAAAACGGCGCGCGATAAAAGCTCTTATTTGTGGTGATCTTGGAGCTTTTCTTTATGCTTTTTGATTTGCCGATCTAATTTATCGGTCAAAGCATCAATGGCGGCGTACATATCCGCGTGAACTGCATCTGCAAACAAATTACCGCCATTACCAACATGTACAGTTGCTTCTGCTTTTTGCTCAAGTTTTTCTACCGACAGCACAACGTGCATATTCGTAACGTGATCAAAGTGACGCTCTAATTTATCCATTTTAGAGGATACATAATCGCGTAAAGAAGGGGTTACATCAATATGATGACCGGTAATGCTTAGTTGCATAGCGCACTCCTTGAGTTATTATTTCCCATTAAAGGGGAGTTGTGAAAAGAACAAATAGTCATAAAAAGATTACATTTCTTTGCGTTCATTGGAAGGGGGAATTTGCATGGCTTCGCGGTATTTTGCAACCGTTCGGCGCGCGACTTTGATACCTTGTTCTGAAAGAAGTTGGGCAATTTTGTTATCACTTAAAGGTTTGGTGGTGTTTTCTACGGCAATTAACTTTTTGATTAACGCTCTAATCGCAATCGATGAACATTCGCCGCCCGATTCGGTACTCACATGACTAGAAAAGAAATATTTTAACTCAAAAATCCCGCGCGGGGTATGAATATATTTCTGCGTTGTTACCCGAGAAATAGTTGATTCGTGCATTTCTAGTTCATCAGCAATATCGCGCAATACTAAAGGTTTCATTGCTTCATCGCCGTAATCTAAAAAAGCACTTTGATGCTCAACAATGCAACGGGTTACTTTGAGCAAAGTTTCATGGCGACTTTTCAAACTTTTAATGAACCAACGCGCTTCCTGCAAATGTGAACGTAATCGTTCAGCATCACGTTTGGATTGCACTTTTGAAATACAATCGGCGTAATAACTATTTACTCGCAAACGCGGGGCAACATCGGGGTTCAATTCTGCCTGCCATTTGTTATGTACTTTGCGCACAAACACATCGGGAACAACATAATCCGTTTTTGAAGACGCAATGCTTTCTCCGGGACGCGGATTTAATGTTTGGATAAGATTAATAACCGATTGTAAATCATCACGTTCTAGTTTCATTTTACGCAACAATTGATTAAAATCGCGGCTTCCTAATAGCTCCAAATATTTCTCAGTTAGTTTCAAGGCTTCCTCACGCCAAGGGGTCGTTTTAGGAAGCTGTTTCAATTGAATCATCAAACATTCTTGCAGATTTCTTCCACCTATCCCAGCGGGATCAAAAAACTGTACTCGATGCAATACCGCATACACTTCTTCTAAGGTAATCTCCAAATGTTTCAAACTTTCATAAATATCTTTCGGATCGGTTTGTAAATAACCATTCTCGTCAATTGCATCAATAATCAGCATTGCAATCGCTCGATCAACATCAGAAAAGGGGGTTAAATCTAATTGCCATTTCAAATAATCATATAAGGTTTCATCTGCACTATTTTTTTCGGTGAAATCGCGGTCGTCCTCACCATTATATTGGCTGTTTGTTCCTCCCGAAGAAACCCCATCAAAAATATCTTCCCAATTAGAATCCGTTGGGAGTTCCTCTGGAATTTCATTATGGGTATCTAAATTCATTTCTGGCAACGTTGCATTATCGTGATCTTCAACGGTGTTGTTTTCAAAATCAGAAACCAATTCTTCTTTCATGTCGGGCGCATCGACATCGTCGTCAGCGATTTCTAACATCATATTAGAATCAAGTGTTTGCTGGATTTCCGTTTGCAAATCCAACGTCGACAGTTGCAACAAACGAATTGCCTGCTGTAATTGCGGGGTCATCGTTAATTGTTGAGAAATGCGCAGATTAAGAGATTGCTTCATGCGTTATAATAAGTTAAAGGCTAAAATGTTGTCCTAAATAAACGTTTCTAACTTGTTGATTATTCAATATATCTTCGGGTGTTCCTTCCGCAATAATTTGACCATCGCTGACAATATAAGCGCGATGACAAATACCCAAAGTTTCTCTAACATTATGGTCGGTAATTAGAACACCAATATCGAGATTGCACAAGTGTTTAATGAGCTGTTGAATATCCAAAACCGAGAGCGGATCAATCCCAGCAAAAGGCTCGTCAAGTAAAATAAAACGCGGTTGCGCAGCTAATGCGCGGGCGATTTCTACGCGCCGCCGTTCTCCTCCCGATAAACTTAATCCCAAATGACGGCGCAAATGTTCAATATGTAATTCACCGAGCAGGGTTTCTAAGCGTTCACGTTGCTCTATTTTGGGCAACCGCTGAACTTCTAACACTGCTAAAATATTTTCCTCAACGGTTAATTTACGAAAAATCGACGGTTCTTGCGGTAAATAGCCAACCCCTAATTGGGCGCGTTTGTGCATTGGAAAACGGGTAATATTTTGTTCATCTAAAAAGATTTCTCCCGCATCACATTTGATTAAACCCACCACCATGTAGAAACTGGTGGTTTTTCCCGCGCCATTAGGTCCCAACAAACCCACGACTTCTCCACTTTTTACCTGCAAACTTACATTTTTTACAACTGCACGTTGTTTATATTGTTTGGCGAGTTGTTGGGCGGATAAAATGCTCACGTTATTCTTCTGTTGTTTCGGTGGTTTCTTCGGATTCAGATGCAGATTTATCGGTATCTTTTTGCAAGGCTTTTTTCGGATTGGAAATCTTTTGTGCTTTTTGAGGTTCGATCATGACTTTAACGCGCCCTTCGCTGGCGATCACTTGAGCTTTTTTAGCATCATAAACAATATGTTGCCCGCTAATGGTATCTTTCGATCTCCAGATTTGCGCGTCCTGTTTCAAATGCAACGTATCATTTTTGGCAAAGTATTCCATTTTTTTTGATTGTGCTCTAACTTCTTCTTTGTTATCTAATGTTTGTTTGAAACGGACAACCTGACCATTCCCTTCGGCAATAATGCTTTCAACTTGCTTTTCTGTATTATACGTTAAAGTAACTTTATCAGCAAACAATTGTAATGTTCCTTGATTTACAATTACATTACCCGAATAAACAGTGAAACCTTTTATATTATCTAATTGAGCACTATCGGCTTCAATTTGGAGCGTTTGATTACGGTCGGTACTTAGCGCAAAAGCCGCGTTGGCAAATAACCAAATCAAACCACTTATTTTAGCGAGTTTTTTCATACGTTCCTTTCACTTGACTTAATAAAATAGCTTGTTGTGTATTTAAGAACAATTGCATTCCCACGCCTGTTGTTTTGCTTTGATGAGTTTCTAGCCGTGTTAAGTCGGTAGTTTCTGCGTAATTGCTCTGCGGTTTATAATACACATTGTGAGAAAAAATTTTTAATGCGTCGCCCTGTTGATCAAAATGCCAGAAATAATTATTACCGAACAAGTTAATCCATTCGTTGTTGGCTGAAATGAGGGCTTGTTCTCCCCACACAAACCAACTGGGCTGTTGATTTTGATAATAAACCAAATAAGGATTTTCTACCTCAGTTTCTATCACGGGATAATGTTTGAGCATTTGCCCTTGAATTTGGTATTTCAAATCGCCTTGCGGGGTTGTTGCAACGGTAGAAAAATCGACCAACACGAAATCAGGTAGAAAGCGTGTTTGTTCGACGGTTGCAATCGGGGCGGTTTTTTCCAAATCCTGCACAATCCACCAAATGCCTGCCGAAATAATCATTAATCCTAAAATAATCAACGCATTAACGTTCATAATAAGCGATATGTTGCGCCCAACTGCCTTGCGCTTGCATGATTAATTCGCACACGTCGCGCGCTGCCCCGCGTCCGCCGCGATGGGGGGTGTGCCAATGGGCGTGGCGAACGACAATCGGGTGCGCATCATTGACCGCAATCGCCAATCCCACCCGCCGCATCACCGGCAAATCAATCAGATCATCGCCCACAAACGCGATGTGATCAGGCGACAGGGATAATTGTTGGCACAAATGTTCGAGGGCGGCGAGTTTGTCGAGCTGTCCCTGATAAACGTGGACGATGCCCAGCGATGCCATGCGATGTTCGACCACTTTTGAGGTTCGTCCGGTGATGATGCCGATGTCGACACCGCTGCTTTGGAGCATTTTCATGCCGAGCCCGTCGCGCGCGTGGAAGGCTTTGTATTCTTCGCCCTGATCGCCGAGGTAAAGGCTGCCGTCGGTCAATACGCCATCGACATCGAAAATCACCAATCGAATCTGCGCGGCTTTATCCAATATGTCTTTCATGGGGCTATTATAATCTTAATTTGGCGAATTAAACGAGTGCGGCGAATTTTGCGACAGTTCTCGCGTCTCGTTAAAAGATAATTCCTTGAAAAACAACCGAATTTTTTTTGGCACGCCCACAATTGCAATCTAGAAAGGGCGGTTTGGCAGGAAAATATCGCTTATTCTAAAAGAAGTTTCTCTAAAATCCGTTCAAAAAGTAAAGCAAGTTGCTCTAAATCTGCAACGCTCGTGTATTCATTGACTTTATGAATAGTTGCATTCAATAAACCGATTTCTAATACTTGCGTGCCATTGGGTGCAATAAAACGCCCATCAGAAGTCCCGCCTGATGTCGATAATAAGGTTTCATAACCACAGATTTCTTTTATCGCTTCTTTAGACGCATCAATCAATTTTCCTTTCGATGTAAGAAATGGCAAACCCGCCGATTCCCAACTCAATTCATAATCTAAGTTGCTCAACAGTTTCTCAACTCGTTCTTTCAAAGAATCCGCCGTCGATGCCGTACCATATCGAAAATTAAACATCACTTTCAATTCCGCAGGAATCACATTGGTCACATGATTACCCGCATGAATATCAACAAGTTGAAAGGTAGTTGGCGGAAAAAATTCATTACCTTGATCCCACGTTTCCTCACATAGTTTCCTCATCGCTTCACTAAAGAGATGAATGGGGTTTTTTGCTAAATGCGGATAAGCAACGTGCCCTTGAATTCCTTTAATGGTTAAACGCCCCGTTAAAGACCCTCGCCGACCATTTTTTATTTCATCAGCTAAATGATTTTTGCTCGACGGTTCTCCCAATAAACAATAATCAATATTTTCTCCCCGTTGTTTTAAGTATTCGATGACTTTCACTGTGCCATTAACAGCTTTTCCTTCTTCATCACTAGTTATTAAAAAACCAATTGTTCCCAAATGGTTAGGATTTTTTTTAATGAATTGTTCGGTTGCAATAACTAATGCAGCAATCCCACCTTTCATATCGGCTGATCCACGCCCGTACAAATAACCGTCAGAAATCGTTGGTTCAAAGGGTGGAAATTGCCAATGTTCTAATGAACCGGCGGGAACAACATCGGTATGTCCTGCTAAGACAAATAAAGGTTTTGTTTGCCCGTGTGTTGCCCACAAATTATCCACATCATCAAATCGCAAATGCTCTACTTTGAAACCCAGTTTTTCTAAGCGATCAGCTAAGTGTTTTTGACAGCCTGCATCTTCAGGTGTAATTGATGGGCGTTTAATTAATTCACAGGTTAATTCTAAAACAGAACTCATTGTTTTTATTCACTATATTGTAAGAAAATGGTCGAGTTTTCTTTGCTCATTTTGAGATATCCACATAAAATAAAACCGCCACAAAGGGCGGCTTGTATGCTTCAAGAACGAATCAACGGTCAAGAAAAAAATCGGTTTGAGCACTGTATAATATTCAACCGAACTTGTAAAGAAACCCGCCAACTGTTTTGGAAGGTTTTTAGGGGTTATTCTAAAACTAATGCGTTGGTGGCGGAAGGAAGCAAAAAGTCATTTGAAATGCGTTGCGCGAGGGCGTTAATTTTCTTCAAAAAGAGCGTTAAATATTCGTGCAAACCCGTTTGGAAAATGTCTTCCATGCTCCCAAAATGCAGTTGCGCGTGCAATTCCCCTGCGCGGCGTTCGGTTTCCCAGGTGTGCTGCGAACCCAACGATTGCACGCCGTTATAAACCTGATCCATGCAATAATGCAACGATCGCGGCATATCATCGCGCAGCATCAGCAATTCTGCGACTCGAATCGGCGTAATTAAATCCCGATAAACCTGCCGATACGCCTCAAATCCCGCCAACGAATGCAGCAACGCGCCCCATTGATAATAATCCGCCGCGCCGCCGACATCTTTCGCGCTCGGCATCAAAATATGATATTTCACGTCCAAAATGCGGGCGGTGTTGTCGGCGCGTTCCAGAAAACCGCCCAATCGCACAAACCGAAACGCCTCATCGCGCGGCATCGTCCCCAATGTCACACCTCGAACCAAATGTGACTGATATTTAACCCATTCCAAAAATTCCGTCACGCCATCTTGTTCAATGTTTTCAGGGGATTGCTCGCGCAATTCGATCCAAGTGCTGTTGATGGTTTCCCACATTTCGGAGGTAATTGTCCCACGCACTGCATGGGCATTTTCCCGCGCCAATCGCAAACATTCAACAATCGACGCGCCATTTTGTTTATCGAACACCATGAATTTTAAGACATTTTCGGGGGTTGTCTGATCATAAATGGTTTGATACAAATCCTGTAACCCATTGATCGACAAGGTTGCGCCCCAAATGCGTTGAATTTGCGCGTCGTTTTGCGGCAAAAGCGACATGCGATAATTGACATCGAGCATGCGCGCGGTATTTTCTGCCCGCTCGATGAATCGCGCCAACCAATACAAATGATCCGCTGTTCGACTTAACATACTGATTCTCCTTCTAAAATCCAAGTATCTTTCGTGCCGCCGCCCTGCGAAGAATTCACCACCAACGATCCCTCGCGCAACGCCACCCGCGTCAATCCGCCCGGGACAAATCGAACTTCACTGCCCGTCAGCACAAACGGACGCAAATCAATGTGGCGCGGCGCGAGTCCACTATCGACCAACGTTGGACACGCCGATAATGCTAAGGTCGGTTGCGCGATGTAATGGCTTGGATTCATGAGGATTTTTTCGCGGAAAATTTCAATTTCGACCGCCGTCGACGCAGGTCCAATCAACATTCCGTAACCGCCCGATCCGTGCACTTCTTTGACCACTAACTCTTCCAAATGCGCTAAAACATACGCTAAATCATCGGGTTTGCGCAATTGAAAAGTCGGGACATTATTTAATAACGGTTTCTCGCCGAGATAAAAATGAATCATGTCAGGCACAAACGGATAAATCGATTTGTCATCGGCAACGCCCGTCCCGACCGCGTTCGCCAACGTCACTTTGCCCGCGCGATACGACGACAACAGCCCCGGCACGCCCAACATCGTGTCAGGTCGAAACACCAGCGGATCAAGAAAATCGTCGTCCAAGCGTCGATAAATCACATCGACCCGTTGCGGACCTTGCGTGGTGCGCATAAACACAAAGCCGTCGCGCACAAACAAATCTCGCCCTTCGACCAATTCCACGCCCATTTGTTGCGCCAAAAAAGCGTGCTCAAAATACGCGCTGTTGTACGCGCCGGGCGTTAACACCACCACCGTTGGCGAATTCACCCCCTGTGGCGCAACGCTTCTCAACGTATCGAGCAGCAAATCAGGGTAATGTTCGACGGGAGCGATCGCGTAACGATTGAATAATTCAGGGAAAAGTCGCATCATCACTTTGCGATCTTCGAGCATATAAGAAACCCCCGACGGCACGCGCGCGTTGTCTTCCAACACATAAAACTCGCCTTCGCCCGCCCGCACAATATCAATCCCCGCAATGTGGGTATAAATATTATTTGGCACATTAATGCCTTGCATTTCAGGGCGATACTGATTATTTGCCAACACATATTCGGGGGGGATAATGCCCGCTTTGAGGATATTTTGGTCGTGATAAATGTCGGTGAGGAATGCGTTGAGGGCTTTGACGCGCTGCCGCAGACCCGCCGCGAGTTGCGCCCATTCTTTGGCGGGCAAAATGCGCGGAACGATGTCGAATGGAATCAACCGTTCCGTTCCCGATTCTTCGCCGTACACCGCAAAGGTAATCCCCACGCGGCGAAACAACGCATCGGCTTCCGCGCGGCGTTTGGCAAGCCGTTGCTCAGACGTGCGTTTTAACCATTTTGTATAATCTTGATAATGTGGACGCACCGTCCCATCTGCTTGATACATTTCATTATAAAAAGTCTTCATAATTATTAACCAATTTTGTGAATTTAATATAACGCGCAACCATTATACCACAAAAAAATTATCTTAATAATCAATAGATTGCCTTATAAACTTCCTCAATAAAGTCTTCTCTACTTCCCTCGTTTCGCATCATCAGCGTGCATACAACCTTTTTTTGATTCTTTTTAGTGCAAATGAGTGCAAAACAAAACCCCGACCTCAGAAATTTAAGATCGGGGTTTTTATTTTTGGAGAAAGGATTATTGAGAAACGCGGAAGATAATCGGTTCACCATTAAACACTAAAGTTTGATCCGCAGTTAAACGATAACCAAAATAAAGGCACACTTGACCCGTGTAATTGGGTTTATCCGCATAAAGTAGCAATGGATTCACAGAAACACTATCTAAAGAAACTCCGCTATACATGGGTTTCAAATCGCCGATATGACCATTCCACAGTTTCCAATTATCAACGTTAGCTCCTGAGTTTAGTTTTAACTCGCGGCGAACATTATAATTGGTAGGTTGGGGATTACAATTGAGCGTTGTTTCGCTACCTTTTGAAATCCAGAAACAATAATTATTTGTAGATGCTTTTTCATCAGCAGTATTCATATAAAAATTGCCCAACTCCCAATCACAATAATCTTGAGCAGTTGCTCTACCTGTAAGTTTCTCTGTTGGCACATACAAACCTACTGCAATAACATCAGCAACGCCTTGATGTTGCGGAACAATTAAACCATCAACACTAATCGTTTGACCCGTCGTAATATCCAGCATCTTAGCAGAGGTAGCTTGTTGCCCATCAACGGCAACACCACCAAAGAAAGTTGCTGTTGCCGTTTGCGGGTTATTTCCACCACCGATCATTAACGGCGATCCTAACTTTGATAAACCACTTGTTGAAATACAAACATTGTTAATCACCTCACCTGTTGTACAAGTGACCGTCTGATTAGGATTTGGTGGTATAGGTGAAAAAGTTGCTGTGATAGTTTTAGGTTCATTCATTTTGACAGTGCAAACATTTGAATTAAATGAAGTGCAATTAGTCCAATCTTTGAAATTGTAACCACTATTAGCTGTTGCTGTTAAAGTAAAGGTGCTGTCTTTAATTTGCTCACTACCACTATTGCAAGCATTTCCATTAGTATCTTTACAACTGATTATTCCTGCATCGGTTGGAGAAACTGACCATGAAAGTTTGTAAGTTGTTGGAAGTGTACTACTTGAAGTTGCACTTAAAGAAACAGATTTATTTCCACCATCAGATGCAATATCTAAACTTGCAGTGTAAATTTGACCATCTTTAGGATCAACAAAATTGACAGTTATCTCGCAAGTGTTAGTGGTTAATTGTGCATTTTCACAACCTGTTGTTTTACTAAATTTTGCTAAGCCTGTACCACTTAAAACTGCACTACTAACTTTCAAAGTTGTGTTAGCAGTTGTATTGCTCACAGTTACCTTTTGAGAAAGAGTTGTTGCACTAAAAGTAGGTAAAGGATCAGGTGTAACGCTAATCGCAGGAGTTGCTGCAGCAGTAAAAGTTACTGTAACAGTTTTATCAGCATCCATTACGACGGTACATTTCTTAGGATCGTTTACGTCGGGTGTACAAACATCCATATTCCAATTTTTGAAAATAGAATTTGAAGTAGCAGTCAAGATAACAGATTGGGGTATTTCTGATTTTCCACTACCAGTTGGTGGGTAATCAAATGAACATTCTGTTTGGCAACCATTTATTCCTACTGGGCTACTTGTAACAGTACCATCACCTGTTACTTTAACCGTAAGTTTTCCTGCAAAAGCTGTATTTGCTAAAAAAATTAATGCAAATACTAATAATTTTTTACTCATTGCTATATCTCCAGAAGTATAATGAATGAGATAATCAAACTAAGCAGTTGATTATCTCGTTTTTAGTCATCTAATATCCAGGACAAGTTGCTGTTATTCGGGATTCTTTACTAACAGAATTATTGAATGCAACTTTAATTACTGTCCAAGCATCACTTGGTTGTACAGTGTAGGGCAAGTTCACATTTGTTCCTCCTGTACTACTTGGTACAGCACTCCACGCTTTAGAATCAATGGTAACATTGCTTTTTTCATTGCTTGATAAGCTTGGTGCATCAATTACCAATTGAGAGCATTTGTTACTTGACATCCACTGAAAGAAGACAATTGGCTTTTCATTAGAAGGGCGAACAAAAGTCACATCTTTGAATACACCATATGGCCACTCTGCATTACTATAGCCACTAGAAACGTTATTAAACATTCTACTGATAATTGAACCATTACCATTCCACTTCCAAGTATTGCCAAAAATCACAGGCTTTCCAACTGAATAGGTAGAAGAGGTCGGACTATTAGTTGTGCATTTTGCATTTAGACGGGGTTTGTTTGTTATAGGTTGTTTAAGTGCAACCGATATTACATACCAATCACTTGGTGAATTATTTTGGAAGTAAAACCCAGTATTAGCTTCACCAACAACAAAAGGCAAATTAACATTTTCAAATGTACGATCACTATCTCTAGCAGACCATCCACCGATAGTAATATCTGCTTTTTGATTAGACGCAGAAGAACTGATTTCTAATTTATAGTCGGATTCCTATTAAATTATTAACTAGATGAAAATGAAAATAATGGATTAAAAATATAATCGATGGTTTGTTGAAGAGATTTAAATAGAGGGTAATATTTCTTCACTTTTTTC
>JBEAVE010000043.1:0-48941 GCA_041161065.1 Pseudomonadota bacterium | reverse complement strand
GAAAAAAGTGAAGAAATATTACCCTCTATTTAAATCTCTTCAACAAACCATCGATTATATTTTTAATCCATTATTTTCATTTTCATCTAGTTAATAATTTAATAGGAATCCGACTATATCATCAAAACAAATGCTTCCTAATCGTGGCTCATCAATTAAACTATTGAAAAAGAACTCTTCCGCAACATCTCCTTGATTGCGTGTTATATTTCCCAAATAAATCCCCATTCATTCCAATTTTTCATCAGTTCTTTTCATTTGTTCATCAGTTTTTCTCATTTGCTCGTCAGTCTGTTTTTGAGAAACGGCAAGACTCGCCACTAAGGCTTTTAATTCTTCATCTGTCATAACTTATCTCCTTTTCATGGTTCAAGTTCAAATAATTGTAGATTAAACCGACAAACCTTTCAAGTTATTCAAACCCAAAAAAGAACCTGTCAAATTTCAATATCTGACAGGTTTTCTTTTATTTCGGATCATTTCAATTGCCTAAACGGCTAATGTGTCCGCGACATTAGTGAAGAATACGAGAATAGCCACTTAAAAATGTTAGTAGATATTCTCGGTTGTTATGTGATTTTAGAAAGGATTATCGAGCATTGGACATTAAGCGTTTCATTTCACGCACGGCGGTTTCAAAACCCTCAAATAATGCTCGAGCAACAATTGCGTGTCCGATGTTTAATTCGCGGATTTCTGGAATCGAGGAAATTGCACCCACATTTTGGTAATTCAAACCATGTCCCGCGTTCACTTGTAATCCGCCGCGATGCGCCCGTTGAGCGGCTAATTGAATGCGTTGAAATTCGGCTTTTTTTTCATTTAGATCAACGAGATCAGCGAACTTGCCTGTATGTATTTCAATCGTGGGCGCACCGGTTTGTAAAGCGGCATCAATTTGTTGCGGATCGGGATCAATAAAAAGTGAAACTCGCACATTTGCAGCGGCTAAACGTTGGCAAGCGGTTGTTATTTTTGATAAATTTCCCGCGACATCGAGTCCGCCTTCGGTGGTTAATTCTTCGCGCCGTTCGGGCACTAAACAACAATCGGCGGGTTTAAGTTGCTCTGCAAAAGTGAGCATTTCCTCTGTCACCGCCATTTCTAAATTCAATCGAGTTAAAATGGTTTGTTGTAATAAAATAACATCGCGTTCTTGAATATGACGGCGGTCTTCGCGCAAATGCACGGTAATCGCGTCTGCGCCCGCTTGTTCGGCGGCGATCGCGGCTTGAATCGGATCGGGATAACGTGTGCCGCGCGCTTGTCGCAACGTTGCAACGTGATCGATATTAACCCCTAATGCAAGGCTTTGAAAATACATAATTGAAACGTCCAAAAATGCTCTAATGTGCCACATTTCAAGGTTTTCGACAAGCCCATTGGCTTAATTTTAGAAATCGATATAGAATATAGCTTCAATCCATCAAAGGAGAAATGCAAATGTCCTTATTTAATAAAATATCTGAAGTTTCCAAAATGCCTGAAAAACGTCATTTCAAATTGGTGTTTCTAATTCTCGCCATTTTCTTACTATTTTCTGTTCTTAAACAAATGATGTTTCAAACCACGTTGGGGTATATCTACGTTTATCAAAATATTTTAACGGGGAGTTTGTCGGTCTTCACCGAACCCGGGGTTCATTTTCGCACGCCGTTCTTTTCTAGCGTCACTGAATATAAACAGGTAGCAACGGTTTCATTTGGCGCAGAAGACGGTGAAGCATTAACCCGTATTTTAGAACCCATTACCGTGCGTTTTGCAGATACTTATACTGGGCAAATTCCAATTACCTTTCGTTTTCGCTTACCCACTGATCCACAAAAGATTATTCAAACCCATCGTGAATTTAGAACCTTTGAAAATTTAGTGGACGCTTTATTGGTGAGAAATGCTCGAAGCGTGACGGTTAATACGGCGGCACAATATACGGGAGAAGAGTTTTTTCAAGGGGGTTTGACGCTGTTCAAAGCAGATTTGGAAGATCAATTAACAAATGGAGTTTATGTAACCGAACGTCGGCAGGTAGAAATTGATCAATTAGATATTGCACCCGTAGGATTAGAACAAGAGGAATCTCACAAATTACAACGCAGCAAACAAATTGTGTGGAAAACAGTTCCAATTTTAGATCAACAAGGTAATAGAATTCGAGCAAATAATCCATTAGCACCTTATGGTATCGAAGCCACACAAGTGACGTTAAATAATCCTCACCCTGAAGAACAATTAAGTCGTTTGTTGGTTGATAAGAAAACGTTGGTTGCAGAACGTATTAAAACCATTCAAGAACAAGAAACCGCTAAAGCCCAAGCAAAAACTGAGCAACTTAAAAAAGAAATTGAAAGAACTAAAGCGGTTCAAGATGCGCATCGGGAGAAAGAACTTGCGGTGATTGCTCAACAACGTGAAGTGGAAGTTGCTAAACAAATTGCTGAGAAATCGTTAGTGGAACAGCGCAAATTAAAAGATATGGCGGTGATTGATCGGGAAAAGGAATTATCTATTTCTCAAGCAAATCGTGAAATCCAAAAAGCCAATTCAGAAGCAGCGGCATTTGAAGCTCAAGCTATTTTGCAAAAAGGAAAGGCTGAAAATGAAGTGTTAGCCGCTAAATATGCGGCTCGAGGAACGTATAAGGATATTTTCTTGGCGGAGATTCAGCGTGATATTGCGCAAACATTATATACCAATTTGCCTAATTTCAAAGTTGAAATGCCGTCTAATTATGTTTCAACGGGAAATGGTGAGAACAAAGACGGTTTGAAAACTAATCTCGATGTGATTTCTGCGTTTAGTGCATTGGGTTTGATGAAACAAATGAGCGAATTACCGAGCGCGCCATTGCAAACACCGCCGCTTGAAACGCCTTCCTCATTACCACCTGCACAGAAATAATTAGCTATCTTGCGAATGAAAGAGAATTCTTGTGATAAGATCGTGTCGGTGATTTTTTTGATGGGACCGACCGCGTCGGGAAAAACGGATTTAGCGGCGCAGTTGATCAAAAAATTTCCTTGTGAAATCATTAGTGTAGATTCTGCGTTGGTGTATCGCGGCATGAATATTGGCACGGCAAAACCCGATGCTGCTTTTCTCGCAACCACGCCCCATCATTTGATCGATATTTGTGATCCTGCGGAACATTATTCGGCGGCGCGCTTTGCAGAAGATGCCCGCGTTCTTATCCAACAGATTGTTAATCAAGGGAAAATTCCGTTGTTAGTGGGTGGAACGGGGTTGTATTTTCGAGCATTGCAACAGGGTTTGTCGGATTTGCCCGCCGCTGATCCAACAATCCGCGAACGACTGGGGCGAGAGGCGCAAGAAATCGGCTGGGCGGCGTTGCATTCGCGGTTGGCTGCGCTTGATCCGGTCGCGGCGCAACGTATACACCCAAACGACCCGCAGCGCATTCAACGGGCTTTAGAAGTCTGCGAATTGACCGATCAACCGATGAGCGCGCGCTTTGGTCAAAAAAATGCGTCGCCGTATCGGGTTTTAAAATTGGTCATCGCGCCCATAGATCGGGACATTCTCCGTGATCGGATTGCGCGGCGTTTCCACCAAATGTTGGACGCGGGTTTTGTCGAGGAAGTTAAACAACTCTTTCAACGCCCAGATTTGAATTTGGATAGTCCGTCAATGAGATCGGTGGGTTATCGTCAGGTTTGGCAGTATTTGACCGGCGCGGAGGAATATCCTCAAATGGTAGAAAAAGCCATCATTGCAACTCGACAACTTGCAAAACGTCAATTAACGTGGTTGCGAAGTGAGAAAGATGCACAGTGGTTTGATAGCGAAGTACCTGATTTAACAGCACAAATAGCAACAGTTATAACACATTTTCTTAACAACAATAATGAGGGGAAGTTAATATGAACAAAGCTCAAAGTCTCCAAGACCCTTTCTTGAATGCTTTGCGTAAAGAACGCATACCGGTTTCTATCTATTTAGTGAACGGAATTAAGTTACAAGGACAAGTGGAATCTTTTGATCAATTTGTGATTTTGTTGCGCAATACCGTCAGCCAAATGGTTTATAAACACGCGATTTCAACCATCGTGCCGTCACGCAATGTCAAATACGCGACCGCCGACGAAAAAGTGGACAGCGCGCCACTTGAGGGTTAATCGTTGTTAGAACGTCCTCAAACGGGCGAACAAGCCATTTTGGTGAGCATCCGCTTCAAACGCGAGGCGGATGTGCCTGATCTTCAAGAGTTTATTCATCTCACCGAAGCCGCCAACGTTACGCCTTTAGCCACCATCGAAGGCACGCGCGATGTCCCCGATTCGGGTCAGTTCATCGGTTCTGGAAAAGTCGAAGAAATCCAACAAGTCATTCAAACTCATCAAGCCGATCTCGTTTTATTCAATCACCGTTTAAATCCCGTTCAAGCCCGTAATTTAGAGAAAATGCTCAATTGCCGCGTCATTGATCGAACGGAATTAATTTTAGATATTTTTGCGCAACGTGCTCGATCATTTGAAGGTAAGTTGCAAGTCGAATTAGCTCAACTTAAACATTTGTCGAGCCGCTTGATTCGCGGGTGGACGCATTTGGAACGCCAACGGGGCGGGATTGGATTGCGCGGACCCGGTGAAACCCAATTAGAAACCGACCGTCGTTTAATTTCCAAACGCATTGATCAAATCCAAAGTCGATTAGAAAAAGTTTCCCGCCAACGCACCCAAAGTCGCCGTGCCCGTTCTCGCGCAGAAATCCCCGTTGTTTCATTGGTGGGTTATACAAATGCAGGAAAATCTACCTTATTTAATCGCCTAACAAGTTCCAATGTTTTCTCGGCAAATCAATTGTTTGCAACACTCGACACCACATTACGTCGCATTGAATTACCGAATAAAACGTCATTAATTTTGGCGGATACGGTGGGATTTGTGCAGCAATTACCGCACGATTTGGTCGCCGCATTTCGAGCAACTCTCGACGAAACGCGCATGGCAGAAGTGTTAATTCATGTGGTCGATTGCGCTGATCCTGAACGCCAGCAACGTATTGAACAAGTTAATAAAATTTTGGAAGAAATCGGTGCGGCAGAAATCCCACAAATCATTATTTACAACAAAATTGATCAATTAAATGAAACGCCGCGAATTGAACGTGATGAAAATAATCTACCGCATCGAGTGTGGCTATCCGCGCAAACGGGCGACGGGTGTGATTTGTTATTGCAAGCGTTGATTGAAAGATTACCGCGTCAATTTGAGCACCGAACGGTGAAAATTCTTCCGCAACATCAAAAACTTCGCGCACATTTCCATGAATTTGGACAAGTCCTAAAAGAAACCTTCCTCGACGACGGTTCTTGCGAAATGGAAATAATTATTGAAACCCGTTATTTCAACCCATTTCATATCACAACTAATCCATGAATAATACCCTTTTAATTGAATCTTATACCCGCTCTAAACACCAATTATCAATGGTTTTGGGTATCAATGAATTACGTTTTTCAACCTCATATTGGTATAACGATGTTAATCTATTAGAATTAGAACAAAAATTAGGAATAGATTATATGGAGAAAGTGTATTTTCATATCGTGGCATTTGAAGCAAACAAATTAACGAGTTTAAAACCCGACGTTTTTGATTTAGGGATTTTCAAAAAATATCACACGCCAGAATTTGAGGAACTTTGGTGCACTGTTCAGAGAAAAGTCTGGGCACAATGGCGATATGAAAATCATTTGCCAAATAATAATCCCCCGCGTTTCTTAAGTCAGCCCGTTAAAAATATTTCAACACCTGTCCAAATCAAAGAAAATAATCCCCAAATTCTCTTATTTTGTGGGGGAGGAAAAGATAGTTTAGTTTCTCTAAAATTGTTAGAAAAGACAAATACGCCCTATTCAACTTGCGCGTATTCTAGCTCAATTTATGGGCGAGCTGAAGTACAACATCAACTAATAGGAAATCTCTTAAAAAACGCGCAATCACAAACCCAACATAAGATTTCTATATATGATGATTTTTTGGATAGCCCCGTATTAGAACTTTCTCCAGAATATGGTGTAATATCATTAACCGCCGCCGAAACCCCAAGTTCTATTTTTGCATCATTGCCAATAGTATTACAACATCGTTATCGTTACATTAGTCTTGGACATGAACACAGTGCGGATTTTCCGAATTTAATTTGGGAAGAAACTGGCGAAGAAATTAATCATCAATGGGGAAAATCAACGGAAGCAGAACAACTCTTAAATACTTATATTCAAAAACAATTTATTTCCAACGCGCAGTATTTTAGTTTATTAAAACCAATTTACGATGTAGTGATTTTTAATATGCTTCGTGAACATTTGAACGATGTTCCTTTTACGCATTCTTGTAATATAAACAAACCTTGGTGTAAGAAATGTGCAAAATGTGCGTATGTTTGGTTAAATTATATGGCTTATTTACCGATTGATTTAGTGAATCAAATCTTTGAAATAAATCTATTTGATTTACCCGAGAACCAATTGTGGTTTCGACAAATGTTGGGACTCGAGAAACATACCCCATTTGAATGTATTGGTCAAATTGAGGAAACAAAACTAGCCTTTGAATTATGTCGTCGTAAAGGACTAACGGGTAAAGCAATGGATATTTTTATAAAGGAAGTTAAGGATTTTGATTTGAATGTTGCCGCCAATCATTATGCGATTGTGGATAGAAACTATCCTTCTCTTCCTCAGGAAATTGCCCATCGAGTTTTCTCAGAATTAGATCGCGTCGCCGATGTGAGCAAACAGTATATTTTTTCTTTAGTTTAAATAAGAGAAAACCCCGCTTTTAATTGAAATCAAAGGCGAGGTTTTTTGTGTACGAAATGCAATGTTTAACGTGATTTGAATGCAGTGGCAGAACGAGAAGAAGAGGCTTTCTTCGTCGTTTTTTTGGCGGGAGCTTTTTTAGGGATTTCAACATCAGGCTCGGGCGATTGCATTTCTACAACGCTGGTTTCTTCTGTTTTTTCCTCAATACTTTCTACCGCAGTTTGTACCGATTCAGTGATTTCTACCGATGTTTCAACAATAGCGACTTCTTTTGCCATTTCTTTTGTCGTTTCTTCTGCGGTTTCCTTTACCGTTTGTAATTCCGTAATAATAGCCTGCAAACGGTTAATTTCTGCATTCAACGACGCAATTTCTTCACTATTATCAATCTGTTGTGCTTGTTGTTGTTGAGCACGCAAATCGGCTAATTTCACTTGTAATTGTTGAGTTTGCGCATACGTTGGCAAATGCAAACTGGCTAACATTTCATCTAATGCAAGCCGTCCATTTTGTCGCCACGCCAACCAACTATTAATCAATTCACCTGTTGTTTTGGCGTAATCATCGGTGCTGACGAATTCTGCGTAGGCTTTTTCGCCCGCTTCAACCCACGCAGTGTACAACGCTTGTGGCGGCAAGGGTTGTTGCGCAGATAATTCGCTAACTCGTTGATTTAACAAATGAACTGTACGCATTCCGATTTGTTGAATCATTTGTAAGGCTTTTTGCTGCGCTTGTTGATGGGTTTGCCAAAGTTGCGCATGGGTTTGAAACTGGGTTTGCCAATTGGGAAATTGCTGCATATAGCTTTGAAATTGTTCAACAAGTGTTGAAAATTGCTGTGTTTCAGCGGTCACTTGTTGCAACGGCGATTCAATCCAGCCGCTCATTTGTTTGCGCATATTGTCAAGCGCACCGTTCCACAACGATAACACATCAGGCATGGCGGGTTGTTGTGGATTGATTTTGAAGCAATTTTCCCAAAAACGTTGCTGCGTGGACAACAATTCAGCACTAAAAAAAGGAGGAAATGTCGTTTGGCTCATAAAAAGCTCCTCAAAAGTAAAAACGCTATCAAGATAACACTCTTAATGCTGCATTGCAACAATTAGATGAATATCAGTTATTTAATCCACTTTTTCCACAAAAATGCCTGTATTTCCTCTCATTATTTTAAGGCGCGAGTTTCTTTTTGAGCAATTCATTTAATTGCGCCGGATTGGCTTTGCCTTTGCTGGCTTTCATGGCTTGACCGACAAAGAAACCAAACAATTTATCTTTACCACTTCGATAATCCGCTAATTGCGCAGGATATTGTGCAATAATTTCATCAATTAAGGTTTCAATGGCACTATTATCTGTAACCTGTTTCAAACCCTGTTTCTCGATAATTTGCTCAGCCGTTCCTTCGCCGTTCCACATGGCTTCAAATACTTGTTTTGCAATCTTTCCAGAAATCGTATTGTCGAGGATTTTTTGCAACATTTCGGCTAACATTTTTGCACTAACGGGGCTTTGAGCAATGTCTAAATTTTGTTTATTCAAAAAACTCGATACATCGCCCATCACCCAATTCGCCGCTAATTTAGGATCAGCTTTCAACGTTTCTACCACTTCCTCAAAATAAGTTGCAATCTCTCGCGTCGCCGTTAAGAAATCCGCATCATACGTCGACAAACCATATTGAGAAATAAAACGTTGTTTCTTTGCATCGGGCAATTCAGGCAAAGTTGTTTTAATTTGTGCTAAGAAATTTTCCTCTAAAATAACGGGCAATAAATCGGGGTCAGGGAAATACCGATAATCATTAGCTTCCTCTTTAGAACGCATTGAACGGGTTTCGTTTTTATCGGGGTCGTACAAACGGGTTTCTTGAACCACTTGTTTGCCGCTTTCTAACAAATCAATTTGCCGTTCAACCTCAAAATTAATTGCCTTTTCAACAAACCGAAATGAATTCAGATTTTTTAATTCCGCGCGCGTCCCAAACTTACTTTCTCCTTTACGACGAATTGAAACGTTTGCATCGCAACGAAATGAACCCTCTTGCATATTTCCATCACAAATCTCCAAATATTTCACCAGCGCATGGATTTTCTTCATATATGCAATGGCTTCTTTTGCGGATCGCATATCGGGTTCAGAAACAATTTCAATTAAAGGTGTTCCAGCCCGATTCAAATCAATTCCACTCATGCCATGAAAATCCTCGTGCAAAGATTTTCCTGCGTCTTCCTCTAAATGTGCGCGAGTAATTCCAATCGTTTTTGTTTGACCTTCAACATCAATATCGATTTGTCCCGTTTGAACGATGGGTAATTCATATTGGCTAATTTGATACCCTTTTGGCAAATCGGGATAGAAATAGTTTTTTCTCGCAAAAACAGAGCGTGGAGAAATCTTCGCACCAATCGCCAAACCAAACTTACAAGCCATTTTAACGGCTTCAGCGTTCAAAACAGGCAAAACACCCGGAAATCCTAAATCAACCGCACAGGCTTGCGTGTTTGGTAAAGCCCCATAAGCCGTTGATGCACCAGAAAAAATTTTGCTTTTTGTGGCTAATTGGGCGTGGATTTCTAATCCAATGACAGTTTCCCATTCCATTTGTTTATTCCTATCTAAATTAACGGTTGGCGTAGGTTTCTAAAATTTGTCGTTCATTATCGACGTTTCGTTCAATTGCATGGTTTGAATTGAATTTGTCAGGATAACGAGCTTTTAGTTTTGCGATATTTGCGGTTTTTGCTTCATTTGGTGTGCGTTCTAATGCCCGATATAACATCGCCAAATACCACTCGAGATCACCACATTCTTCAAACGCATTTATATTATCAAAATTTTGCTTAGATTGTAATGTTTTCAAGATATTTTCTAATAACTCGGTTGCTTCAGTGTACAAACCCAACGCGGCGTGTAAAATATCGGGATTTATGTTATCCGTTGAAATGTTTGTTTGAGCATTTTCTTTTAATGAATCAATCGCCAGTTTCTTTCCATAAAAAAGCGTTTTTTTAACGGCATCAGCGCGCTCACCAGCATTTATCGCTTGTTCTAATATTTGTTCTAACAACGCATTTCCCACCAAATGCGGATGAAATTGCCCCGATGCGGTGCGTGCTGATGCTTGCAAATACTCGATTGAATCCATTACAACGTTCTCCTAATTAAAACTACCGTAAATATACCAATTAAAATCACTGGCAACAATGCACCTAATAGAGGTGGGAAACCATATAATAAGCTGGTGTGACCTAACATTTGATTTAAAACGTGAAACACAATTCCTAACAATGCAGCAACTAAAATTCTTTGCCCAACTGTTACGGTTCTCAAAGAACCAAAAATAAAAGGCAATGCAGAAAGAATCATTACCAATGTAATAAGTGGATAAAATAGCCGTTGCCAAAACACTAATTCATAAGGAGCGGCGTGCAAGTTGTTATCCTTCAAATACGCGATATATTGTGACAACGCAGGCAATGACAAATCCGTTGGATTTAATGCAAGTAGAGAAACTAATTCAGGATTTAACAAAGAATCCCACAATGTCAAAGTTGGGGTTTGTAACGTTGCGTGTTGTTCGCGCCAAATTAAACGTTGAGGCATTTCTAATTGCCATTTCTTTTGATTTGAATTGTAATGCGCATTTTGAGCATAATTGATTTCATTCAAATGGTGTTGTTCATCAAAATGTAAGACTTGAAGTTTTTGTAAATAACCTGATTTTTCTAATGCGCCAATATGAATAAAATTTGTTCCATCTTTCACCCAAACGCCATGCGCGGTGTTGAGAAAACCTTGATGCGATTGTTTGAGTGCTTGCAATTGATTAACCCCTTGTTGTGTATAGGGTTCGACAACTTCTCCTAACAACATTGCAATCATCATAAATATAAAACCAACCTTTAAGGTTGCACCGACAATTTGCGTAATTGAAATACCCGCCGCGCGCATGACAGTTAATTCACTATTGTTTGCCAAAATACCTAAGCCTAGCAAACTACCTAGCAATGCTGCCGCTGGAAAAAACTCGTAAATACGTTTGGGGATTTGTAAAATAACGACTTGAATGGCTTCGGGTGTTCCGTAACTTCCTTTACCGATTTGTTCCACTTCTTCTATGAATGTGAAAAACAAAAAGATACCCATTAAAACCAGTAAAACTAATAGTAAATTTTGAGCAACGACGCGACCAATGTAATGTTCAACGATACGCATTAGAAAGCTCGATCGATAATGTAGCGGGCGATTTGACGCAAAGGATCGGCGGTTTGATCAAATATTTTTAGACTATTCAAGGCGTTATCGATCAATTCTTCCGCCATTCGTCGGGCATCTTGCAAACCCAAAAGCGCGGGATAAGTTGGTTTATGACGTTCGCGATCAGAACCTTGCGGCTTGCCGAGTGTGGAAGTGTCGGTGGTTTCGTCCAGAATATCGTCCTGAATTTGAAATGCCAATCCGATACATTTTGCATAATGATCAAGAGCTTGCAACACATCAACGGATAACGCATTTTTTGCCAACGCACCCATTTTGACGCTGGCTCGAATTAACGCACCCGTTTTATGGATATGTAAATTTTCTAATTCGGCTAAATTCAAAGAGTTACCCGTCGCTTCGATGTCGATAGCTTGTCCACCTGCCATGCCACGCGATCCGATGGCGACAGATAAAATATCAATCATTTCAAGACGTTGTATAGCAGAAAGGGGTTGCGCCTGACTTAATGTTTGAAACGCGAGAGATTGGAGCGCGTCGCCGACCAGCAACGCGGTTGCTTCATCGAAAGCCTTGTGGCAGGTTAATTTTCCGCGCCGCAAATCATCGTCGTCCATGCACGGCAAATCGTCATGCACCAACGAATACGCATGAATTAGCTCGACCGCGCACGCCGCCTGATCCAGCATTTTCAAAGGCGCACCGACCGCCGTGCCCGTCATATAAACCAGAATCGGACGAACCCGTTTGCCGCCGTTCAACACGGCATACCGCATAGCTTCGTGGAGGCGCGTGGGCTGAATTGTCGGCGCGGGCAGACACTGTGCCAACGCCGCATCGACCCGCTGACGATAATTTTCCATCAAGGCTTTCAATGACATACAAGTCTACTGTTTAGATTGCGGAACGTTTTGGTTGATTTGCTTCAATTCCGCACACGCCGCCGAGTGCTTTTTGCACCATGCTTGTCGCGCTTGGCGTTTGGTGGGAGAAGGCGGCTGCGCTTGAATGGGCTTCAGTTCCTCACACGCCGTGGCATGTTTAGCACACCACGCTTTTCTCACATCTTGTTTTTGTTTGCGCTGAGCTTTTTGCTCTTGACACAATTTAGGGTTTTCTGCGCACCGTTTTTGAAGTTCACCGGTCTTTTCTTTTGCAATGGGTTTTGAGGGCGTTTCTTCAGCGAGAACAACAGGCTGTGCTAAAGAAAAACTTAGCAAACTTGCAACAAATAAAATGGATTTCATGGCTAATTTCTCCTAAATAAAAAAGTCTTTCAAAGTTAATGACGATGCTCACGATGTTCTCTACGTTCTTCACATTTATGTGGGTGGCGTTTGCACCATGATTCGCGGCTTTCACGAGGGGGTTCTTTATAAACAGGTGGCGGGGGTTGATAACGGTATTCCTCACACGCCCGAGGGTGGCGTTTGCACCATTTTTCTAAACGATGTTTTTCATGAGCATTTCTCCGTTCTTCACACGCCCGCGGATAGCGATCGCACCAACTTTCCTGTTGATGGGCATACGCTACATTTCCTACCCAGTTAAAACCCATCAAAATAAACAATATCCAATAGCGTTTCATTACAAAATCCTCTTAAATGGATAACCGAAACAGATTAGAAAAGTTTTGTGAGGTTGTTTGAGCAACCGTCGCCAAACTTTCACCTCTTAACGTTGCAATAAACTCGCCAATGTCTGCTAAGTAGGCGGGTTGATTAGGTTTTCCACGAAAGGGCAATGGAGCTAAAAAAGGCGCGTCGGTTTCAATCAAATAACTTTCCTTAGGCACTTTTTGAGCAACCATTTGTAAATCCGTCGCTGTTTTGAAAGTAACGATGCCTGAAAATGAAATCAAAAAACCCAAATCTAAAACTGCCTGCGCGGTTTCCCAATCCTCCACAAAACAGTGCATAATTCCACCGATTTCTTGCGCATTTTCCTCTCGTAAAACTTTTAATACTTCTGTTTTCGCTTCTCGACAATGAATAATCAAGGGTTTCTTTATTTCTTTTGCTGCTTGAATGTGCCGACGAAACCGCTCAAATTGCCAAGACAAATCCCCTTTGCTCCGATAAAAATCTAACCCCGTTTCTCCAATTGCGATGACTTTCTTATGTTGGGCTAATTGAATCAAATTTTCAATAGTTGTCGATTGATTGAAATCTGAATTAGGGTGAATTCCCACCGACGCATAGACTTCTTCATGTTGTTCTGCAACACTTAAAACCGCCGAAAAGGTTTCTAAATCGACCGACACATTTAGAAATTGTTGAACATTTTTTGTTTTAGCTTGTTCAATCCAATCGGCGGCGGTTGTTTTACTTAAATTAAAATGGCAATGTGAATCAATTAACATAATTTCTTACATGGTATAAGTAGGTTTTTCTGAGCGTAACATACCCGCTAATGCGGTTTCAATTTTATTACGAGTTGCTCCATTATCCATTTCACCAAAATGAATACCGATTCCTGTTGGTCGATTACCAGGTGTTCCTTTAGGATTTATCCACGCGACTTTACCCGCAACGGGGATTTTATCGCTCTCATCAAACAACGTCAATAAAACAAAAACTTCCTCACCTAATTTGTAATTTTTCTCTGTCGCAACAAACAACCCTCCGTTCTTTAAGAAAGGTAAATACGACATATACAAAGATTGTACATCTTTAATGTGGTGATTGAGCATTCCACGTCCAAGCATTCCGCCCGCTCTTTTAGGTAACATTTGAACCTCCTATTTCCATTGACCTTTTGCTGCTTGAAACCAACTAATGGTTATTGTTTCTAATAAACCTTGGGGTCTTACATTGGATGTTCCTAATAAAATTCTCCAACTTTCTAGTTCTAACTCTAAAATAGATAATAAGGTTTGTATTTGAAATTGATCAGCAATCTTAAATAAGGTTTCTGCCAAATCCTGATTAAAAATATGTTGCGTCATTAGTTTAATCCGAATTAAATCTTCTGTCCAACTAATCAACCATGCTAAGAGTTGTTTGGTTTCTTGTTTTAACCAATTTTCTGCTAAAACGAGCGGTTCTTCTTTTGCAGATAATAACAGTTTAAAATCTTGGAAAATAACCGTTCGAGTTTCCCATTTTTCCGCCAATGCTAAAGCCGCCAAAGGCGCACCATTGCTCAAATACAATAACAAATCTGCATCAATGGTTTGCTTTTCAAGTTGTCGTTCAACCCATTGTTTTGTCAAGTGTTGATCGGGACGACTGAAATCAATTAATTGGCAGCGACTTCGAATAGTAGGCAATAGTTGCATTCTATTGTGACAAATCAATAATAAGAGCGTTTTTTCAGGCGGTTCTTCTAACGTTTTCAATAAAGCATTGGCAGCATTTCTATTCATACCTTCGGCGGGACAAATTTGAACAATTTTATGTCGCCCATAATTAGAGGTTAAATTACAAAATTCCACTGCTTCACGAATTTGTGGACTATCTCCTTTTTTGAAGTTTTGCTCAATTTTAATTTGCCCTGATTCTACTGCTTCAACGCTTAAAAAATCAGGGTGATTATTATGTTGCAACAAATAGCAAGATTTGCACTGTCCACAAGATTGACCATTCTCATCAGGTTTCTCACACAATAACATAGAAATTAAATGCTGAGAAAATTGACGCTTTCCCATACCATTTGCACCTGCCAACAACAGCGCGTGTGGCAAACGATTTTGTTTCCACGCCAAATGAAGTTTCTCAAACGCTGATTGTTGCCAAGTGTAAAGCATTTTCTAATCTTCTTGTTTAGGGCGTAAATGAGGAAATAATAACACATCTTTAATGGACGGTTTATCCGCTAAAAGCATAACAAGTCGGTCAATTCCAATTCCTTCACCCGCCGTCGGGGGCAAACCATATTCCAATGCGCAAATGTAATCCGCATCAAAGTGCATAGCTTCATCATCGCCTGCTTCTTTCTCTGCAACTTGCTTACGAAAACGATCGGCTTGATCTTCAGGATCATTTAATTCGGAGAAACCATTAGCAATTTCACGCCCACCAATATACAATTCAAATCGATCAGTAACACTAGGATCGCTATCATTTCTTCTCGCCAACGGAGACGTTTCTGTCGGATACGCCATAATGAAAGTTGGGTCTTTCAAACGGGTTTCAACGGTGGCTTCAAAGATTTCTTGTTGTAATTTTCCTATCCCGTCAGCAGATTTCACTTTCAAATGCAATTGTTGCGCAAGATTTCTCGCCGTTTCTAAGGTTGTAATGGTTTGAAAATCAACTTGAGGATTGTATTTCAAAATCGCATCGACAACGGATAAACGTGCAAATGGTTTCTCAAAATCGTAGGTTTCATTTTGATAAGGAATTTGCATTGTGCCGAGTAATTCTTTTGCTAAACCTTGAAACATCGTTTCCGTCATATCCATCAAATCCCGATAATCGGCGTAGGCTTGATAGAATTCTAACATGGTAAATTCAGGATTATGGCGAGTCGACAAACCCTCGTTTCTAAAGTTTCGATTGATTTCAAAAACCTTTTCAAATCCTCCCACCACTAATCGTTTCAAATACAATTCGGGTGCAATGCGGAGAAATAGCGGCATATTTAAAGCATTATGATGCGTAACAAAAGGTCGCGCGGTTGCGCCGCCGGGAATCACTTGCATCATCGGTGTTTCTACTTCTAAGAAATCGCGTTGCTCCAAAAACTTTCTAATCCAAGAAATCACTGCCGAGCGCAATTTAAAGGTTTGACGGGTTTCTGCGCTCATAATTAAATCAATGTAACGTTGGCGATAACAAACCTCTTGATCAGTTAAGCCGTGAAACTTTTCTGGAAGCGGACGAAGTGATTTGGTGAGTAATTGTAACTTATTGACTTTTAAGGATAATTCACCAGTCTTGGTTTTAAACAACCGACCTTCCGCACCAATAATATCGCCAATGTCCCAGTGTTTGAAATGATTGTAAGTTTCTTCACCTAAATCGTCGCGACGAATATAAATTTGCATTTGACCGCTCATATCCTGCAAATGTGCAAACGCGGCTTTTCCCATCACGCGGCGCGTCATCATTCGCCCCGCAACTTTAGCGGTAATGGGTTGATTTTCCAGTTGTTCTGCGGAAAAATCTTGATACTGTTGAAGCAAACCAGCGGCTAGATGATCTCTTCTAAAATCATTAGGATACGCATTGCCTGTTTCGCGCAAAGCGGTTAATTTTGCCCGTCGCAGTGCCAATAAATCTTGTTCGCTTAATTCGGGAATTGGGGTTGTTGCCTCGGTCATGATGGGTCTCAACTTGAAAAATCTTGCATATTATACCCTATTAAGCATTTTGTATGGGTGCAACGCAATTACACCAAGAAATAAAATCACACAAAATGAACAGGTTGCATTGTATCTCACGATTTTTTTTAATTACCAAGCCAACGCACATTAAAGTCTACCTAATTTGCGACCAAATGTTGCTAACTAACTCACAATTTCGTTCTCGACTTTCGGCTAAGATTAAACAATCTGAAAAATTGGCATTATTATTTTGATAATCGTCTCATTAAAACGATAGGCAGTTTCTAATACCTAAACCAGTTCTATTTGCACAATTTGCGTTATATAAACTTGTTTAGTTTGTTGCAATAATGTTTTTACAATATCAATTTGCTTTTGCTCTGTTGGATCATTAACAAGAAGTCGCACCAAAATATTTGTATCTATATAAATCATAAGCGTCCACCACATTGGTGAATAGCTTCCTCCATTTGTTCTAAATTAACCGGGGGTAGTGATCAAATTTTGTGTTTATTTTCAGTAAATTATAGATTTAACTAACATCTCAATTTGATCACTACCTCATTAAAATGGAGAAACCAAATGTTATGACAACAGGATTGTTCACGATGCCCATTTCTTCATTATGATCGGGGAATTTTGTACTGTTTCAGACATAAAAGAAAGATTGTTTGAAATACTACAAACTGGTGGAGCATAAAATCATTTATTTGTAATAAAATCAAGCGACTAAATAATAAAATAGTGCGGCATAGTTTCTGCTTTAGTGATGAAAAATGCCGTTATCTTGAGGTTTAAAATGGATTACATGATGTTGCTTATTGGCACGGCGTTGGTCAATAACGTGGTGTTGGTGAAATTTTTGGGGTTGTGCTCATTTATGGGAGTTTCTCAAAAAATTGATAGTGCAATTGGGTTGAGTTTTGCGACCACTTTTGTTTTAACGGTGGCATCGGCGGCGGCGTGGATTATTGAGTTTGGATTATTAAAACCGCTTAATATTGAATATCTTAGAATCATCAGCTTTATTTTAGTGATTGCGGCGACGGTGCAATTTACCGAAATGGTGATTCGCAAAATATCGCCCACTTTATATCAAGTGCTGGGGATTTTTTTACCGTTAATTACGACCAATTGCGCCGTCTTAGGGGTTGCGTTATTAAATGTTCAAGAAAATTATGGCTTTACCCAAAGTTTATTGGCGGGTTTTGGAACGGCGTTGGGTTTTACTGTGGTGATGGTGATGTTTGCGGGAATGCGTGAGCGGCTCAGTCGTTCGCAAGTGCCCGCGCTCTTTTCGGGTATGCCGATTGGGTTTATTTCTGCGGGATTGCTCGCGTTGGCGTTCATGGGTTTCGCGGGTTTAGCCGCCAAATAATCTTTTTAATAGAGGGACAGTAATTACCGATTTTATGTTCATTTTCAGTCAATTATAGATTTAATTAACATCTCAATTTAATTACTACCCCTATTTCTTACTGCGCAGCAACTCTGTTTCAAGTCATGATTGCTGCGCTTCTAATTTTTTTAGGCGTTCGATCATGGCTTCAATTTTTTGGCGTGCCAAAGTGGTTTTTTCTAGCAACGCCGTCTTCTCAAGCTGTAATTGCGTTTGTGCATCGCGTAAGGCGCGGTTTTCCTTCGCTAATTTTGCGTTTAAAGCAATTAATGCGTCGATTTTTGCTTCTAACGTTTGAATGTCCATTTAATCAAACAATTCTTTATCGCTGATGGCGGGCTTTTTCGCCGCATCTTTGTTGATAAGTGCTTGACGTCTTTGCAAATACGCATTGCGCATAAACAAATAAGGATCAAGTGCCGCTGTATCTAATAATTGTTCTGCCCCAAGCAATTCTGCTCGTTTATTCAATAAGTTAAGCGTATAACTTCCATAATAAACGTCATTTTGAGTTTTATCGTGTTTAATTTGTTCAAAAGTTAAATTTCGCACGGAGATGTCCGCCGCCAAACCCACGCTGTCGCGCAATGTGCTCGATCCCAACATCGGCAACACCACATACGGACCTTTGTCAATCCCCCAAAAACCCAATGTTTGTCCAAAATCCTGTTCTTGTTTTGGCAATCCATATACTGTCGCTGAATCAAAAAAACCAAAGAAACCTACCGCAGTATTTAATAAAAAACGTCCGGTTGTCTTACCCGCTTGTTCAAATTTAAGTTGTAATAAATTATTGAAAAGCACGTTTATTTCATCCAAATGACTAAAAAAATTACTAATGCTTTTTCTCAAAGTCAATGGCATGACATCGGCGTAAGTTTCCGCGACGGGTTTCAACACCCATTCATCTGCAGTTTGATTAAATTCAAATACCCCGCGATTAAAAGATTCCCAAGGGTCGTCGGGAGAAAGCCGCTCCGCAGGAATTGTCGCGCAACCCCCTAATAATACACAGAATCCTATCATAATCGATTTCATTGGTTGTCCTTTCTTGCTTTTAACATTTTCAGATTATAACCTTATTTCAATACAAATAAACATCAGCAAAGAAATTGCAGTTTTTTTGTTCTATTTTTTAAATGGGGCACAGCGATTTTTTATGAGCAACTGCTTAAAAAAATTGCACCCCGTTTTTATAGAAAAGAAAGCGTTTAACGCAATTCCAACACGTCCTGCATATCAAATAACCCGTTGTTTTTATTGCTTAACCATAAAGCAGCCCGAACCGCGCCTTTCGCAAACGTTAAACGACTCGAGGCTTTGTGAGTGATTTCAACGCGCTCGCCTTCGTCAGCAAATAAAACCGTGTGATCGCCGACAATATCGCCCGCTCGAACAGTTGCAAAACCAATGGTTTGGCGATCTCGTTCGCCTGTTTTGCCCTCTCGACCGTAAATAGCGCAATTTTTCAAATCTCTACCCAATGTTTGCGCGACGACTTCCCCCATTCTCAACGCTGTTCCCGACGGCGCATCGACTTTATGTCTATGATGAGCTTCAATAATTTCAATATCGACCGTTTCACCCAATACTTTCGCGGCAATTTCCAAAAGTTTAAAACACAAATTGACTCCCACGCTCATATTCGGAGCAAAAACAATGGGTATCGACGTGGCTGCCTCGCGTAAAGTTTGTTTTTGGGCATCATTTAAGCCTGTTGTGCCGATTACGATAGATTTTTTCAATTTTTGACAAACCGCTACATTCGCCAACGTCGCCTCAGGCGCGGTAAAATCAATCAACACATCAAAATCCGCGTCCGCCAATGTTTCCACCAATGAAATGCCTAATTTTCCAATGCCCGCGATTTCTCCCACATCTTGCCCCAAAAAAGGGTGTTGATTTCGTTCAATGGCGGCAGTTAATTGTGCAAATTCAGCCAGTTGCGTTGCTTCAATCAACGCTCTCCCCATGCGCCCCGCCGCGCCCGCAATCGCAATTTTCGTCATAAAAAAATCCTTTTTCAATAAATAAAATCGTGCTCAGTTTAACACTCTCGCCGCTTTCTGTTATGATCGACGCTCAAATTTTGCACAAAAAGTTATTAGAAAATGAATTGTTCAGTGGTCATTTTAGCGGCGGGGCAAGGCAAGCGCATGGTGTCTGATTTGCCTAAAGTTTTGCACCCGTTGGCGGGGAAACCGTTATTCGCGCACGTTTTGCAAGCTGTTGAAAACCTTAGCCCTTCGCAAGTTTTGGGCGTTTATGGGCACGGCGGATCGCAGGTTATCGAAACCTTCAAAAACAAATCTATTCAATGGGTTGAACAAACCGAACAAAAAGGAACTGGACACGCGGTTAAACAAACCTTGCATTTAATTCCTGATGATCATCAAGTGCTTGTTTTATATGGTGATGTGCCGCTTATTCAAACTAAAACATTACAACAGTTGCTTTCGCTTTCAAATCACGATATTACCATTTTAACTGTCCATTTAGAAAACCCAACGGGCTACGGGCGAATTGTACGCAATGAAACAAATCACATTACGCAAATCGTTGAGGAAAAAGATGCAACATTAGAGCAACGTCAAATCAAAGAAGTCAATTCTGGGATTTTAACTGTGCCCGCCAAAAAACTAAAGAACTGGTTAAACAACTTGAAACCCAATAATGCGCAAGGTGAATATTATTTGACTGATATTATTGGCATGGCAGTTCAAGAAAATATTGCGATTTCTAGCGTGCAACCAACCAATCCTCAAGAAGTATTTGGTGTTAATGATCGTTTGCAATTAGCAACCTTAGAACGTTATTTTCAATTTCAGCAAGCTACAGCTTTAATGGAAAAAGGCGTAACTTTATTTGATCCTAACCGTTTGGATATTCGAGGAACGGTTGAAACAGGACGCGATGTGGTTATTGATGTTAATGTTGTTTTAGAGGGTAAAGTTGAAATCGGTCATCGAGTAAAAATCGGGGCGTTTTGTTATTTGAAAGAGGTGAGCATCGGCGATGATGTAGAAATCCTTCCTTATTCAATATTTGATCATGTCACGATTGAGAAAAATTGTAAAATAGGACCTTTCTCAAGGTTGCGCCCAGAAACCCATTTAAGCGAAAACGTCCACATTGGAAATTTTGTGGAATTGAAAAAAACCACTGTTGCAAAAAACAGTAAAATTAATCATTTGAGTTATGTGGGCGATGCGATTGTAGGAAGTGAAGTAAATATTGGTGCTGGAACGATTACTTGTAATTACGATGGTGCAAACAAACATCAAACGATTATTGAGGATCGAGTGTTTGTGGGTTCGGATACGCAATTGGTTGCGCCTGTCACGATTGCTGAGGGAACAACGATCGGCGCGGGTTCTACCATTACAAAAAACACTGTGCCAAATAGTTTAACGTTAAGTCGAAGCCCCCAGAAAAATATTACAACTTGGCAAAGACCTATCAAGAAAAAATGATTTCAAATTAAGGAACAAATGCTATGTGTGGAATTGTAGGTGCGGTTGCAGAAAGAGATGTTGTACCGATTTTATTAGAGGGTTTGCGCCGATTAGAATATCGCGGTTATGATTCCGCTGGCATTGCGGTTATTGATTCAAAACAACAATTACAACGGCGGCGAGTTGTCGGTAAAGTTAAAGAGCTCACTTTTTCATTACAAAATGCACCCTTAAAAGCCACCACAGGGATTTCTCATACAAGATGGGCGACGCATGGAAAACCTAATGAAATCAATGCGCACCCTCACATCAATACAGAAAATACGCTCGCAGTTGTGCATAATGGCATTATTGAAAATCATCACGAATTGCGCGACCGTTTAATTAAAGAAGGGGCGGTATTTGTTTCTCAAACAGACACTGAAGTGATTGGGCATTTAATTCATTTCTATTTCCAACAAAATAATGATTTGTTAGCGGCTGTAAAATTGACCTTAAAAGATTTGCGCGGCGCGTATGGAATTGCGGTTATTCATCGTCAAATGCCAGACCGTTTAATTGCGGCGCGTTTAGGAAGCCCATTAGTGATTGGAATTGGGATTGGTGAGCATTTCATTGCTTCAGATGTAGCGGCGTTAATTCCTGTTACCCAACAAGTGGTTTTTTTAGAGGACGGTGATATTGTAGAACTTAAGAGAGAATCCTTTACTATTTTTAATAAAAATGATGAACAAATAAAGAGAAAAATTCATATCAGTGAATTACAAGCAGATGCGGTCGAACGGGGTGAATATCGCCATTATATGTTAAAAGAAATTTTTGAACAACCACACGCTATTTCAAATACCCTAGAAGGTAGAATAGGTAATGGAAAAATATTTGAAACAGCATTTGGCGTTCAAGCACCCGAATTATTTGAAAAAGTAGAAAACGTTCAAATCGTTGCGTGTGGAACAAGTTATCATGCGGGTTTAGTTGCAAAATACTGGTTAGAAGGTATTGCAAAAATCCCTTGTGCGGTTGAGGTTGCAAGCGAGTTTCGTTATCGCCAACCTTTAGCGAGAAAAAATACGTTATTAATTACCATTTCTCAATCGGGAGAAACAGCGGACACTTTAGCGGCTTTACAGGAAGCAAAAATGTTAGGATTTTCTCCTACGTTGGCGATTTGTAATGTGCCTGAAAGTGCTTTAGTTCGTTCCTCTGATTTGGTTTTTATGACGCGGGCGGGTCCAGAAATCGGTGTGGCTTCCACAAAAGCCTTTACAACACAACTGATTGGATTATTACTTTTGACCATTGTGTTGGCGAGAAAAAATGGGCTTTCTGAAACTAAAGAACGGCAAATGGTTGAAATATTAAACAAGCTACCTTTTGAAATCAATAAAGCCTTACGACTGAATAAAACAATTGAAGAATTAGCAGAGCATTTTGCAAATAAAGAACACGCTTTATTTTTGGGACGCGGCGTGCATTATCCTATTGCAATGGAAGGTGCATTAAAATTAAAGGAAATTTCTTATATTCATGCGGAGGCGTATCCTGCGGGAGAATTAAAGCACGGTCCTTTAGCTTTGGTAGATGCAGAAATGCCCGTCATTGCGGTTGCACCTAATGACGCATTACAAGAGAAACTCAAATCAAATTTACAGGAAGTAGAAGCGCGTGGCGGACAAATGTTTATCTTTGCAAATCATCGAGCTATCATGAACAATTCAAATGCTACCGTTGAAATTGTTGAATTGGGTGAAATAGAGGAACTGATTTCTCCATTGATTTATACCATTCCATTACAATTGTTAGCGTATCATGTAGCTTTAATTAAAGGAACTGATGTTGATCAACCGCGTAATTTAGCGAAATCTGTAACGGTAGAATAATGGAAGAAACCGCTAAAATTTTAGTATTAGAATCTGACTGGCGTTCTGCACCCCATTTGTTACCCACTCAACGTTATTCAACGGCGAAATGTTATGCGAGTATTGGCTTGCAAATTCAAAGCGTTCCTTTAATAGTAACTGCATTTAAGAAAACCCTTGAACATTTCCTCTCTCAACCCATAAACAAAAAAGGTATCAATGTCATTATTTTAAGTGGTCATGCAGGATTTGAAAACCAAACATTACAAATGGCGGCGGTTGATCAACTGTTTGAACCTTTAGAAATATTTGAATCGTTACAAAGCAAACTGTTAAGAAGTATTTTAATTTTAGATGCGTGTTTTTTGGGATTACAACTTGAATTATTTATGCGACGTTTTCCATTATTGGGTTGCATTGGATTTACAAAACAAGTTAATTGGGTTTCTTCGAGTATTTTGGTGTTAATTTTATTGCGGCATTTTCGGGAAATGGGCGTATTTGAAATGCGAAGAAAGAGTGCCATTCGACCGCGTAAAATTTTAGAACAACTCCAAAATAATTCAACACAACATTTAGTGCAACAATTGGGTTTCAACTTTCTCTTTTCAAAGTAAAAAATTATGTTATTTCCAGAACGTTTTGATGTTATCGTAGTGGGTGGTGGTCATGCAGGAACAGAAGCTGCATTGGCGAGTGCGCGTATGGGTTTGAAAACGTTATTGCTCACACACAACATTGAAACCTTAGGACAAATGTCTTGTAACCCCGCAATTGGAGGAATTGGTAAAGGACATTTGGTAAAAGAAATTGATGCGTTAGGTGGTTTGATGGGGATTGCGGCGGATCATAGTGGAATTCAGTTTCGTATCTTAAATGCAAGCAAAGGTGCAGCCGTTCGAGCAACTCGTGCTCAAATTGATCGAGTTTTGTATAAATCCTACGTCAGAAATTTTTTAGAAACACAACAAAATCTTCAAATATTTCAACAAGCTGTTGATGATCTTATAATTGAAAAAGATCAAATTAAAGGTGTTATTACACAAATGGGCTTGAGATTTGAAAGTCGTGCTGTTGTTTTAACCGTTGGGACATTTCTGGACGGCAAGATTCATATTGGATTATCTAATTATCAAGCGGGAAGATTGGGCGATCCATCATCGATTACATTGTCAAAGAAACTTCGTGATTTGAACCTCAAAGTAGAACGTTTGAAAACAGGTACGCCGCCGCGTATTGATAAACGGAGCATTAATTTTGAAATATTAACAGAGCAACATGGTGATCAACCGGTGCCGGTTTTTTCATTTCTGGGTAATGCAACTCAGCACCCTCGACAAATCCCTTGCTATATTACACACACCAATGAAGAAACACATAACATTATTCGTAGTGGATTGGATCGTTCTCCGCTTTACACGGGCGTAATTGAAGGGGTAGGACCGAGGTATTGTCCCTCTATTGAAGATAAAATCATGCGGTTTGCGGATAAGAACTCGCACCAAATATTTGTAGAACCCGAAGGTTTAACCAGCCATGAAATCTATCCAAATGGGATTTCTACGAGTTTGCCATTTGATGTGCAATTGAAATTAGTCCGCTCAATGAAAGGATTTGAAAATGCGCATATTACACGCCCGGGTTATGCAATTGAATATGATTTCTTTGATCCGCGTGATTTGAAATCTTCTTTGGAAACAAAAATGATTTCTGGGTTGTTTTTCGCGGGGCAAATAAATGGAACAACTGGTTATGAAGAAGCCGCCGCGCAAGGTTTATTAGCGGGCTTGAATGCAGGGCGATTTGTGCAAGAGAAAGAAAGTTGGTTTCTGCGTCGTAATGAAGCCTATTTGGGCGTGTTAGTTGATGATTTGATTACTTTAGGAACAAATGAACCCTATCGAATGTTCACTAGTCGTGCAGAATATCGTTTGTTATTGCGTGAAGATAATGCGGATTTGCGTTTGACAGAAATGGGAAGAAAATTGGGTTTGATTGATGAGCAACGCTGGAAAATATTCAATGAAAAATGTGAAATAATTGAAACCGAAAAAAACCGTTTGAAATCTTTATGGGCATTACCTAATGATCAAACGATTGAAAGCATTTTAGGACAGCCGTTGAGAAAAGAAAGTACTTATTTGGATTTATTACGTCGTCCAGAAATCAATTATGAAACACTCAAACAATTGCCCAATATGGAAGAATTTATTACCAATGTGCAAGCGGTTGAACAAATAGAAACACAAATCAAATACAGTGGTTATATTGAAAGACAACAATTAGAAATTAGCCGCCAACAACGGTATGAAGAAACCCCCTTGCCTAGTGATTTCGATTATAATCAAGTGCGGGGTTTGTCGGCGGAAGTTTGTCAGAAATTAACTCGGCATCGCCCATTAAGTGTTGGGCAAGCATCACGGATTTCTGGCATAACACCGGCGGCGATTTCATTATTGTTAGTTTATTTGAAAAAATATCGTGAGCAAAAAGGGGATTAAAATGTACAATTCAAAAGCATTAGAACTGGCAGTAGGTTTCTTTGTTGTATTAGGTATCTCAGCATTACTGATGCTTTCTTTAAAAGTGAGCAACTTGGGTACTTTTTGGGGAAGCAATGAATATGAAATTTTTGCTTATTTTTCAAATGTAGGGGGTTTGAAAGTGAAATCCCCCGTGAAAATGGGTGGCGTGAAAATCGGTTCAATTAGCGATATTCAATACGACGAAAATAAGTTTCAAGCACTTGTTAAAATGAAAATTAACGCCCATTATACGAAAATTCCTCAAGATACCAGTGCAGTTATTTATACGGCGGGTTTGTTGGGCGAGCAATATATTGGATTTGAACCGGGTGGGGACGATCAGTTTCTCAAAAATGGTAGCCAAGTTTCTTTAACGCAGTCGGCAGTGATTTTAGAGCAATTGATCTCCCGAGTTCTTTTCCAATTTGCCGAGAAAAAATAGTTTTTACCTTTACTTTAGGAGTTACAAAATGAAACACTTTTTACAAATGGTTGTTTTATGTGCAGGATTACTTCATGTTTTACCTGTTTTTGCGAATGCTGATGCTGAGGATTTGGTTAAATCAACCGTCGACAAAGTATTGCAAGTGCTTCGTGAAGAGAAAGCAGAATTTGAAGCTGATCCTTCAAAATTGTATGCGTTAGTTGATAATGTGGTTTTACCTCACTTTGATTTTGAAAAAATGTCCAAATTAGTTCTCGCTCAAAATTGGAACACTGCTTCTGCTTCTCAAAGAGCCCAATTTATCCAAGAATTTAGAGCATTAATCGTTCGTACTTATGCGCGTTCTTTATTGGATTATACTAATCAAGAAATCAAGTTCCTCGCTTCTCGCAGTGAAAGCGAACGGCGCGCTACCATTCGTACAGAAGTCGTTAAACCGGGTACAAATAAAGCTGTTCCTATCGATTATGAAATGTATTTACCTAATGATCAATGGAAAGTTTATGACGTTAAAGTGGATAGCGTAAGTTTGGTAATGAATTACCGCAGTTCCTATGCAGAAGAAATCCGAAATAATGGGCTTGATAATTTGATTGAGCAACTCAAAAATAAAAGTGCCGATGAAATGAAACCTGGTGCAAAATGAAACCCGTTGAACAATTAGAAGTGGTTTCTCCAGAACACTGGAAATTGATAGGTGACTTAACGTTTCAAACCGTTACACCTATTCTAAAAAAGGTTAGTTTGCTCTATAAAAATAACTCTCCTGAAACCATTAGTTTAGAGCAAGTTTCTCGAACAGATAGCGCGGGACTTGCTTTATTAGTTGAAATAATGAGATTAACGGTTCAACGGCATAGAGTTGTTCATTTAATAAACCCTCCTTTTCAGTTATTACAGATCGCTCAAGCAGTTGGTTTAGCTGATATTTTTACGACTTAATTATGCACAACGCTATTGTTATTCAAAATGTCCGCAAAACCTATCAACAATTGGAAGCCTTGAAAGGTATTGATCTCAATATTTCTCAAGGCAGTTTCTTTGGGTTGTTAGGTCCAAATGGGGCTGGAAAATCTACTCTGATCAACATTATTGCGGGATTAGTGCGCGCGAACCAAGGACAAATCACCGTTCTCGGGCATGATGTAATTAAAAACTGGCGGCAAGCTCGTTTTGCATTAGGTGTTGTTCCTCAAGAACTGGTTTATGATGCGTTTTTTAACGTGCGAGAAATGCTTAAATTACAAGCGGGTTATTTTGGTTTAGGGAGAGAAAATGATGCGTGGATTGATGAATTGTTAGAAACCCTTTCTTTGACGAATAAAGCCAATGATAGTTTCTTACGTTTATCAGGTGGCATGAAACGGCGTTTGTTAATTGCACTTGCTCTGGTTCACAAACCCAAAGTCGTTGTTTTAGATGAACCCACTGCGGGCGTTGATGTTGAATTACGGCAGTTGTTATGGCAGTTCGCAAAGAAGTTGCACCAAAATGGGCATACTATTCTTTTAACAACGCATTATTTAGAGGAAGCAGAATCTCTTTGTGAAAAGATTGCTATTTTGAATCACGGAGAACTCATTGCTTTAGATGAAACCAAAAACTTGCTCGCGCGTCATCCTTATCGTTGGTTATATTTAGACTTGAAAGAAAATTACCTCGATTTTCCTCATTCATTACAAGACAAAATCATCACTCAGAAACCTAAACAATTAGTGCTCAGATTACACCGAGAAAAGGATTCAATTGTGGGCATTTTAGAAGAACTACGCAATGCAAATATCAATGTTGTTGATTTGCACACCAATGAGCCTAGTTTAGAAGAAGTTTTTATTCATTTGATTAAACAAGAAACCGCCTCATGAAATACTCAATTAACTGGCGTGGGCTTTACACGTTGTTCATTAAAGAAGTCTGGCGTTTTTGGAAAGTTGCAACCCAAACTGTTTTAGCTCCCGTGCTCAATGTATTGCTTTATTTGATTGTATTTTCCTCTGCACTAGCAAAGCACGTTGAAATCTATCCAAATATTAGTTATGAAACCTTTTTATTACCCGGTTTAATTATGTTGGCGATTCTACAAAATGCGTTTGCAAATAGTTCGTCGAGTTTATTTCAAGCAAAACAAAATGCCGGGATTATTTTTGTATTGCTAGCACCTATTTCTAGCTTAGAGTTTTATTTAGCATTTATCGGCGCAGCAATTGTGAGAGGATTATTGGTAGGAATTGGGGTGTGGTTTTCGGTATTTTTCTTTATGGATTTGCCTTTCTACAATGTAGGGTTGGCGTTCTTTTTTGCGGTGATTGCAAGTGGTTTGTTGGGCGCGTTTGGATTGATTTCTGCGATTTATTCAGACAAATGGGATCACATTGCTGCTTTTCAAAACTTTTTGATTTTACCACTGACATTTTTGAGTGGTGTTTTCTATTTAATTCGTGATTTGCCGCCGTTTTGGGCGAAACTTTCTTATCTTAATCCGTTTTTCTATTTGATTGATGGATTTCGTTATAGTTTTTTGGGTGTTTCTGATGTGAATTTGATGGTGAGCATTTTCTTTTCCAGTGCAGCGTTTATTTTCATTAGTATTTTCACTGTTTGGCTATTAGAAACAGGCTATAAATTACGCGGTTGATTTGCTACTATCATTCTCCCAATAACAGCTAGGAATACAACTCAGCAATGGAAAGAAAAGAAGACCATATTCCTTTTCAAAAAGTGTTACTAATTGATTTAGAAAACTGTCCTAACCAGATAGAAAAGATTCTTAAAAATTTAGAGGAATTTGCTCAGGTTGTGATTTGTTATGCTCAAACGGGAACAAAGATTCCTCTGGATTGGCTTGTTCCTTTGACTGTGACAATAAACAACAATAAATTAAAAATCATAAAGATGCCTAACAAAGGAAAAAATGCCGCGGATTTTGGAATTAGTTTTTTTGCGGGCGTTTTAATGCAACAATTACCAGTACAAACGCATTTCATTATTATTTCTGAAGATACCGATTTAGATCATGTTATTGATTTATTAAAAAGTCAAGGAAGAACTGCTGAACGGGTTAATACTAAAAAACCAGAAATTCCTTTAGATAAAAATTTAGAAACTGAAATAATAACTGAACCATTTTTAGCCGCCAAAATATATTGTGCTTTGCTTTTAACAAATGATAGAAACAGACCCGCTAAATCTGAAACATTAATGAATAGCATTCGGGTTAGATTTAGAGACGTTTCTTTTCGAGTTGAAGATATAGTTGATGCTTTGATAAAAAACGCCGCGATTCGTGTCATAGAAAATAAGATCGTTTACAACAATGAAAAAATAAAAGAACTTTCTAAATAATACGCTTTGCATTTCAATAAAAAATTATCTGATTTCTTGTATCATTATCATAGTAATCAAAATATTGCACGTTTTAGAGGAAATACAGTAGAAAAATGGGTTTGTAAGGTTTCAAAAATCGGTGCATGGTGGCTATAAAATAAATGTGAGAAACAGCTTTCACAATCTGAAGAACCAAACCCTTTAACTGGCTGAGAAAAAGCCGCTAATTGAGAGAAAACAACCGCCCATTCACATTCTCGACGTTGTTCATCATAACTAAACCATACTTCCTTTAAATTTGTAACGCTTCGTAAATAATCAATGTGCCAGTGTTTTTTGCGCGGAATTTGTAATTGGCGTTTTATACGACTTTGTAATCCGCCCAACCCAAATGCGCTTCCCACATAAACATAGAAACCTTTTTCCACTGTTATTTTACCCAATCGTCCAATTCTAACGTCATTTATTTGCTCTGTTGCTTCTAAAATTAAAATATAAGTTCCAGAAATCGGTTGAATAACAGCAATATCTGTTTTAGGTTCTTCAATAACTTGATTTTTAAGCTGTTTAATTTCTTCTTGAAGAAGATTTTTAAGCAACGGATTTTCTTCTGTAATCACCCGTTTTTCAAAATACTGAATCAATTTTACATACAACATTTGGGTTTCTAAATGTTCAAGAAATCCCTGCTGTTTTGTAAAGTTTAGAAATAAACGATGGATTTCTGCGTGCAATACAAAAATTGCTTGATGATTAGTGGATAATAAACCTGCTTTTTGAAATATAAAACGTATGGTATCTGCTTGTTCTCCAAATAAAACCGCTAAAATATTTCTATCTAAATAATGAACTAATGCAATTTTCCACAGTTGATGAATGTCTGATTCACGTTTGAATAACCGATAAATAAGTGCCAGTTTGCAACAATCTACTTCTTCTATTTGATCTAATGAAAAATCAAAGCATTCTTTTAACTCTTTTTTATGAAAAGCTAATGGTGTTAAATCCAGTTCTTCAGCTAATAATTCTTCTACTACATTCAACGCGACATTAAACCATAAAGGATTACCTTTGAAAGAAAATCTGTCTAAAATTCGCATTAAATCTTGATTATATCTGAGCGCAATCGTTCTAATCCGCTCGCCATCATATTGTTGTGCAATAAATAATTGTTCGGTATTTGAAAAACTGCGTATTTTTATAGTGTTACGTTGCCAAATCTGCCCAAGTTGTTCGCTAGCAATAATAACTATTGCACCCTGTTCGATGAGCCATTCTAATAAAGCATCAAACCAGTCTATCAATAAAGGTTGTTCCACTTGATTTAGAGGAACTAATTGCTCGCCATGAAAATCCATCATGATTTGAAGACGCTTATTCATTAAACGGGGATTTTGATATAAATGTTCATAAGAATCTATTAAAATAATTGGATTATTTTGGCAGGCAATTTTTAGGTTTTCTAAAAGAAATTTCTCGGGATTTCCTATATTTTTTATGAGTGGATTTGTTTTCGTTGTTCCCCAATGTTTCAATAAGGTTTTGCTCGTTTCAAAGAATAGTTCAAACCGACTTTTTTCTTTAGGAATGATACTCTCCGTTGTTAAATCCGTTGTTTTAGGCAAAGGTTTTTGATAAAATGCAGTTATATCTCTATGATTTGGATAGGTATTTTGTAGGGTTTCAATGATGCGTTGAAAATCCGCCCAATTCAAATCGGCTTTTGTGAAATTTTGTAATGTATTAACGGCGGTCGAGTCGGGTAGAAAATGCGTTAAATCAATAAATAAATATGGCAATTGTTTCTTTTTACAAATATCTTTAAACTGCCGTAATAACAAGCTCTTACCTGTTCCAGAATCCCCAGATATAATATAAGCTGCACCTGTTTTAGCATGACACAGTTGCTCAAAATAATTAAGATGTTCGTCGCGTCCCTTAAAAAACATAGCAAATAGTCCTTAATTCATTATTGATTATTGTATGCAGAATATTGAATGACTGCAAACGGTTTAAAACGATTTTATCACGTTGAGGAAAAACAAATGCGTTATTGGTTTATTGGTGTGTTATTAATGATTGGAAATGGGGCGTGTGCGTCCTCGGTTCAAACCATTTTAGTATTGGGTGATAGTTTGAGTGCAGCCTATGGTATGAAACCAGAGCAAGGTTGGGTGCATTTATTAGAGGAACGCTTAAAAGAACAGCCGTTTAACATTGTTAATGCGAGTATTAGTGGAGAAACCACTGCGGGAGGAAAAAATCGATTGCCAAAATTATTGCAACAATATCAACCAACATGGGTTTTAATTGAATTAGGTGCAAATGATGGTTTGAGAGGATTGTCATTGAAAGCAATGCAAAACAACTTAGAGCAACTGGTTCAATTATGCCAGCAACACCACGCAATTCCTGTGATTATTGGGATTAAAATTCCAGATAATTACGGGCAACCTTACACAGATAAATTTTTACAGGTTTATCAATCAGTTGTTCAACAATACCAACTGACTTTCGTACCTTTTTTATTGGAAGGTATTGCTTTAGTTCCGCAATTTTTCCAAAATGACGGCATTCATCCAACCGCCGCCGCGCAACCTTATTTGTTGGATAATGTTTGGAAACAGTTACAACCTTTATTACAACTACCGTGAGGAGATTTCTAATATGCGTCAAAAAATAATCGGATCGGCTTTAGCTACTGCGTTGATTTGTCAAGCCCAAATCGTTCATGCTGCTAATCCTTGGCAACAAGCCTATCGTAGTTTCTCAAATATGACTAATGGTTTCTGGGGAGGGCGTTCGCGCGACGATGATTATTATCTTCCGCCGCCGCCTTATCCTTATTATGGAGGGGGATATGATCCGTACGCGCCACCACCTTATGCTGGTTATTATCCGTATTATCAACAAGTTACGCCAACAGCCCCCGCGCCTGCGAAAGAAAAGGAAAAAGATAAAACGCCACCGCCTGTAAATAATTATCCACCTCCACCACCACCTATTAATTCAAGCTATAATCCTGTGCAATCAAATAGTTATCCGCCACCCGCGAATAATTATCCGCCCCCGCCTGCGAATTCGAATAATAATCCGCCGATGAACTATAATCCTGTGCAATCAAATAGTTATCCGCCACCCGCGAATAATTATCCGTCCCCGCCTGCAAATTCAAATAATAATCCGCCGATGAACTATAATCCTGTACAATCAAATAGTTATCCGCCACCCGCGAATAATTATCCACCCCCGCCTGCGAATTCGAATAATAACCCGCCGATGAACTATAATCCTGTGCAATCAAATAGTTATTCGTCATTGCCGCCACTCAATTCAACCAATGCGCCGCCGCCCGCGCCCGCGAATCCCAATGGTAATTGGGCAGCGTCAAATAATTCGACAAATCCTTGGGCAGGAAATAATCCGCCGCGCCCTTGATCTAAGTAAAATAAAACCCTATTAAAATATCCTGACCCTATTTGTTGGGGTATTTTTTCTTTCAAATAAAACAAAGGAACACTTTAATTATGCAACATACTTTACCCGCGTTAGCTTATGAGAAAAACGCTTTAGAACCCCATATTTCTGCTGAAACCTTAGAATTTCATTACGGCAAACATCATCAAACCTATGTCACCAATTTGAATAACTTAATTGTCGGCACTGAATTTGAAAGCCTTTCTTTAGAAGAAATTGTGAAGAAATCTAGTGGTGGAATCTTTAACAACGCCGCGCAAGTTTGGAATCATACGTTTTATTGGAACGGCTTAAAACCCAATGGAGGTGGAGAACCTTCTGGCGCATTAGCTGATGCAATCAACCGTGATTTTGGTTCTTTTGCAACTTTCAAAGAAAAATTTACCCAAACCGCGATTACAACTTTTGGTTCTGGTTGGGCGTGGTTGGTCAAGAAACCTGACGGTTCTTTGGCTTTAGAAAGCACTAGCAATGCCGCCACGCCTTTAACAGGTGCAAATAAACCGTTATTAACCTGCGACGTGTGGGAACACGCTTATTATGTGGATTACCGCAATATGCGCCCCAAATACGTGGAAGCATTTTGGAATGTGGTTAATTGGGATTTCGTTTCAAATAATTTCGCGGGTTAATTTTTAGTTAATCTCCTCCAGAAATGGGGGAGAAAAAGAGTTAAAAGAAATGGAATGGATGCTGAGTGCAGCGTTGTTAATGGGATTGATAGGATCGTTGCATTGCATTGGAATGTGCGGAGGGATTGTTGGGGCATTAGTGATGCGTTTGCCTATTACCCATTGGACGGGTTTGTTGCCGTATTTGTTGGCATATAACATTGGACGTTTGAGTAGTTATGTTTTTGCGGGCATGTTGGCGGGTTGGTTGGGGTCTCAATTTGGGCGTTTGTTACCGCAGCCTCAATTGATAGGAAAAACGATTGCTGGGTTATTTATGATTGCATTAGGTTTTTACATTAGTGGCTGGTCGACATTTTTAATTCAAAAAGTAGAGAAACTCGGTAATAATTTGTGGCGTTATTTACAACCTTTAAGCAAACGTTTCTTTCCGGTTTCAAATCCCTTTCAAGCCTTAGGAATTGGTTTAATTTGGGGGTGGTTGCCGTGCGGATTGGTTTATAGCGCATTAGCCTTAGCATTAGCCTCACCAAACGCATTTGAAGGCGGGTTAGTCATGTTAGCATTTGGATTAGGCACATTACCGATGTTATTTCTAATGGGCATGACCGCGCACCGATTACTAAATTTCATCAAATTACCTCTCGTTCGACAAACCGCAGGTAGTTTGATTATTGTATTTGGTTTCCTCACCTTGTTTCTTCCTGCAAATGTTTTCCACTTGTACGGAGATTTGTTTTGCACCGCCCCCTAGAAAAACGGGTAGTGATCAAATTGAGATGTTAATTACCACCCTCAGTTTGTTTGTTCAAAATCACTGCGTTAATTCATACCAAGATTTGGTTTGATTGACAATTTTAACGACGAGCAACATCACGGGAACTTCAATTAAAACGCCCACCACAGTTGCTAAGGCTGCACCCGATTCAAAGCCAAATAAACTAATCGCCGCCGCCACCGCTAATTCAAAGAAATTGCTCGCTCCAATTAAACAAGATGGCGCAGCAACACAGTGAGCAACGCCTAATTGTCGATTCATTAAATACGCAACGCCCGCATTTAAGAAAACTTGTAATAAAATTGGGATAGCTAATAAAGCAATGACTAAGGGTTGTTTAATGATCGCTTCGCCTTGAAATGCAAATAACAAAACTAACGTTAATAATAATGCAGAAATTGAGAAAGGTGCGATTTTAACCAATGCAACTTGATAAGCAGATTCACCTTTTTGTAATAAGAAAAAACGCCAAACTTGGGCAATTAAAACAGGTATTAAAATATATAACAACACCGACATAAAAAGCGTATCCCAAGGAACGGAAATATTTGAAATTCCTAATAAAATTCCTACAATGGGTGCAAATGCAAAGATCATAATCGTATCATTTAAAGCCACTTGAGAAAGCGTGAAATACGGATCGCCTTTAGAAAGTGAACTCCACACAAACACCATTGCCGTACAAGGCGCAGCCGCTAATAAAATCAAACCTGCAATATAACTATCGATTTGATCGGCAGGTAAATAATCTGCAAACAAATATTTAATGAAAAACCACCCCAATAACGCCATTGAAAAGGGTTTAATTGCCCAGTTCACAAACAAAGTCACACCAATCCCTTTCCAATGTTCTTTAACTTGATGTAATGCTCCAAAATCGATTTTGAGCAACATTGGAATAATCATCACCCAAATTAATAAACCCACAGGGATATTAACTTTGGCAATTTCTAATCCACCAATGATTTGAAAAAAGTGAGGAAATATTTGTCCTAATGCAATCCCCACCACAATACATAAAAAGACCCAAATTGTTAAGAAACGTTCAAAAATATTCATTTCAAAGTATCCAATTAAATAAAAAGCCCACCACTAAAATACCTAACCCCACCACACTAATAAAAATCGCAATTAAAGTGGGTTTCAAGACATTTCTCAAAATAATCATTTCAGGTAAAGAAAGTGCAATCACACTCATCATAAAAGCTAGTACCGTTCCTAATGCCGCTCCTTTTGCTAAAAGTGCTTCCACAATAGGAATAATGCTCGCCGCATTTGCATACATTGGAATGCCCAATAAAACCGCTAATGGCACGCTCCACCACGTTTCTTGACCCATAAAAGAAGCCATAAAATCTTGAGGAACAAAACCGTGAATTCCCGCCCCCACTGCAATGCCTAATATAATGTAAATCCAGACTTTCGACACGATTTCAAAAACCGCTTGCTTTCCCATTTCAAATCGAGTTTGCCAAGTGGTTTCAATGGTTTCAAGTTGTGCGGAAGTTTTCGGTGTTTCTAATACCCAATCTTCCAAATGATGTTCTAATTTCAAAATCCCAATAAGATAACCTGCAAAAATCGCCACACTTAAACCTAATATCAAATAAAGTCCCGCTATTTTCCAACCAAATAAACTAAATAATAAAGCGAGAGCAATTTCGTTAATCATCGGCGCAGAAATCAGAAAAGAAAAAGTTACGCCCAAAGGAACACCCGCCGATAAGAATCCAATAAATAACGGGACGGCTGAACAAGAGCAAAAAGGGGTTACAATACCTAATAACGCCGCGAAAATATTGCCGAATCCTTCACGTTTCCCAGAAAGCAAGGCGCGAGTATTTTCTGGTGAGAAAAAAGATCGCACAATCCCCATTACAAAAACCACTAAAGTCAGTAACAAAAATACCTTTGGTGTATCATAAAGAAAAAAATACACCGCTTCACCCACATGGGTATCACGATGAAAGGGAAGAAAATTGAAAACAAATTGGCTAAATTCAGGTAAGTAAAAATAGAGCACCAATCCAAAGAAAATAAAAGAAATTGCTTTAATGACAGCCACAGCAATTTTCTCCCGCTTTTTGAACGGGCGGACAAGGAATTGTGCCATAACTACAATAAACGCAACAATCACCCGTTTTAGGTTTTAAAATGACGTGACAATGCTCACATTCGTAGAAATATTGACAAGCATTTGTCGGCATGGTTTCTTCTTTAGAGAAACCGCAATGTGGACAGGTTAAAATACTTGTTAGAATCATACAGATTTTAACCATGTTTCAATTTGAGCAAGTTGAGGTAATCCGCCTGCATGAACGACTTTTCCATCGATAACAACAGCGGGGGTTTTCATCACACCAAATCGGACAATCTCTGGTGCTTTTTCGATCTTTTCTAGTTCTATTTCAACTCCCATTTGTTGGGCGGTTTCTTTAACCATTTGATAGGTTTGTTGGCACTTTGTGCAACCGATGCCTAAAATTTTAATGTTTTTCATGGTTCGTTCCTCGATAATTGACCGATTTGTGTGAGTTCTTTTTTGAGAGCCAGTTGATCTAATTTTTCAAATGGAAGATTTGTAAATAAACTAATGCGCCGTTGTAATAAAGAAAAGGCTTTAAAAAATGCGCGACGTTTGTCGTCATCTGATCCCTCGACAGCGGCGGGGTCTTCGATGCCCCAATGAGCGGTGACGGGTTTTGTGGGAAAAACGGGGCAAATTTCGTTGGCGGCGTTATCACAGACCGTAAAAACAAAATCTAAAGAAACATCGCTGAATTCGTCCCAGCTTTTGCTGCGAAATAAAGTCGTATCAATTCCTTGTTTTTGCAGGATTTCTAAGGCAAAAGGATTCACTTTTCCCGTTGGAAAACTACCTGCGCTAAATGCCTGAAAAACACCGTTACCCATTTGATTTAACAAGGCTTCTGCCAAAATCGACCGCGCAGAATTGCCTGTGCATAAAAATAACACTTTATAGTTTTTTGTGTTCATTGGTTTTTCCTTGATTAAACAAGATGTTCCGCCGCAGCAATTTTCGGTTAAATAATCGATTAAGGTATTAATAGTTTGAAAATTGGCGGAATAAATGATGAAACGCCCATTTTGTCGAGATTCTATCAAACGGGCGTGCGCTAACTCTTTGAGATGAAAAGATAAAGAAGAAGGCGCGATGTTCAATATTTCAGCAATTTTCCCTGCCGCTAACCCTTGCGCACCGTTTTGAATGAGCAATCGAAAAATCGCCAGCCTCGATTCTTGCGCCAACCCCGATAATGCCTTGATAATCTCTGTCGTTTCCATGTTTCAATAATAATAGAAATATAGAAAAAATCAATCTCTTTTTCGGTGCAAATAGGGGTGATGGGGTTTATCGGCGGGGTCGGGCGATTGGTGAAGTTGGCGATATTCTTGGCTAAAAATGCCGTAACCGTCGCCTAAACCATCGCGTTTGGGGTATAAATCGCGGTGGGGTGATTTTTTTGCCGCGCGGTATTCTTTACTCAAAATGCCGTAGCCGTCGCCCAATCCGTCATCGGGTGCGGGGGGCGGTGTCACCACGCGGGGGGGAACGCGAGGAGAATATTTTTCTGTTAAAACAGGGACTTTAGTGTTTGGCACGACTTTTGGTGCAATTTGCAGTTGATTAACCGTCGGCGCGGGCGCGCGGAGAATTTCACTGCGCATTCCCAACGGGCACGGATCATCACTCAATGTCACCCCGCCGTTTGCACCCAAACATTTGTAAATTGTCTGCGCAGAAACTTCCATTCCCAATAATATCCATAAGATAATAAAACCCTGTTGCAACATAAAAACCTCCGCAGTTTTCAAACTTTGTTGTTCGGTTTTTTAGAAAAATTTTCTTTTTTAACAGTTAGTTACCATTTTACCACATTACAACGCTTATTTTATACAGACCGCTTTTGTTGCTTTATTTGTTGAGGTTCGATAGGATTATTTTGCAAGGTTGTATTAAAATATTCAACGGATCAATAGAAAGGATTTTACAATGGAATTAAATGCTGTTTTTGAACAATTAAAAGAAATGCAAGTGCGTTTAAACGCATTGAGGGGGTATCTTTGACTATGCTACAAAAAAAGAACAATTAGAGGAAATTTGTCGAGAATTAGAGGATTCAACGGTCTGGAACAACCCCGAACAAGCGCAACGTTTAGGACAACAACGTGCTACCTTAGAAAAAGTGATTTTTAGCCTCGATAAAATTGAGCAACAACTCCATGAAAATAACGATTTGTTAGAAATGGCAGAAGCTGAAAATGATCCTCAAACAGTTGAAATGGTTAAAAATGATATAGTCGCATTAGAAAAACACTTAGCTACTTTAGAATTTAGCCGAATGTTTTCGGGAGAAATGGACAATCAACCTGCATTTCTAGATATTCAATCGGGATCGGGAGGAACAGAAGCGCAAGATTGGGCGGAAATGTTATTGAGAATGTATTTACGATGGGCGGATAAACGAGGTTTCAAAACAGAAATTTTAGAGGTTTCTGCGGGTGATGTTGCTGGCATAAAAAGCGCGAGCCTTCGAGTGGAAGGAGACTACGCATTTGGCTGGTTAAGAACTGAAACAGGCGTGCATCGTTTGGTAAGAAAATCCCCTTTTGATTCAGGAAATCGGCGGCATACGTCTTTTGCAGCAGTTTTTGTTGCACCAGAAATAGATGATGATGTTGCCATTGAAATCAATCCGGCAGATTTGAGAGTTGATGTATATCGAGCAAGTGGCGCGGGTGGACAGCACGTTAATAAAACAGAATCCGCGATTAGAATTACCCATTTGCCTACAAATATTGTGGTGCAATGTCAAAATGATCGTTCACAACATAAAAATCGCTCGACGGCGATGAAGCAACTTCAAGCAAAACTCTATGAACTAGAAATGCAAAAACGTAATGCGCAACAACAAATTCTTGAAGAGAACAAATCGGATATTGGGTGGGGAAGTCAGATTCGTTCGTATGTATTAGATCAGTCGAGAATTAAGGATTTGAGAACGGGGTATGAAGTGGGAAATACTCAAGCCGTTTTAGATGGTGATTTAGATGGTTTCATGGAAGCCAGTTTGAAACAAGGAGTTTGAGCAAATGCGTGGAGAAATACGGTTTCAAGAACCATTATTTAAACATACCACTTGGCGAATTGGTGGGGTGGCGGATCGTTTTTTTATTCCAGCGGATATTGATGATTTAATTGATTTTTTACGCACCACTCCCGAAAATGAACCGCTATTTTGGTTGGGATTGGGCAGTAATTTACTGGTGCGTGATGGGGGGATTCGCGGAACGGTAATTTCAACCATAAAAATCAATGAGTTATCCTGTCATGAAGGCACGCGCTGGTATGCGGAGGCGGGTGCGTCGTGTGCGAAAGTGGCGCGGCAAACGGCGCGGGAAGGGTTTGGCGGTGGCGAATTTTTGGGTGGAATTCCGGGGTCGTTGGGGGGGGCGTTGGCGATGAATGCGGGCGCGTTCGGCGGCGAAACGTGGCATTTGGTTGAATCGGTAACAATGTTAAATCGGCGGGGACAGTTAATTGAAAGGCAACCCGCTGAATTTACAGTAAATTATCGTCATGTGATTAAACCGGTGGCGGACGAATTTTTTATATCGGCGATGCTACGTTTTCAATCGCATAACAAAAATGCTCAACATATCAAAGCATTATTAGAAAAACGTAAAGAAACGCAACCGATTGGATTGCCCAGTTGTGGATCGGTATTTCGTAATCCGCACCCCTTGTTTGCGGCGAAATTAATTGAGGAAGCGGGGCTTAAAGGTTTTCAAGTGGGTGGCGCGCAAGTTTCTGAAAAACACGCTAATTTTATTATCAATCGGGGCAATGCAACCGCGCAAAATGTTGAAGAATTGATTGCAAAAATTATTTCAACGGTTAAAGAACGTTTTGGCGTACAATTACACCCCGAAGTCCATATTATTGGCGAGTTTGAAAATATCGCCCCTTGAACCCATTATCGTTGGGCGTTACACTTTTTATTTTATTTCTAAATAGGCGGTTTATCATGAGTGCAGCAGTTGAAATAGAAGCAGCAACCCCTTTAATTTTTACCGACAGCGCGGCAAGCAAAGTGGAAGAATTAATTAAGGAAGAAAACCAACCCGGGTTAATGTTGCGCGTATTTGTTCAAGGCGGGGGTTGTTCGGGTTTTCAATACGGTTTTACCTTTGACGAAAACCTCCAAGACGGCGATACAGTCGTTGAAAAACAAGGCGTTAAATTATTGGTCGACCCGATGAGCATGATGTATTTGTCGGGTGCGGAAATTGATTACGTGGAAGGATTAGAAGGGGCACAATTTGTAATCCGCAATCCCAATGTTTCAACCAGTTGTGGTTGTGGTTCTTCTTTCTCTGTTTAAACATTTCTACAAATCAAAGAAAAACCTTCCCATTGTGATGATAGGAAGGTTTTTTATGCGCCTAATTGTTAAGCAGCGACAGTCATGCCTTTAATGTGGGCACTCAAACGGCTTTTGTGGCGTTCAGCTTTATTTTTGTGGATAATGCCTTGATTTGCCATGCGATCAATGACGGGCACCGCTTCTTTGAATGCCGCTTCGGCGACGGATTTATCGCCCCCTTCAATGGATTTGACCACTTTTTTGATAAAAGTCCGCAACATTGAGCGGCGGCTATTGTTGTGAAGACGGTGTTTTTCCGCTTGACGCGCGCGTTTTTTTGCCTGAGCAGTATTAGCCAACGTATTACTCCTTGAATTTTTTAATCAATTTACAAAACTAAGCCCACTATTTTCTAATGTAGACAACCACTTGTCAAGATAAATCTCATTTCTCCCACTCAATAACCACGCTTTTTCTTTAGAGAATCAAACCCCCCAAGCATTTCAATAATCTTAACCGCATCTTCCGCAATTTTAGGGTCTTTTTTGTTTTCTGGTAAGGCTTCAATTGAACCCCAACTTGCAAAAGCATGTTGTAATAAAGTTCTTCCCGGCGGATGTAACTTTGTATCCGCCCCATGAGATAACAAAAATTGCACATTTTGCAATGAAGTGGCATACACTGCTGCAAATAGCGGTGTAACCCCTTGCGGATCGGGCGCGTTAATATCTGCCCCTGCTTTCAATAAAATGTCCATTACCTCAGTGGTTTCTCGACAAAACGCCGCATGAAATAAAGCCCGCGATTCATTGATATCGACTTTATGTTTCAATAGGCATTTGACCATTTCAACTGCACCTTGCCGTGCAGCAATACTCATTGGCGTGGCGTTCTTATCGGTTTTTGCATTCACATCTGCGCCTTTGTTCAATAGAGCTTCCGCAACGCCTACATGATTATTTGCTGCCGCTAAATGAATTGCCATTTGATGACTTTTTTGCTCAATGGTTAAATTAGGATCAGCACCATATTGTAATAAAATTTCAGCCGCTTGTTGTAATGCAGTTTCTTTAGAGATGTCATCATTTCGCGGGGCAGCAGCAATATAAAGTAAGGCACTGTAACCTGTTGTTGAATCAACAAAATTTGGATTTGCGCCTGCTTTTAATAAAAAAGTTAAAATATCTGGATTTTTGTGGCTACGCGCGGCAACTAATAGCGGCGTTCTTCCATTATGTGGAGAATCTGGTGTTTCTTCGACTTCAGTGAGTTCTTCCACATTTGATCCATTTTTGAGCAATAACATCACCAAATTCAAATGCTCAAATCGAACAGCGAGATGTAATGGGGTTTCTCCTTTGTCATCTCTAATGCTAACATCAGCCCCTTTTTGTAATAAAATATTAACGGTTTCAAACTGCTCTTGTTGGTGAGTGTGATAATCAACGTCTTTTTTATTGGCTTTCGCCCACAAATCATTGGTACTAATCGCAAAATGTAATGGTGTTTGTTCTTTATACAAAGCATTTACTTCTGCGCCATGAGAAAGCAACAATTTCACGATTTCAAATCGGGAGAAATGCGCGGCTCTATGTAATAAAGTGTGATCGTCCCAATCTTTACAAATGGCATATTTTGGGTTGAATTTCAAATAGGCTTTTATTTTTGCCAAATCGCCCATTTTGATCAAATGCAATGCTTGAGAAAAGGTATATTCTGGTGGTTGATCGATCATTTCTGGTGTTATGCGATCATTATTTTCAATATCGTCCTCTTCTTCATCAAGGTTGTTTTGACGACTTTCAATGAAGTCTTTTAGTTTATTAAACAGTCCCATTGTTCCCCCTTTACATTAAATGTTCTTTACAACGATCTAAATAGACTTTCGCCGCGTGGTCTTCTGGATTCAAATAAAGAACTCGTTGAAAACACGCCAACGCCGCCGTAATTTGTTGATTATGATAAAACCTAAAGCCTTGCTCAAAATCTTGCAAGGTTTTTTGTTTCAAACTTAATTGGATAGTTGGATCGCCATCAAATACTTCGTACAATGTCACTTCAATGGTTTTTCCTTTCACTTTTACTCGATCAATTACGCGAATTTTGTACTGTTGTGGATTTTGCAATTTTTGATAGACTTGTTCGGTAATTAATAAAGCAACACCGTAGACTTTTGTTAAACCTTCGGTTCTCGACGCTAGATTAACCGCATCGGCAATCACCGTGCCGCCCATTCTATTTTCTCCACCTACCGTTCCTAACATCGACCAACCCGTATGAATGCCTATCCCAATTTTCAACATCGGTCTTCCCGGTCTTCCTCTCGTTGAGTTGTAATCAATTAATCGTTGCAACATTCTCACCGCCGCTTGCACCGCTTGATCAACGTTTCCGGGAAACAACGCCATGATGGCATCACCAATATATTTATCAATAAAACCGTTATGTTTTGCAATGATCGGCTCCATTCTGCTCAAATACGCATTAATGAAATCAAAATTCTCTTGGGGTTTCATCGTTTCAGAAATACTCGTGAAACCTCGAATATCCGAAAATAAAATGGTCATTTCCTTTTCAACATGATCGCCCAATTTAACATCAACCACGCTTTGTTTATCCATTAGTTGAATAAACTGATGGGGAACAAATCTACCGTATGCAATGTTCAAGTTGCTCAACTGTAAATGGGTTTTAATTCTCGCCAATAATTCATTTTTAGAAACCGGTTTGGTCAAATAATCATTTGCGCCTGCGTCTAACCCTTCCACTAAACTAGAAACTTGCGTTTTGGCGGTCAATAATAAAATCGGTACTTCATTGGCTGGGAATTTCTCTCTTAACCGTCGACAAACCTCATATCCTGTCATTTTAGGCATCATCACATCTAATAACACCAAATGCGGTTTCAACCCCTCATTTACCATTTCTAATGCTTCAGGTCCATGTCCCGCTTCAACCACCGCATAATGTTGCAACGACAAATGATTAAGCAATACTTGACGGTTAATCGGTTCATCATCAACAATTAACACTGTGAAACGCGATGCATCAGGATTTATCACTAAATCTGAAGGTTCAACTTGCACAGGTGTTTCTTCTATATTTGGAATAATCAAATGACGTTGGATAGTTGCTAAGCGTGTTGGGGTATTTTCGGCGGGCGTTTCTGCAATCGGTAACGTTACTGTAAAACGAGACCCTTTGTTCACATTAGAAACGACTTTAATTGTGCCTTTGTGTAATTCAACTAATTGTTTTGTAACGGTTAATCCCAACCCTGTGCCGCCATATTGACGAGTATTTGAACCATCGCCTTGTTCAAAAGATTCAAAGATACTATCTAATTTATTAGCAGCAATCCCAATGCCCGTATCAATAACACTTAAAGCTAACCATTCTTTACCATTTTCTATCACTTTTTCGGCGGTGATTTCTACCTTTCCAGTATCCGTAAATTTGATTGCATTTCCAATTAAATTATATAAAATTTGTTGTAATCGATTTTCATCGGCTTTTGCAGGCGGTAAATCGGCAGGAATTTTATTAAATAGTTTGAGTTTTTTATCGCCGACTAAACTTTGGCTTAATGTTAAAACAACTTCAGTAATTTCTCTCAACCCAACCGACCGAAGATTTAATTCTAAGTTGTTATGTTTTAATTTAGAGAAATCTAAAATGTCATTTACCAAATTTGTTAAACGATGACCACTGTGTGCGATCATTAACAAATTCTTACGTTGAATATCAGTTAGAGAACCCACTGCTCCATCACACATTGATTCAGCAATTCCAACAATGCCATTTAAGGGTGTTCTTAATTCGTGAGACGTATTGGCGAGAAACTCATCTTTTAGTTCATCGAGCTTTTGTAAAGTGGCATTTTTATCTTCTAAAATTCTAAAGGATTCTTTCAATTGTTCTGCCATTGAACGAAAGGAGTTTCCTAACTGTCCTAGTTCATCATTTCTTTGAATGTCGATGCTTTGTTCCCACTGTCCTTGTGCTAAGGATTTAGCGGCTTCGTTTAATTGTTGAATTGGGCGAATAACCCAGCGCGATGTTAAAATACCGCCTAAAATACCTAATAACAGAGCAACTAATGCCATCCAGAAACTGGTTTGTGTAATGGCTTCAACCCTTCCCATGAAATCAGATTCTGGAACAACAGCAACAATCAACCAATCCAATCCGTAATTATCTTGAAAGGGGGTAATTTGGAGGAATTGTCGCGCGCCGTGAATGTAGAAATCAAAAGGTGTGCTAGTTTTAATTTCATCTAAAGATTTTACTTGGTTTTTTAAGAAAAGGGCGGCTTCTTTTAAGAGTAAATTATTAGCGGAAGAAACCATGACGCGCTCTAATTTTTCATCTAAAACGGGGGTATGCGTAGAACTCGCTACCAATAAACCTTTTCTATCCATGACAAAGGTTTGTCCCGATTTACCGATTTTCAATTGGCTGAGAAAATCATTTATCCACGACAAGGTGAGTGATGCGCCCAATACGCCTTGTAATTGGTGTTGATCGTCATAAAGCGGGTAAGTGGCGGTAATTGCAAGACTTCTCGAGCTAAAATCGGAATAAATTTGACTCCAAGTGGCGTGACCTTTGTCGACGGCGGCTTGATACCAAGGGCGTTGTCGGGGGTCGAAATTCACCACTGTTTCTGTTAGGGCTTGGCGTTTGCCGTGATCGTCGACGCTAAAATATTGATTTTCGCCGACTTCATTGCGGGCGATGACTTGAATTTTGCCATCATGCAACCGTCGCGCGCCAAAATATTGGGCATCGGGCGTTGCCATGTAGTGGTGGCTGATGGCTTCAAAATGGTTCAATTGTTGCCAAAAATGGCGTTCGCGCTGTGAAATGTCTTGAATATTCAGCTCGGCTAATCGAATGGCATTGGCATCTAACGAATTGATTTGATGGGGGATTTCCAAATAATTTTCGATGCGTTCTTGAATGCGAGTGGTGACTTCGGCGCGCAGTTGTCCCGCGAGATCATTGACCGCTTCTTGGGCATTGTAAAACGCCAATCCGCCCGTAATCGCCACCGCCGCAAAAATTTGGAGCACAAAAGGCACAACGAGCAACATTCGCAAAGACGCGCTGCTTAATCGGCGCAAATAGTTCTTTAATAGTTTATAAATCATGCGCTAAACAACAAATTACCTTATAATACCTGCCAAATTTAATGTTCCCCGCCTTCAAAAAGCCAACGCCATGACGCGCCTTCAAAAACTCACCTTGCTTTACGGTATTTTCATTGTTGTAATCATTATTTTAGCAAATACGGGTCATTTACCGATTGCTCATTTCATGCGAATTTTACCGTATAGCGACAAACTGGGGCATTTTTTATTGATCGGGGGCTTAGGTTTTCTGTTTAATATAAACCTAAGTTGCCGTAAATGGGGATTTTTTCTCGTCGGAAGCGTTATAGTGGGAGGATTAGCAACGGCAGAAGAATTCTCACAATTGTTTTCTCCCCATCGAACCTTTGATTGGGGAGATTTAAGCGCAGATTATATAGGATTATTTTTCTTTGGGTGGATCGCGCAACAAGTTTGTCAAAAACAGACATAAAATTGCGCGAACTTTTTTGAGAAAATCAAAGGAAATTTCCTCTGATTTTTGGTTTTTCTAAGGCGTGTAATTATCTAATACAAAATAGAGCTTTCCATCAGAAGAAGGACGGTGTTTAAAAGTCGCAATCGGCGTTTTCAAACTTAAATCTACAGGTGATAATGTCGCCACCGTACAACTATCATTTGAAATACTCGCACCATAATCCATCACTTGAAAAATAACCTCATTTGAACTAGTCGGTAAATAACTAAGGTTTGCCCACAAATCCATATTTGCATATTTTACGGAAGGAAGATGGATTTGAAAATTTGCATCAACGGTTAAAGGTGCACAACCCAAAATCCGATCCACTTCTACCTGTGGAAGAACCTGTGCTTGATAAGTTTGTCCGGTTTGCGCTTTCCACGCATAAGTAAAAGCATTCAAATGCCGATAAGAGGCTTGTAACAATTGACTGTAACTCTTGATTAAATCAGGATTTTTCGTCGCATTGAGCATCTTTTGTAAATCATTAATATCAACCTCTTCCACTAAAGCACCTACTAATAAAGATTCGGTTAAACTTTGTTGTCCACGTGCAATCAGTGTGTTATATAAATCTTGTAAGGTAGTGTTATGAAATTTTCCAATATCAGCTAATGCAAGATCGGGGATTTGATAAGCATTTAAAAGTTGTAATGCCGTATCAGTATGACGCTGTTCAGAGGTTGCAATATTTTGGAAAACAACTGCATTCCAAATGCCGCCTAATGTCAAATAAACATCTCGAGCAAGTTTCTCTTCTTCGCGTAAGAATTGTAATTCTGTTTTATCTTGATCGGTTAATGTGCCACCGATGAATTGTGCTGCATTGTTTCCAGCATTGAAACCTCGACCATTTCCTTGCGCGGCGACGGGCAAATTAACAGCATTTAATGTCAAGGTAGCTGCAATTGCTGAGGTTAATAAAAGGCGTTTCATGAGCGTTCTCCTGAGAATTAAAAAGTCCATTATTTTTATAGCATGATGTTTTGTTTGTGCTATGGGTATAATAGTAAATTAGTATTTAATTAAACGCTAATTTAATGGACTCAACGGCTACAAAAACATGACAAACGGCGTTTTAGCGATAAAATTTGGGGGAATTGTACGGAATTAGTAGTGGTACTCACGAATAATACAGTAGTCATCTAAAAAACGACTGCTATGCTACTACCTACCTTTTTTGACAGTGAGCAAAACAAGAGATAATTTTATAAATTTTCGTTGTTTTTCATAGAATTATATGATCAACTGTCATTTTTTATTGATCACGACCTAAAATTTGTAACCCAGTTTCAACACAATTTCTCTCGAGGGTGCAGGCAGCGGAGAATGCCCTGCATTATAAGGTTGAATGAAACTCGGCGTTGAAGCAAACACATCATATATGCCCGCGCCAATTTCTAGGTTTTTAATAGAAGAAGGTTGGTAACGGAGAAATAAATTAACTAATGCTTTATCATTATACTTTCTCAAAAAGGGCAAACCATTTTCATCTACGCCATCATAACCATAACGGGGGCTATAAAAAGCAGCCGTTGAATTAAGGTTCAAATGCGGTGCAAGTTTGAAATTAAAGGTTAAAGCTGTTTTATGCGCTGCAAACCCTAAATGCAATAATTTTTGCTCACTTCCATCTTGAAAATTAATGACTTGTTGATTTCTGGCTGCTCCACTTCCACTACGATAATAAGAGTGAGAAAGTGCCATATCTCCCCAATCATCTTTGAAACGCCATTCTGCTTCAATTCCTCTCGTTCCTGTTTGATTTGCGTTGAAATAGTTTTCTTGGTTATCAATTGGAGAAACATCAAAGACAATCGTATCCTTTGTTTTATTATCAAATATATTAACCATTACGTTCATGTTCTTATGGATTTGATACCCCACTTCTGCTTCAAAAACGGTCGTTTTTTCGGGTTTAATTTGAGGGTTCAAAACAACGTTGTATGTCATTGGTGTACGAAATGAATGGCTGTATAACAACTTGTAATGTAATTTATCCACTACTTTTGTTAATGCAATGCGCGGCGCAAAGTTTCCACCAAATAGGTTGTGATTATCATAACGCAAACCTAATGTAATACTTCCTAGAGTAGATTTGTAATCACCCTCTAAAAACAAACTATAATAATGAAAATGAGGAATTTTTTGTGGTTCTATAAAGGCTTTATCAACACTTTTATCGTAATTTACTTCCACGCCTGTCGCCAATTCAAACGCATCGCTAACACTATAATGTAAATGATTTTTTAACCATAAATGTTCAATAATTGTTTTCGTAAAATCTTCGGGAATACCATTATCTGTTACCCAAGATGAATCCCGCGTGTAACCTGCATCAATAGCTAATTTCCAATCTTTAGTTAGTGGCTTGGTGTATTTAGCTTGATAAGACCATGTTTGAAAATCTGTGCGCCATTGTTGCTCAGAAATCAAACCATAACCATCGCGATTAGTTGTTCGGTAATTATCCACCAATAAACGGCTGCTAAAATTACCGTATTGTAATCCAACATTAACAAAATGCGGATTTAACGCACTATTGTTTTTCATTGAAATGGTTTTACTATCAGAATCGGTGTATAATTCATCTGTGCGCTGTCCTTTTCCAACATAGCCAGCTACCGTTACTTTCAAATCATCATTTATAGTAAGATTCCTATAAAGATAGAATTTGCTATAGTTTTATAAGTGAAGAAGGAAGAAGAGATGAGTTACAGTATAGATTTGAGGAAAAAAGTAATAGTTTTTATAGAGAGAACGGG